>MKTT01000129.1:27637-75784 GCA_001898385.1 Planctomycetales bacterium 71-10
CGGTTCGAGGAAGACGGATTCCACCTTCTCGGTGAGGGGGCCGTTCGACTCGCTCTCGGCCTTGGCCTTCTTCCACGCGGGGTCGTCGCGGAAGGACTGCCACGTCCTGGTCGCCGCGTCGCGATCGGGGTAGGCGACGAGGTAGACGAGCGTCTTGTCCTTGCCGTCCTTCTCGTCGGTCGGCGTCCAGAAGCCCACCAGCTCCGCGCCGTGCCTGGTCAGCAGGGCGCAGGTGTGGTCGCGGAACCGCCTGTGGAGGTCGACGAGCTTGCCGTCGGGGGTGTGGTAGGTGCGCAGCTCGAAGACGCGGGCGGGCTTCGCGTCGCGGGCGGAGGCGGCGAGCGTCAGGGCGAGTCCGATCAGGGCGGCGGCGAGGGCGAGGCGCATCGGGGGGATTCTCCGGGGGCTGCGGGCGACGACATCCGTCCGACGTTGTAGCACGGCGGCCGGGGCGGCTCAAGGGGCGCACGGTGGCACGCCCGGCGGCGATTCGAACATGGGCGGGATGGAGGCGGACGGATCCGCCGAGACCGGGAGTCCGAACATGCGGGCGACGTCGACCGATGCGGGCTGGGTGTTCACCTGGCTGGGGCGGGGCCTGGCGGCCCTGCTGTTCGCGTTCTGGGGGATCTTCTTCCTGGAGCACCTGGGCGAGTGGTTCCTCGCCCCGGAGGCCGGCTGGCCCCCGCCGGCGGTCTGGCTCGCCCAGGCGTTGCACCTGGCGATGCTTGTCGGGCTGGCCCTGATGATCGTCCGGGAGGGCCCGGGCGCGGTCGCCACCGTCGCGGCCACGGCCGCGTTCTTCCTGGCGATCGGATACCGCGGCTCGCTGGCGCTGCCGCTGGTGAACCTGGCCCCGATCGCCTGCTTCTCCATCGCCCGGCGGCTGGGCCGGGTCGCGGGCGAGGCTCAGGCGTAGTCGATCGCCTCCAGCATGCTGGAGACCTCGCGGAGCCGGTCGGAGAGGTACGCCCGGATCTCCTCGCTGGTGGAGAGCTGGAGGACGTGGTGGGCGAACCGCTCGGCCTGGGCGGTGGTCACGGAGGCGAGCAGGGCTTTCACCTGCGGGATGAAGGCCGGGCTCATGCTGAAGCGGCGCAGGCCCATGCCGAAGAGGACCAGCGCCGAGCGCGCCTGGCCGGCCATCTCGCCGCAGACGGTGACGGGCGTCCCGGTGCGCTGGCACGCCTCCAGGACCATGTGGATGACGCGGAAGATGGAGGGGCTCAGCGGCTCGCAGAGGTGCGCGACCTTGGGGTTGTCGCGGTCGGCGGCGACGAGGTACTGGATCAGGTCGTTGGAGCCGATCGAGATGAAATCCGTCTCGCGCAGCAGGGCGTCGATGCAGACGGCGGCGGCGGGGACCTCCACCATCACGCCGGTCTTGACGTCCTCGGCGAAGGGGACCCCCTCGCGCTTGAGGTTGGCCTTGGCCTCCTTCACCATCGCGTTGAGCCGGCGCAGCTCCTCGACGGTGGTGATCATGGGGAAGAGCATGGAGATCTTCCCGTGCCGCCCGGCGCGGAGGATGGCGCGGATCTGAGTGACGAGGAGCTTGGGGTTCTCGAAGAAGATGCGGACCGACCGCCAGCCCATGAACGGGTTGGGCTCGTTGCGGCGGCCGAGGTAGGGGACCGTCTTGTCGCCGCCGAGGTCCAGGGTCCGGATCACGGCCGTCTTGCCGGGGGAGTTCAGGACGATCTGGCGGTAATACTCGTACTGCTCCTCCTCGCCCGGGACGTCGTGATGGGTGAGGAAGAGGTACTCGGTGCGGAACAGGCCGACGCCGGTGGCCCCGACGGTGTCGGCGGCGTGGGCGTCGGCCAGGTTGTTGATGTTGGCCAGCAGCTCCACCTGGGTGCCGTCGCAGCTCACCGCGGGCTGGTCCCGGTTGGCGATCAGGCTGTCCTTGTAGTGGAAGAACTCGCGCTGGACCTTGCGATAGGCGGCGGTGGCCTCGCGGTCGGGGCGGACGATGACGTGGCCCTCGCGGCCGTCGACGACCATGAGGTCGCCGGCCACCACGTCGTCCATGATCCCCTCGACCCCGGAGACGGCCGGGATGCCCCGGCTGCGGGCCAGGATGGCGGCGTGGCTGGTGGAGCCGCCGATCTCGGTGACGATGCCGGCGATGGGGAGGTCCCCCAGGCTCATCGCCTGGCTGGGGAGGATCTCGTGCGCCACCAGGATCACCGGCTCCTCGCCGTCGTGCGAGTCGATGGCCCCGTTGCCGTCCTCGGGCGAGCCCGGCTTCCGGCTCAGGTGCGAGCCGATCCGGGTCATGACGTCGCGGACGTCGGTCACGCGCTCGCGGAAGTAGTCGTGGTCGATCCGCGCGAACTGGGCGGCGTAGGCGTTCATGACCACCTGGAGGGCCGAGAGCGCGGTCAGCCGCTGCTTCTCGATCGCCGCGTGGACCCGCGCCGTCAGCTCCGGGTCGTTGACGATCTGGAGGTGCGACTTGAAGATGTCGGCCGCCGAGGTCCCCAGCTCCAGCGCGATCCGCTGGACGAACGTCTCCAACTCGGCCGTCGTCTCCTCCACGGCCCGGTCGAACCGCGCGACCTCGGCCGGCGCCTGCGCCGGATCCTCCAGCGTCTGCGGCTCGCCCGAGCCGAGCACCGACTCGACGCGATAAGCGACCCCCACCACGACGCCGGGACTGACACCGATGCCTTTGTGCATGGACGAGTTCGCCGTTCCGTCTGGGTTACGTCCGAGGCCGAAAACGCCATAACAAGCGCAATACCGCCGAATGAACGGCCTCGCCGCCGAGATAAGGCCGGCCCGACCGCCCCGGAAGGCCCGAGGGAACCTCTAGGGTAGGGATTCCCGCGCCGGCCGTCCAGTGCCCTACGGCCGTCGATCAGTCCGGATCCACCCCCAGCTCGCGAAGTCTCGCCGCCAGTCGATCGGCCCGCTCGCGCTCCTCGCGGGCCAGGCGCTCGGCCTGCTCGCGGCGAAGCCGCTCCTCCAGCGCCCGTCGGTCGGACTCCTCGCGCCGCCGCTGCTCCTCCTTCCGGCGTCGGCGCTCGATCTTCGCGACGCGGCGGGCGGCCTTGCGGTCCTTGATGATGTCCTGGACGTGCTGGAACGCCTCGCCGGAGGGGGTGCGGACGACCAGGGCGTGCTCCTTCGGGGGGGCCTCGAAGGTCACGCCGAGGTTCGGGCTGGTCCAGCCGTCGGCGTTGGGGATCGGCGCCAGGCCGCCGGGGCCGCGGAGCCAGCCGTCGAACCGACCGGTCTTCGGGTAGTAGTAATACTCCTCGACGCCCCGCGCGTCGTAGAGGGCCAGCTTCCTCCGCTTCTCCGAGGCCCGGTTGTGATACGAGTGGATCTCGAAGACGACCTGGGGAGGGCGGCCTTCCAGCCACTCCTTGTACGATCTCCGCAGCGCCTTCGGCCGGCCGAGGGCCACGAAGACGTCCGGCGCGGCGCACTTCCGGGGGTCGTCCGGGTCCCAGTACCAGAGCAGGTCGCAGGCCACCAGGACGTCCATCCGGTCGGCGAACATCGCGTCCAGGCCCTCGGCGATGGTCACCATCCCGAGGTACTGTTCCTGGCTGTCGGCCATGGGCTTGCCGTCGCCGTCGGGGAACTTCGGGTCGTAGGCGTCCCAGAACGGTGGATCCGCGAGGGCCACCGTCTCCGGGATGCGAGGGCCGGGCTCGGCCGTGCTCATGACGAAGGCTCCCGAACCTCGCCTCGGTTCAAACGTCCACTTCTTTCTACCACGGCCTGAGCGAGCCGTCCAGGCGAATGGCCGGGGAGAACGCCTTCGGATGGCAAGGGCGTTGATGGGAAAACGCCTTCCCTGGCGGGGAAAGACGGACGCCGGAGGAGTCGGATGAGGGAGGGGCGCCGGCGAAATTTCGTGCTAGATGCGCGCGTAGATCCTGGTAGGGACCGTCCACCGGCGCGGCCGGCGAAATTTCGTGTTAGAGGCGCGCGTAGATCCTGGTAGGGACCGTTCACCGACGCGGCCGATGGAATTCTTGCCTGCACTTTCGACCAGACGTCCCGGAGTTGGCGAACGCCGAAGGCTGGCCAAACCTCCCCCTCACCACCGGGAGATTCGCATGACCTCGCGCCGAACGACATCCCTCGCCCTCGCCGCCGGCCTGCTCGCCCCGGCCTTCATCTCCGCCCGCGGCGGCGACATCGGTGCCGTCGAGTCCGGGAACCGGTCCAGCGCCGCCACGAAGTCACCGCAGTAGGTCCGCTACCGTTTTTCAAGCCACTCGACGCAACTCCAGACGCATCAACAACAAGGTTGCCGCCGGCCCCGCGACTCCGGCTCCACAACCCACCGCGACACCCAAGGAACCACCCATGCAATCAAAGCCGCGACCCTTTTCCGCTTTCAATGGCGTCTTCCTCGCAACGGTCGGCCTTGGGATCCTGACCGTCGCGGTGCCGCGATCCGCCTCAGCGGAAGACATCTACTTCGTCGGCTATCAATACGGCCCGCCTGGCGGCTCGGCTGGCGGATGGCGTAATGAAGCCTCCTGGTTTCACGACGACCAGTGGTTCAACTTCGTCGTCCCAACAGTGAGCGACACCGCCATCTTCGACACCGGGTTCGACCCCCAGGAAAACGGCATCCCTCAAATCGTCCACTTCGGAGATTCCACGGTTTCCACCGAGCCCCCCTACATACCCAGCCCGATTCCCTTTCCAGGGGGCGTCGCCACGGTCAATCGGCTGGAGATTCGCAAGGGGGACTTTACATTTCAACTCGCGAGCGACCCGGCGCGAGGCAGCCTCAATGTCGTTGATTGGATCGACATTGGACCGGTCGACGATCATCCCCAAGATTCAGCGAACCTGACCGTGCAAGGCGGAACCGTGAAGAGCTCTTCCGTCTTCGTCGGCACTTCCGGCAAGGGCGGCCTGACCGTTCAGGCCGGAGGCCGTCTGGAAGCCGTGCCGTTTATCGGATCTCTCAACAACGGCGACGGAACATTGATCGTCAAGGACGGCGGAACCGTGGGCAGCGATTTTCACGCCTTTATCGGCTATGACCGCGGCAGCAAAGGAAGCGTGATCGTGCAGGCCGGCGGCCGATTGACGGTCCCCGACTACGGGGTATACGTGGGACTCGGAGGCAACGGCTCGCTGGTGGTCAAGGACGGCGGGATCGTGGAGGCCAGCGTTCGCGGAAACGACGGCGTCGGCATTGGCACCCAAAGCGGCAGCGAAGGGAGCGTGATCGTTCAGACCGGCGGCCGCCTGACCACCAACGCGCTGAATGTGGGGCTCGCGGGCGACGGAACGCTGGTGGTCGAGGACGGCGGGATCGCCGAGAGTGGATACGGTCGAGTGGCCCGCCTCGCCGGATCGACCGGCGAGGCGACGGTCCAGGGCGACGGCTCGCGATGGGATGTGACCGATACGATGTTCGTCGGCGGCCACGCCGACACGGGCGTCGGCGGAACCGGCCTCTTGACGGTCCGCGACGGCGGGGCCGTCTCCATCGGTTCGAGCCTGACGACCTGGCGAGATGGAACGGTCGACGTGAGCGACAACGGCCGTATCCTCATCGGCGAGGGGCAAATCGGCGACGTGACCCGGGGCACAATCCTGGTCGGCTCCGGGGGGACGTTGGCTGGCGACGGAACGATCATCGGCGACGTCGTTCTGAACGGCGGGAGCCTGAGCCCCGGCCATTCGCCCGGTCTACTCACGATCGATGGGGACTTGCGCCTGGGGTCGAACAGCGTCCTCGACATCGAAATCGGCGGACTCCTCGGCGGGTCTCTCTACGACCAATTGGCCGTGACGGGCGACGCGACCTTCGACGGCCAGTTGCACATCAGCTTCATCGACGGGTTCATCCCCTCGCTCGGAGACGCCTTCGATCTCATCAACGTCGCCGGACTCAGCACGGGTGCGTTCTCGGCGATCGAGTTCTCGGGCCTCGGGTCGATCTATCCGCTCACAACGGGCTTCGAAGACGGCGTTTTCCGGCTTTACGTCGGCGATGCGCCGTCGGCCGTCCCCGAGCCGGGGAGCGTGGCCCTGATGGGCTGTGGTTTCCTCGGCCTCTTGGGCTACGGCCTGAAGCGCCGGAAGGCTTCCGCGTAACGACCTTCAGCAGCCTGGGGACCTTGCCCCTCTCAAATAGCCTCCCTCTCCGCCTTGAACTGATTGGCCCCCAGGCCCGAGAGAAGCTCCTCCAACCGCCCCGCCTCCTCTTCAGGGAGCGGGGCGGTTTGCGTTGGGGCCGTGAAGCCCCGGACGTCCTCGGCAGTGGCCTTCACCGGCCCGCCAAAACCCAAAGGCGCGGCCGGCCGGGAGGGCGGGGTCGCGCCGATCGCGGAAGATCGACCCGCGAGAGATTCGGCGGAGCCGCTCGCTTCCAACGGGCCCGCGCGATCCGAATAATGGAGGCGTCGCGCGAAGATTCGCGAGCGGGCGGCGAAGACCCGCGGGGAGGCCGCCGCGCCGCCCGAGCGACCGCGAGCGTCGATCCCCTTCCGCCGCCGGACCGGACACCTACGCGAGAGCCTGCCATGTCTCAGCCCGAGGTTTTGAAGCGCGTCTTCGGGATCGACCTGGGGACGACGTACTCCGTGATCTCCTACGTCGACGAGCACGGCAAGGCGGTGGTGGTGCCGAACCAGGAGAGCGAGCGGATCACCCCCTCCGTCGTCCTGTTCGACGGCGACGCGGTCATCGTGGGCGACACGGCCAAGGAATCCGCCAGGGTGGAGCCCCACCGGGTCGTCTCGCGGGTCAAGCAGCACATGGGCGACCCGAACTTCGTCTTCGAGCACGAGGGCCGGACCTACAACGCCGAGGACGTCTCCTCGTTCATCCTCCGCAAGGTCGTCGGCGACGCCGAGGTCGCGCTGGGCGAGACGATCACGGACGTCGTCATCACCTGCCCGGCCTACTTCGGCACGCCCGAGCGCGAGGCCACCGCCAACGCCGGCCGCCTGGCCGGCCTGAACGTCCGCGCGATCCTCAACGAGCCCACCGCCGCCGCGGTCGCCTACGGGCTGGAGCAGGGGTCCGACCAGACGGTTTTGGTCTACGACCTCGGCGGCGGCACCTTCGACGTCACGATGATCGAGATCAAGGACCGGCTCATCCGCGTCGTCTGCACCGGCGGCGACCACCGCCTCGGCGGCGCGCTCTGGGACGAGGCGGTCGTGATGTACCTCGCCGAGCAGTTCCGCGAGCAGACCGGCGAGGAGTCCGACCCGCTCGACGACCCCGAGGTCCTCAACGACCTGGCCCTCCAGGCCGAGCGCGGCAAGAAGACGCTCACCCAGCGCGAGAAGGCCCCGTTCCGCGTGACCCACGCCGGCAAGCAGGCCCGCGTCGAGCTGGACCGGGCCAAGTTCGAGGAGATCACCCGCCACCTCCTCGACCGCACCGTCGAGCTGACCCGCGAGATGCTCGACGACGCCCGCGCGAAGGGCTATCAGTCGTTCGACAAGATCATCCTCGTCGGCGGCGCCACCCGCATGCCCCAGATCCGCGACCGGATCCTGTCCGAGTTCAACGTCGAGCCCGAGAGCTACGACCCCGACGAGGCCGTCGCCAAGGGCGCGGCGCTCTACGGCCTGAAGGAGTCGCTCCAGCAGGGCGTCCAGGAGATCCTGGCGGCGTCCGAGGAGGGCTCGGCGACCATCGCCGGCGACGACGGCCCGATCGACCTGGCCGAGGTCCCCGAGGCCGAGGTCGCCGAGGCGCTCGACCGCCTGGAGCGGCAGCTCGGCTTCACGCTGACGGGCCCGGTGCGCGAGCTGGTGGGGACGAAGATCGTCAACGTCCTCTCCAAGAGCCTGGGCGTGGTGGCGATCGACGGCGACCGCAAGGAGGTGGTCGTCTACCTCCTCCCGCGCAACACCGAGGTCCCCTTCGAACGCTCGACCGACTTCGGCACCGACGCGGAGGACCAGCAGGCCGTCGACATCCGGGTCATGTCCGGCGAGCGCGACAGCCCCGAGCCGTCCGACTGCCAGGAGGTGGGCGTGGCGACGCTGAACCTCCCCGAGCGCCTCCCCGCCCGCAGCCCGATCCGCGTGAAGTTCGCCATCACCCGCGACGGCCGCCTCAACGTCACCGCCCTGGACCTCACCGCCGGCGGCGCCATCGACGTCGAGTTCCAGACCGAGGCCGTCTCCGACTCCGAGGCCGTCGAGGAGCGCTCCACCGCCCTGCGGCTGATGACGGTGTCGTGAAGCACGAGGGGGGCGGGTCATGGATCAGGCTCGACGATCGCGTTTCACGTTCGGAAGGGTGTTGCTGGTTGTATCGGCCGTGGGCCTCGTGACCGGCTTACTCTTGCCGAGCTACCTTGATCCTCGCCGCCAGCCGACGCCGGAGATTCCGCCGTCGCCCCCGGAGGAGGCGTATCGCATCTACCTGCCGAGCGGATGGTCGATGGTCCGTCCGCCGAGCTGGGAGGTCATCCTGGAAGACAAGGCGGATGGTTCCGGGGGCTCCTTCTTGTTCTTCATCCCTCCTCTGGCGGGCTCCCCCCTTCTCAAAGTGGAATGGTCTAAGGCGGAGCCCACAACGGAATCTGAGGGGGTTGAGGTGTCCTTCCAGGGCCGCCCCGCCCAGCTCGTGTCCGAGTATGAAGCGCCAAGGCCATCGTTCTCTCTCGGTAGCGATCGCCGCGAGGCCAACAGGATCGCACGTCACGGCTGCCTGAGAACGACGCTGATCGCCCGCCGCGATGATCGGTGGCTGTCGATCTATTATCGGATTTATGCCGCGTCCCCGGCCGTCCCCGACGTGATGTGGAAGTTCTTCGAGACCGTCAGAGCCCCCTCGGACGCCGCGAAACAGTCCTTTTGAGCCCCGGAGGAGCCGCCATGTCCGTCGCCGAGGCCGTGAAGACCGAGGGCCGCCGGCTCGTCCTCCACGATGTTCCGTGGGCACACTACGATGCACTTCTCGAACTCTTCAAGGACCGCCCCCTGCGCCTGACGTACGACCGCGGGACGCTCGAACTCATGACGCCGCTCTCGATCCACGAACGCTACAAGATGCTCGTCGGCCGGATGATCGACGTCATGACGCTGGAGTGGGGGATCCGGATCGTGGCGGTCGGTTCGACGACGTTCCGCAGCGAGGAGGCCCGGCGAGGGCTCGAACCGGACCAGTGCTACTACCTCGCGAACGCCGCCGGGGTCGCCGACTGGTCCCGCGTCGACCTGGACGTCGACCCGCCCCCGGACCTCGCCGTCGAGATCGACGTGACCAGCGACTCGGCCATCCGGCTCGGCATCTACGCAGCCCTGAAGATCCCGGAGGTCTGGCGATTCGACGGCGAGACGCTGGAAGTCCTCCGGCGGGAAGGCGACGCCTATCGCCCGGCCCCGGCCAGCGTCGCCCTGCCGTCGGCCCCCATCGCGGAGATGGCGCGATTTCTCATGCGATACAACCTGGGCGACGACACCGCCTTGACGCGCGAGTTCCGCGACTGGCTCTTGAAGTCGATCCCCGCCCCCGAGGAGGGCTGATCCGATGGCCGCGTTCGTGGGGATCGACCTGGGGACGACGAACTCCGTGGTGGCTCGGCGGAACGCGTACGGGCGGCCGGAGGTCGTGCCGAATCGCGACGGGGCGAACGTCACGCCCTCGGTGATCTACTTCGGCTCCGACCCGCCCGCGATCGGCGAGGAGGCCAAGGAGTGGGCCCGCCTGGGCGACGCCGAGATTGCCAGCTTCTTCAAGCCCCACATGGGGAGCCCGCTCTATCAGTTGGAGTTCCGGGGGAAGACGTACTCCGCCGCCGACCTCTCGGCCCTCGTCCTCAAGCGGCTGAAGGAGGACGCCGAGGCCGCGATGCGGGAGGTGGTCGACCGCGCGGTCATCACCGTGCCGGCCTACTTCGGCGACGCCCAGCGCAAGGCGACCATCGCCGCGGGCGAGGCCGCCGGGCTCCGCGTGATGCGGATCATCAACGAGCCGACCGCCGCCGCCCTCGCCTACGGGCTGAACCGGGCGGCCGACGTCGAGGAGACCGTCCTCGTCTACGACCTCGGCGGCGGCACGTTCGACGTCACCGTCGCCCGGATCACGCCCGGCGACGTCGCCGTCCTCGCCACGGCCGGCGACCACGACCTCGGCGGCAAGAACTGGGACGACCGCATCGCCACCTTCCTCGCCGAGAAGTTCGCCGAGGAGACCGGCTTCGACCCGCTCGACGACCCCGTCGCCCTCAATGAAGTGCTCGTCCGCTCCGAGCAGGCCAAGTGGACGCTCTCGGAACGGACGTCCGCCCGCGTGACGCTCCAACTCGGCGCGGAGCGGAAGACGTTCGAGATCGGCCGCGACGAGTTCGAGGCCATGACCGCGCCGCTGATGGACCGCACCCGGCGGCTCACCGAGGAGGCGCTCGCCGAGGCCGGGCTCGACTGGCGCCGCCTCGACGGCGTCCTGCTCGTCGGCGGCTCGACCCGCATGCCGATGGTCCGCTCCTACGTCGCGAAGATGGCCGGCAAGCCGCCGCGGACGGGCGTGAACGTCGACGAGGTCGTCGCGCTTGGCGCGGCGATCCAGGCGGCCACGGAGGCCGGCGAGTCGATCGGCGACGCCCGGCCGACGTTCACCCTCGGCTCGGCCCCGCCGCCGCGCAAGGTCGTGGACGTCATGTCCCACAGCCTGGGCGTCGTCGCCGTGGCGGCCGACGGCCGGTCCTACGTCAACGACGTCGTGATCCGCCGCAACGTCCCCATCCCGGCCGACGGCGTCCGCACCTACATGCATGCGACGCATGGAGGCGCGAACACGCGACTGGAAGTCTACCTGACCCAGGGCGAGAGCGCCTCGCCGCTCGACTGCACGGTCCTGGGGAAGTACGCCTTCGACGGCATCGCCGCGACCGACGCCGAGGTCGCCGTGGACGTCGGCCTCTCCTACGACGCCGACGGCGTGGTCCAGGTCCGCGCCACCCAGCGCGACAGCGGCCATCGCCTGGCGATGACCGTCGAGCCCGTCCCCGACGACCTGTCGTGGCTCGCCGGCCCCCCCCGCGCCGCGGAGGATTCCGCCCCCGGCCGGACCCGCGTCATGCTCCTGATCGACGGGTCGTCGAGCATGATGGGCGAGCCGATGGCCGAGGCGCGGGACGCCGCCCGCGAGTTCCTCGGCCGCTGCGACTTCACGCGGATGGAGGTCGGCCTGATCTCCTTCGCCACCGACGTCGCCCTGCAATGCGGCCTCACCAGCAACGTCCGCCGCCTCTCCGCGGCGATCCACCGCCTGGAGGCCGAGGGGAGCACGAACCTGGCCGACGCCCTGGAGATGGCCCGCGGGTCGCTCGTCGCCGACGACGCCCGGCGCTACGTCGTGCTGCTGACCGACGGCTTCCCCGACGCCGCCGAGGCCGCCGTCGAGCAGGCCCAGGCGGCGCAGGCGCAGGGGATCGAGGTCGTCGCGATCGGCATGGGCGCCGCCGACTCCGAATACCTGGCGCGCCTCGCCAGCGGCGAGGCCGCGTCCATCTTCGTCCACGGCGGCGAGCTGGTGCGGGCCTTCGGCCACATCGCCCGCGTCATCTCCGAGGGGGGCCGTTCCATGCGGATCCTGGACCGATGAGCGTCGCCGCGACGCCCCCCCAAGCGACCGCCCGGCCGGGCCGCCTCGGCGCGAGCGTCCGCCAGGCCTACGACCTGGCGATCGCCGGGGCGCTCGGGGCGTTGTTCGGGCTCTACCTGTACGTCGAGACCGTCGACGCGAGGTCCGTCTACGTCCGCGACGCCTGGGCCGGCGCGATCATCGGCGGGGCGATCGGCTCGTTCCTCAACGCCTGGGGGCCGCTCCGCGACGGCTCGTGGCGGCGGGCGGCGCTGGCGACGGCCCGCGCCGCGCCCGCCTCGGCGATCGGCGGCGCGGCCGGCCTGGTCCTCGGCGAGCTGGTCATCGGCTACTTCCAGGGGGGCCTGATCGGCCGCGCCGCGTCGTGGGCCGTGCTCGGCCTGGGGATCGGGCTGGGGCAGGGGATCGCCGACCGCTCGCTGCAACGGTTGGCCTACGGGCTGATCGGCGGCGGCCTCGGCGGGTTCGTCGGCGGCCTCTGCTTCGAGGCCCTGCGCGTCGCCCTGGGGAACCGCATCGGCCTGGGCCAGTCGCTCGGGATCGTGATCCTGGGCGCGGGGCTCGGGCTGTTCCTGGCGCTGGTGGAGCAGGCGTTGCGGCGGGCGTGGGTCCAGGTTGCCGGGGGGCGGCAGGAGGGCCGGATCTACCTCCTCGCCCGTCCCGCCTGCCGTCTCGGCCTGGACGAGCGCGCGGACGTCGGGATCTTCGGCGACTCGGCCGTCGAGCGGTCGCACGCCGAGATCGTCCGCCGCGGCGACGCCTACGTCCTGCGCGACCTCTCGCGCTCCGGCGCGACCCGCGTCAACGGCCGGGCCGCGCCCGGCGAGACCCGGCTGGCCGACGGCGACCGGATCGAGCTGGGCAAGACCCCCATGATCTTCCGACGGCGGTAGCGAACCATGCCCGTGACCGCGACCAAGACGCGCTGGATCCTCGAAATCGCCAGGGGCCGCGAGCCCGGCCGGCGGTACTCGCTCGAACGCGGCGAGACCACGATCGGCAACGGCCCCTGGGCGGCGTCGCACCTCAGCCTGGCCGATCAGGAAGGGGACTCCCCGCGCCGGATGGCCCCGAAGCAGGCCGCCCTCACGCTGGCCGGCGACCGCCTCACGATCCGGGACCTCGACAGCCCCGGCGGCACGTTCGTCAACCGCCAACGATTGTTCACCAATCAAGAGCGTGCCCTCGTCCCCGGCGACGTGATCCAGGTGGGCGCCGTCCAGCTCGCCGTGCGCGGCGAGGCGATCGAACGCCCCGCGGAGGAGCCCCCCGCGCCGCCGAACGGCCGTGCGACGCAGGCCCCGACGCCGCCGCCCGCCGCGAGGCCGGGCCCGCTCGCCGCGCCTTACGCCTTCGCCGACGGCGCGACGTGCCGGTCGTGGGACGACTTCCTGACGCTCTCGGCCCAGCGCTGGGCGACGGTCCGCGACGAGTTGGCCGCGGGGCGGATCGGCGAGCACCTGCGGCGACACGGCCGGGCCGACCTGCTCCCCCGTCGCGAGCCCGGCTGGTCTCCCGACGACGTGCTCGACGACTGGCTCGGCCGCCTGCCGACCTCGAAGCCGAGCGGCCCCGAGCTGGACGTCGTCCCCGAGATCCTGTCGGTCCCCGCCAACGCGGCGGGGGGCGTATCGCGGCGGTCGTTCCGCGTGGCGAACGTGGGCTACCGCCTGCTCCGGCCGACCATCGCCGTGGAGACGGCCGCCGGCTTCGACGGGTCGATCCGCCTCGCGACCGCTCCGGGCGGCCCGATCATCGACGAGGCCGAATACGTCGCGGAGATCGAGCCGCCCGAAGGGGCCGCGGGAGTCGACCTCGGCGCGGTGGTCGTGAGCGCCGGCGGCGTCTCGAAGCGGATCGAGATCCGGGTCGAACGCCCTCGGGTCGACGCGATCCCCGACGGGCCGACGCCTACGGGCCCGGGATGGTCGCCGGCCGGTCCCGTCGGCTCGGGCCTGTCCGGCGTCTCGGCCTGGCGACGCCTCTGGATGTTCCCGGCCGCCGCCCTGGCCCTCCGCGGGCTGGTCGGGTTGGGGGCGAGCCTGCCGTACCTGTCGAGCGGGGGCGAGTTGAAGCTCGCCGGGGCCGCGGCCCTGCCGACGCTCGCCGGGGCGGTGATCGGCTGGGCGGCCGGCGCCCGCGGAGGGTTCCGCGACGCCTTCGCCTCCGCGTTCGCCGGCGCCGTCGCCGCCGTCCTGGCCGCGGCCGTCGTCTTCGCGACGATCCGGAGCGTCGAGGGCGTGTTCGGGTCGCCTACGGTCTCGGCGCTGGCCCTGGGCTTCGGCCTGGCGCTGGCGTCGCTCGTCGCGTCCCCGCCGGCGGGGAAGGGGGGTGAGGGGTGAGGGACCGATCGGTTTTCCCAACGTCCCCTCTCCCGCCGGGTGAGGGTCGCCGGAGCGCCGAGGGCATGCCGGGCGCAAGATCCCCGCACAGACCGACGCCAAGCGGCCTTCTCCCCTTGAGGGAGAAGGTGGCCGAAGGCCGGATGGGGGGTCGACCGCCTTCGCTACCCCATCGAGGCGAGGGCTTGCGATGTCCGACGGCCCCCGGTCGCGCCACCCCTCATCCGGCCCTGCGGGTCACCTTCTCCCTCAGGGGGAGAAGGGTTCGATCGCCCCGGCCGTCCCGAGATCCGGCGACCCTCACCCAGCCCTCCGGGCCGTGCTACCACACCATCCGATTCGCATTTCTTCGCCTCCCCCTCCTCGCGCTGGCGATCCTCCTCGCCCAATCCGCCCGCGCCCAGGAGGCGCCGGGCGAGCCCGACGACCTTTCCGTCGTCGTCACCGGCGCGAGCCAGGACGACTTCCCGCGGATCGGCGTGCAGTTCGAGCTGAGGCGCAAGGACGGGACGTTCGTCCGCGACGCGAAGCGGGACGAGTTCCGCGTGACCGAGGAGGGCGCGGAGCGGCCGATCCTGGAGTTCCAGGCGCCCGTCTCCACGGAGGAGGTGCCGACGACCATCGTCCTCGTCGTCGACCGCAGCGGCAGCATGAACGAGGAAGGCCGGATGCCCTCGCTCAAAGGGGCCGTGGCGCGGTTCGTGGAGAAGATGCCGCAGGGCTCGAAGGTCGCCGTGATCGCGTTCAGCGGGCAGGTCGAGGTCGCATGCCCGTTCACCACGGATCGCAGGAAGGTCCGCGCGGCCGTCGACGAGATGTTCGCCGACGGCGCGACGCGCTTCTACGACGCCGTGGCCGAGGCCGTCGACCTGCTCCAGGAGCAGAGGGGCCGCCGCGCCATCATCGCGCTGACCGACGGCCAGGACACCCACAGCCAGGTCGCCCTGGAGGACGTCGCCGCGAAGGCCCGCGAACTCGGCCTGCCCATCTACACGTTAGGCTTCGGCAATGAGCAGGAGATCGCCGCCCGCGAATTGAAGGCGATGGCCAAGGCCACCCGCGCCGAGTATTACCCGGCGCGACGGTCCGAGGAGCTGCGGAAGGTCTACGAGGCCATCGCCGAGCGCATCGGCGCGGGCTACTCGCTGGCCTACCAGAGCGACCGCCGCATCCCCGACGGCACGCTACGGCCGGTGCAGGTCTTCTACAAGGCGGTCAAGACGGCCGGGACCACGGCCGTCTTCATCCCCGGCATGGTCGCGCCGGCCGCGGGCTGGTCGCCGCTGTTCCTGGCCCTGGCCGGGGGCCTCGCCGCGCTGGCGGTCCTGCCGGCGCGGCTGAGGCGAGGGACGGCGATCAGACCGTGATGACGTCGTGCTTGATGAACGGGCCCTTCCCCTGACCTTCCAGCAGGTAGGCCCCCAGGCCGAGCGTCGCGGCCAGGGCGATGTGCTGCGGCTGGCGGACGTCGAACCCCTCGATGCCCGTCGGGTCGATCGCCGTCTTGCCCGAGGCGGCGACGGGGGGCAGCCCCTCCAGCTTCCGCTTGGCGTCGATCAACTGCCACTCGATCCGGTCGAGCGCGACGGGGTCGGTGGCCAGGAGCAGGGCGTTGTTGTCCCACGACCAGCGGCCTTCCTGCTGGGACATCGGCCCGCCGTGGTAGATCCCGCGCACGCCGTCCATGATCTGGAGGACGAACTTCGACCTCAGCATCGGGTGGCTGACCACCTGCGGGATGAACTGGTTGCAGACGTTGGTGAAGTGGTTGGCGTGCGACCGCGCCACGTTGTTCACCGACCCGTGGCTGATGTTCTTCAGCGCCCCGGTCACGCCGGCCGAGCGATGGTCCTTCAGGCAGGGGATCGCCACCACCTTGTTGACGACCTTCGTCAGCAGTTTGCCCAGATGGGATCGATACTGGCGGTCGTCCTTCGGGTCCTCGCCGTAGTGGATGAGGTCCATCTGGATGTAGGCGTCGCGGTCGTAGCCGGCGATGGGATCGTCCTTGAAGCCCTCGAACTCCATCTGGGTCTGCGGCGCGCCGGCGGCGGTCAGCCCGCCCCAGCGGACGCCTTCCGGGAGGATTTCGTGATAGCGGGCCGTGTTCATCTCGGAGCGGAACCGCTCGTAGACGAAGATGTCCGTCGCCTTCACGCCGGCCGCCTTCAGGCCCTCGATGGTCTCCAGCACCAGCTCGTGCGAGGAGTAGGCGTGAGGGTAGCCGTTGGGGACGACCTTGATGCCGACGACGTCGCCCGGCTCGAAGAAGGTCTTCCACGCCTCGACGGCGTCGTCGGCCCCGGTGAGCGAGGCGAGGCCCCGGTCCAGGCTGGCCTTGATCGCGGCCCGGTCCTTCCGGCCCCCCTGGATCATGGACCTGTTCTGGACCTCGACGACGCGGCCGGGGTAGAGACCGGGGAGGTCGAACTTGCTCGTCTCGACCTTCGGCCCGTGGGCCGTCGCGCCGGCGACCGCCGCGGGCCCGTCCGCCCTCGTCGGCTTGCCGGCCAGCCACGGCGAAGCCGCCGCCACGGCCGCCGCCCCGAGGAACCCGCGCCGCTTCAAGGTGCCGCAGGGATAACGGTCGCTCATCGGGCTCTCGTCCTCGAGTTGGCGGATGGGATGCGGGCCTGCGCCGCTCGACGTGGGCGTCGGCGGTCCAGGATAAATCGGCCGATTCCGCCGAGTCCATCGGAAAATCCGGCCGGGCCGCCCGCCGGGATGGGAAAGAGTCCATGGGACCTGATCGCAGGGGTCGGTTCCCCCAAGTTCTTGAGGAAGACCAGCGCCGGCCCGCGGGACGACCACACGAGCCCGGGCGTTACGCCCAGGACTTTTCGGACTCAGCCCAACAAGCACCGCGGATCGTCACTCCCTCAAGCCCAGTCGGGAGCCGTTAGACCCGGCGGTAAGTCGGCTCCGCTCCTGCGAATCACTCGCTTGATCTCAGTCCCCCGAAGGACTACAGTATTCCCCAGAAGGACTGAGCTGTGTGTGGAGATTGTATTCGACGACGAATTCGACTCCGAGTTTCAAACCTTCGCCCTGGCGGTCCAGGAAGCGATCACAGGGAAACTCGTGGCGTGAGAGCGATCGGCCCCAACCTCGGCCGTCCTCACGTCGACACGGTCCAAGGGTCGGCCTTCTCGAGCATGAAGGAGTTGAGGGTCCAGGTGAAGGGGGACCCCTGGCGTATCCTCTTCGCTTTCGATCCCCAGCGGCAAGCCATTCTGTTGGTCGGCGGGGACAAAGCGGGCGACAAGAGGTGGTATGCCAGGTTCATCCCCATCGCCGACGAGCGATACAGGCGACATCTAGGGAGGATTTGACCATGCCCGTTCGATTCGAGGATGTTTTGGCCAGGATGTCCCCCGAGAGCCAGGCCCGAGTGATGGCGGAAGGGGAACGAATCATCGCCGAATACAAAACGTTGCAGCAACTTCGCGAGGCTCAGAGCCACTCCCAAGAGGAGATCGCCCAAAAGCTGGGGGTCCAGCAGTCGGCGGTTTCCAAGATCGAGCGGAGGACGGACCTCTATCTCTCGACCCTTCGCAAGTATGTGGAGGCGGTGGGCGGGAAGCTGAAGGTTACGGCCAAGTTCCCGGGCGGGGCCAGCGTGGTGATTGATCAGTTTACGGAGGAGTGACGTCCTGGAGGACAACTCGCAAGGAGACCAGGCTGCATCGAAATCAGACGCTCCTCGCTCAGTTCCCCGCGAATCGACGCAAGTCTTTCAAGGAAACGGTGGCCCGGCCGGACGTCCATCCGGGTCGAGCGACGGCCGTCCCCGTCCCCCGCCTTTCGACGCCCGGCCGGGCCGGCCGGGCCACCGTCCTGGTTCGATCCTGGTGGAGTTGAGTGAGGACTCTCCGAAATCAGGGCTCGTAATAAGTCCGCCCGCGCAGCGAGGGGGGGAGGCATTCCATCTTCCCCCGGGCCTCCGGGTCGTCGTGGACGTAGCGGTAGCCCTCGCCGTAGCCCTCGGATTTCATGAGCGAGGTGACGGCGTTGCGGAGGTGGAGCGGGACGGGCTCGCGGGCGGTGGCGGCGGCGTCGGCCGCGGCGGCGAAGTAGGCGCGCTTGATCGCGTTCGACTTGGGCGCCCGGGCCAGGAGGATCGTGGCCTGGGACAGGGGATACAGCCCTTCCGGCAGCCCGATCATCTGGACCACCTGCGCCGCCGAGGCCGCCTGGACCATCGCCCGGGGGTCCGCCATGCCGACGTCCTCCGACGCGAAGATGCACTGCCGACGCGCGATGAACACCGGGTCGGCCCCCCCCTCGATCAGCCGGGCCAGCCAGTACAGGGAGGCGTCGACGTCGGAGTTGCGCAGGCTCTTGATGTACGCGGAGATGAGGTTGTAGTGCTCCTCGCCCCCCTTGTCGTAGGCGTAGCGGGCCCGGCCCAGGGCCTCGGCGAGCGTCTCGCGGTCGACGGCGCGCGAGCCGTCGGCGGCCGGCTCGGTCGCCAGGACGGCGGCCTCCAGGGCCGTGAGGGCCACGCGGGCGTCGCCGGCCGCGCCGCGGGCGAGGCGGTCCAGCTCCTCGTCGGAGACCGACGGATTCAGGTCGGCCAGGCCGCGGTCGGCGTCGGCCAGCGCGCGGCGGAGCAGGGCCAAAACGTCGGCGGGGGCCAGCGGCTGCAAGGTCAGGACGCGGGCCCGCGAGAGCAGCGCGGCGTTGACCTCGAACGACGGGTTCTCGGTCGTCGCGCCGATCAGGACGACGGTGCCATCCTCCACCGCGGGGAGCAGGGCGTCCTGCTGCGACTTGTTGAAGCGGTGGATCTCGTCGACGAACAGCGTGGTGCGGCGTCCGCGGCGGCGGGCTTCGCGGGCCTCGGCGATGGCCTCGCGCAACTCCTTGACGCCGGAGAGAACGGCCGAGAGCGGCACGAACCGCGCCCCGCCGGCCGTCGCCAGCAGCCGAGCCAGGGTCGTCTTCCCGGTCCCCGGCGGGCCCCAGAGGATCAGCGACGGCAGCGCCGCCTTCCCGCCGACCAGGCGGCGGATCAGCTTGCCCTCGCCCAGCAGGTGCCCCTGGCCGACGTACTCGTCCAGGCTCCGGGGCCGCATCCTCTCGGCCAGCGGCGCGTCGGCCGGGGGCCCGGCCTCGTGCGGTTCCCCGTCCGCTCCCGGCTCGTCCGCCCGCCCGAACAGCGAGCCTGTCGATTCGCGTCGCATGATGGCGTCCCCGCCTCGACCTCGGTCCTTCGTCTGTCCAATCGTCCATCATAACACAGGAAGGACGGATGAAAAAACGCTCACGGACGTCGCCGGGCCGGCTTCGCCTGCGTCTACCCGTCGCGCGGCCTTCATGTCGCGATCGCGCCGGGACGACCTTATCAAGGGAGCGACGATGGGAACGGATGGGCCGACGGTGCAGGATCGGGCGTTCGGGGTGCTGTTCGGATTCTGGTCCTCGCAGGCCTTGCTCGCCGCGGTGAAGCTGGGGATCGCGGACCACCTGGCCGACGGCCCCCGGACGGCGGGCGAGCTGGCCGCGGCCATGGGTGCGCACGAGCCGTCGCTCGCGCGGCTGCTCCGGGCGCTGGCGACGCTGGAGGCGGTGACGTCCGAGGGGGGCCGGTATGGGCTGACCGAGTTCGGCCGCGCGCTGGTCAAGGGCGCGCCGGGGTCGATGCGGTCGATGATCCTGGGCGTCATGTCGGAGGACCATCGCCGGGCCTGGGCCGAACTGCCGCACAGCGTCCGGACGGGGGAGACGGCCTTCGACCGCGTCTACGGGATGCCGGTCTTCGAGTATTACGCCAGGCATCCCGACGTCTCCGCCGACTTCAACGACGCCATGACCGCCGGCTCGGCCGCCGTCGAGGCCGCGGTGCGCGAGGCGTTCGACTTCTCGCCGTTCGGGCGGATCGTCGACGTCGGCGGCGGCAACGGCGGGCTGCTCGCCGCCGCGCTGGAGGCGGCCCCCAAGGCCGCGGGCGTCCTCCTCGACACCCCCGCCGGGCTGAAGGGCGCGGCGGACCTGCTCCGGGCTCGCGGGGTCTCGGAGCGTTGCGAGGTCGTGCCGGGCGACTTCTTCGAGTCGGTGCCGCGCGGCGGCGACCTCTACATGCTGAAGTGGATCCTCCACGACTGGGACGACCGCCGCGCCGGGGCGATCCTGCGCAACTGCCGCGAAGCCGCCGCGAAAGGCTCGCGGCTGCTGGTGATCGAGGCCGTCCTCCCCGATGGCGACGCCCCGTCCCCGGGCCGCCTCGGCGACCTCAACATGATGGCGATGACCGGCGGCCGGGAGCGATCGGCGGCGGAGTATCGGGCGATGATCGAGGCCGCCGGCTTCGTCGACGTCCGGGCCCGCGAGACGCGCTCGCCCTGCGGCCTCGTCGAGGCCGTCGCCGGCTGATCGACCCCGAACGGCCGCGCGTCGCCGTCCCGTTTGTGGTAATCTCCCCGCACGGCCATCTCGCAGGGAGGACGACCCATGGACGTGCGACGCGCGGCGGTGATCGGGATCGCGCTGGCTTCGGGACTCGCATCCGGCGAGGCGATCGCCCAGGCGGGGCGGGGGGGGCCCTCGGCGCGCTGGATCGGCCAGGACGGCAAGGACTTCGTCGGGCCGCACAACCGCGTCGAGCCCAGCGACGTCCAGGACGTCCACATCGCCCTCGCCGGGCTCGACCCGCGCCGGGAGGTGGCGTTCGTCGACGTGCTGGCCGTCGGCGGCGAGCACAACCAGTGGCAGTACAACGCCGACTCGTTCGCGTGGAAGGCCGCCCTCGTCCGCGAGAAGGGCTCGCCGCGGGCCGACCTCTACATCGAACCTTCAGCCGAATCGGCCCCGCGCCGGTATGACGTGACCATCCGTTACGACGACGGACGCGAGCATAAGTTCGCGATCCAGGGGCGCAAGGTCGACCCCTCCCTGCGCACCGCGGCGGCGGCGATGAAGGCCGCGTGGGCCGGGCAGGACGGCCGCGACGCCGTCGGCCCGGGGCCCGAGGTCGGCCCCGACGGCGTCGCCGACGCCCGGCTGCGGCTCGCGGGCGTCTCCGCCAAGGTCCCCATCCGCGCCATCCGGATCGACGGGCCCGACGGCCTGAAGTGGGAGAGCCATGTCAATCCGGAGATGTTCCCCGCCTGCGAGTACCGCCCCGACCCCGCGAAGCCCGGCGAGGGGGACCTTTTCTTCCAGCCGGCCCGCGACCTCGCCGGCAAGGACCTCGCGGTCCGCATCCTCTACGCCAACGGCACCGGCGACCGCGCCGCCGTCGCCGCCGGCCTCTTCGACCCGGCGAAGAAGGTCGCCGAGCCGCGAGAGCCGGCGCTGACGTTCGCGAAGGCCGAGTCCCGATGGCTCGGCCAGGACGGCCGCGACCCGATCGGGCCGGGCGACGCCCACGTCGTCCTCTCCGGCGCCGGCCTCCCCCGCGACGTCGTCGCCGCGACGCTCGCCGACACCGCCTACGGCGCCTGGCTGTTCGAAGCCTCCGGCGCCCTGAAATCGACGCCCGAGTGGAACGGCGCGAGCCCGATGGCCGTCCGGCCCGACGGCTCGGGCGCGATCGACCTCTTCTTCCCCGTCGCGCGCGACGGGCGCGACGCCACGTTCACCCTGCGGCTCATCGGCCGCGACGGCCGCTCGACCGTCGCGAGCTTCCCCGGCGGCGCGAGCGACCCCGCCCTCCGCCTCCCCGCGCCGGCCTCGACGCGCACCGAGGCCAGGCCCGGCGACGACCTCCAGGCGCTCGTCGACCGCGGGGGGACCGTCGCGCTCGCCCCGGGGACGTACCGGCTGAGCCGGACGCTCACGCTGAACCAGCCCGTCGCCCTGACCGCGCCGCGGGGCGCCACGCTCGTCTTCTCGCAGCTCCCCGACGCTGCGCCGTGGACGGCCGCGATCAAGGTCCACAAGGGCCGGACGACGCTCGAAGGGTTCGCGATCCGCTTCGAAGGTCCGATCCGCTGGGACCGCGAGGTCGGCTACGGCCCGGCCGCGATCGGCACCAGCGACGACCGCGACCCGAACCCGTTCGAGAAGAAATGGGGCCTCGCCTTCCTGAAGCTCGACGTCGAGACGCCCCCGAACCCCGAGCCGGGCCAGTGGGCCGACGCGCTCAAGACGATGCGGTTCACGAACGCCGACGGCGGGCGGGTGGAGGGCTGCAAGATCCTGGGCGGGCCGATCGAGTTCTTCAGCGGCCCCTGGACGTTCCGCGACAACACGTTCCGAGGCGCTCCGGCGGGGACGACGTCCTCGGCCGCGATCGCCGGCCACTACGTCGTGGACCTGACCGTGAAGGGGAACCGAGCGAAGCCGGAGCCCTCGGGGAAGCTCTGGCGGTTCTTCATCGCCACCAACTCCGGGCGGAACGTGACGGTCGAGGGCAACGTCGTGGAGGGCGTCGGCGAGATGGACGACGACGGCGTCCCCCGCGTCAACGCGCCCGAAGTGATGCTCACCGAGTCGTACCGCGTCGACTACGAGGGCCTCGCGAGCCCCTCGGCCGACGGCCGGGCGCTCCACATCGGCGAGCGCCAGGGCGAGCCGATCCGCGCCGGGAAGTTCGTCGCCCTGCTGACCGGCCCGGCCGCCGGGACGTATCGCCGGGTCGCCCTGCCGCTCGATTCGAAGACGATCCTCCTCGATTCGCCCGTCCCGAAGGGGACCGACCGCGTCTCCATCGTCGACGGCTTCTCGGGCGTGCGGTTCGCCGGCAACACGGTCGACGTCCGGGGCAGTTCCACGAGCTACGGCCTGGTCCTGCCGGGGAACCACTTCGGCACGGTGGTCGAGCGCAACCGCTTCTTCGGCGGCGCGCAGGGGATCGCCGCGTCGGCCTGCGCCTCGGAGTCGCCCGTCCACTGGGGCTGGTCCCACGCCCCGGCGATGGGCGTTGTCGTCCGTGGCAACGCGTTCGAAGACTCCCGCGAATCGCTCGCCCTGTGCGTCCAGCACGACCCCAGGCACATCAAGTTCAACAGGGGCCGCGTGTACATGTCGGCGACCGTCGAGGACAACACGGTCCGCTGGACCGAGCCGTTCCTGCGCAAGATGGCCGCCGAGCGATCCGAGAAGAAGCCCGACCGCCGGCCGCTGCTGGGGATCGTCCTGGGCGATCCGGGCTCGCGCGACCCGCGCGAGCTGAAGGTCGCCGCCGCCCGCAACGCCCTCGACGCCCCCCCTGGCCGCCGCCCCGGCCCCTCGCTCCTCGTCCGCGCCGCGGAGTTGAACGGGAAGCCGACGTCCGATGAGGCGTTCGAGCTGCCGGCGGCGCGATGAGGACGGCGCGCGATCACTTCGCCGCGAGCTTGGCGGCGATCTCGGCGACGTGGCGGCCCTGGAAGCGGGCGATGGCCAGCTCATTCGCGGTCGGCGTGCGCTCGCCGCGGGGGCCGGCGATGGTGGAGGCGCCGTAGGGGGAGCCGCCGGAGACCTCGTCGAGATAGGTCAACTCCTTGGCCGAGTACGGCACGCCGGCCACCACCATCCCCTGGTGGTAGAAGAACGTGTGCAGGTGGACGAGCGTCGTCTCCTGGCCGCCGTGCTGGCTGGCCGTGCTGGTGAAGGCGCTCCCCACCTTGCCGATCAGCTTCCCCTGCGCCCACAGCCCGCCGGTGGCGTCCAGGAACGCCTGCATCGAGGCCGCCGAGGCGCCGAAGCGCGTCGGCACGCCCAGGATGATCGCGTCGGCGTCCGCCAGGGCGTGCGGGTCGGCCGTGGGGACGTGGGCGAACGACTTCTTCGCCTCCGTCGCCCCCATCTTCTCCAGGATCTCCGGCGACAGGATCTCCGGAACCTGCGCCAGCGTCACCTCCGCGCCGGCCCCCTTCGCCCCCTCCACCACGGCCTCGGCGAGCTGGTAGACGTGCGTGTAAAGGCTGTAGAAGACGACCTGGACCTTGGCGGCCATGCGAGGGGCTCCTCGGTAGATGGGGCTACACGGGCGACGCCCCTAAGCCTAGACTCCCGGTATCCGTTGGCAAGTAGGCACCGAATGGATACCGACCCATGACGACGCCGTCGCCCGAGGAGTCCACCGCCGCGCCGGCCGCATGCCCGGCCGCGTTCGCGATGGAGCTGGTGGCCCACAAGTGGACCATCCACGTCCTGTTCGCCCTCCACCACGCGGGCCCCCCCGTCCGCTTCCGCCGCCTCCAGCGCGAGACGCCCCCGATCACCCAGAAGGAGCTGACCAAGCGCCTCCGCGAGCTGGAGCGCTCCGGCCTGGTCTCGCGCCGGGCGTTCGCCGAGGTCCCCGCGCGTCGAGTATCGCCTGACCGACCTCGGCCGCACCCTCATGCCGGCCCTCGAAGCCCTCCACGATTGGGCGAAGCGCCACGGCGGCGAGGTCGTCGACCACTGGCGACGGGCCGGCGAGATTCCTTCGAAATCCTGAAATCGCCGCCCGCCGCCCGCGGATCATGCTTGCGAGAGGCGTTCTTTGACAACTCGCGAGACCGACCCGCAACGCAGCACCACCTCGCGCCCACCCGAGCGGCGAAGCCGCGAGCGACGTCCCCTCTCCCGCCGGGAGAGGGAACGACTCCGCCGGAGGCGATCGCGGTTTTCCCACATCGACTTCGACGATCGAACCCAACCGAAAACCACCGAAAACCCCCTACACAAAAAGGACTTACGACGACATAAACGCCGATCGCGGCCGGCGTACGGACCGAAACGGAGCCGGGCCCGCGGCCGTCCTCGCGGCTTGCCCCGGGCCGGCCGTCGTCCTAGACTCGGGCCGTCGCCATTCTCCTCTCGGGACCCGCAACGGGGACGCATCGACGATGACGCGAACGACGAAGGCCATGGGATGGATCGGGCTGCTGGGGCTCATGGCCGGGACGGCCGCGGCGGAATCGCCGGGGGTCGTCAAGCGACCCATCTTCGAGGCCGAGCCCAAGCACAACCACGCCTCCTGCGTCGCCGAGGCCCCCAACGGCGACCTCCTGGCCGTCTGGTACAACGGCACCGGCGAGCGCAAGGCCGACGACGTGGTGATCCAGGCCGCCTGGCTGGCCAAGGGCGCCGACGCCTGGTCGCCCCGCTTCCAGACGGCCGACACCCCCGGCTACCCCGACTGCAACCCCGCGCTCCTGGCCGCGCCCGACGGCCGCATCCACATGTTCTGGCCGACGATCCTCGACCACCGCTGGGAGAGCGCCCTCCTCAAGTGGAACGTCGCCGACCCCTCGCAGGGGCCGCCGGGGCCGATCCGCTGGGAGTCCTCGAACGTCCTCCACATCACCCCGGCCCCGGGGTCGATCGAGAAGGCCGTCGCCGACTCCACCGCCAAGCTCACCGACGAGGAGAAGGCGAAGTACGCCAAGGAGCTTGAGCCCTTCCCGGCCCGCTCGGCCGACCTCCTCTACCAGCGCCTCGGCTGGATGCCCCGGGCGCGGGGGATCGTCCTCCCCTCCGGCCGCTGGCTCCTTCCTCTCTATTGCGACACCTTCTCCATCTCCCTGATGGCCATCAGCGACGATCACGGGAAGACCTGGACCGCCGGCGCGCCGACGGCCGGCTTCGGCGCGATCCAGCCGACCGTGGTGCCGCGCAAGGACGGGACGCTCGTCGCGTTCTTCCGCGACAACGGCCCCCACAACAAGGTCCGCATGGCGACCTCGCCCGACGAGGGGAAGACCTGGACCGACGTCGTCGACACCCCGCTCGATAACCCCGGCGCGGGGATCGAGGCGATCGCCCTGGCGAGCGGCGCCTGGGCCCTGATCCACAACGACCTCCCCCGCGGCCGCCACTCCCTGGCCGTCTCCCTCTCCGACGACGAGGGCCGGACCTGGCCCGTCAAGCGCCACCTCGAACTCGACAAGCCCGGCTCGTCGTTCCACTATCCCTCGATGATGCAGGCCCGCGACGGCAAGATCCACGCGACCTACACCTACTCCCTCGGCCTGGGGAACGGCACCGCCAAGCAGAGCACCATGATGCACGCCGCGTTCGACGAGGCGTGGGTGCGCCAGGGGGACTGAGAAACCGTTCCAGGAGGTCGCGGGGCGATCCCCTTGACGCCTTCCCCCCTCGCGGGGGAAGGCAGACCCCGAAGGGGTCGGATGAGGGGGACGCGAAGCACCGGCCCCGTCGGGATTCGAAGGCCCGTCCGACCGGCTCGGGATCCCGACGGCCGTCCGGCGCGTCTTCCCCCTCATCCGGCCCTTCGGGCCACCTTCCCCCGCCAGGGGGGAAGGACGTTCAAATGCACCTCCTGGAACAGACTCTGAGCCCCGAGATCGAGCGACGACCGCGCGGGGCGAGACGCCGCCCCCCCCGCGCGGTAGACTGTCGCGGCCGTTCGAGTCAGCCCGGCCCCTCTCCCCGCCGCCGCGACGTGGTTCGTCCGGGCGCGCCGGCCCGCCTGCGGAACATCATCGCCGAGGGGACGTCGCCGTGAGCATCGCCGCCGCGCCCGCACCGCCGGATCGAGGTCGTCGCCCCCGCTACGAGTGGGCCCGGCCGGGCGACGTGAACGCCTTCTTCGGGCTGATGATCGACAACATCGGCGACATGATCCTGATGACGAGCCTGCTCGTCGTCGCGTTCGGCTTCCCGCGCGACTTCGTGCTGACCCGGATGATCCCCGGGACGGCCGTGGGCGTCCTGGCGGGCGACCTGATCTTCACCGTCATGGCCTTCCGGCTGGCGAGGCGGCAGGGGCGGTCGGACGTCACGGCGATGCCGCTGGGGCTGGACACCCCCAGCACGTTCGGCTCGGTCTTCCTGGTCCTCGGCCCGGCGTTCGGCGCCGCGAAGGCGAGGGGGATGGACCCGGCCGCGGCGGCCGAGCACGCCTGGTCCATCGGCATCGCGATGCTGCTGGCCTCCGGCCTGTTCAAGCTGGCCTGCGCCCCGTTCTGCGGCTGGATCCGAAGGGTCGTCCCCAGGGCCGGGCTGCTGGGGTCGCTGACGGCGATCGCGCTGGTCCTCATCAGCTTCCTGCCGCTGCTGGACGTCGCCGCGCAGCCGGTGGCGGGGTTCGCGTCGCTGATCGTCGTGCTGGCGACCCTCTCCGCGCGCTGGAAGCTCCCCGATCGCGCCCCCGGGATGCTGGTCGCGGTGGGCGTCGGTTGCATCCTCTATTATGGGATGTACCTGGCGAACATCGGCCCGGGGCCCGAGGGGGCGCGGCCGGAGGGCTGGCTGCGGTTCTCGCTGCCGTTCCCGATGGCCGGCTGGTGGGCCTGGTTCCAGGCGAACTGGCGGGAGGCGGCCGGCTACCTGCCGGTGGCGATCCCGCTGGCGCTGGCGACGATCATCGGCGGCGTCGACTGCACCGAGAGCGCCGCAGCAGTGGGCGACGACTACCACACCGGCTGGATCGTCGCGGCCGAGGGCTTCGCCACGCTCGTCGGCGGGGGACTCGGCGGGGTGATCCAGTCGACGCCCTACATCGGCCACCCCGCCTACAAGGCGATGGGCGCCCGCGCCGGCTACACGCTGGCCACGGCCCTGTTCATCGGGGCCGTCGGCGTGCTGGGGTGCTTCGACTGGATCTTCTACCTGCTGCCCAAGGCGGTCGTCTTCCCGATCCTGATCTTCATCGGCCTGGAGATCACGGCCCAGTCGTTCGGCGCCACGCCGCTCCGCCATTACCCGGCCGTGGCCTTCGCGTGCGTGCCGGCCCTGGCGTACCTGGCGACGCTGGCCATCGGCCAGGTGCTGCCGGAGGTCGGCAGGCCGTTCGACCAGCTCCCGCCGAACGTCCAGCACTGGATCGCCTCGGTCACGGCCCTCTCGGGCGGGTTCATCGTCACCAGCCTCCTGTGGGGCGCGGGCCTGGCGACGCTGATCGACGGCCGCGCCCGCGCGACGGCCGGCGTGCTGGCCCTGGGCGCGGGGCTCGCGTGGTTCGGCGTGATCCACTCGCCGCTGCCGTCGGGGGCCGTGATGCCGCCGGCCGCGGTGATCGCCGAGCTGAAGGCCATCGGCCGCGCCGGGGCCGCAGCCTACCAGACCCCCTACGCGTGGGCCGCCGCGTACCTCGCGATGGCCGCCGCCGTGCTGGTCCTCGCCCGGTTCGCCGAACGCCCGCCGATCGAGCCCGACCCGCACGCCGCGCCGACGAAGGCGGTGTGAGGCGCCGCCGGCGCGCCTGGACGCCCGTCGCATTCCGTGCTAAAGATGGGGTATACGGTTGAATCAGGAGATCTCGGCATGAGCACCGCCCACCGGCCCGTCGCGCCGCACGTCCCCATGATCCCGCCGGGGACGTTCTTCGACGAGTACGACCCGACGTACCCCGACAGCGACGGCATGCCGATGGCCGACAATACGACGCAGGAGCGCTGGATCGCCACCATCAAGGGGGGCCTCGACGCCCTCTTCAAGGACGACCCCGACGTCTTCGTCGCCGCCGACCTCCTCTGGTATCCCGTCCACAAGGAGCCCACGATCCGCTGCGCCCCCGACGCCCTGGTCGCCTTCGGCCGGCCGAAGGGGGACCGGCACTCGTACAAGACGTGGGTGGAAGGCGGGGTCGCGCCGCACGTCGTCTTCGAAGTCCTCTCGCCGGGGAACACGCCGCGCGAGATGAGGCGCAAGCTCCTGTTCTACAACCGCTACGGCGTGGAGGAATACTACCTCTACGACCCGATGTCGCCCTCGGGCCTCTTCCGCGGCTGGGTCCGCGACCGCGGGCGACTGCGGCGGCTTGCGAAACCCGACGGCTGGACCAGCCCCCGGCTGGGGATCACCTTCGAGAACAAACCGGTCAAGGAAGGGCTGACGATCCGCGCGCCCGACGGCCGCCCGTTCGAGAACTACGTCGCCCTCTTCTCCGATCGCGAAGCCCAACGCCGCCGCGCCGACCGCGAACGCCGCCGCGCCACGCTCGCCGTCCGCGAGCGACTCCAGGCCGAGCGCGACAAGGCCCAGGCCGAGCGCGACAAGGCCCAGGCCGTGGAGCGGGCCGAGCGCCTCGCCGCGAGGCTCCGGGAGTTGGGGCTGGACGAGGAGTGAGGTTGGTCAGCCGCCGTGGCAGGTGCGACAGCGTTCCAGCTGGTGTGCGGGGCAGGGGACCGCGAAGGTCTTCGCCTCGTACTTCACCGTCGGCTCCCCCTTGACGACCTCGCGCTTCATGAGGACGCGGCGGCGGGTCGGGACCACCTCAGGCGCGGCCGGCGGCTCGTGGTGGAACCGGCGGAAGAGGTCGAACCGCGGCCGGACGTAGCACCGGGTCACGTCCTTGGTCTGGTACTCGTAGGTCGTCGACTTCTTCGTCGTGGGGACGGGGATGCAGACGGCGCACTCGCACCCGACGGGCGCGGGGTCGCGGTGATCGTGGGCGCGGGCGGCGTCCGATCGCGCCCACGCCAGCAGGCCGGCGAGGACGACGAGGGGGGCGCGGGTCATGGGTCGGCTCCGATGTCAGAAGTCGAAGTGGACCCGCACGCCCAGGGCGTCGAAATCGCCGCTGGCGCCGCGGACCACGGAGTTGATGTAGGTCCGGACGTAGTTGAGCTGGATGTTCGACTGGGGGTTCAGATACCACACCAGGCCGAGCGTCATGTCGTTCTCCACGCCGGCCCGCGCGCCGGCCGAGGGGTGAGCACGGGGTTGCCCGAGACCAGGTCCAGGAACGAGTAGCGGGCCAGCAACTGCACCGCGCCCCGCCCGACCGTCGGCCGGCCCCGGCCGGTCTTCATGAACCAGGCGTTCTCCATCGGGACCGTCCGGTCGAAGGTCCCCAGCTTCCGGTTGTAGCGCCGGGAGTCCCCCTCGGTCAGGAAGTAGCCCATCTCCGCGTAGAGGCCCTGGAAGAAGCCCGCGCCGCGAGGGTCCAGGAAGACGTTGCGGTTGAGCTGGCGGGCGTAGGTCGAGGGGAGCCCGGTGTAGAGGTATTCGGCCGAGAACGACCAGCGGCCGAAGATCGCGGCGACCTCGGGGTTGATGTAGTACTGGCCCCGAGGCGAGTAGAACCGGCCCACGGCCATCACGTTGGGGATCTCGCGGCCGGCCCCCGAGCGGACCAGCGAGCGGTCGCTGGGCGACGTCGAGTCCTCGTCCAGCGCGCGGTGCATGAGGCTCGCGCCCAGGTGGAGCAGGCGACGCCCCTCGTCCTTGTAGATCGGCAGGAACGTGGCGCGGGCCGCCGCGCCGTACTCGCCGTCGCCGGCGCCGGCGCCGAAGGGGTTGACCGTCCGGCTGCCGGTCCGCAGGATCGCGGCCGAGAGCGTGGCTCGGTCGTCGAAGAACGAGTCGAAGGCGTTGGCGCCGTTGGCGTAGTCGAAGCGGTTGATGAAGGCGTCGAAGGCGGGCGAACGCTCCATGTAGTAGACGAAGTTCGAACTCGTCATGTGTTCGAGGCTGATCGGCGGCAGGAGGTGGCCGACCTTGAGGTTGCCCAGGATGGGGACCTCGCGGAACGTGACGTTGACGTCCGTGAGGCCGACGCTGCCGATGGTGACCTGCTGGCCGGTGTTCGAGAAGTCCTGGAAGTTGGCGAAGTTGACCTCGAACACGAAGTCGATGTTGTCCCAGAATCGGCCGTCGGCCCTGAGCCGCATGCGGCGAAAGTCGCCGCCGTCGCGGAGGCGGTCGCCGTTCGCGTCGCCGACCAAGAGGTTCGGATCCTGGCGGAACCAGGCGCTGTCGAAGTCGACCCGGCCGCCGATGTGGAACCGGAAGGCGTCGTCGAGGGTCGACATCTGGATGCCGTTGTTCCAGGTCGTCTTCATCTCCAGGTTCTTGCCGACCTCGGTCCAGCCCGGCCGCGCCTCGGCCTCGCCGGCCCCCCCGGCGACCTGGGAGAAGTCGGCCCCCGCGGCCCTGCCGGCGGCGGGAGGATCCCCCGCGGGCTTCTCGCTGCCCGCCCCGCCCCCGCCCTCCGGCTTCGGTGAGCCCTCCAGCTTCTCCAGGCGGTCCTGGAGGACGCGGACCTGCTCGCGCAGGGCGGCGTTCTCGGCGTCGCGCCTCTCCAGGGCTTCGAGCCGCTCCATCAGCTTGTCGACGGCGACGGGCTCCTTCGGCGGCTGCGGATCCTGGGCGCGGGCGCGGCCGGAGGCGACGAGGATCGCCAGGGCGATCGCCCGTGCCGTCGCCGATCGGACTCCCCCCCATCGCCCCGGCATCGCCCGCCCCCCGCACCCGCGACCGGCTCGCCGGGCTCCGATCCCGCACCGACGCGCGCAGGATCACCGCCCGGGGAACGAGCCCGGCATGACCCCTATCATCGACCGAAACCCCCGACACCTCCTGTCAAACCGGAGGAGCACCGCGGGCGAGGCGCAAGTCATTCCCGCTGTGCGGGATCAGCGGAGGCCCTTGCAATGGGGGCGGTCCGCCAACATACTTGATCGGAAAACGATGGTCGGGGTTCTGTGGATTGCACGGAGGCTCGCGGCCGATCTTGTCAGCGGTAGCGGAGCGGGCGAGGCAGGGCCAAGGGGACAGGGATATGAATGCCGAGGGGCAGGTCTGGTCGTACGGGAAGATCTTCGACGACGTCACGCAGACGATCGGCGGCACGCCCCTGGTCCGGCTGCGGCGGGTGGTCGACGGTGCCGGGGCGACCGTCGTCGCCAAGCTGGAGAGCGCCAACCCGCTGTGGTCGGTGAAGGACCGGATCGGCGTCGCCATGATCGACGCGGCCGAGGCCGCCGGCCGGATCGACGCCGACACGGTGATCGTCGAGCCGACGAGCGGCAACACGGGCATCGCCCTGGCGTTCACCTGCGCCGCGAGGGGCTACCGCCTCATCGTCACGATGCCGGAGAGCATGAGCCTGGAGCGACGCCGGCTCATCAAGGCGTTCGGCGCCGAGATCGTCCTGACGCCCGCGTCCGAGGGGATGCCCGGGGCCGTGCGCAAGGCGGAGGAGCTGATCAAGAGCCTGCCGAAGGCGTTCATGCCCCAGCAGTTCAAGAACCCCGCCAACCCGGACATCCACCGCCGCACCACCGCCGAGGAGATCTGGCGGGACACCGCCGGCGCGGTCGACGCCTTCGTCTCCGCCGTGGGGACGGGGGGGACGATCACCGGGGTCGGGCATCGGCTCAAGGAGCTGAAGCCGTCGGTGAAGGTGGTCGCCGTGGAGCCGACCAACTCGCAGGTCATCGCCCAGAGCCTCCGCAACGAGCCGCTGCGGCCCGGCCAGCACAAGATCCAGGGGATCGGCGCCGGGTTCATCCCCGACGTCCTCGACCTCTCCGTCATCGACGAGGTCGTCGCGGTCCGCGACGAGGACGCCTTCGAGATGACGCGGCGGCTCGCCCGCGAGGAGGGGCTCCTCTGCGGGATCTCCTGCGGCTCGGCCGCCTTCGCCGCGGCCTCTCTGGCGAAGAAGCCGGAGTACGCCGGCAAGCTGATCGTCGCCCTCCTCCCCGACCTCGGCGAGCGCTACCTCTCCACGCCGCTGTTCCCCGAGGCCTGACGTGGCCCGTCGCCCGTTCGACCCCGAGGGCTTCGACGGCCCGCTGGAGATCCCCGCGGGCGTCGTCGAGGCCATGGTGGCGCACTGCCGGCGCGAGGCCCCTCGCGAGTGCTGCGGCCTGCTCGGCGGCTCGCCCCCGCGCGTCTCCTCGTTCCACCCGCTGCGCAACGCCGCGGCGTCGGCCGAGACCCGCTACGACGCCCACCCGCGCGACCTGATCGACGCCGTCGTCGACCTCCGCAGTCGCGGCGCCGAGATCCTGGCCATCTACCACTCCCACCCCCGATGGGAGGCCGTCCCCAGCCGCACCGACCTCGACGAGAACCACTACGGGGCCGTCCCGCGCATCATCGTCTCGCTCCTGGCCGACCCGCCCGACGTCCGCGCCTGGCGTCTCGGCCGCGACGACTTCCAGGAGCTGCGCTGGGTCGCCGTCGAGGACGGGGCGTTGCACGACCGCCCGGCCGGCGAATAAACTAGCCGCGGACGTTCCGACCTCGATCCCGATCGAATCACCCCGCTTTTCATCCCCCCAGTAGAACGGCGCACGCCGCGCCGCGAGCCTCTTCTCATGCCGCAAAAGACCCTGATCATCTTCAAGCCGGACGCCGTCCAGCGCCGGCTGGTGGGCGAGATCCTCGCCCGGTTCGAGTCCAAGGGCCTCCGCGTCGCCGCGCTGAAGCTCCTCCAGGTCGACCGCTCCCTGGGCGAGAAGCACTACGCCGAGCACGTCGGCAAGCCGTTCTTCGAGGGCCTGATCTCGTTCATCACCGGCGGCCCGGTGGTGGTCGGGGTGCTGGAGGGGAACGAGGCCGTGGCGGTCGTCCGCGCGATGCTGGGCGCCACCAACGGCACGGCCGCCGCGCCGGGCACGATCCGCGGCGACTACTCGATCAGCAAGCAGAACAACCTGATCCACGGCAGCGACTCGCCCGAGTCCGCCGCGCGCGAGATCGCCCTCTGGTTCCGGCCGGGCGAGGTCGTCGACTACGCGATCGCCGGCTCCCAGTGGGTCTTCGACGGAGCCTGAGCCGACGGCCATGGCCCGCAAGAGCGACGTGCTGGCGAACCCGTTCCACCTGGCCCTCCTGGGCCTGGGCGGCCTGTTCTTGCTCACGTCGCTCGCCTACCTGGCCAGCGGCTCCGTCCTGGAACCGGCGCGGGCCGAGACGGCCGGGGCCTCGCGCGAGGCCGCCCTGTGGCTCGACCGCCACGGCCCCGGGCTGCTGGCCGTCGAGCTGATCCTGATGCTCCCCGCCGCCGCGCTCCTCGTCGCCTTCGACCGCCGCAACGGTCGGCCGAGGCGGCCCCGCAGGCCGCGGCGCTGAACCTGTCGACAAGCCCTTCGGACCCTGGAGACGCATCGATGCGCAAGCTCGCGAACCTCGCCCTGGCCGCCGCGCTCGGCCTGGGCCTCGCCGGATGCGGCGGCTCGCCGGAAGTCGGCGACGCCGAGGTCGTCCCGGCGACGCCCCCGCCGGCCGAGAAGCCCGCGGAGACGCCCGCCGACAAGGTCGCCCCGGACGTCCAGGCCGGCGACCCGCCCAAGACGGCCCCCGAGCCCGAGGCCGCCAAGGCCCCCTGACCCCGCGCCGGCCGGCCGCTTTCCGGCGGTGACGCCTCAACACGCGCCGGCCCCCCTGGTATCGTGGGGTCACGGCGACCGCCCGGCGAATCCCCGCCCCCGGTCGCTCTCGCCCGAACCATCCCGCCCGCGGACCGAAGCACTCACCAGCCCCCCCTGGAGGAACATCGTCATGTCCCGCTCCGCGCGTCTCGTCAACGCCCTCGCCCTCGCCGCCGCGACGGCCGGCCTCGCCGTCGCCCCCGCGTCCGCCGACGACTTCGGCACGATCAAGGGCCGCGTCGTGTGGGGCGGCAGCGCCGCCCCCGAGCCGAAGGTCCTCGTCGAGAAGGGGAAGGCCACCAAGGACCTGGAGGTCTGCGGCGTCAACGGCCCCATCCTCTCCGAGCAGCTCCAGGTCGACCCCGAATCCAAGGGGATCGCCGACGCCCTGATCTACCTGGTCAAGCCCTCCGGCGCCAACCCGGCCGCCGCCAAGGCCCTCCTCAAGGCCACGCCGACCGTCGTCCTCGACCAGAAGGATTGCGTCTTCGTCCCCCACCTGGTGGCGCTCTACAAGGAGCAGCCGCTGACCATCAAGTCCAGCGACCCCGTCGGCCACAACGTCCGCTACAACAGCTTCGGCGGCGCCTCGCTGAACCAGATGCTCGCCTCCGGCGGCACCCTGGAGGTCAAGCTGGAGCCCGAGCGGCTGCCGTTCCAGGTCAACTGCGACATTCACCCCTGGATGACCGCCAACATCGCAGTCTTCGACCACCCGTTCTTCGCCGTTACCGGCAAGGACGGCTCGTTCGAGATCAAGGGCGTCCCGGCCGGGACCCAGAACGTCGTCGTCTGGCAGGAGAAGGTCGGCTTCGTCAACGAGGGCCGCGCCAAGGGCGTGCCCGTGACCGTCAAGGCCGGTGCCGACTCCGACCTCGGCGAGATCAAGCTCGACCCCAGCAAGGTCAAGAAGTAAAAACCCGTCGCTCCGAAACAATCGAAGCCTTCCCCCCTCGCGGGGGAAGGCAGACCCCGCAGGGGTCGGATGAGGGGGACGCGGAGCACGGGTGCCGTCGGATATCGAAGGCCCGCCCGACCGGCTCGGGATCCCGACGGCCGTCTCGCTCGTCGCCCCCCTCATCCGGCCCTTCGGGCCACCTTCCCCCGCGAGGGGGGAAGGACGTCATGACCCCGGAAACATCCCCCCTCGAACGCGCCGCCGGCTATCCCGAACTGCGCTACATGGGGTCGAAGCGACGGCTCCTCCCCTGGATCTACGAGGCGCTCCGCGACCTCCCGTTCGAGACCGCCGCCGACCCCTTCGTCGGCGGCGGCTGCGTCGCCTACCTGATGAAGGCGATGGGGAAGTCGGTCGCCGCGTCCGACTTCCTCGAATTCCCCGCCGTCCTCGCCCGCGCGATCCTCGCCGACTCCGGCCGGACCGACGACGACGCCCTCGACCGGCTCCTCGCCCCGCGTCCCGGCGGCCCCGGGTTCATCGAGCGCACCTTCGCGGGCGTCTTCTACACGCCCGACGACCTGCGGTTCCTGGACCGCGTCCGGGGCAACATCGACGACCTCGACGGCGAGACGCCCCGCGCCCTGGCGCTGGCGGCGCTCATCCGGTCGTGCCTCAAGAAGCAGCCGCGCGGGGTCTTCACCGTCTCCGGCGACCTCTCGCGGTACGACGACGGCCGCCGCGACCTCCGGCTCTCGCTGGAGGAGCACTTCCGCGAGCAGGTCCGCGTCTTCAACGCCGTCCCGTTCGTCGGCGATCGGCCGTGCTCGGCGCGCCGGGCCGACGCCTTCGAGGTGGACCCCGCGGGGCTCGACCTCGTCTACCTCGACCCACCCTACGTACCCCGCTCGGACGACAACTGCTACATCAAGCGGTATCACTTCCTGGAAGGGCTCGCCTGCTACTGGCGGGGCGTCCGGATCCGCGAGGAGACCCGCGTCAAGAAGATCGAGAAGCGTCCGACGCCGTTCGGCAGCCGGCGGACGGCCCTCGACGCGTTCGACCGCCTGTTCCATCGCTTCCGCGAGAGCATCATCGTCCTCTCCTACGGCTCCAACGGCTATCCCGACCTCGCGACCCTGGAAGGGCTGCTCCGGCGATACAAGCCGAGCGTCACCACCCTCGTCCGCCCCCATCGCTACCATTTCGGTACGCATCGGGCCGTGGGACGGGCCGTGGCCGACGAATACCTCCTCATCGGGCGATGACCCCCCGTCGCCGTGCCGGCCTGTCCAACATCTCCGCAAGCGCCGCCTTCGCTGCCCGCGGGCGCAGCAGCCCCAGGACGCCGGGGGGCGGGAAATCGCCGGCGGTAGGGGCGCGTCTCGCGACCGGGGGGCCGTCGCGCGGAAATGTGGATGGGCGGTATCGGATTTGCCGCAAGGGGTTGCCAACCACGCACGGGGGATTCATACAATAACCACGGCGAGGCGAGGGCGTCGGCCCTCGGCGGATCGATCGGCATGAACGGCTGAGCGAGGCGTCGAATCGAATCCGATCAAGAGGATCGGGAAGAGGGGAGCGAGGATGACCAGGTCCCGGCTCGATCGGCGCGAACGCGCCACGGCTCCGTCCCGGTTCGTCGGGGCCCTCCTGATCTCCGCGGTCGCGACCGCCCCGGCCCTGGCCCAGGCTCCGGCCCGGAGCGCGTCGAAGTTCTACCCGGATTCGAGCGAGGCGGCCGAGGCCCTCCTCCGCAACGCGGCCAACCACGCGGGCTCCGGCCAGTGGGCGGAGGCCGCGGCCATCTACCAGCGGATCATCGACCAGTACGGCCGGAAGGTCGCCCGGCTCCCGCGCGAGGCCGGGGCCGCCCCCGACGCCGCCGTCCGCGACGACGACTTCACGCTGTACGTCGACCTCCGGGCCTTCTGCCAGCGCACCCTGGCGGCGCTCCCGCCGGAGGCCCTGGCCGCCTATCGCGCGCGGCGAGACTCGCAGGCCGAGCGGTGGTACAAGGACGGGAAGGAGAATCGCGACGTCGCCGCCCTCCGCAGGGTGGTCGACGAGGCGTTCTGCACGTCCTGGGGCGACGACGCGCTGGAGCTGCTGGGCGACCTGGCGTTCCAGGACGGCCGGTTCGCCGAGGCCGCGGCGATGTACCGCCGGCTCGCCCCGGACGCCCCCGGGGCCCCCGACGACTTCGCCCACCCCGACCCGTCCGTCGACCTGCCGCGGGTGGAGGCCAAGAAGGTGCTGGCCCTGGCCGCGATGGGATCGCCGACGGCCGCCATCGAAGCCGAGGCGTTCGCGAAGCGGAGGGGGGACGTGACGGGCTCGCTCGCCGGCCGGAAGGGCCCGCTGGCCGAGACGCTGGCCGCGGCGCTGAAGTCGGACGCCCTGGCCCCGCCCCCCCGGAACGACGCCCGTTGGCCGACGTTCGGCGGCTCGCCGACGCGCGACCGGGTGCTCGAAGAGGCGGTGGACGTCGGCTCGATGCAATGGCGGGCGCCCCTGGAACGGATCGCCCCGGCGCGCAACGGCTTCCCGGCCCCCCGGAGCATGGGGATGGGGCCGACGATCGCCGGGGACCGCCTGCTGGGCTACCACCCGATCCTCCTCGGGGACCAGGTCGTCGTGTCCGACGGCACGCGGGTCCTGGCCTACGACCTGGCCGGGCGGGCCGACGCCTTCGACGACGACGCGACGGCGATCGAGCCGGCCTGGACGTGCCAGGTGGACGGGGGCGACGCGGGGCCGCAGGCCATGCGGCCGTCGGCGTCGACGCCGCGCCACACCCTGACGGCGGTAGGCCGCCGGATCTACGCCCGGATGGGCCCCTCCGCGCCGATCCCGGCCAATTTCGGCCGCATCGTCGCCCAGGGGGGGCGGGCGTCGTCGAGCGTCATCCTGGCCGTCGACCTCGACCGCCCGGGGGACAAGAAGCTCTGGGCCCGCCGCGCCAGCGAGTTGGCCCTCCCCGACCGCCCCGACGAGCAGGGGAGCCCGTCGGTCTCGTTCGAGGGGGCGCCGGTCGCCGACGACCGCGCCGTGTACGTCGCCGTGACCGACCGCCGCGAGCAGACGGCGACCTACGTCGCCAGCTACGACGCGGCCGACGGCTCCCTGCGCTGGGTCCGCTACCTGGGCGCGGCGTCGTCGGACGGCGACCCGTTCAACGTCCTGGGGATCGGGTCGCCGTCGAGCGATCCCGGCAGCCGGCTGCTGTCGCTGGACGGCCCGTCGCTCTACTACCAGACGAACCTGGGGGCCGTGGCGTCGCTCGACGCCGAGACCGGGGCGATCCTCTGGGTGGCGACCTACCCGCGCCACGAGTCGGGCCGGGGGATCGCCGCCGAGCGCGACCTGAACCCGGCCGTGGTCCACGACGGCGCCGTCTTCGTGGCGCCCGGGGACGCCTCGGCGATCTTCGCGTTCGACGCTCGTTCCGGCCGGCTGCGGTGGAAGACCGAGTCGATCCCCGAGGACGTGAAGGTCTCGCACCTGCTGGGCGTGGCCAAGGGGAGGCTGATCGCCACCGGCGACCGCGTGCTGCTGTTCGACGTCAACGACGGCCGCCTGCTGCGGGCCTGGCCCGACTCCGGGGGCCGCGAGGGCTTCGGCCGCGGGCTGCTCGCCGGGGGCCGGATCTACTGGCCGACCCGGTCGGAGATCTTCGTCCTGGACCAGGAGACGGCGACCCTCGCCGCGCCGCCGATCCGCCTGGCCGAGGCGTTCCACACCACCGGGGGGAACCTCGTGGCGGGGGACGGCTACCTCGTGGTGGCCCAGAACGACGGCCTGACGGTCTTCTGCCAGAACAGCCGGCTCATCGAGCGCTATCGCGAGGTGATCGCGAGGCGTCCGGAGGACGCGGCGGCCCACTTCCGCCTGGCCCGCGCCGCCGAGGCCGCCGGGTCGGCCGACCTCGCGCTGGCCTCGTACGAGGCCGCCGCGAAGCATGCCAGGCCCGTCGACCTCGTCGACGGCTCGTCGCTGGCCGACGCGGCGCGCGACCACGAGTTCCGGCTCCTGCTGAAGGTCGCCGCGGACCTCCGCCGCGACGGCAAGGGGGGAGAAGCCCTGGCCCGGCTGGGGACGGCGTCGAAGGTGGCGCGCGAGCCCGCCGACCGGCTCCGGGCCCGCCTGGCGGAGGCCGACGGCCTGCTGGAGGCCGCCAGGCCCGCCGAGGCCGTCGAGGTGCTCCAGGGCCTCCTGGCCGACGACCGGATGCTCTCGCTGGCCGTCCCGGCCGACGACGGCCGCCGCGCCGTGCGGGCCGACCTGTACATCGGCGACCGGCTGGCCGAGATCGTCCGCGAGCGCGGCCGCGCGCCCTACGCCGCCTACGACCGCCGCGCCCGCGAGGGCTACGCGGAGGCCCGCGACGCCCGCGACGCCCGCCGGCTCGGCGAGGTGGTCCGGTCGTTCCCCGCCGCCCAGGTCGTCCCCGAGGCCCTGCTCGCGATGGCCGCGGCCCTGGAAGCCGAGGACCGCCCGGCCGACGCCGCGGCGGCCTACAAACGGCTCCTGGCCCTGGGGACGCCCGACGACGAGGCCCGCGCCACGGCCCTCTGGCGGCTGGCCTCGGCCTACGAGGCGCGCGGGTTCCTCGCGCCGGCCCGCGACGCCCTGCTGCGGCTCCAGTCCCGGTTCGCCGGCGTCCGGATCGCCCCCAAGGCCGGGTCGGACGCCGTCGACGCGGCCGGGCTGGCCTCGGCCGAGCTGGCGAAGGGCCCGCTCGCCGCGCTCGCGGCCGAGGGCCCCCGGCCGGCCGCGCCGTCGCCGCTGGCCCGCCGCTGGCGATGGCGGGGCGACGGCGACGCGAGCCCCCTGGCCGCCGCCGGCATCCCCCCCGCGGCCGACTCCGCCCGGTCGTTCCTCGCGGGGTCGACCTCGCTGACCGCCCTCGACCCCGACCGCGGCGGCTCGGCCTGGACGGCCGACCTGGGGGGCCGGGCCGTGTGGGTCGGCTACCTCGCCGACACGCTCGTCGCCGCCACCCCGGCCCGGATCCTGGGCCTCGACGCCCGCACCGGCGCGGCGCGATGGCGGTTCGGTCCCAAGGACGAGCCCGCCTCCGGCCCGCCGCTCGACCCGTTCGCCCGCGACCCGGCCCCGAAGGCGGACGCGCCGGCGCCCGGGGCCGAGGACGTCGCGCTGCACGGCTTCCGGGCCGTCGCCGGCCGCCTCTTCGCCCTCCGCGGCGACGCCGAGCTGGTGGCGATCGACGGCGACTCCGGGCTGGTGGAATGGTCGTTCGCCGCCCGCCCCGGCGAGGTCGTCAACCCTCGGCTCTGGATCGGCCCCGAGCGGATCGTCCTCCAGACCGGCCGCGCGGCGGACGCCTCCAAGCCAGGCCGGCCGCCGGAGGTCGTCGTCCTGGAGGCCGACTCCGGCCGCGCCCTCGCCCGCGCGGCGTTGGGCGAGCGCGAGGCCCTGGAGCGCGACCCCGTCCCCCTCGGCGACGACCACGCGATCGTCGTGACCGACAGCCGGACCGTCAAGAAGCTGGACCTCGCCCGCGGCCGGTTCGACTGGGAATACCGCGAGAGCGAGGCGCTCCCCCCCGGCGGCCCCCCGCGCGCGTTCGTCGACGCCGAGCGCCTGCTGATCCTCCACGACGGCCGGACCCTGATCCGCCTCGACCCCGCCACCGGCTCGCGGCGCTGGTCGGCCAACCTGGGGACCGTCGCCCTGGCCGAGCGCCCCGGGGCGACGGCGATGGACGAGGCGCGGTTCTACTGGGCCAGCGAGCGATTGCTGCGCGCGATCACGCTGGAGGACGGCTCGCCCGCGTGGAAGGCCCCGCTCGCCGGCCCGGCGCTGGCGCGATGGTCGATCGCCCTGAGCGACCGCTCGGTCGTGGCCTGCCCGGAGGCCGCCGGCGGCGAGGACGACGAGGGGCCGCTGCCGGTGGTCGTCCGCCGCCGGGCCGACGGCGCGCTGGTGCAGCGGTTCACGCTCCCGGCCCCCATCGAGGACGTCGCCCTCCGGGTCGACCCCCGGGGCGCGATCGTCGCCACCCCCCGCGCCCTGTGGGCCCTCGGCGGCCGGGCCGACGCCGGCCCCTGACGCCCCCCGCGCCGACGCGATAGACTACCCCGGGGCCGGACGGCCCCGCAGCGACCAACCGAAGGGAGGACCCCGCGTGAGCGACCACCAAGAAGGCCAGGCCCCGCCGGCCCCGGCCGACGCCCCGCCGCCGGGCGAAGACGACCTAGCCGCCGTCGGCCGCCTGAAGGCGGCCTACGACACCCTCCGCGCCGAGATGGGGAAGATCATCGTCGGCCAGAACCGGGTGGTGGAGGAGCTGCTGGTCTGCATCTTCGCCCGCGGCCACTGCCTCCTCATCGGCGTCCCCGGCCTGGCCAAGACGCTGATGATCCACACGCTGTCCGACGCCCTGAACCTCAGCTACAACCGCATCCAGTTCACCCCGGACCTGATGCCCTCGGACATCACCGGGACCGAGGTCATCCAGGAGGACAAGGCCACCGGCCAGCGCCAGTTCAAGTTCCTCCGCGGGCCGGTCTTCGCCAACATCGTCCTGGCCGACGAGATCAACCGGACGCCCCCCAAGACCCAGGCGGCCCTGCTGGAGGCGATGCAGGAGCGGCAGGTGACCGTCGGCGGCGAGCGGCACCGGCTGCCGGAGCCGTTCTTCGTCCTGGCCACGCAGAACCCGATCGAGCAGGAGGGGACGTACCCGCTGCCGGAGGCCCAGCTCGACCGCTTCATGTTCAACGTGATGGTCGACTACCCGGAGGAGGAGGAGGAGGTCGACATCGTCCGGATGACCACCAGCCCGGGCCGGCCGACGATCGGCAAGGTCCTCTCCGCGAACGAGATCCTGGGCCTCCAGGAGATCGTCCGGCGCGTCCCGGCGGCCGACCACGTCGTCAAGTACGCCGTGAGGCTGGTGCGGGCGACCCGCCGCGACCGCGACGAGGCCCCGAACTTCGTCCGCGACTACCTGAGCTGGGGCGCGGGCCCCCGCGCCAGCCAGTACCTGGTCCTGGCGGCCAAGGCGCGGGCCGTGCTCCACGGCCGGTTCCACGTCTCGATCGAGGACGTCCGCGGCGTGGCCGCGCCGGTGCTGCGGCACCGGATCATCACCAACTTCAACGCCGAGGCCGAGGGGATCCGCCCCGACGACGTGGTGGAGCGGCTGGTCAAGACCGTCCCGGTCGACGAACGCGAGGCCGAGCAGGGTGGAAAACTACCAAAGCTATTTAGATCCGCGAACGCTGGCTAGCGTCGAGGGCCTGGACCTCCAGGCCCGGCTGCTCGTCGAGGGCTACGTCGCCGGCATGCACCCGAGCCCGTACCACGGGTTCTCGGTGGAGTTCGCCGAGCACCGCGAGTACGTCCCCGGCGACGACGTCCGCCACGTCGACTGGAAGGTCTGGTCCAAGACCGACAAGCTCTACCTGAAGCAGTACGAGGAGGAGACCAACCTCCTCCTCTACCTGCTCCTGGACACGAGCGAGTCGATGTCCTACCAGGCCGACGACCGGGTCTCGAAGTTCAAGTACGCGCAGCTCGTGGTCGCGGCGCTGGCCTACATGGTCCTCCAGCAGCAGGACTCCGTGGGCCTGGCCCTGTTCGACGACGCCGTCCGCCGCTACCTCAAGCCGGCGGGCCAGCCGTCGCACCTCAAGGAGGTGATCCACCTGCTGGACGTCACCCCGGCCCGCGACAAGTCCGACCTGGGTGCCGTGCTCCACGACCTGTCCGAGCGGTTCAAGCGGCGGGGGATCGTCGCCATCTTCTCCGACCTGCTCGACGACCCGACGAAGGTCCTCGCCGGCCTGAAGCACTTCCGCCACCGCCGCCACGAGGTCGTCGTCTTCCACGTCTTGGACCCGGACGAGGTCGACTTCCCGTTCCGCGACCCGACGCTGTTCCAGGGCATGGAGGGCATCCCCGACGTCGCCGCCGACCCGGTCGCCATCGGCGCCGCCTACCGCAAGGAAGTCGCCGACTACCTCGACGCCCTGAAGAAAGGCTGCCGGATGATCGACATCGACTACGTCCCCCTCCGCACCGACCAGCCCCTCGACGTCGCCCTCTCCGCCTACCTCGCGGCGCGCGCGTCGCGGAAGCGCTGACCGACGGCCATGGAAGACCACGCCTCCCCCCTCGGTAAGGACACGCCCACTTGATCCCCGCCTTCACTCCCATCCTGGCGCTCGGGTTCGCCAACGCGGGGCTCCTGTACGGGCTGGCGGCGGCGGCGATCCCGATCCTGATCCACCTGCTGAACCGCCGCAAGCGGCGCGAGGTGCGGTGGGCGGCCATGCGCTTCCTCGCGGCGGCGCTGGCCAAGAACCAGCGCCGGATCCGCGTCGAACAATGGCTGCTGCTGGCCATCCGCTGCCTGCTCGTGCTGATGGTCGTCGCCGCGATGGCCAAGCCGTTCCTGGAGTCGTTCGGCAACGTCATCCCCGGCCGGCGGACGCACCGCGTGCTCGTGGTCGACGCCTCGATGAGCATGGCGGCGAAGGGGGCGGGCGCGACGCGGTTCGAGCGGGCCAAGGCCGTCGCGGCGCAGCTCGTGAAGGACTCGCGGCGGGGCGACGCGATCAGCCTCGTGACGATGGGCGACCCGCCTCGCGTCGTCGTGGGCGACCCCTCGCCGAACCTGGAGGAGGTCCGCCGCGAGGTCGGCGAGCTGGCGCAGGGGGCCGGCGGCGTCGACCTGGAGGCCACGCTGGAGGCCGTCGACCGCGTGCTGGAGGCGTCGACGATCGCGCAGAAGGAGGTCGTCTTCCTGTCCGACCTCCAGGCGGCGAGCTGGCGGCCCCGCGGCGGGGCGTCGGGCGACGACGGCCTGAAGCGGACGCTCGCGAAGATCGAGGCCCGCGGCCCCCGCACCACGATCATCGACCTCGGCAGGGCGGGGGCGGGGAACCGGGCCGTGGTGGGGCTGTCGGCCGGGACGCCCGTCGCCACCCCGGGCGCGACCGTGATCGTCACGGCCCTGGTGAAGAACTTCGGCCCGGCGCCCGCCCAGGGCGTCCGCGTCCGGCTCACGACCGACGGCCGCCTCGGGCCCGAGCAGGTCGTCGACCTCCCCGTCGGCGAGGAGGTCCCGGTGGCGTTCAACCAGCAGTTCCCCGCGCCGGGGGACCACGTCCTGGAGGCGTCGATCGAGGAGGACTCGCTGCCGCCGGACGACCGCCGGCTGCTGGTGGCCCCGGTCCGCGAGGCCGTGCGCGTCCTGCTGGTCGACGGCGACTTCAAGCCCGACTCGTTCCAGGCCGAGACCGACTTCCTCGCCGCCGCCCTCTCCCCGGGCGAAGCCCCGGCCGACCAGCCCGACCCGGTCCGCGTGGAGGTCGTCCCCGAGAGCCGCCTCGCCCGCCGCGACCTCGCCGCCTACGACGTCGTCGCCCTCTGCAACGTCGCCCAGTTCAGCCCGGTCGAGGTCCAGGCGCTGGAGAACTTCCTGGAGCAGGGGGGGGGCGTCGTCGTCTTCGGCGGTGACCAGGTCTCGGCCGAGAACTACAACCGCCTTCTCCACGCCGACGGCAAGGGGATCCTGCCGGCCGCCGTGGGCGAGGTCGTGGGCGACCCGGCCAAGAAGGACGCCACGTTCCGGTTCGACCCGAAGGGGTTCCGCCACCCGATCCTCGCGGCGTTCCGCAACCAGCCCGACCCGGTCGTCGCCGGGCTCACCCAGGCGCGCGTCTGGACGTACCACAAGCTCGCGACGCCGGAGGGCTCCGCGGCCGTGGTCGCGCTGGCGTTCGACGACGGCGACCCGGCGGTGATCGAGGCCGCCCGCGGCCGAGGCCGGGTCTTCCAGGTCGCCCTCCCGGCCGACTCGGCGTGGTCGAACTGGCCGGCGCACCGGAGCTTCCCGCCGGTGATGCACGACCTGATCATGGAGGCGGCCTCGGGCCGGCAGGCGGAGCGGACGATCCGCGTCGGCCGGCCGTTCGACCAGACGTTCCCCGGCCCCGCCGCCGGCGCCGACGCGACCGTCCAGACGCCCGGCGGGGGCTCGGTCGCGGCCAAGCTCAAGGCCGACGGCGCCCTCGCCCGGCTCCACTTCGAACAAACCGACGCCGCCGGCGCGTACCAGGTGAAGGTGGGCCCGCCGGCCCCGTCCGAGCTGACGTTCGCCGCCAACCCCGACCCCGCCGAGAGCGACCCGGCCAAGCTCGACCGCCCCGGCCTGTCCGAGCGCCTGCCCGGCCTGCGGTTCGTCCTGCTGGAAGACGGCCGCGGGCTGTCCCAGGACGCCGCGTCGGTCGGCCGCCGCGGCGAGCTGCACCGGCCGCTGCTGTACGGCGTCCTGGCCATGCTGATGATCGAGTCGTTCGCCGCGTGGCGGTTCGGCCGCGCCGGCTCGCGCTGACGAGGCCGCCCCGAAGGCTCCGGAAGATCGAACCCGACCGCCCGACCGAGGACCGCCCGCGTTGTTGGAATCGCTGCTCCGATACCTGGCCGACCGAATGGGCGTGGAGCCCCCCCGCGCGGGGGAGGCCGTGTCGCCGCACATCCGGTTCGAGCAACCGTGGCCGCAGTGGGCGCTCCTGGCCGTCGTGGTCGGCGGGTCGGCGTTCGTGATCTGGCTCTATCGCCGCGAGTCCCGCGCCCCGGCCGCGATGAAGGTGCTGCTGGCCTCGCTCCGGATCGCCCTGATCCTCCTGACGGTCTTCTTCCTCTCCGAGGCCGCGCTGTCGGTCGACCGCACCGGCCTGCCGTACCTCGCGGTGATGGTGGACGACTCGGCCTCGGAGCAGATCGCCGACCAGTACGAGAAGCCCGAAGTCCAGGCCGAGGCCGCCGCGCTGGCCGGCGGGCCGCCGCCGAAGGCCGGGGACGAGGGGCCGAGCCGCCTGGCCTTGGCCCGGGGGCTCCTGCTGAAGGACGACGCCGCGACGCTGCGGGCGCTCCAGGAGCAGCACCGGGTCCGGCTCTACCTGACCTCGAACGCGACCCGCCTCCTCGCCGAGATCGACCGCCCCGAGGACGTCGCCCCGGCCGTCGAGAAGCTGCGGGCCGTCCAGGCGTCCGGGCCCCAGACCCGCCTGGGCGACGGCGTCCGCCAGGTGCTCACCGAACTCCGAGGCGCGCCGCCGTCGGCGATGATCCTCCTGTCCGACGGCCAGACCACCGAGGGCGAACCGCTCGTCAAGGCCGCCGAGCTGGCCGCTCGCAAGGGCGTGCCGATCTACGCCGTCGGCCTGGGCAGCGCCGAGCCGGCCCGCGACCTGGAGCTGACCGACCTCCTCGTCGACGACGTCGTGTTCGTGGACGACGCGGTGCGCTTCCAGGCCAAGCTCGTCGCGCGCGGGCTGGCCGGCCAGAAGGTCAAGGTCCGCCTCGTCGAGCGTCCCCCGGGCGCGAAGGCCGACGCCCCCGGCCGCGTCATCCGGGAGATCGAGGTCGACGCCCCGCCCGACGGCAAGCCCGCGCGGGTCGAGATCGTCCACGAGCCGAAGGAGACCGGCGAGAAATCGTTCGTCCTGGAGGTCGACCCCCGGCCCCGCGAGCTGCAGGTCGAGAACAACCGCATCGAGCGCACGGTCTCCGTCCGCAAGGAGAAGCTCAAGGTCCTGGTGGTGGAGAGCGAGCCCCGCTACGAGTTCCGCTACCTGAAGAACTACCTGGAGCGCGAGGAGACCATCGACCTGTCCGTGGTCCTGCTGTCGTCCGACCCCGAATACAGCGAGCAGGACCGCTCGGCGATCGCCGTCTTCCCGGCGTCGAAGGAGGAGTTGTTCGCGTTCGACGTCGTTTTGTTCGGCGACGTGGACCCCAGCTACCTCAGCCAGGCGCAGATGAAGAACCTGGCCGAGTTCGCCGAGGAGAAGGGGGGCGGGATCCTGTTCGTCGCCGGCGAGCTGTTCAACCCGCTCTCCTACCGCGGCACCCCGCTGGAGGCCCTGCTGCCGGTGGAGCTGGCCGACGCCCGCAACCCGTCGGCCGTCGGGACGCCCGTGAACCCCTACCACCCCGAACTGACCCTGGAGGGCCGCGGCAGCCCGATCTTCCGCTTCGGCGGCGACGAGGCGGAGAGCGCCCGCATCTGGCAGGACCTGCCCGAATCGTACTGGTACCTGGAGGCCCCGCGCAAGAAGCCGGGGGCCCTGGTGCTGGTCGACCACGCCTCGGCCACCGGGGCCGACGGCAAGCTGCCGCTGATCGCCTACCAGTTCGCCGGGGCCGGGCGGACGATGTTCCACGCCTTCGACGACACCTGGCGCTGGCGGTTCCGCTCCGGCGACAAGTTCTTCGGCCGTTTCTGGGTCCAGACGATCCGGTTCCTGGCCCGCTCGCGGCTGGCCGGCAAGCGCCAGGCCGAGATCCAGACCGACCGCCGCGCCTACGAGCGCGGCCAGCCGGTCCAGGTCCGCGTCCGCTTCCCGAACCCCGGCCTGGCCCCGATCGGAGACGAGGCGTCGGTGCAGGTCGAGCGCCAGGGGGGCCCCGGCCGGACGCTCAAGCTGACGCGGTCGCCCGGGTCCCGGAACGTATTCGAGGGCGTCCTCTCGCAGGCGGCCGAGGGCGAATACACCGCCAGGCTCCTCCCGCCGCCCGTCCTGGAGGGCCCGATCCCCACGGCCTCGTTCCGCGTGGAGGCCCCGGCGGGCGAGTTCGAGCGCGTCCAGATGAACGAGCCCGAGCTGCGCCGCGCCGCCGCCGCCACCGCCGGCGCCTTCTACCCGGCCACCGCCGCCGCCGGCCTCCTGGCCGACCTCCCCAGGCCCGCCAAGGTCCCCCTCGACACCGACCCGCCGATCCCGCTCTGGAACTCCTGGCCCGTCCTGGCCCTGTTCCTGACGCTGCTGGCCTCGGAATGGATTCTGCGGAAGAGGGCCCGGATGGTATGATGAACAACGTCACACGTCCCCTGGCGGGAGGCCCCCGATGAGCCGGCCACGCACGAAACTGGAGACGCGGCTGGCCGCGCTGCGCGGGCAGGTGCGGCGGCTGCTGCTGGCCCACGGGGCGAGCCTGGTCCTGGCCGCGACGATCCCTCTGGCCCTCGCCGCCGGCCTGGCCGACTGGGCGTTCCACCTCGACCCGGCCGTCCGCGCCGCGCTGCTGGCGACGATCGCCGCCGCCGCGGGCTGGGTCGCCTGGCGTCGCGTCGTCCGGCCGGCCCTGACGCCGTTCGAAGACCTGGACGTCGCCATGAGGATCGAGGAGCGCTGGCCCGGCCTGGAAGACCGCCTGGCCAGCACCGTCCAGTTCCTCCGGATGCCGGCCGACGACCCGAAGTACGGCTCGCCGGCCATGCGGCGGGCCACCATCGAGCGGGCGATGGCGGAGGTCGAGGATCTCGACTTCCGCGAGGCCGTCGACCGCCGGCCGATCGGCCGAGCGGCGACCCTGG
>MKTT01000130.1 GCA_001898385.1 Planctomycetales bacterium 71-10
TACCCAGCAAGCCCCCAAGCCACCAACCCCAGTTCTTAAGCCTGAGGACGCACTACGCTCAGCAACTGCTACCACTGACAGGTCTCCTGATCAGCCAGGTGCTCTCCGCCGTCATGGACGAAGCCGCCAGGCGGCCCGGAGGCCGGCTCGACCACCCGTGCTCGCTCTTCCTCGACGAATTCGGGAGCGCCTGAGGCCGCCTGCCGGAGTTCGAGACGCGGCTTGCAACCTTGCGGAGCCGTGGTGTCTCGGTGGTGGCCGCGGTCCAGACCGTCTCCCAGCTCGAGCACCTCTATGGGCGTGCCGCGGAGGCGGTCCTCGAGAACTTCAGCACGAAAGTCTTCCTCGGCGGTGCAATCTCTCTGGCCGACGCCAAGCGTGCCTCGGAGTTGAGTGGCCAGTGCACGGTCTCGAGCGTCTCCGTCACCACTTCGGGCGAGGCGGGGAGCGCCTGGTCTGGGACGGTTTCGCGGACGAAAACGCCCGTCCCTCGCCCGGTGCTGCTTCCCGACGAGATTGCCAGGCCTCCGGAGAACCCGATCCTGGGCCTTCCCGCGACCGTGTTCTTGCCCGGCCGTCCCCCCTTCTATGCGTACTTCCCGCCAGCCTACGAATCGCCGCCGCTCGTCGCCGCGCTGGGGGGCGTGAGTTCGTCGGCCGAGGGACGAGGGGCGGCTTGTCCCCCCTCGCCGCCCGACGCTCGGGTCGATACGCTTGGAAGTTGAGCCCATGTCCGGGGAAGTGGCATGCTCGTTTCCCCGGCCTCCTGCCGACCCTCGTCCGACCAGGGAGAGACCAGCGATCGTGAAGCCATGGGTCGCAAAGCTCATGATCCGTCTCTATCCCCCGGCCCTGTTCCTGTGGGTGCTGAGGCTCCACGCGCGGCTCCGAGGGTCGGTCGATTTCGAGCTCTTCACGGCCTTCTTCCTGTTCAACTCCGGGCTCGATCGATGCGACCTGAGGGATCGAGGCGCGGTCGCGAAGCAACTGCGTCGTCGGTTACGCCGTACCTCCCCGGACGTCGCGACGACGTACGTCGCCCAGTTCAGCGGACTGCTGCACCGGCGGGGGGCTCCGTGGGCCTCGTTGCTGCTCATCGAATCGTTTTTCGGAATCGATTCGTGCGACTACCCGGGTAAGCGCCAGGCCGGAGCGTCGGCCCTCCGGGAGAAGATCCAGAAGCGTCTCGATGGCGTCGAGTTCCCGGACGCGTGCATGCTTATGATGCAGTTCATAAACTCGTGCATTCACATTGAAGGACGGGGAGGCTATGCGGCTTACGCCGTGGTCGAGGCGTTCTTTGAGGTGTCGAGCGAGGATTTTGACCCGGACCGCCTCTCGGAAAAGCTGGGACCGCGCCTCGCCGGACTGGACGACGTGCCGACCGTGATGCTGATCCAAGGACTTGCCATCTGGCTCATTGGGATCGGCCGCAAGGCCGAGGCCCAGATGCTGTACCGCTGGTTCTTCGATCTCGGCCCATCGGATCTCGCGAACGCCTCGAAGCTCGCATCACGAGTGCGGGAGCGTGCGGCGGAGTTCCGACCAGAGGCGTTCTCGCTCATGGTCCATTCGGTCCCCGTTGTGCTTCATCCGGTCCTCGGGCGAGACACCGTCATCAGGCTGGTGGAGGATCTTTACGGCGTTACCCCGGACCTCTACCGCGATCCCCGCCAGCTCGCTGAAAGGTTCCATCTCGGGAGCGGATCGGATCTCTCGCTGGCCACCGCTATTGCTCTGACCGAGGCACTCCAGTACTCGCGCCAGTTCGAGCGATCCCAGGCGGTGCTGCAGGCGCTTCTCTCCGATGGAGGGGATGTCCCGCGGGACACGCAGGACCTGCTCGGGCGACTGCCGGCCTTCGTTGAACGTCTTGAGGCATACCAGAAGCCTGCTTTCCACAAATTGGTGATGGATAACCTCTTCCGCTCGGGGCAACTCCACTCGGCCTCACGTTACCTGGAAGGCCTCCTGCGGATTACTGCCGCGGATTATTCCTCGGGAGCGGAGCGGCTCGCGGCGAGGATCCGCCAGGCCACGATCGGCTTCGCCCCCGAGGAGGACACGATTCTGGTGGGCCAGCTCTTCGGCACGCTCGTCGACACCAGCGGACGTGAAGGCGACGCGCTCCTGCTCCTGGAGGCGTTCCTCTGGAGCGTGCTGGACCTGTCCCGGCTGTCGGTGACGAGGCCGTCGGCGGCGGAGGGAGTGTGTCACCTGCTGCGATTCTGGCTCGAGCTGAGCCCGCCCGATCGTGCGTTCTCGCGCTGCGGCGCAATCGTCGGGTTCCTCCGGGATTGTCTCGACCTGCGCGGGGTCCTCCTCGAAGACCGTTCGCGGTTCATCCAGGACCTCGCAACCTTGCGGCGCCTGATCGTGCAGATCGGCTGGGAACACGCCGGGAGTGACGAGGGGCTCTACGTGGATGTCCTTTGCTGGGACGTTGAACTGGGGCAGCGCCTGCTCCTCGAACGTTACCGATACCTGGACGGGGACGGGGCGGCCCTATCGGCGGGCCCGACGCGGGCCGAGGCCGACGGACTGAAGCGCGGCTGGAGCCTGGGCCGCCCGCGGCCGTCGCTCGAGAATGGCGACGGCGAGGGCGCGGACGACGCGTCTCCGTTCCGCGTGCCGTTCTGCTTCGGCTTTCGACGGGCGACGTCCGATGAGCCCGATCCGCGTGCGGGGAGCGATCCGGTCGAGCCTAGCAAGAGGTTCCTCGAGGTCCAGCGCCTGCTGGAGGGCGGCGTCACACCGGAAGGAATCGCCGACGCGATCGGTCCGCGCGCGATCCTTCTCCGCGCAGGTTTTCACTCATCGGGCCACCTCTACTGGAACGCCTTCCGGACTGACGGCTCGTCCGTGTCCCGGATCGCAGGTGCACTCAGCACCAGCGACACAGCCCGCGTCGAGGTCGCCGGGGCGGTGGCCTGGCACGACAGGTGCCTCGCGGCCATCTGGGCCGAGAATGGGCGGAGGGAGCAGCCCCTACGCGCCTTCGCCCGGGCCACCCGGTTGCCCGTTCGCGAGGTCGTCCGTCGGCTTGCGCCGACGCGCGGGGTCCGTCCGCCGGACCCTGGCAGCATGGCCCGGCTCTCGGCGCAGATCCTCGACGCCTGCTCACGTTGCTACGACGAGTCGTGGCTGGCCGAATGGATTGGCGATGCGATCCCGACGGACTGGGAGGCCGCGCTCGCGGACCAGAGAGCCTCACTGCGGCGCGTCTGGGAGCGACTCGCCTCCATACTTGAGGCGATCGGCGGGGGGAATCTGGAGCAGAGCCTTGACCTCGTCACGGAGGTATTCCTCGAGCGGGTGGCGATGCACCTGGATCTACGCCCCCTCGAACCCCTCCTCGGCGGGCAGGTTGATCTGGTCGTTGAGGTGGAGGGCCCGTTGCATTCAGTCCCGGTCGCTCTCGTCGGGATCGGCCCGCGACGGCTCTTCGAGTGTGTCCGGTCCAGCAGGACGAGCCTGTCCCTGTTGATCGACCTGTTACAGTCGTGCGGAGCGGTGTGCCCCGCCGGCTCCGGCTCGCCGGAGCGGCTCCTGACTGTCTCCTGGTTCGAGGAAGACGACCCGGCATTCGCGGGCGCCGTGTGCTTGCATCGTGGCCAGGAACTCCTGGCCGATCGGTTCAACCTGACCTGGGAGTCGGCCTCGGATTCGCCGCCTGGAGGCTCGGCGGCCATCCGGGGCGCCCTGACGCGCGGTCCTGCCGTCAGGCTTCTCACCGTCTGCGGGCACGGGAGGCTCCACGGCCCAGGGGTCCAGCTCAAGGACGAGGCCTGGACCGGGCGGGGCTGCGACTTCGAGAGGGTCGGATGGCTGCTACTGGTGAGCTGCTCTCTGGGTCGTGTCCGGCACGGCGCGGGGGACAGTGACGAGGGGGACGAGAGCGAAGTCCCCGACGTCGAGGGCTTCGTCGCCAACTTGGTCGCGAGGCGAGTCCGGTCGGTGCTTGCCTGCCGGTGGCCGGTGCATGGCGCCCTGGCGTCCCGGTTTGCCAACCTTGTGTCCGGCGAGTACCTGGCCGGGGCCGAGACGGGGACGCGGTCCTCCGGGCGAGCGTGTGCGTTGAATCGTGCCCGCGCCCGAGTCCTTGGACGGTGCCGCACGAACAGCATCAACACGGTCGCAGCATTCGAGATCTACGGACAGGGCTGATCGAGAACGTCCGCGACCGGCGCGGAGGTCCTCCGTCAGGGATCGGGGTGGTACGATGACGATACCCGAAGACCGCAACACCCTCCTCGCACGGCTCGAACGAATGCTCTGCGACGCTTCAGCCCTTCGCTCGCACCTCAAGTCCGTGATGGACGTCCGGGGCGGCGGCGATTGTCAGGACTGGGATGAAGCCCTGCTCCAACAGGTCCTGGAGGACGGTCGACGGCTCGACCTGCTCGACGACGACGAGCTTCTGCGGCTCGATAACGACCCAGCGGCGCTCGTGTATCTCGGTTGCGAGATCATCTACGGCTGGCGCCCGGCCTGGAGCGACCTCTTCACAGCATCGGGTGCGGAGCGTGTCGGAGGTGTCGGACACTGCCCCGGGTGGAACCCGGATTGGGCGACCGAGGGGGACGAAGGAACCGAGATCGGGAGGCCGGCCGGTGCCCTCGGGAGGGTCCTCGACTCGCCGTTCGAGGCCGCCGGCCGCGCGCGGGTCCTCGACTGGCCACTGCAATGCTCACTGGGACGGCTGGAGTGGATCGGGGGCGAGCCGGCAGCGCCGGGAGGTCGGCCGGAGGAGCGCGGGCTCGTCGAGTTCGAGCTTCGCGCTTTCACCCGCCTCCGGGACAATCCCGGAGCCTGGAACCTGACACTAGGAGGAGCCGTCCCCGAGGACCGTGACGTCCTCCTGACGGTGGAGCTGTTCGGCTGGAACCTCGAACTCCGTGACTCCACCCACGTCCCGGAATTCGGGGGCGGCCCCTTGACGATCGACCTTGCCGGATTTGGCGATCAGACGGTCCTGTTCGAAGGCATGGAATCGGGCGGGGCGGCGCTCCGCATCGAGTGCTCCGGCGCGAAGCGCCATTGGAGGACCGTCTTTTTTCTCGTCGGCCCGGTCATCAATCAGGGGGTCTACGACGCCTGGAGGAGCGACTGCCGCGATGGCTACGTCAAGTGCCTATCGGTCCTCGAGAGGAGAATCGGCGGGTGCTTCCAAGGAATCGACGAGCACATGGAGGCGTCCGACGCCCTGGACGAGGCGATACCTCAGGTCCTCCGTAGGCGACATCTTTATACGGAGGTCAGGAGCCTCGATGAGCTATCGAGGCTGATCGCGACGTTCGCCTGGAAGAAGTTCCTGAGCCGAAGGCGCCCGAAGAAATCCGAGAATAGGAAGGGGCCGCTGGAAGTCCCCCTCGATGACCATCTGTTCTGGCTCTCGAGTGACGACCCTTCTCCCGAGCGGGCCCTGTTCATCGGCAAGGTCTTGCAGGCCCTGGAGGAGGAGCTGGAGGCGATCCCCACCCAGAGGGACGCCGTGGAACTCCGCGAGCTGGGCGGATTGCCGTACAAGGAGATCGGGTCGAAGCTGAGTATTTCCGAGGGGGCTGCGAGGAAGCAACGCCACGATGGTGTCGAGAAGCTGCGCTCCGCCCTCGAGAGGAGAGGGATTGACGGCGACGCGCTCGGTTTCGACCGCTAGAGGGCGTCTCCGGCCCTCGCCGCCGATTCCGTCACCCAAGATGTAACGCCGCCGACCCCGGGAGTTGTTAGAATTGAGGGAGAGGCGGCCGGACACAGGTTCTCGCTGGAAACATGTGCTCTTATCTCACGGTCAGGAAGCAGGTGGTGTCCGGTCCTAGTTGAACAAGGGAGAACGGCTGTGTCGGGCGAAGTTAGCTCGGCTCGTGCGGGCCGCACTTGAAGTCGCACAGGTCAAGCACGCCA
>MKTT01000131.1 GCA_001898385.1 Planctomycetales bacterium 71-10
CCGAGCCTGGTCCGCAGGGTCGCCCGGTTGATGCCCAGGACCCTCGCGGCCTGGGAGAGGTTGTTGCCTGTGTGGCGCAGGACATGAGCGAGAAGGTGACGCTCCGTCAGGGCGAGCCATTCGGCGTGAAGGTCCCTAGACCCGGACTCGAGCCTCTCGTCGATGAAGCGGGCCAGATCGGCCGTCGTCAGCGGAGCGTTCGAGGCGGTGCCGGAGTGCGCCCTCCCCTCGCCGCGAGCGGAGGCCGGGAGGAATTCCGGGAGAAGCACGGGTCCCGTGGCCTGGAGCAGCGCCTGCTTGAGGACGCTCTGGAGCTCCCTCAGATTGCCCGGCCACGGGTGTCGCAGGAGGATGTCCAGGGCCTCGGGCGCGATGCTTCCCACGTCCTTCCCCAGTTCCCGGCTGAACCGCTTGAGGAAGTACCCGACGAGCAGAGGTAAGTCGTCGGCCCGGTCGCGCAGCGGCGGCAGTTTGATGGTGTAGACGTTGAGCCGGTAGTAGAGGTCGCCCCGGAACTGCCCGCTGGCGATCAACCGTTCGAGGTCACGGTTGGTGGCGGCGATCAGCCGGACGTCGGTCCTGATGGTCTCGTTTCCGCCGACCCGCTCGAATTGTTGGTCCTGCAGGACCCGCAGGATCTTCGTCTGCGTGAGCGGCGTCATGTCGCCGATCTCGTCCAGGAAGAGCGTGCCCCCGCTGCACTGCTCGAACTTGCCGACCCGCCTGCGGTCCGCACCCGTAAACGCCCCCTTCTCGTGGCCGAACAGCTCGCTCTCCAGCAGGGGCTCGGGGATCGCGGCGCAGTTGATCGCCAGGAAGGGCCCGGCCGAGCGGCGGCTGTAATGGTAGATCGCCCGGGCGACAAGCTCCTTGCCGGTGCCGCTCTCGCCGAGCACGAGCACGGTCACGTCCTGCGGGGCGACCCGGCCGATCGCCTTGTAGATGTCCTGCATCAAGGCGGACCGCC
>MKTT01000132.1 GCA_001898385.1 Planctomycetales bacterium 71-10
CATCGCGGTCCTGATCGCCCTGCTGCTCCCGGCCGTCCAGGCCGCCCGCGAGGCGGCCCGCCGCGCCCAGTGCGTCAACAACATGAAGCAGATCGGCCTGGGCCTGATGAATTACGAGAACGCCAACTCGGCGTTCCCCCCGCCCAAGATCTGGTCGGGGTCGGGCATCGGCAACAACGGGGGTATCAACGGGGTCCTGAACACCACCGGGTTCACGATGATCCTGGGCTACCTGGAGCAGACCCAACTGGTCAACGCCTACAACTTCATGCAAGCGTCCAGCAACTCGGTGAACGGGCCGAACAACCGGGTCATCGGCGACGCCGCGGTGAACAGCACGGTCGTCGGCACGCTCGTGGCGGCGTACGCATGCCCCTCCGACCAGCCGCCGGACGTGCAGAACAGCACGGACTCGGTCTATCACCGCAACAACGCCAGGCGCAGCAACTACTTCTTCTGCTCCACCCTCTGGATGGAATACTACGGCCCTTACGCCTGGGGGGGCTCGCTCCCGGGGTACGTCGACTCGTCGCGGGGGATGTTCATCACCGACACCAGCACGAGGCTGGCCGAGGTGACGGACGGGCTGAGCAACACGGCGATGGTCGGCGAATCGCCCCAGATCCACCTCTCGTCGACCTGGGGCCCCTACTGGGGCTCCGGGGTCCATACCTCGACCAACGGCAACGTCTATCCGCCGCCGCCCCTGGTGAACCAGATCGTCGCCAACATCGGCCTGGGGCCCGAGTGGCGCGACTACACGACGACTCTCCCGAACGCCCCGCCCAACGCCATCCAGTGCGGGGGCCCGTGCGGCAACCTGAAGCTCCCCTACGCCAACGTCATGGGGAGCAAGCACCCCGGCGGCCTCAACATGGCCTTCGGCGACGGCAGCGTCCGGTTCATCAAGAACAGCATCAGCGGCCAGACGTGGTGGGCCGTCAATACGATCAAAGGCGGCGAAATCGTCAGCTCCGACTCCTATTGACGGGGCCGGGCGGGCATGCCCCGCCCGCGAGGGGCGCGCGTGGGCCGAAAAACCCACGCCGACCCTTGACATTAGTTTCAAAAATGAAATATAAATGCCGGCGTCCTCGTCGCCGGCCTTGCGGCGGCGGGGAGCCCTCCTCTCTCGCTCTCAGGGGCGTCGCCCGGCGGCCCACCGGCCGTTCGGGATCGTCCCGCGTCTGCCATCTTCGTTCGGACGTCCCTTCTTGGTGAGGATGGATCATGAAGTCCCAGCCGCGTCATGGCTCGTCGTCGGGCTTCACGCTGATCGAGCTGCTGGTGGTGATCGCGATCATCGCGGTCCTGATCGCCCTGCTGCTCCCGGCCGTCCAGGCCGCCCGCGAGGCGGCCCGCCGCGCCCAGTGCGTCAACAACATGAAGCAGATCGGCCTGGGCCTGGCCAACTACGAGTCGACGATGTCCGGCTTCCCGCCGTCGAAGATCTGGCCCGGGGCGGCCATCGGCAGCAACGGCAAGATCAACGGCGTCTTGAACACCACGGGCTTCGCGCTGCTGCTCCCGTTCCTGGAGCAGACGTCGATGGCCAACGCCTACAACTACAGCCAGCCGTCGAGCAACTCGATCACCAGCGGCAACACGCGGCTGATGGGCGACGCCGCCGTGAACAGCACGGTCGTCGGGACGCTGGTGCCGATCTTCGCCTGCCCGTCGGACATCCCGCCCGAGGTCGTCAACAGCACCGACTACAACTGGCACCGCAACAACGCCAGGCGCAGCAACTACGTCTTCTGCGTCGGACTCTGGATGGAGTATTACAACCCCGACGCCTGGGGCGGCAGCCTGCCGGGGTTCGTGCAGAGCACGCGGTCGATGTTCATCGCCGACACGAGCACGCGGCTCATGGAGGTCACCGACGGCCTCTCCAACACGGTGACGATCGGCGAGTCGCCGCAGATCCACATGAGCAGCGCCTACGGGCCCTACTGGGGCTCGGGCGTCCTCACCTCGACCGAGGGGGCCGCCTACCCGCCCCCGCCGCTCTCGGCGACGATCGCCGCGCAAGTCAACCTTGGGCCCGAGTGGCGCGACTACACCACGATGCTGCCGAACGCCCCGCCGAACTCGTCGCAGTGCGGGGGCCCGTGCGGCAGCATGAAGCTCCCCTACGCCTACACCATGGGGAGCAAGCACGCCGGCGGGCTGAACATGCTGTTCGGCGACGGCAGCGTGCGGTTCATCAAGAACAGCATCAGCGGCCCGACCTGGTGGGCGATCAACTCCATCGGCGGCGGCGAGATCATCAGCTCCGACTCGTTCTGATCCGGCCGGCGCGAGGGCGAGGGGCCGCCGTCCCGCCGCCCTCGCGCCCCTCCAGGAGGAATCGCGTGAGAACTCGACGATTCGCCGCCGCCGCGCTGGCCGCGGCGCTCGCGGCCGGGTGCGGCAGCGGGGACGAGACCGACTACTACACCCTGACCCCCGTCGCCGGCACCGTCACGCTCGACGGCAAGCCGCTCGACGGCGCCAAGGTGATCTTCACCCCCCAGGGGAACGTCCCCGACACGCCCGGATCCGACGTGACGGGCAAGGAGGGGAACTATAAGGTGATGTATCGGGGCCGCTCCGGCGTGGCGAAGGGGAAATACTCCGTCCTCGTGAGCAAGACCCTCGGCGAGGTCGCGGTCGAGGAGGCGGACGACTCCGGCTCCGGCGAGTTCTCCGAGGAGCGGGCCCTGGCCGCGATGAAGAAGGCCGGCGAGCTGACCGCCGCCTCCGTCAAGCGCGGCGCCAAGAAGACCAAGTCCCTCATCGTCACCCAGACGTTCGACCGCGAGGTCGGCGACAAGGCGACGGTGCTAGACTTCGACCTGAAGAAGCCGTGAGCCGGCCGACTCATCGAGGAGCGATCGCATGAATCGACGGGACGCGATCCGGGGCCTGGCCCTGGCGGGCGCGCTGGGGAAGGTCGAGGGCGCCCCGCGCGCGTCGGGGGCCGAGGGCCCGAAGCCGCTCGAACGCGACGGCCTGCGGGCCTGGCTGGAGACGTCGCTCCGGCGGGTCTACCCGACCTCGCCCCCGAGGGAGGCTCCCGCCCTGGAGATGCTCGCCGCGCGCAACGAGCGGCTGTCGCTCCAGGCGTGCTTCCGCAACCTGGAGACGAATTCCGCGATCGTCCGCTGCGACGTCTCCGCCCCCGAGGGCTGGGGCGTCCGCGTGCGCCGGGTCGGGTTCGTCCCGATGCAGCACCTCGACACCTACACGCCGAAGGAGGAACTGGAGGGGATCGGCTTCATCCCCGGCCTCTGCCCGGACCCGCTGTACGACGACCCCCGCGCCCACGTCGGCCCCGAGTCGAACGGCGTCTTCTGGGTCTCGCTCGTCGTCCCCGAGGGGGCGACGCCGGGCGTCCACGAGGTCCGCGTCAAGCTGACGCTGGAGAACCGCTACGGCTACACCGACTTCACCCGCCCGGAGCCGAGTGCCATCGAGATGCCGGTCCGGGTCGACGTCCGGCCGCTGGTCCTGAAGCCGCGCCAGGATTTCCCGGTCACGAACTGGATCTCGGCCGACTCCATCTGGGAGTGGTACCGGATCAAGCCGTGCAGCGAGGAGTTCTGGAGGCTGGCCGAGGCGTACATCCGCGACCTGGTCTCCCACGGCGTGGACGTGATCTATACGCCCATGCTCAACACGAGGCACGAGATCCTGGTGCGGCCGGCGCAGCTCCTGAAAGTCAAGCGGACCGGGCCCGACCGCTACGAGTTCGACTTCGGCGACGTCCGCCGGTGGGTCCGGATCGCCAAGGAGGCCGGAGCGAACCACCTGGAATGGCCCCACTTCTTCACGCCCGCGCCGACGAGCGCGCGGCACCCGCAGCGCATCTTCGAACGCGACGACGAGGCGATCGGCCCGATGCTCTGGGCCCCCGAGATCCCGGCGACCGGCGACGTCTACCGCGCGTTCCTCTCGCAGTTCCTGCCGGCGTTCAAGGCGTTCCTGGAGGAGGAGGGGGTCCTCGACCGCTCGCTGTTCCACTGCGCCGACGAGCCCGACGGCGACGTCCAGATGGCCGATTACCGCAAGGCCCGCGCGATGCTGGCGGAGATGGCCCCGTGGATGAAGGTGATGGACGCGATGAGCGACCCTCGCTTCGCCACGGAGCGCCTCTCCGACATGCCCGTCCCCAGCATCGTCACCGCGCCGGCGTTCACGCAGGCGGATTGCCCCGCGTGGGCGTACTTCTGCTGCGGCCCGCGCGACCGCTACCTGCAACGGCTGCTGGACACGCCGCTGTCCAAGATTCGCATGGCCGGCTGGCTGTTCTACAAGCTCGGCGCGAAGGGCTTCCTGCACTGGGGCTACAACTACTGGTTCGTCTTCTGCACCAGCAAGATCGGCGACCCGTTCGCCGACGCCTCCGTCGGCGCGTGGCCGGGCATGCCCTACGGCGACGCCTTCGTCGTCTACCCCGGGCCCGACGGCCCGCTCGACTCCATCCGCTGGGAGGTCTTCGCCGAGAGCCTCCAGGACTACGCCCTGCTGCAATCCGCCGGCGTGAAGCCCGACGACCCCCTGCTGGCCGGGATCAAGGACTACGCCGACTTCCCCAAGTCGGCCGACTGGCTGGCGAAGGCGCGGCGCGAGATCCTCGCGAGGGCGTGACCGGGCGCTGCGTCGAGAACGTCAGAATCCCGTAGGCTGGGGCGAGACCCAGCCCGGATAAGGCCGAGGCTCGCTCGGGCTGGGTCTCGACCCAGCCTACGGGATTTCTCCTCAAATCCGGGCCTGGCGAAGCGCCGGGCCGTATCCGACCGGTCGCTTACTTCTCGGCCGTCGCGCCGAGGAACCCGCCGTCGGCCAGCCATTGGTCCAGGCGGGCGGGCCAGTCCTTGACGGAGGCCAGCTTGGAGCGGCGGCCGAGGTTGAAACCGTGGCCCCCCCTGGCGAAGACGTGGGCCTCCACCGACGCGCCGGCGTCGCGGTACGACTGGAGCAGCTTGACGATCGTGCCGGCGGCCCCCTTGTCGTCGGAGGCGACCAGCAGGAAGGCGGGCGGCGCGTCCTTGGGGACCGTCTCCGGGCAGCCGATCGGGCCGGGGTAGACCTGGATCAGGAAGTCCGGGCGGGCGTCCAGGCGGTCGACCGGATCCTTGGCATCCGGGTCGCCGGCGTTGGGGCCGAAGGCGACGAACGAGGCGACCTCGCCGCCGGCCGAGAATCCCATCACGCCCACCCGCTTCGGGTCGACGCCCCACTCGGCCGCCCGGCTGCGGACCAGCCGCATCGCGCGCAGGCCGTCGGCGCGGGCGTGCTCCTCGATCTTGTACGGCGAGCCCTCCTCGCGGCCCAGGCGGTACTTGAGCACGAACGCCGCCACGCCGATCGAGTTCAGGTGCCTCGCCGCGTCCGCCCCCTCGGCGTTGAAGACCAGGAGGCGGTGGCCGCCGCCGGGGCAGATCACCACGGCCGCGCCGGTGGCCTTCTCCTTCGGCGGCAGGTAGGCCGTGATCGACGGGTTGTGGACGTTCTTGACCCAGTAGTCCTTGGCCTCCTCGGGCTCGTCGCGGCGGGACTCGAACCCCGGCGCGCCGGCGGGCCAAAGGGGGACCGTCTGCGGATCCTGGGCGACGAGGGCGAGGGCGAGGATCGGGGCGAGCGTCGTCATGGGGAGGCTCCGGGGCGGTTCAGGCGACGAGGGCGAAGGCCCGCTTCATGGCCCGGGCGGTCGCGGCGACGGCCTCCTCGGGCGGCAGGGTGCGGAGGGTGGCGTTGAACGGCTCGGCGCGGACGGGGCCGTCGTAGTCGATGGCGATCAGGGCGGACAGGAAGCCCTTCAGGTCGATCACGCCGGTCGCCGCCGGCAGCTCGCGGACGCCGTCGCGCTGTTGGTCGACGGGGACCGACCGCGGGGCGTCGTTGAGGTCGCAGGCGATCACGTCGGCGTTGGAAAGCGCCTTGACATCCTCGGGCGATTCCCCGGCCGTGTACCAGTGCCAGGCGTCCAGGACCAGGCCGACGCCCGGCGCGCCGATCTCGGCGATCAGCTCGCGCGTCTCGGCCATGGTGTGGATGAACGGATGCCGCGAGGACGACCACGCGGTCTTCGGGCCGACGTATTCCAGGCCGAACCGGAGCCCGTGGTCGCCCAGCACCTTCGCGACCTCGCGGAGCCGGTCGGCGTGGCGGCGGAAGTTGGCGATATAGGTGAGCCGATCCGAGCCGGGCGGGAGCCACGTCCCGACGCGCGTCGCGCCCGCCTTCTGCAACGCCGAGGCGAACGCGGGGAGCGCGGCCATGTCGCGGCGGAACGCCTCGTCGTCGCGCCGGAACTCGACCGGCAGCGCGGCGGCGCCCCACGTCAGGCCCTTCGCCTTCAGGTCGCCGAGCAGGTCGGCGAGCTGGGCGTCGGCCAGCTTCGCCAGGTGGTCGGCGTCGGGCGCGACCGACTCGAAGCCGTGGCGATGGGCCAGGTCGACGGCCGTCGGCAGGTCGGCCGAGACGCCGAGGTTGCCGCAGACGAGGTCGATGGTCATCTTCCGCGCAAGCCCCTCGCCGCCGCGGGCGAGGCCCGCCAGGCCGAGCGCGGCCAGGCCCAGGAACCCCCGCCGGGTGGTCATGATCCGGCCCCCGGCTCGCGGCCTTCCTGGTAGCGCGGGCCCTCGCCGGTGAGGAGCCAGCGGAGGTTCGCGCCGGTCAGCTCGGCGAAGTCGTGGAGCACCTCGGCGGGGACGGCGGCCCCGCCTTCATAATTGTACCAGGTCCGGACGGGGACCTTGAGGCGCCGCGCGACCTCCGGACCGCCGCGCTCGCCGAACACTTCGGTCCGGACCTCGACGATCCGCGCCGCGGTCGCCCGGCGTCGCACGACGTTCGGCGGCAGGGGGTCGCCGGGATGAATCCGGCGCGTATGCGGTCGCGGCCCGTCCTCCTCGGCGGCCGCGTCCTCGTCCGGCCCCTCCGCCAGGTGCTGCATCAGGGTGCCCATGTTCCAGGCGTCCCAGCCTTCGATCATGCGGCCGTCTTCGACGAAGAGGAGCCAGGAGATGCCCCGGATCTGGACGGCCTTGTGGCACGGGGGGACGCCCAGGGCGTCGCCGGAGTGCGTGCCGCGGGCGACCCAGCGGACGGCGGCCTCGTCGCCATCGGCCACGACCGACTCGACCTCGAACTTGAGGTCGGGGAAGGCGTCGAGGAACCGGTTGCGGAACGCGAGGAACTCGTTCAGGCCGACCATCTCGCCGGCCTCGGAGTGGCCGACGGCCTCCGGCGTCATCATCGCGCCGGCGGCCTTGTCGTTGCGCTCGTTCCAGACCTCTTCGAACCACTGGCGCGACGTCTGACGGTTCCGGCTGCTCATGGCGCGTCCTCCGGGTCGTCGGGGCTACGGACATCGGGGCGAAGGCCAGGATAGCCGGCCGGTGCGGCCGATCCTACGGAGGACCGATCCGGCGTCCGCCGGGCCCCGATGGCCGCGGACCGGGCTCTCGGGAAAAGATGGAACCGAGGCCGACGAAGCGCCCTCATCATGGTCGAGATCCGCGACGGTCGTTGGGAGGTGGGTCGATGGCGGCGGGACGAGGCGAGGCGGGGCGGTGGCTGGAGGCGCTCGAAAGCGAAGGCACGGCCGCCGGGCTGCGGGACGGCGAGCTGCTGCAGCGGTTCCTCGACGCCCCGGGCGCGTCGGGCGAGGCGGCGTTCGAAGCGATCGTGCGACGGCACGGGCCGGCCGTGCTCGGGACCTGCCGCGGCATCCTGCGCGACGACCACGACGCCGAGGATGCGTTCCAGGCGACGTTCCTGGTCCTGGCCCGCCGCGCGGCGACGGTCCGCGACCGCGACCGCCTCGCCCCCTGGCTGGCGCGCACGGCCCGTCGCATCGCCCTGCGGGCCCGGAAGGCGTCGGCGCGGCGGCGGGCGCTCGAAGGTGCGGCGCTCGACTTCGAGGTCGGGTCGGCCCAGGCCCCCGGCGCGGCGCTCGCCGCCGCCGAGGCCGCCGCGCTCGTCCGCGCCGAGGTCGACCGCCTCCCCGAGTCCGATCGGACGCTCTTGCGGCTGACCTACTGGCGCGGTCGGTCCTACGAGGAAGCGGCCGAGGCCGTCGCGCGACCGATCGGGACGGTCCGCAGCCGCCTGGCCCGCGCCCGCGACCGGCTCCGCGAGCGCCTGGCCCGCCGCGGGATCGGCGCGACGTTCGCCGCGGCGGCGCGGCCGTCCGACGCGCTGATCGTGCAGACCGCCCGCCTCGCGGGCGCGACGCGGGCCGCGACGGCGGCCGGGACGGTCCCGGCGGCGGTGGCGGCCCTGGTGGAAGGAGAGCTTGCGATGACCACGATCCGACGCGGCCTGTTCGCCGCGAGCCTGCTCGTCGGCGGGGCCGCGACCGGCGCCCTCGCCCTGTCCTACGCGGCCGACGCCCCCGCGCCGCCGGCCGTTCAGGCCGAAGCGGCGAAGGGCGAGGAAAAGGAGGAGGCGAAGGTCCCGATCAGGAACGCCGGCGTCGAGGAGGGGGCGAAGGACGACCCGGAGGCTTGGAGTCGAGGCGGGGAGGTCGCCGGCGTCGAATACTCCTGGAGCCGCGACGCGGCCCACGGCGGCAAGGGGAGCCTCGCCCTGAAGAAGACGGTCAAACGATATTTCCCCATCGCCCAGTGGACCCAGGAGGTCCCGCGCCAGGGCGACGCCCCGCGGCTGCGGGTCGCCGCGTGGGTGAAGGCCGACGAGATGACCAAGGCCATCCTCGACGTCCAGTTCCTCGACGACGCGGGGGAATGGAGCCACGCCTGGGCCGCCTACATCGGCCCCAAGGACCCCGACGCCTCGCCCGTCTCCCACGACTGGAAGCGGTACGAGGGCGTGGTCGCCATCCCCCCGAAGACGAAGACCCTGGTCATCGGCGGCCAGGTCTACGGGCCCGGCTCCGTCGGGTTCGACGACTTCGAGGCGTCCTACACCGAGGCCCCCGCCACCGACCCGCTCGCCACCGCCGCGGAGTGACGGCCCCGCGGGGGCGTCACTCCAGCCGGGCCCCGTCGGTCGCCAGGTCGATCAGGCGGTCGACGGGATGGTCGGCGGTCCAGGCGATGGCGCGGAGGAGGACGAGGCGGAACAGGGGGTCGTCGAAGGTCCAGGTGTAGTGGCCGGGGATGGAGACGAAGACGCGGCCCTTCCCCTGGCGACGGGTCCAGATCAGGGGCCGGGGCTCGCTCTCCTCGACCGCCGTGGCCAGGGCGTCGATGCGGGACGGGTCGCCGTCGAGCTGCCAGTAGCTCTCGTCGACGAGGTGCAGCGGCGTCGACAGGCCCTCGGTGATCGGCGACTTCGGGTCGACGAGGTCGAGGTCGAGCGGGCCGTGGCGGTACTTGATGGTCGGGCTCGCGGCCAGGCCCAGCAGGTCGGCCAGGGCGTCGGTCGCCTTGGCGCCGCGGACCGCCCAGTGCAGGACGACCAGCCCGCCGCCGCGGTCGAGGAAGCCGCGGAGCTTCGGGGCCTGGGATTCGTCCCACGACGGGTTCGCGGAGTACCAGACGATCACGTCGGACTCGTCGGCGAACTCCAATCCGTTACCATCCTTCACCTCGCGGACGGCGACGTTCGGGGCCGTCCGCAGCAGCTTCGACCAGCGGTCGAGCCACAGGGGATAGTCGTGCTCGTCGATCCCGTGGTCCTTGGGCCCGGCGGCCAGGGTGATCCGCAGGGGCTTCGCCGCCGCGTCGGCGGGGGCCTTGCGGCCCTTCGTCGCGGCGTCCCACTCGGCGCGGGTGCGGGGCGGGGGGGCGTCGTCGCGATGGATCGGCGCGGGGCCGGGGGGCTCCAGGAGCAGGAAGGCCATCAGGTGCTTCATGTCCTCGCGGCCGATCGCGGCCGGCAGGCCCTCGGGCATGATCGAGGTGGCCGCCGGCTTCATCTCCTCGACCTCGTCCCGCTCGATCACGACCTCCTCGCCGGTCGTCAGGCCGACGCGGATGCGGTCGCCGTCGGTCTTGATCGAGCCGGCCAGCGAGCGGCCGTCGGCCAGGGCGACCTGATACGAGAGGTAGTCGGGGTTGATCGCGGCGCCGGGCTGGGAGACGTCGCGGAGGACGGATTCGAAGTCGCGCTCGACGAGGTTCGACAGGTCGGGCCCGATCTTTCCCCCCTCGCCTCGGACGGCGTGGCACCGCGAGCATTGCGCGGTCGCGCCGTAGAACACCGCCCGGCCGCGGCGCCAGTCGCCGCCGGCGTACTCGGCGGGGAACGTTTCCTCCTTCGAGGGGCTTGTCGACGCCTCGCCGGTGCTCGCCCAGGGGACCAGCAGCCGGCCCGGCGGCAGCATGCGGGGCCGGGGATCCTCGTTCGTGCGATACGAGACCTCCAGCGTCGCGCCCGGCCCGGTCGGGCAGGCGACGGCCAGCGGGATCGGATCGTCGGAGACGGCGTCGAAGGTCAGGATGATCTCGACGAGGCCGTCGCCCGCGTCGGTCGTCTCGGCCTTCGCGCCGGGGGCCTCGACGCGCGTGCCGCGGCGGCCCTTGAAGACGAGCGTCGGCCGCTCGGGGGGGAGGACGGAATCCACCTTCGCGCCGGGCTGGACGGCGGGGCGGAGGAGGTCGTTCAGGCGGGCCCGGGTCGTCATCGTCAACTCGCCGGGCGTGGCGAGGTCGGCCCGGAATCGCTCGTGCTCGGCGCTGGCGAGCGTCAGGCCGGCCGCGGCGGCGAGGTCAAGATGGGGGAGCCAGGCGGCGGAGGTGCGGGCGTCGACGCCGGTCCAGCGGGCGTCGACGCCGTTCAGATTGAAAGCCAGGTCCGTTTCCGGGCGCTGGGGCAGGGGGGCGGTTCGCTTCGGATCCGCCGCGGCCTCGGCCCGGCCCAGGCCCGGGATCGTGATCGCGTGGGGGAGGGCGGCGGATTGCGCGTCGGTCGTCAGGATGAGCGTCCGCCGGTCGGGCGCGAGCCCCACGCTGCGCACGGCCAGCAGCTCGCGCGGCGACGCCATCTGCATCGCCACGACGGCGTAGCCGGGCCTGAGGGTTTCGAAGCGGTCGGCCGCCGCGACGGCCGCGCCGTACTCGATCGGGATCCGCTTCGTCAGGTCGCCGATCGCGGCCGGGTCGAGGGGCCGGTCGAACGCGACGCGGACCTCGCGCGGGCCGCTCGACCAGGCGAGCGACGGCTGGGGCAGGTCGCGGCCGACATAACGGATCTTGTAGAGCTGGCCGTCGCCCTGCGGGCCGCTCCCCCAATCCGGCGCGCCGCTGTGGGCGGCGACGACGAGCGAGCCGTCGGCGCCGACGCAGGCGTCGACCAGCAGCATCCCGGCGTTGGCGATCAGGTCGTTCCGCGCGACGTACTCGCCGCGGACCTTCGCCAGGTGCGTGCGGTAGAGCTTGCCGCGCGAGTAGCCCGCGACGATGGCGTCGCCCGCCCACCAGCCGGGGCCGAAGCGCGGGCCGTCGCCGGCGCCGTTGAACGTCAGGCCGCACGTCGACTGGTGCTGCGGCGCGTAGTCGAACGTCGAGGGCTCGTCGAGCACGTTCGGCAGGTGCTTCGCGTGCCGGGGCGGGAAGCCGTAGTGCCGGCCGGCGCGGATGTGCAGCAACTCGTCGAACGGGTTGCCGTTCGGCAGCCACGTCGCCCCCTCCTGGTCGGTCGCGAACAGGTCCCCCTCGGCGTTGAATTCCAGGCCGACGGGGAACCGGATGCCCGTCGCGACGATCTCGCGGGATTGCAGGTCCGGGGCGATCTTCAGGATGGTCCCGCGCTCGCTGCCCACGTCGTAATGGGCCCGGCCCCCCGGGTCGATCTGGTAGGCGTTCTCGAACTTCTGGCAGCCGGTCCCCAGGTAGACGGAGCCGTCCGGCCCGAGGGCCACGCCCATGACGTCGACGGTGTGGACCAGCTCGGGCCAGCCCTTCGCGGCGACGATCTCCCGATCGGCCTTGCCGTCGCCGTCGACGTCGACCACCAGCGCAAGCTTCCCCTTGCAGGGGATGAACAGGCCGTCGCCGAGCTTGCAGCCCGGCGGGGTGGGCGCGGCGTCGAGCGGGGTGACGATCGAGCCCCGGCCGTCCCAGAAGAGTTCGGCCCGGTCCTCCAGGCCGTCGCCGTCCGAGTCGGACAGGACGTGGATCGTGCCGTCGTAGCAGACCGCGAACAGCTTGCCGTCGGGCCGGCGCTTGAGGTTGTTCACGTTCTTCAGGTCGATGGGCAGCTCGACCGCCTCGAAGCCGGGGACGAGCATCTGGAACGGAGGCGGTTCCTTCACCGTCTCCAGCAGCCGGCGGCCGGCGGCCGGCGGGAGGGAGCGGAGCACGTCCGTCAGGCCGCGATGCTTCTCCTCAAGGTAGCGGCGGACTGCCGCGGCCTCGTCGTCGGCGAGGGCGCGATCGTAGAAGAGGACCTCGGCGACGTCGCCGTGGAGGAAGCCCTGGACGTAGGGGGGCGTCCCTTCATTGCTGTAGAGGCGGGCCCCCAGGGTGATCCGGTCGAGCGTCATCGGCTCGACCCGGCGCGCCCGCGGGCGTTGGGGGACGTCGTCGATCCAGGTGGCGATCTCGGCCCCCTGCGGGCCGGAACCGATGCGGACGGAGAGGACGACGGACTCGCGGAAGTCGCGCGGGGATGAGGCGACGTTGGCGAAGCCCTGGAAGCCGCGGCCCTCGACGTTGATCGTCTCCAGCCGCGTCGAGGCGAACGGGCCGAGGTCGACGGTGAGGCCCGAGGTGTAATCGTTCTCGCCGCGCCTCGCCCCGGCGAGGACGCCGCGGAACATGCCGAGGTTCGTCGTCGGGGCCGCGACGACGAAGACGGTCGCCTCGCGGACGCCCGCCGCGAACCCCTGCGCCTCCAGGAAGTCGTCGGCCCCGTCGAACCGGACGAACGAGCGGCCCTCGGCCGAGATCCGCCGGGGCCGGGCCTTGGCCTCGGGCTGCTCGAAGTCCCGCCCCCCTCCGGAGGCGTCGCGCCAGGCGGCGAGGGGCGAGCCGGCCGCCGTCTCCTCGCCTTCGGGCCCGCGGCCGGCGTCGAGCCAGGCGCGGAGCCCCTCGCGCACCGGCAGCCGCGCATCGGCCCACGGCTCGACGTCGGCCCCGCCGGCCGCGGCCCCGACGAGCAGGCAGGCCGCCGACGCCGCCCACATGAGCCCAGGCCCCGCCCGCCGTGCCCGGCGCCTCGACCTCGATCGTCCCATCGCCCCGCCTCCCCATCGCCGTCGACTTTCGCCTTGATCCGGCCTCCAGGCCGACCATCCTACCAGGGGCCGGCCGTCGCGATCATCTGCCAGCCGCATCGCCCGATGCGTCCCGGCTGCGCCGCGTCGACGAAGATCGGCGCGCGACGTCGATTTCTGTCGACATGTGCTGATGTTTCGCTGGCGAGATGGATGGCCCGGGGGGCCCCCCTTAGAGTGCGACCTGGAGGCGGCGACGGGATGCGGAGGAGGCCGGGCCGGCCGACGCCGTCGCTCCACCGCTTACACAGGCCAAACCAGGGGGAATCGCATGTCGTACGGATGGATCAGCCGGGGGCGACGGGTCTTGGGGGCTGCGGCCTTGACGCTGGGCTGCTGCGGGGCGTTGTCGGCGGAGACGATCATCTATTCCAACGACCCCGCGCCGGGGGACTTCTTCACCAGCACCGAGGTCGCCCCGGACGGCGCCGCGCAGGCCCTGTCGACGCCCGGATGGTACTACGCCAACGTCCGCCAGGACGGCACGGTCGGCATCAACACCACGTTCGCCAAGGACGGGAACGGCTCGGTCTACTTCGACACCACCAGCGGGGCGGGCAAGGCGGACGTCCTCTACGTCCCGGGGGGCTCGCTGGGCGGGACGTTGAACGATCTGAAGACGTTCGGGTATGACTGGCTCCGGACCGACGGCAGCACCAACCCCGGCACCCAGGCCCCCAGCCTGCGGCTGATCCTCAGCGGGACGGGCGGCCTGCGGACCCTGGTCTTCGAGCCTTACTACACCTATTATCAGCCCGACCCGGTGCCGACCGGCCACTGGGTCTCCAGCGACGCGGTCGACGGCGGCGACGCCCTCTTCTGGCAGACCGGCGACCCCAACCAGACCACGCACGACCTCACCTACTGGCAGGGCCTGTACGGCGACTACAGCGTCGTCGGCCTGAGCTTCGGCGTCGGCTCGGGCTGGAGCGACCATTTCACCGGCGCGGTCGACAACGTCCGGATCGGCTTCAACGGGGCCGATGCGACGGTCTACAATTTCGAGGTCGTGCCCGAGCCCTCCAGCGTCGCGATGGGCCTGATCGCCGGCGCCGCCGGCCTCGCCGCGGCGGCCCGCCGTCGCCGCTCGAAGTGACCCGAAGCCGCGGGTCGTGAGCCGTCCCAAGGGGGCGGGCGCGGGGCGACGCCCCCGCGCCCGCCCTTCGGCGTTTCCGGGGCTCCTCGCCGCCCTATTCCCTACTATGTCGACGTTCCCGAGGAACTTTAGAGGGATTCTCCGCGCCGCGCGCGTGGGGTAGAATACCAGGATGAGGGGACATCGCGGCCGGCGGCGAGCCCGGTCGGGGCGGCGGGATCGAGAGATCGGAAGAGGGCTGGGATGACCGTATCGGCCAAGTGTTATTATGCGTTGCGGGCCATCTATGCCCTGGCGGAGCACCGCGGCCCGGGGCCGATGAAGGCGAACGAGATCGCCGAACGCCAGTACATCCCGATCAAGTTCCTGGAGGCGATCCTCAGCCAGCTCAAGGGGGGCGGGTTCGTCAACAGCCGCCGCGGGGCCGAGGGGGGATATCTGCTCGCCAAGCCGCCCGAGGACCTGACCATCGGCCAGGTCATCCGGTTCATCGACGGCCCCGTCGCGCCGGTCGATTGCGTCAGCCAGTCGCGGCCCAAGCAGTGCGAGTATCCCGGCCATTGCCCGTTCTTCGGCTTCTGGGGCCGCGTCCGCCAGGCCATCGCCGACGTCGTCGACCAGACGACCTTCGCGGACCTGATCCAGGAGAATCGGGAACTGACCGCCCCTTATGTGGCAGACTGGACTATTTAGGCCGAGTCCGGGGTTTGGTGAAAATTTCTTAGCGCCGGAGGCCGGGAGTTGGCCTCGTGGGCTTGTCCGATCATAATCGTTCGCCTGGGATCGGGCGGTCGACTTGCGGTCGGATGAGGTTTCCACACATGGACGGAATGCGATGGGGATGGGCGGGCGCGGTCGCGGCGGCCCTGATCGGGCTGGCCTCCGGGGCGTCGGCGCAGCCGGCGATCGACGCACCCTATCAGCCGGCCCTGAAGGTCGAGACGGCGCTCGCGGCGACCTCCGGCTCGCCGACGCAGATGTGCTGGGGCCCGCTCGGCCGCCTCTACGTCATGAGCCATGACGCCGGGATCGTCAGCTACCGTTACAACTGGCTCACCGGCAAGCTCTCGTCGCCGATCCGGGCGGTCCCGTCGGCTCGCGGGATCGGCCTGGGCTTCCACGGGGCCGTCCTATACTACTCGACGTTGGCCGGCGGCCTGGTGAAGGCGACCGACGACGACGGCGACGGCGTCTACGGCGAGGTCGGACAGGGCGAGCGGAGCCTGGAGATCGTCCGCGGGATCCCGTCGGGCGACCACGCCGTCGACCAGATCCAGATCGTCGGCGACACCCTCTATGTGGGGATCGGCCGGCGGACGATCAACGGCCGGGCCGGCGCTCTCTCGGGGGGGACCATCGACGACTTCGGCGGCTCGGGCTTCTTCTATGGCGGCCAGGGGGTCACCTGGGGGGACTCGGCTTATAACGGCGCGATCGCCTGGATCCGCGACCTGACCCAGGTCGTCGACGCCGTCGACTCGGCCAACGCCTTCAACACCCCGGCGAGCCCGCCGACGCGGGCCCTCATCCAGGACGATTTCGGCCCCTACTCGACCTCCCCCGGCAAGCTGACGGTCCATTCGGCGGGGACCCGTAACCCGTTCGGCCTCTGCCTCGACGCCGGGGGGCGCCTCTTCTTCACCAACAACTACAACCGGGCGACGACCCTCGGCGACGGGACGAACGTCGTCGACCACGCCCGGGACGGCGTCGGCTCGGACCTGCGCGCCTCGGTCCACGACCAGCTCTTCCTGGCCGTGGAAGGGGCCGACTACGGCTACGCCGACGACGTCTGGCGCGGCAGGACCTCGATCCTGCCCGCCGGGGCGATCGGCGCGAACCGCGTCGCCTCGATCACGCCGGACAACCTGTCGAACCCGGGCCCCTACCTCCTGCACGATCCGGCCCGGCCGGTCGGCCTGGGCCCCAGCTCGTCGGCCAATGGATGCGCCTTCTTCGATTCGGCGGCCCTCCCCCCGGCCCTGGCCGGGAACCTCTTCATTGCGCGCTACAACCCCTCGGTGGCCGATTCATCCGGCCGCACGATCCGTTACGCCGACGTCATCGCCGTCGACGTGACGACGGGGGAGGTGAAGCGGGTCGCGACGGGGTTCCAGAACCCCATCGCCGTCCTCTGGGACGGCGCCAACCGGCTCCTCGTCGCGGACTTCACGACCGGGACGGGCAAGCCGGGCGCGATCTACTCGCTGGCCGTGGCCCGATGACCCCCCCAATTCGATCAAGGACCCGCGAAGTCATGACCCGCACCCGCCGCATCGCCATCGCCATCGTCCTCGCCCTGGTCGCCGGCCGGGGCGCCGCCTCGTCGGCCCGCGCCGACTTCCTCGCGACCGTCGCCGTCGCGGTCGCCCCCGAGGCCGGCGGTTGGTTCCGCTACGAGTATTCCGTCGAGGTCGGCGCGACGAGCACGCTCCCCGCCGTCCAGCTCGACATCGCGGTCTCGGTCGACGCCGACCTTCAAGGAGTCGAAGCGGCCGACGGTTGGTCGTTCGACTACGACGCGGCGGCCGGCGCCATCTCGTTCTTCGCGGACGCGGTCGACGCCCCGGTCGCGCCGGGCTCCTCGGCCGCCTTCGCCTTCCTGAGCCGACTCGCCCCCGCCGGCATGGACTACTTCCTCGTCGGCGTCGACCCGCCCGGGTTCGAGGTGCTCGACGGCATGATCGCCGCCCCCGGCGTCGCCGTCCCCGAGCCGTCGTCGCTCGCGCTCCTCGGCGCGGCGGCCTGCCTCGGGCTCGCCGGGCTGGCCGGCGCCCGCCGCGGCTGATCGGAGGGCCGGCCGAAATGAGACGGCGTCGCCGCGACCGGCCCCGCAAGGTGGGGCGGTCGCGGCGACGCCGTCGGCGCTTCGAAGGCGGTCGGCCCGGCTCAGCAGGAGCAGCAGACCGGCATGCCGTTCATGCAGACGCAGCAGACGCAGCCCGACTTCATCATGGCCGTCATGCAGTCGCAGCAGGCCTGGATCATCTTGCAGCACTCGGGGTCGCCGCTGGTGCAGGTCATCATGACCCCGTCGGCCGTCGGCTCGCACTTGCACATGGCCATCGCCATGTTGCAGCAGCACATCATCATCCCGTTCATCATCATGCAGCACGAGCACATGCCGCCGGCCATCATGGTGCAGAGGTTCTGCATCATCGAGGCCGTCGTCGCGTCGTCGCACTTGCAGATCATCCTCATCCCGCCGTCGCACTTCTCCATCGTGATCGTGCAGCGGGGGACCATCATCCACTGGGGCGTCGTCGGCATGGCCGCGCCGGAGGCCATGCCCCCCATGCCCATGTTCATGCCCATCGCGCCCCGTTCCATCATCATCGCGGTCATCGTCGATCTCTCCGGGTTGGAAGCCGGCTGCTCGTCCCTTTCGAGGGCGACCCTCGGGCCGCCCGACCCCCGAATTTATAGCGGCGTCCCCACCGCCGACGCAAGGAAATTCCATCAAAGAATTTTGATGCATCATGACCTTCTCGATCACTCTGATCGGGTCGCGGTTCTTTCGCGGGGATGAATTCTGACAAACTGGCTGGGGATAGTGGGGATTCAACTTGACTAAGACAGTAGGGATGGTAATATTCCGTCGGAGATGATGATCGACCTTCAGAAGTCCGAGGTCTCGCAGATGTCCCGAATCCACTGGACGGTCTCTCCTTCGGCGACCCAGGTCTCGACCGCGACGATCCCGACGTTCAACGCGGGTGAGGGCGGGTTCGGCGCGGCGAACGGCGGGTTCGCGGTGTCCGGCCCGTGGGCGGCGATCTATCGGCTGGCCTACGAGCGGGCCCTGGCGGCGACGTCGCCGTCGCGGTTCCAGCGGATGCTGGAGCCCTGTTGGAATTGACGAGGCCGGGCGTCGACGTCGATGCCACCCGGAGGTTCCAGGGGGGGGGACGGGGATGAAACTCTCGGCGAAGGCGGAGTATGCGTGCCTGGCCGTGATGGCGCTGGCCGATCGGCACGAGGTCGACCGGCCGGTGCCGATCCGGGAGATCGCCGACGCCCACGAGATCCCCGAGACCTTCCTGACGCAGATCCTGATCCGGCTGAAGGGGGCGGGGCTGGTGACCAGCACGCGGGGGTCGTCCGGGGGCTACCGCCTGGCCCGCGACCCGATGTCGATCTCGCTGGGGGACGTCCTGCGGGTCATCGACGGCGACCCGCTCCTGGACCGCCCCGCCCGACGCTCGACGCCGAGCGCCCTGGTCCGGCTGTGGGAGCGGCTCCAGGCGTCGCAGCTGGACATCCTGGACCGGACGACGATCGCCCACCTCGCCGACGAGGAGCGGGCGCGCGACTGGACGATCTGAGGGGGGACGCCGAGGCGGGCGTCGCCCCCCGCCGATCGCTCGCTCAGGGCTTGACCAGGTAGGAGTCGAAGACCCGGGCCTTCTCCATCCGGGCCTTGATGGCGGCGACGAAGTCGTCGTGCCGCGGGCTGGCGAGGTACTTGTCGCGGTACTTCCTGTCGGCGAAGACGACGTGCAGCGCGACGTCGAAGTCCTTCACGCTGGGGGGCTCCTCGACGTCCTCGGCCCGCTTGCCGATCGAGAACGAGACGGTCCCCTCGTGCTTCGTCAGGTACTTCTCGCAGTCCTTGACGAAGGCGTCGACCGCCTCCTTCGAATGGTCCTTCAGCGTGAAGAAGACCATGTGGGCCAGCGGAGGCCCCTCGGCCTCGTTCTTCGCGGACGACGCGAAGGCGGGGAAGGCCGCGGCGGCCCCGATCAGCAACAGCGAAGCGACGCAGAACGCTTTCATCATGGCTCGTCTCCGGTTCCTCTCGATCCCAGCCGGTCCCAGACGATGGACCGGCGACCATGATGACCCCCGCGCCCGCCCTCCGCAAGCGGGGGCCGCACCCCGCCCCGCTTTCCCGCCGGCCCCTTCGCGGGTGCCGGGAAATGGGTCCGTTCGTCGCCGTCGCTGACGCCATGGTGTGCCGCAAGTTGCATGGTGGCAACGGTTTGTTGTGCGCCCGAGTTGGCTTCGGTCGTCGAAGTCGATGGGGTGTCGCAGCCCTGTCGACGTGTCCCCGACGGGTCGAGGGCCGGGGCTCGGTGATTGCGCGGGCGCGGGAGGGGCCGGATCCGCCCCCCGGCATCCTGTTGATCCTGCTCGGCGAGTTGTCAAAGATCCCTATCGAGGACGTTCGACGGGGATCTCGCGGCGATTTCAGGAATCCGCCCGAAGTTCGAAGAAACGCAACGCGGTCGCGCCTGCGAGACCCGCCTGGGCAGAGGAACCTCGGCGTCAGGATTCGCCGCAACCATCCCAAGCCTGATTCTCAGGGGGAGCTGCGAGATGATCCGAAGAGGCGGATACCAATGTTGATCGCCATGGTGGGAAATGGCGAATCGGAGGGACTCAAGCGGATGGAACTTCCGGACGATCTGGGCCGAACGGAAGTATGTCGAGTCTCGCCTCGGGTGCAGGTGGGTAAGTGGAGCCGAAGGGGATCGAACCCTCAACCTCAGCATTGCGAACGCTGCGCTCTCCCAATTGAGCTACGGCCCCGATCAGCTTCGGGTACGGGTAGAATAGCGGCGTCCGGGCCTGGATGCAAGGCGCTGGTGGCGGAAATGGAAGGCGGAGGCGTCGAAGATGAGGAAAGCGTGGCGGTGGATGCCGGTGGCGATCGTCCTGGTCGCGGCGATGGGGGCCGAGGGGCGGGCGTTCGACGAGCCCTGGGCGTTCGCCCGTTGGAAGCCGGTCGGCGACGGCCCGGTCTTCGCGGGGACGGGGGGCGGGTCGTGGGACGGTCGGCTCCGCGAACGCGGGTTCATCCTCCCCGAGGGCGACGGATACACCCTCTGGTATACGGGTTATGAACGCGACAAGCCCCTGAGGATGTCGCTCGGGCGGGCCGTCTCGGGGGACGGTGCCGATTGGCGGCGGGATGAGAGGAATCCCGTCTTCCGAGACGCCTGGGCGGAGGACGTCTTCGTCGCCCGGGTCGACGGGGGCTACCAGATGTTCGCGGAGGGGCGGGGCGATATTGTGCATCGGCTGACGTCGGCCGACGGCGTCCGCTGGGCCGACCACGGCTCGCTCGACGTCCGCAACGCCGACGGCTCGCCCATCGAGCCGGGCTCGTTCGGCACGCCGACCGCCTGGTTCGAGGGGGGCGTGTGGCACCTGTTCTACGAGCGCGGGGACATGGGCGTGTGGCTCGCGACCAGCCGCGACCTCAAGGTCTGGACCAACGTCCGCGACGAGCCGGTCCTGGCCCGCGGCCCGGAGCCGTTCGACCGGGCCCAGATCGCCCTCAACCAGGTCGTCCGCCGCGGCGGCTGGTATTACGCCTTCTATCACGCCCTGGCCGACGTCGCCGTCCGCGACTGGACCACGAACCTCGCCCGCTCGCGCGACCTGATCCACTGGGAGAAATATCCCGGCAACCCCATCATCGGCGGCAACCGCTCCAGCGCCGTGCTGGTCCCGACGCCCCGGGGCGATCGCCTCTACACGATGCACCCGGACGTCCGGATGTTCGAACCGGCCGAGGAGTGACGGCCCGGGTCAGTCGCCGACCTTCGCCGGGGCCGAGATCGCCCGGCCATACTCTTCGAGGAGCCGGTACTTGCGCTCCCAGGTGGTGTACATGAAGCCGTCGACGCTCCGGACGTCCCGGGCCGCGGCGTGCCAGGCGGTGAAGCCGGAGAGGTCGTCGACGTCGTAGTAGCCGGCGAGGACTTGGCGGTGGCCGCGGCCGGCGAAGAAGGCCAGGCTCTCGGCCGCCTTGCCGGAGTTCCAGTTGGCGATCGTCACGCGCGGCGGGAGGCCCAGCCACGAGCCCTCCAGGGTGCCGTTGACCAGGTAGTACGGGCCGGCGACGGCGTTGTGCGTCGGGTCGAACATGTCCGACCCGACGGCGATCTCGCACCCGGGGGCGACCTCGTCCAGGATCGCCACGCAGCGCCGGGCGTTCTCGGCGAGGATCGCGCCCGGGGTCAGCTTGCGGTCGAGGCACGAGCGGTCCCAGTTGAGGCAGCGGATCTCGTCGTGGCTCATGAAGAAGGCGCGGGGGCGGAACAGCTCGTTCACGCGCCGAGCCTGGTCGCGGAGCAGGGCCTCGACCTTCGGGTCGGAAGGGCAGCACATCACCTGCGAGCCGTGGACGGCGATCGGGTGGTGCCAGCTCACGCGGAGCGCCTGGCCGTCGCGAATCCGGCTCGCGGGGGCGAGGCGGATCGGCGGGCCGTCGTGGGCGAAGGAGTATTCGCCGTCCCAGGGGTCGCGGCCGAGCTTCGGGTCGGCCACGGGGTCGAAGTCGCGGCCCTTCTCGTAGGTGGTCTTCCCGTCGTCGGAGGCGACGACGAGCGGGCAGCCCTCGCGGCGCAGGACGTTCATCAGGCCCAGGGGCTCGATGGAGACGTCGTCGACCCAGACGTCCCCCTCGGACGGCCCCCAGAGGCCGACGTAGGCGTTGACTTTCGACTGGTCGAGGCTGTTGAAGACGACGTCGACCCGCTTCCAGTCCTGGGTGCTCGCGACGCCGCCCTCGAAGAACGTCAGCGCGCGGCCCCCCTCGCCGGTGCCAAGGATCAGCAGGCGGAAGCACGCGGCGGGGCGCAGGCCCTGCGCCTTGATCCAGGCCGAGAAGCGATAGGCCCGATGCGGCTCGACGTCGACGGCCTGCATGACGCGGCGGTTCGGCGAGGGCCCCGCGGCGGCCAACCGGAGCGACCGGCGGCCGGAATGACGGACGGACTCGTCCACGAACGAGCCCGCGCCGGGGTCGTCCTGGAAGGCGAAGCCGTCGAGGCGGTCGCCGCGGGCGTCCTCCATGCCGCCGTTGCGGTAGAGGGGCGTGGCGGGGGGGACGGGCCGGGCCTCTCGGCCCCGGACGACGAACGGGGCGGCCTCGACGGGGAGCCCTTCGGCCAGGTCGGGGTCGTGGGCGAGCAGGCCGGACGAGTAGCCGACGGGGAAGACGGCCGGGATGATCTCCACGCCCGCGGCCTCGGCCGCGTCGCGGAGGCGGCGGACGTTGGCGAAGTAACGGTCCGGCACGCGGTCCAGGACGTTCAGCTTGTAGTCGGCCAGCATCAGGCCGTTGTACCCGGCCTTCGCGGCGCGACGGGTCAGGGCGATCAGCTCGTCGGCGGACTCGTCGGCCTGGAGGTTCGTGCTGGAATAGAACCAGCGCCTCGCGTAGGCGGGGCCGTCGCCCCCGGGCGTTTGCGAACGCGCCGTCGGGATCAGGACGACGCCGACCAGGGCCCCGAGGATCGTCCATCGCGTCGCCATGTCGCACCCCCGTTCGCGGACGGCCTTCGTCCTCTTCGACCGGGCCGAGGTTACGCCTCCCCATGCGCGCCGGCAAGGGCCGACCCGGCCGGTGACCCGATGGCCGCCGCCGATTTGGAGACGATCCCGTTCGAGGAGCATCGCCGGGCACGACGGCCCGGCCGCTCAGGGGACTTGGAGATGCAAAGTCGCGGGCCGGTTCGAGGCTTGGGATTGCAAAGTTTTGGCCTGGACCTGTACCATGATTCCGACATCGCGAACGATCCGCGAGCCGGAGGCGGCGAGGCCATGGCGTATGATCCCGACTTCGATGGGGCGATCGTCAAGCGGCCCGGATGGGCGGCCGACCGGCCGATGGATCGGCCGCCGTACGACCTCTGGACCTGGGTCTACCTGGCCAACCTGCCCGTGGCCACGTTCCTGGGATTCCTCGCGGCGTATGGGCCGGGGTTGATCGGGATGGGCCTGGGCGTCGCGGGATTGTATGCGGGGGGGCGGTGGAGGTGCCGCGCCAATCCGCGGGCGGTCCGGATGGTGTCGTACGGCGGGCTGATCACGGCGGCCCTCCAGATCTTCCCCTTGCTCCAGATCTTCGCCGGGATCCTGGGCATCGGCGCGGCGAGCGCTCTGGGCCAGCACCATGGCGCCGAGCCCATGGGGACGCTGACCGCAGCGGGCGCGTTGATCGCGACGCTCGTCACGGGGATCGTCATGATCTCCCTGGCCGGGACGGCGGGCTTCTTCACCCTGGCCGTCCGCTATGCGGTCTCGCCGTCGTTCCGCGCCGAGGTCGCCGAGCAGACCGGCCCGTTCAAGCTCTAGGCGCGGGTGTCGCCCGTTTGCCGTCAAGGCTTCGCGGGCCGGATCCGCACCGCGGCGTCCTCGGGAAACTCGGCGGATTTCAGCTCCAGGAGGCCGTCGGCTTGCACCTTGGGGAGTTCGTAGCGGACGACCCCGGTCGGCGGGTCGATCCACTCGCAGGCGTAGGGGCCGGGGGGGAGTTTGAGGGTGAATGCGACCTTCGGCCCGCGGTCGACGTAGGCTAGGACGTCGCGAGGGCCGGCGAGGACGCTGATGCGGGCACCTTCGGCCAGGTCTTGCGCGGCGACGATCTCCGGGGCGGGCTTCATCTTCCAGAACTCGCAGTCGTTGAGGGCCGCGGCCAGGGCGGCCATCTGACGGCGGAAGTCGACGCCGCCGCCGCCGGGGGTGGGGGGCTCGACCTTCGCCGAGCCGTCGGGGCGGGCGGTCGTGAACGAGTAGTCCAGGTTGTTGTAGAGCGCCCCGCCGGCCAGGAGGAATTCCCACGCCTGGGTCCGGTAGACGCGGTCGGCGGTCCCCTTGAAGCCGGTCTCGTTGTCGCCGATCGGCCGGTCCAGGTGGGCGTTCATCGCCACGGCCTCCGGGACGGCGTAGTGGAAGTTGAACAGCGAGACGTTGGGGTCGGGCCTTTCCACCTTCGCCTTCTCGTTGGCGACGTTCTGCGAGACCAGGTGCCTGTGCGGCAGGTCGCGCTCGGCCTCGACGATCGTCCTCGCGATGTGCGCCTGCCACTCGGCCGTGGCGCCGAAGTAGGGCTCGTTGCAGATCTCGTAATAGAGGTTGTCGAAGCCGTTCAGCTCGGCGACGACCTTCTTCACGAACGCGACCTGACGCGCGGTGAGGTCGTCGTGCTGGAGGGTCAAAACCTCCTGACGCGGGCACTTGCCGACGCCGTTGACGTTGTTCGCCGCGTTCATCGGGTTGATCGCCCAGAGGCCGTCGTCGTAGAGGACGCAGAAGAGGTCCAGCTCGACGACGACCCCGCGCCCGGAGGCGAGCGTCAGGAACTCCTTCAGGCGTGCGAAATAGGCGTCGTCGAAGCGGTCGAGGTCGAACTTTTCGGGTTCGCCGGGCTGTTGCACCTGGGCCCAGGGGGCGAGGAAGCGGCCGGGCTTGGGCGCGAGGGTGTTGTCCTGGATGTTGAACGAGCCCGGCGCCTCGCGATACGTTCCGGCGAACGTGCGGGTGTTGTTGAGGCCGTCGCGGTGCAGGGCGTCGAGGTACGCGCGGCCGTCGAAGTCCCGGTTCAGCACGGCCCCGTAGTGCTCGCCCGACGCGATCAGAATCGTCGGCCTGCCGCGGAACTCGAAGTAGCGCGGGTTCTCGGCGAGGAGCTTGATCGGCTCGGCGGCGGGGGCGGGGATCGCCAGCAGGGCGAGGATCGCGGCGACGATCGGGCGCGTCATGGGAACGGCTCCGGAGGATGGTTCGGAGCCGTCGATTCTCGGGCGACGCGGCCCGGGACGCAATCACCCGGCGACGCCGCGGCGGTGGCAGTCGACCAGGTGGTCATCCACCAGACCGGTCGCCTGCATCATGGCGTAGCAGATGGTCGAGCCGACGAAGTTGAACCCGCGCTTCTTGAGATCCTTGCTCATGGCGTCGGAGACGGCGGTCTTGGCGGGGACTTCCTTCAGCGTCCGCCAGGCGTTGCGGATCGGGCGGCCGTCGACGAACCGCCAGATGTAGGCGTCGAAGGACGTGAACTCGCCCTGGACCTTGAGGAACGCCGAGGCGTTGCGGATCGCCGAGGCGACCTTGAGGCGGTTCCGCACGATCCCCGGGTCGGCCAGCAGGCGGGCGACGTCGGCCTCGCCGAACCGGGCGACGGCGGCCGGATCGAAGCCGGCGAACGCGGCGCGGTAGCTCTCGCGCTTGCGGAGGATGGTGTCCCAGCTCAGGCCGGCCTGGGCGCCTTCGAGGATGAGGAACTCGAACCAGCGGCGATCGTCGTGGAGCGGGACGCCCCACTCCTCGTCGTGGTATCGGATCGCCAGTTCGTCCTTCGCCCAGCCGCAGCGCGTGACGTTCATCGGTAGAGGACCCCGATCCGGCGGCGGTAGTCGTCGTAGGTCGCTTCGAACAGCGTGCGGGCCCGCTCCGCGCCCAGGTGGCAGGCGGAGGTGAGCACCTTCGGCGGCCGGCCGGCCTTGGTGAGCAGGCGGGCCGTCTCGGCCTTCGCCAGGTTGATGAGCGTGCAGCCGGTGACGGTGGAGAGGGGCGCGACGGGCGTCTCCAGCCCTTCGATCCAGACCGCGGAGTCCCCCGGCGGGGCCTGGTGGTCGAGGACCACGTCGGCGATCTCGTGGAGCTTGCGGCCGGACTCGTGCTTCGACGTGGAGACGTCGGCGTTGGCCCGCGACGTCAGCGCGACGACCGTCATGCCCAGGCGCTTCGCCTCGGCCGCGACGTCGATCGTCACGGCGTTGCAGCCGCTGCTGGAGACGGCGAGGAGGACGTCGCGAGGGTCGGTGACGAAGTTCCGCCAGAGGACCGGGCCGAAGCCCTGCACGTTCTCCAGGAACATCGCCTGCCGCTGGCCGTTCGCGCCCACGACCGGGTTGTGGAAGCTCATCGAGAGTTCCACGATCGGGTGGAAGCCCGGGAACGACCCGTAGCGCGGGAACATCTCCTCCACGGCCATGCGCGAGTGCCCCGTCCCGAAGACGTGGACCAGGCGGTCGGCCAGGATGGCGTCGGCGAACAGCCGGGCGGCCCGGCGCACGGCCGGGAGCTGGGTGGCCTCGATGGCGTCGAGCCCCGCACGGGCGGCGTTCAGATACTGGGAGAGGACGTCTTCGCTCATGATTCGTCCGGATCCGGGGCGGGGGGGAGGCGGCCTTCCGAGACGGACCAGCCGCCGTCGACGTTCAGCACGACGCCCGTCGTGAATCGCGAGGCCGGCTCGCACAGGAACAGCGCGGCCTCCGCGACGTCCTCGGCCGCGCCCGGCCCGCCGGCCATCGGCTGCTTGGCCGCGAGGTACGATCGGATGGCCGGGTCGTGGCACGCCCGCGCCGCCATGGGTGTCTCGATCAGCGCCGGGGCGATCATGTGGAAGCGGATGCGGTCGCGGGCGTAGCGCGAGGCCGCGGCGATCGTCATCGCCTCCACGGCCCCCTTGCTCGCCGCGTAGGCGATCGTGCCGAAGTAGTCGGGCGAGGGCGACCGACTCAGCACCGAGCCGGTGTTCACGATCGTCCCGCGCAGGCCGTGCGGGTCGAGCGGCTGGGAGAGCATCTGCCGCACGGCGGCGTGGTTGGTCAGGAACGTGGAGCGGGCGTTGGCGGCCAGGACGGCGTCCCAGCCCTCGGGCGTACACTCGTGCAGCGGGCCGTCGCCGAGCCGACGGCCGCTGATGCCGGCGACGTGGAACAGCACGTCGAGCCGGCCGTCGAGGCGGTCGAGCGCCCGTCGGAACATCGGCTCGACCCCTTCCGGGTCGGTCGCATCGGCCGCGAATCCGTGGAAGTTCGGGGGGACGTCGGCCGCGAGCAGGGCGTCGATCGCGGCGTCCGACTCGGCGCTCGTCTTCCCGCAGAAGACGACGACGGCCCCTTCGCGGAGGAACCGGCGGACCGCGGCCAGGCCGATGCCGCCGGTCCCGCCGACGATCAGGCAACGGACGCCGTCGAGCCGCCCCGTCACGGCGTCAGTCCTTGACCTGGAAGATCGCCTCGACCTCGACGGCCATGCCGCTCGGCAGCGAGCCGGCGCCGAAGGCGCTCCGGGTGCCGACGCCGGCCTCGCCGAAGACGTCCTTCATCAGCTCGGAGAAGCCGTTGATGACCTTGGGCTGGTCCTTGTAGTCGGCCGGGCAGTTGACCAGGCCGAGCGTCTTGACCAGGCGGACGACCTTGTCGAGCGAGCCCAGGTGCTCCTTGATCGTCGCCAGCATCGCCAGGCCGGTCTGGCGGGCGGCGGCGTATCCGCCCTCCAGGTCCAGGTCGACGCCCACCTTGCCCAGGATCAGGGCGCCGTCGGACTTCAGCGGCCCGTGACCGGAGACGTACAGGAACTCGCCCACGCGCAGGGCGGTGACGTAGACCGCCACCGGCTTCGGGGCGGGGGGCAGCTCCAGCTTCAGGGCGGCGAGGCGTTCTTCGGCTCCCATCGCGGCGTGGTCCTTCGTCGGTGCGGGTCGGTCGTGATCGGGTGCGGGCCGGGCCCGCGGACGATGAACGAGGGTAACGGCTTAAGGCCCGGGATTCAACCGCAGCGGCCGGCCGGCCCGGCTCCGCCGCGACCTTGATCGAGAGGAGGCCGCGCACCCGCCTGGCGGCGCCGAAGGGGCGATTCGCTCAGGGATCGCCCGGATCGTCGAGCCGGTCGATGGCGGCTTCGATCCGCTCCAGGATCTCGTCGGCCAGGTAGCCGAAGCGGCGGACGATCTTCCGCTTCGGCATCAATTTGATGCAATCGCACTTGGCCACGCACGGCTCGGAGAGGCCGGTTCGCGGGTCGTAGCCGCGGCGATCGTGCACCAGGACGTGATGGGGGGACAGGGGCTCGCGGAATTTCGTCGAGATCGGGACCACGTAGATTTCGTCGTGGATGCGATCGTCGAAATCGTGGTCGATGAGCACCACGGGGCGATCTTTGGTCGATGAGCACCACGGGGCGATCTTTGGAGGAGCCGTCGAATGGATAGTAGGCGAACGCCACGCGGCCGAAGTCGTACGTCAGCCCTCGTCCGTCCAGGGGGCGAGGTCCTTGTTGCGCTCGGCCAGGGCGGCCAGCTTGCCGCGCCGCAGTCCCATCCGCTCCGCGATACAACGGCGGTTCTGGTGGCGGAAGAAATCCCGTCGGAGGAAGTGAGATTCCTGATCCACCAGGATCTTGAACCAGTCGGTCATCGACTCTTGCGAGATCGGGACGTTCCGCTCGCCTCGCCTGTAGACGTCGAACCAGGGCGGTTCCTCGTGGGTGCGGTCGCTCAACTCCTCCGCCGGGAGTTGGCCGTAGGTCGTCATGACTCCCGAGAGGATTTCGAGGTCTTCCGGGCTGTAGGCGTCGATCTCGATCGAGACCGAGACATCGACAGGGCTGTACCAGTAATCCTTGAAACGGTGATAAACGCCGGGGACGACCGGCCCGAACTTCCACGCCTCGCCAAACCCCTCCCTGCAAGTCACCTTACGTCGCCGGTGTAATTTTGTCGATCATTTCCTCCGCGCCCGATCGGGCCTTAGCCCTTCGTCCGGCTTCCTGTTACGATGTCAGATGAATAGGAACCTCCCCATCTCCGCAGGCTGCCGAGGCTCAGAGACATGAGGGCGAACCGCCCGCCGTTCCGCGTGGGGCTGATCCAGATGAGGTGCTCGACCGACCCGGCCGACAACCTGCGCCGGGCGTCCGAGATGCTGCGCGAGGCGGCGGCGAAGGGGGCGCAGGTCGCCTGCCTGCCGGAGCTGTTCCTCACGCAGTACTTCTGCCAGGTCGAGGACGCGGCGATCTTCGACCTCGCCGAGCCCATCCCCGGGCCGACCACCGAGGCCCTGGCGGACGTGGCGCGCGAGACCCGGATGACCATCGTCGGCTCGATCTTCGAACGCCGCGCCGCGGGCGTGTACCACAACACGGCCGTCGTGCTGGAGTCGGACGGGTCGACGGTCGGGAAGTATCGCAAGATGCACATCCCGGACGACCCGCTCTACTACGAGAAGTATTACTTCACCCCCGGCGACTTGGGCTTCAAGGCGTTCGAGACGAAGCACGCCAAGGTCGGCACGCTGGTCTGCTGGGACCAGTGGTATCCCGAGGCCGCCCGGCTCACCGCGATGCAGGGGGCGGAGGTGCTGTTCTACCCCACGGCCATCGGCTGGCACCCGGGCGAGAAGGCCGAGTTCGGCGAGGCCCAGGCGTCGGCGTGGGAGACCATGCAGCGCGCCCACGCGATCGCCAACGGCGTGTTCGTCGGGGCGATCAACCGCATCGGCCACGAAGGGGCGGCCGACGGCGGGCTCGAATTCTGGGGCGGCTCGTTCCTGGCCGACCCCTTCGGCCGGATCCTGGCCAAGGCGTCGCGCGACCGCGAGGAGGTCCTCGTCGTCGAGTGCGACCCCCGGCTCCAGGAGGAGACCCGCCGCAACTGGCCCTTCCTCCGCGACCGTCGCATCGACGCCTACGCGCCGATCACGCAGCGGTTCCTGGACTGATCGAACGCCGACCGACCCGAGAGACGCCCGGACTTCGCCATGACCACGCCCACGCCGACCCCCGCCCAGCTCGGTTTCCGCATGCCCGCCGAATGGGAGCGGCACGAGGCCACCTGGATCGCCTGGCCCCACAACCGCGAGGACTGGCCGGGCAAATTCGCCCCCGCGCCCTGGGTCTATACGGAGATCGTCCGGGTCCTCGCCCGCCACGAGCCGGTGAACATCGTCGTCGCCGACTGGCCCATGCGCCGGAAGGCCGCGAGGATGCTGGAGCAGGCCGGGGCGCACATGGGCCGGGTCCGCTTCTTCAAGGCCGCGACCGACCGCGTCTGGCTCCGCGACTCGGCCCCCACGTTCGTCGTCCGCGACGGCGGGCCGGCGGGCGTGGAGGGGGAGCCCGGCGGCTCGGTGGCGATGGTCAACTGGAAGTTTAACGCCTGGGCCAAGTACGACAACTATCACGAGGACAAGCGCCTGGGCCGTCGGATCGCCCGCAAGACGGGCCTGCACCGCTGGGCCCCTCGCGTCGAGGTCGACGGCGTCTCGCGGCGGTTCGTCCTCGAAGGCGGCTCGATCGACGTCAACGGCCGCGGCACGCTGCTGACGACGGAGGAATGCCTCCTCAGCGACGTCCAGGAACGGAACCCGGGCCTGACGCGCGAGGGCTATGAGCGAGTCTTCGCCGAGTACCTGGGCGTGTCGAACGTCATCTGGCTGAACCGCGGGATCCACGGCGACGACACCCACGGCCACGTCGACGACCTCGCCCGGTTCGTCGACGCGAAGACCGTCGTCACGGTCGTCGAGCCTGACGAGTCCGACCCCAACCACGAGCCCTTGCGGGAGAACCTCGCCCGCCTGAAGGCCGCCCGCGACCAGGACGGCAAGCCCCTGCGGGTGGTCGAGCTGCCGATGCCCTCGCCGGTGACGTTCGAGGGGGAGGTGCTGCCGGCCAGCTACGCCAACTTCTACATCGCCAACGGCGTCGTCATCGTCCCCACGTTCAACGACGCCAACGACCGCGTCGCGCTCAACATCCTGGCCGACCTGTTCCCCGGCCGCGAGGTCGCCGGCGTCCACTGCCTGGACCTCGTCCTGGGCCTGGGCACCCTGCATTGCCTCTCCCAGCAGCAGCCCGCCGCGCCGGGGCTTTGACGGAGTGACCGACGCCCGGCAGGATCGAGATGGAGGATCGAACGATGTCTCGCACGTTGCCGATGGCCGCGGCCCAGCCGAAATTGCCCGAGATCGTGGCGGCTATGGTCCCCGGTGAGGAGCTGGTCCTGACCTCCGACGGCGAGCCCGTCGCCATCGTGACCCGACCTCCGCGCAAGAGCTGGCCCTGCCAGCCCGGTTCGGCGAGGGATCGCACGTTCTGGATGGCGCCCGACTTCGACGCCCCCCTGGAGGATTTCGAGGAGTCCATGGAGTGACGCTCCTCCTGGACACGCACACGGTCCTCTGGTTCTGGTGGGCCGATCCCCGATTGAGCACGAAGGCCATGGCCCTGATCTGCGACCCGGCGAACCGCAAGCTGGTCAGCCCGGCCTCGGCCTGGGAAGTCGCCATCAAGGTCAGCCTCAAGAAGCTCGACATCGGCGGCCCGTATCGGGGCTTCTTCCCGCAGCAGATGCTCCGCAACAATTTCGAATGGCTGCCGATCACCGACGATCATCTCGCCACCGTCGTCGACCTACCATTCCACCACAGAGACCCGTTCGATCGGTCGCTCATCGCCCAGGCGACGTGTGAGAAGATCTCCATAGTCGGTGCCGATGTGATCTTCGACAGCTACGGCGTCGGCCGTCTCTGGTGAACCAACGTTCAAAACCATTCCGTGCCGAGGCCGGGCCCGATCGCATCGGAAGAGGAACCGTCCCATGAGAACCGTAGCCCTGACCGTCGCGCTGTCGTGCCTGCTCGTCGCCCCCGCGGGGGCCCAGGTGGTCGTCGAGGCCGACGGCCGGGGGGTGGCCTCGGTGTCTGTGGGCGGGACGCCCTACCTGACGGACCTGGGCGTGACGGTCGTCAAGCCGGGGTGGAGCGGCGAGCTGGCGAACCAGAGGAAGGTCGACCCGGCGGAGGTCTCGATCCGGGAGGAGGGCGCGACGACCACCTACATCGTCCCCCTGCGCGACCCGCTGCCGGGCGTCCTGATCGAGCGGGTCGTCCGCAAGCCCGACGAGGTGCGGCTGGAGTTCGAGGTCATCCCCGACGACGGGGCCGAGCTGGAGGCCGTCGTCCTGGGCGGGGCGCTGGCGACGGCCGAGCACGCCGGGAAGACGGCCTACCTGATCGGCGACGCGGCCGGCGACCGGGGCACGCTCCCGGCGCGGCTCGACGCCGACCATTACATCCTGGGCGGCGGCCAGCCCGACTGGGTCGGTCTGGAACGGCCCGGGGCGGGGGGGCTGAGGGTCGACCCGAGGGGCGATCGGATCCAGCTCCAGGACGACCGCAAGTGGGGCTCCGACCACTTCCGCCTGATGCTCCTGGCCAGCGGCGGCGAGGTCCTGCCGCGCAAGCCCATCCAGTTCGGCGTCGCCCTGCGGGCCGAGGAGCCGGGGGGGCTCGCGAAGCAGGCGCAGGCCGGCGCCGCCGGGGCCGACGCCCGCCCGCTGGCGATCGCCTCCGCCCGGCTCGACCGCGACCGCGTCGACGTCTTCGGGACGGTCACGCTCGACGCCGACGTCCACGCCCGCTACGACAACCCCTTCGACCCCGAGCAGGTCGCCGTCGACGCCGAGGTGACGACCCCCGACGGCCGCAAGGTGGACGTCCCGGGATATTATCACGCCCCGTTCCGTCTGGAGCGTCGCGACGGCGGCGAGTCGCTGAAGCCCGACGGCGCGCCCGGCTTCCGCGTCCGCTACGCGCCGACGGCCGCCGGCCCGCACTCGGTCGTGCTCCGGGCGAAGGACGCGACCGGCGTCGTCCGATCGGCGTCGTTGGCGTTCGAGGCCGTCCCGTCGAAGTCGCCCGGGTTCGTGCGGCGGTCCGAACGGGCGCCGCAGTACTTCCGCATGGACGACGGCTCGTCCTACTTCGCGGTCGGCGAGAACGTCTGCTGGTCGGGCTGGCGCACCCCGGTCGGCGACTACGAGGCGTGGCTCGGCGCGCTGGGCAAGGCCGGCGGCAACTGGGCCCGGCTCTGGCTCGCGTTCAACGAGAAGGGCCTCGAATGGACCCCGAAGCCGACGCCCAAGGCGGGGATCGGCTCGTACCAGGGGCTCGGCCGCTACGCCCTCGACAACGCCTGGCGGCTCGACGAGGTGCTGCGGATCGCCGAGGCGAACGGCGTCCGCCTGATGTATTGCATCGGCACCTACGGCGAATTCAAGGACGGCGGCTTTTTCAACGAAGGGAGCTGGGTCAGCAACCCCTACAACGCCCGCAACGGCGGCCCCTGCGCGAAGCCCGAGGACTTCTGGACCGACCCCACCGCCCGCAAGCTCTACAAGCAGCGCCTGCGCTACCTGGTGGCGCGCTGGGGGCACTCGCCGTTCGTCTTCGCCTGGGAGTTCTGGAACGAGGTCGAGCCGAATCCGGCCGTCCAGGCGTGGACGGCCGAGATGGCCGCGTACCTGAAGGAGATCGACCCCAACCGCCGGCTCGTCAGCACGAGCTACGGCTCGCCCGCGATCTGGAACGACCGCAACGTCGATTTCACGATGACTCATATGTACGGGACCGCGGGGAACGTCTCGGACTTCACCGGCCGCATCGCGTCGGATACGCACGCCCACCTCAAGTTCGGCAAGCCGTACATCCTCGCCGAGTTCGGCATCGACTGGCAGACCGGCGACCAGAAGTGGGACCCGAAGGGGGTCGGCCTGAACATGCACAACGGCGCGTGGGCCGCGCTCGCCTCCGGCGGCGCGGGGACGGCCATGCTCTGGTACTGGGACTCCTACGTCCACCCGAAGGACGTGTATCGCGTCCTCGCCCCGGTCCGCAAGTTCGCCGACGCCGTCGACTGGGCGCGGACGCCGATGAAGCCCATCGACGGGATCGCCGTCGAGGCCCCCGCCGACGGCCCGGAGACGTTCGCCGACGTGACGATCCCCGCGGCCGTAGACTGGGGCAAGACCCCGTCGAACCGCTATCGCCCGCTCCGAGACGGGACGGTGCAGGGGGGGCCGATCGCGATGACGCTGGGGAGCCCGACGCGGGCGACTGGCGAGCTGCACTCGGAGGTCGTCTGGACGCTCGACATGCCGAAGGCCGGCGCGGTGAAGCTCAGGATCGGCGAGGTCTCGGTCGCGGCCCGGCTCCAGGTCTCGGTGGACGGGCGTCGGGTCGTCGACCGGCCGCTCGTCACGGGCGAGCCCGGCAAGGGGCCGTGGAAATCGTCGCGGTTCGTCGAGCCCTACAAGATCTGGCTGGCCGACTATGATGAGGACGTCGCCGTCGACGTCCCCGCCGGCCGCCACGAGCTGACCGTCGCCAACGCCGAGGGCGACTGGATGCGCGTCCGCTCGATCGCCCTCCCGTCCTACCGATCGAGCCGGTTCCCCGACGTCGACGCGATCGGCGTCGCCGGCGACGACCTCATGGTCCTGTGGATCCACGACCGCCGCAGCACCTGGCGCGACCCCTACGACGGCCCGGCCCCGCCGCGCCGCGAGGGCCTGACCCTCGCGGTCCCGGCCGCCTCCGCCGACGTCCGGCGCGTGGAGTGGTGGGACACCTTCAAGGGGACGATCGTCCGCACGGACGAGGCCCGGCCGGAGTCGGGGACGCTGCGGCTCTCCCCCCCGCCGTTCGAACGCGACCTGGCCGCGCGGGTCGTAAGGGCCCGCTGAGGGGATTCCGGGGCCGCGGGGCGGAGCCGCTCGTCGGGCGAGACTGGAACGGAAAATGCACCAGGGCCGGGCCGACCTCGCGGGCCGTTGACCTGGTCCCACGAAGGCAATGGGTTGCGTCGATTCGGCCTTGATGTGACGACGGCCCGACGCCGCTTCAATGGGCAGAGCCGCCCGTATCTTGATCGTTGCCATCCCCTGCGGCCACGATTCGGACTGGGCTTGAGGTTGATCGTCCTTCGGACGATGAATTTTTGTTGTCGGTGCGCCGTCGGTATGGATTAATATCCCCAGGCCTATCGTGACCAGACGTCCCGCACGCCGACATCGCTCCGGCGGTCTCGGCCTTAAGATTCGTGAAGGAGCCTCAATGCCCGGTCGGTTGAAGATCGCGACGGCGGCCTGCCTACTGTCCGTCGCCACGGGATGCGGCGACGGCCCGTCCTCGACTCAAGCCGTGGAACCTCACGACGAGAAGAGCTTCGGCAAGGTCGGAGGCCAGCACGCGCTGGGGGCCAACCCCGACGCCGAACTGGCTCGTTTGAAGAAGGCCGCCACAAAGGCCGGGAACCCGGCCGCCGGCCACTTGCCTGGCCGTTGAGCCCCGGCGACTCGCGGGGAAGGACTACGTTCCTCATCGATAAGGAAATGATCCTATGGTAGATCGTTCGCGACGCGGTTTCACGCTGATCGAGCTGCTGGTGGTGATCGCGATCATCGCCGTGCTCATCGCCCTCCTGCTCCCCGCCGTTCAGGCGGCTCGCGAGGCCGCCCGTCGGTCCCAGTGCGTCAACAACCTGAAGCAGATCGGCCTGGCGTTCCACAACTACGAGAGCACGAACGGCTGCTTCATCCCGAGCTGCATGTTCCCGTCGCCGCGGGACAGCTGGGGCTGGGGGCCGAGCGGGATGCTGAGCATGCTCCCGTTCATCGAGCAAGGGGCCCTCTGGAACGCGTACAACGTCGGGTCCGTGAACAGCAACCAGGCCACCGGCTGGGGCGATTACAACAAGAATACGACCGTCTTCAACACCCAGGTGGCCGCGTTCCTCTGTCCGACCGACGGCAAGGAGCGCAACGTCTCGCTCAGCAACTACGTGGGCAACTACGGCGGCCCCTACCAGATGGCGCCCTACACGGGCACCTACATCCCGACGCCCTCGAACGCCGAGGCGGCCGGCGGCCTGACCACCACTTCCGCGACGGTGACCATAAGCGCCATCTCCGACGGCACGAGCAACACCGCCCTGTTCAGCGAGGTGCTGACCGGCCCGACCGACGCGTCGACGGCCCGGCCGGGCCAGATGCCCAAGGCGAAGCGGGTCTACTTCCTCGCCAACGACAAGATCACGACCTTCACGGCATCGGCCCAGTCGGCGAACGACAATCTCGCCCTCTGCTACGCCCTGCCGCCCACGACGCAGGGGGTCGGCGGCGCCCGCGGCGACTGGTTCCTGTCCTATCCGTTCTATGTGAACTATGGGACCTACAACCACTTCGGCACGCCCAACACGATCGCCTGCTCGACGGCCCAGGGGGGCGGCAACGCCACGGGCCAGGATCGCTTCGGGCCCGCCCCCCCCAGCAGCAATCATTCCGGCGGCGTGAACATGCTGCTGGCCGACGGCTCCGTGAAGTTCATCAAGGACGCCATCAGCCGCCCGACCTGGTGGGCCCTCGGCACCCGCAACGGCGGCGAGGTCATCAGCTCCGACTCCTACTGACCGCGACCGCGGCCCCCGGGGACTCCCCCGGGGGCCGTCGCGCGCGCCGGACGATCGTCGTCCCGGCGGGAGTCGAACGATCCACGTCGGACGATGCGAGGGGATGACGATGCGAGCGAGGCGATGGGCGGCGGTCGCGGCGATGATCCTGGCGGCCCCGGCGTGGGCGGATCCGCCGGCCGGGACGGTCGAGGACCCGATCGTCGACAGCGCCATGACCGAGGCCGAGGCGTTCGACGGCCTCCGCCCCGGCTGCCCGGCCGAGATCCGCGAGTCCCAGCGCCTGTTCGACGTCGTCTACTACGGCTTCGACGGCAAGGTCCACAAGGGGCAGATCGTGGCCCACAAGGACCTCGTCGACGACATCAAGTATGCGTTCTCGGTCGCGCTCCGCGAGAAGTTCCCGATCCGCTCGGCCATCCCGGTCTCGCACCCGAAGTTCCGCAAGGACGGCCTGTGGGACGACGACCTCGCGATGGAGGCCGACAACACCTCCTCGTTCAACTACCGCCCCATCACCGGCGGCACCCGGATCTCGAACCACGGCTACGGCCGGGCCATCGACGTCAATACGGTCGAGAACCCCTATGTGAAGGGGGCCAAGATCCTCCCCCCCGGCGCGAAGTACGACCCGGCCGCCCCCGGCACGCTCACCCGCGACCACCCCGTCACCCGCGCGTTCGTCGAGCGCGGCTGGACCTGGGCCGGCGACTGGAAGGCCCCCAGCCCCACCGACTATCAGCATTTCGAGAAGCCCGAGCGGAAGTGACGGGCCCTCGCTCCCGACTCCGATCCACGTCCCCCGGCGCGCAGCCTCCGCTTGACGGATCGGCGGTTTTGCGCTAACGTCTCCGCGCGCCTCGCACTCCCCCGCGGATCGACCTCGACGACGGATCGAAAGGAGCCCACCTTGTCCCGGCGATGGACTGCCTGGAAGCTGGCGATCTCGGCCTTCGTTCTCTTCCACCTCACGGCGACGGTGGTGTGGGTCCTCCCCAACTCGCCGATCAAGGCGGAGCTGATGCCACGGTTCCGCGCCTACATGCTGCCGCTCGCCCTGTGGCAGAGCTGGGGCATGTTCGCCCCCGACCCCGTGCAGACGACGTACACCCTGGAGGCCGACGTCAGCGACTCCCGGGGCCTGGGGCGGATCTACGAGTTCACCAAGGTCGCCGGCCTCCCCTGGTGGGAGAAGGGGCCCAGGTTCCGCCACCCCAAGCTCGCGGCCAACCTGACCATCGACGAGTACGAGCCCCAGCGCGTCATGGTGGCTCGCCACGCGGTCCGGGCGCTGGGGATCCAGCCCGACGCGTTCCCCGTCTACGTCCGGCTGTACTACCAGATCGTCCAGCCGCCGCCGTTCGGGTCGTCGGCGTCCGACCCGATGGAGCCCCGGACGACGGAGACCCTGGCCGCCTTCCAGTTCGACTCGTGGGACGAGGTGCACCGCCGATGAACCCGCTGCAAGCCTGGAACCGCTTCTGGTTCGCCCCGATCTCGGCCCGGCCGCTGGGCGTGTTCCGGATCCTCTTCGGCCTGTTCGTGCTGGGTCACCTGGCCCTCATCTCGGTCGACCTGGACTTCTGGTACACCGACCGCGGCCTGATGGTCGGCGACGAGGCCGCCGTCACGGCCGGTCCCTTCCGGCCGAGCCTCCTGAACCACGTCCAGGACCCGACCTCCGTCCGCATCGTCCTGGGCGCCGTGGCGGTCGTGGCCGTCGCGTTCACGCTGGGCTGGCGCACGCGGATCATGGGCGTGCTCCTCTACCTGGGCGTGATGACGTTCTACAACCGCAACCTGCTGACGAACTGCGGGCCCGACCAGGTGATGATGATCACCTCGTTCTACATGATGCTCGCCCCCTGCGGCGCCGCGTACTCGCTCGACGCCCGTCGCGAGGCCCGACGCCGCGGGACGCCCGCCGAGCCGCTGATCTACCCGTGGGCCCAGCGCCTGATGCAGCTCCAGCTCTGCCTGATCTACTTCGTCACCGCCTACCTGAAGTGCGGCGGCCGTTGCTGGATCGGCGGGACGGCCATCCACTACGTCCTGTTCAACCACGAGGTCGGCCAGTTCAACCTGGAATGGCTGGGGGGATATCCCCTGGTCCTGAACCTGATGGCGTACGCGGCGCTCGTCGTCGAATTCGCCCTGGCGTTCCTGCTCTGGTTCCGCCCCACGCGGCGCTGGGTGGCGCTGCTGGGCGTGCTGCTCCACGCCGGGATCGTCCCGCTGGTGAACGTCCCGCTGTTCGGCGAGCAGATGACGGCGCTGTACATCCTGTTCCTGGACCCCGACGAGCTTTCGGCCCTGGGGCGGTTCCTGACCGCGCCGGCCCGTTGGCTCCGCCGCGGCGAGGCCGCCGAGGGGCGGACGTCGACCCGCGGCTACCGCCAGTTGGAATTGGCCTTCTCCGCGGCCCCGGCGAACTCTTGAGGCCCCGGCGATCCTCGCTCACGGCATGAGGCGCGCGCCAACGGCCGTGTTGAGGTCGAGCATGCTGCGGCGGTAGCGGAGGACGGCGTCCCTGTAGAGTCGGGCCGAGTCGGCGTCGTCCTCCATCTGGTCGAGGTAGTCCGCGACGTCCAGCTCGCCCGCCAGGAAGCCCGCGACCGCCCTCGCGGTGGCGTCGCGGGCCGGGGCGACGACGGAAGTCTCGACCAGCGCCAGGGCCTGCCGCGCGGCGGCGAATTCGCGGTGGGCCTGGCGGACCTCGGCGGCGACCCGGCGTTCCAGGGCGACGACCTCGGCCTCGGTCTGGGCCAGGTTCGTCCGCGCCTTGGCGATGTTCCCCTGGTTGCGGTTGAACAGCGGCACCGGGAACGTGACGCCCAGCCCCCACGAGCCGGCCCCCTGGGCCCGGTACGGCCGGTTGTCCTGGAAGGTGAAGGGGTCGTAGAAGAAATAGACGTCGTCGACCCGGTTCGCCCGCGCCAGGCGGATCTCCGAATCGGCGCGGCGGACGCCCAGCCGCAGCGAGGCCAGGTCGGGGCGGGACTGCTTCGCTGCGGCGATCGCCTCTTCCATGCTGGGCGGCTCGGGGTGGGGGAGGCGGAGCCGGCCCCGGGGGAGGAGCCGCGAGACGTCCTCTTCGGGCAGGGCGAGCAGGAGCCCCAGCGCCTCCTGCGCGTCGGTCAGGGCGTCGCGCGCGTCGTGCATGCCGGCCCGGCTCTTGGCCAGCTCCAGGACCAGGCGGTCGACCTCCAGCCGCGAGGGCTCCTTCGGCCCCTGGCCCTTGCGCACGCGCTCCAGGATCGCCTCCTGGCGGGCGACCATCCCCTCGATCGCCAGCAGGCCGACCCGAGCGGCCTGGAGGTCCACGAACCCCCGATACAGGTTGCCGATCTGGCGTCGCGCGACGTCCTGGAACTGTGCCTCCAGCACCTTCTTCGCGGCGACGGCCACCGCGACCCGCGCCCGGCGCTTCCCGGAGACGTCCACGGGGTAGGTGATGTTCACGTCATATTGCGTGGGCCCGCCGGGCCGCCTGTCGCCGAAGGGCTGGTAGGGGATGAACTGGGTGTCGACGTAGACCAGCGGGTTGTTGCGGAGGCCGGCGGTGAGGACGTCGGCCTGCGCCTGGGGCAGCTCGTACTTGATCGCCAGGACGTCGAGGTTGGCGGCGCGGAGGCGCTCGATGGCGGCGTCGAGGGTCAGGCCGTCGGCCGGGCCCTCGTCGTCGATCAGGTCGCCGACGTCGCCCGCGGGGGGGCCGCCGCCCGTCTCGGGCTTCTCGAAGCCGGGCAGGGGCTGGGGCAGCGCGGCCGGGCCCTGGACGTTGGATCGCGAGAACCCGCGCGTCCCGGGGCGGTCGACCCTCCCGAGCCCTCGCCGGCTGCCGCCGATGATCCCGGGGTCCAATGCGAAGGGGTTCGGCTGGAGCGAGCCGGGCGAGGTGGGGAGGCCGGGCTGCGGCGCGCCGGGCATGGGGCCGAGATTGGGCGTCTCGAACAGCCTCCCCTGGGTCGGGCCGCCGGAGACCGTCGCCTCGGCGGAGTCCTGCGCCCGGGCGTAGGCCGCCGGCGCGAAGAGGGCGAGGGCCAGCAGCCCCCAGGGCCGGGCCGAACGGGGGTGGGTTGTGGTTCGCCTCACGCCGCCCTCGCCGCAGGAGCCCGGGACGCCCGGCGACGAGGGCCGTCGGCCGCGCCGCACCCTCGGTATCGGCCGGGCCGCGGGGGCGAATCCAGCGCAACCCGCGCGTCCGTTCAGTTCCGCCGGGCCGCCGAGCCCCCCTCGGCCCGATCAACGTCCTCGATCGAGCAGCAGGCCCGCGCCTCGCGACTCTCCAACTCCTGGAAGCGATCGTGGATCGCGCGCACCTCGGCTTCCGGCCGGTCCTCCAGGTTGATGAGCGTCGGGCTGGCCTTCTGCACGGCGGCGAGCAGCTCGTTCAGCTTGACCTGCATCGCCAGCGAATCCTTGGCCTGCGCCCGCTGGAGCAGGAAGAGGAGCAGGAACGAGGACATCGTCGCGACCTCGTCGACGATGCTGTACGACTCGGTCCAGCCGACCACCACCGCCGCCCCCAGCCAGAAGACGATCAGGCCGAAGCCGGCGTGCGTCCCCCACGGGCCGCTCGCGAACGTCGCCGCCCGCTCCGCCAGGGGCTCCAGCCGGTCGATGGTCGTCCAGGCCGGCCGGCTTTCACCGCCGCCTCGGCGGGATCGAGTCTCGGGCATGATCGCGGCTCACGTTGGAGGTGTTTGGGACGTGGCGGCCTGGTGAATGGAATTTCATCGAATGCAAGTCGCGCGCCGTCGCTCATACCCGGGTCAGCTTCGCGATCCACCCGGCGGCGTCCGGGTAGCGGGCGACGAGGTCGTCGCGGCGGCCCTGTTCGTAGTCGGCGTAGTCGAAGCCGGGGGCCATCGTCGCGCCGATGAGGATGAAGTCGACGCCGGGCTCGACGATCGTCCCCTGCCAGACGTCGGGCGGGACGACGACCTGCGGCGACTGGCCGGCGAGGACGTCCGAGCCCAGGAGGATCTCGCGGTGGGCGCCGTCCGGGTCGATCTGGAGCATCCGGGCGGGGCCGCCGAGGTAGACGTGGAAGACCTCCTCCGTCGGCAGGCGGTGCATCTCGGAGAACGTCTCGGACGTCAGCAGGTAGTAGATCGACGTCCCCAGCGAGCGCGGGCCCCGGCCGCGGTAGGCGGCGGGGAGGTGCTCGTCCGGGACCGTCCCCGCGGCACGGTAGGTCTCGCGGAAGAATCCCCCCTCGATCGGGTGGGGTTGGAGGTTCAGGGCCTCGATGATCTCCCGGGCCTTGGACATGGGGCCGCTCTCCTTCCGGAAACGTCGATCGGGGGTGGGATTACCCAGGATACCCGAATCCCGCCGCTTCCAGAAAAACGCATGATCCGCCCCGCCCACGCCGATGTTCTTAAGGATCGACAGCGCGGATCCGGGACGCCTTTTTTCGAAGGCGGGGCAGGCATGACTCGAACCAACGTCGTCGCGGCCCTGGGGGCGATCGTCCTGGGGGCGGGCTTCGTCGACACCCAGGAACCCCCGGCGCTCGAGCCTCCGCTCGAAGCCGCGGTCGACTCCCCGTCGGGTTCGCCGCCCGACCCTCCGCCGGCCGAGAGGCCGCGTCCGGTCGAGCCGCCCTCGAGCCGGCCGCTGCTGGTGATCCCCGGCGTGACCGCGCCCCCCTCGCGACGGATGGCGCAGAAGCCGGCGGCCGAGCCCGCGCCTGCGCTGGACGCCCCGATCGTCGAGCCCGACGTGCATCTTCGGCTCGAATCGATCCCGGGCGACGACCCGGCGGCGACCCGTCCCTCGCGCCCCCGGCCGAGCGGCGAGCCCGGCCCGCGGTCGACGCCGACCGACGCCGCGCAGGCCGGCGAGACCCCCGCGGCGCGCGGGCCGTCGGCGATCGGCCGGCTGCTGGGACCCGCGACGGGTTCGGGCGATCGGGACGACCTGTCCATCGAGTCCAGCGGCGACCCGGCCGTCGAGGCCGCGGTGAAGCGTCGCGTGGAGAAGCAGATCGCCGACGCGCTCGGGGGCCGGGTCACAGACGTGAAGGTCCGCGTCTCCGGCCGGAGCGTCGCCATCCACGCCCGTGCCACCCGCCTGTGGTATCGCTGGGGCGCCCGGCGGACGCTGAGCGCCCTCCCCATGCCCCCCGGCTATCGCGGCAAGGCCGTGGTCGACTGACCCGCCTTCGAAATGCGAAGGCCCGCCGACGCGTCGGGCGTCGGCGGGCCGGTTCGATGCCGGCCCGCGGTCACTGAGGCCGGGAGCCGGAGCCGATCCCGCGACGCTCGCGGAGGCTGCCGCCGCGTCCCGCAGAGGACGTGGCCGCCTTCGGGGCCTCCGCCTTCGGGGCCTCCGCCTTCGCGGTTTCGGGCGTGGCCGCCTTCGCCGCGGCGGCATCGGCCGCCGGAGCCGCACCGGGACCGCCGGGACCGCCCGGTCCGCCAGGGCCGCCGAACATCCCGCGCGCCAGGGCCGTGGCGTCGTACTTCTCGCCGAGCATGTTGCGGTACTTGCTGGCCTGCCCGCGGTCGAGGACCTTCAGGACCTTGGAGAAATTGGCGTCGCGACGGGCGTTCTCGTCGTCGCGCATCTTGTCGGTGACGGCCTTGTTCTCGGGCTGTTCCATGAACTTCTGGAACGCTTCGCGGTCGAAGTTCCCGCGCCCGCCTCGGCCGCGTCCCTGGTCGTTGTCGTCGCCTTCCTGTTTCGGGGCCTGGGGCTGGGTGGCCCGGAACTTCTCCATGAGGCCCCGCATCGCGTCGAACGAGCCTCGACCGGCCTGCATCGCCCCCTGCTCAAGCTCCCGGATCTCGGCGTACTGCTCCTCGGTGACGCTCAACTTCTGGGCCAGCTCCTGGTTGCGGAGGATGGCGAACGGGCCTTCGAGCTGGAGCGAGACCTCGCGGAGCCGCTTCATCTGTTTGGCGTCGAGGATCTTGGCGAGGGCCGATTCCTCCTCCTTGCGGAGCTTCTGCATCGCCTGGCGCATGCGCTCGAAGCCCTCCATGCGCTGCATGTTGCGCTGCTGGTCCTGCATCTGGCGCTGCTGCTCCTGGAGCATGCGCTGCTGGACGGCCGGGTCGACGCCCTCTTGCTGGACGTAGGGGTTGTCGCCGAAGCCCCCTCCGAAGCCCTGGCCGAACCCGCCGTAGCCGCCGACGCCGTCCTGGGGCTGGTAGGAGGCGCGTCGGATCACGCCGGCCGTCGGCGAGGCCGCCGGGGTGTTCGCCCCCTGGTTGTTGCGGCGCGAGCGGTTGCGGTCGGAGTTGCGGTCGTCGCCGCCCGACTGCTCGCGCAACTGCTGCATGACCTTGTCGCGCTTGGTGCGGGAGTCCTGGGCGAGCTTCTGGATCTTGGCCTTCTGCTCGTCGGTGATCTTCAGCTCGGCCTGGATGGAGTCGCGGCCGGCCAGGTCGACCAGCCCGCCGCCGCCGAACATCCCGAACCCGCCGCCGAATCCGCCGGGACCGCCGCGGAAGCCGCCGGGCCCGCCCGGGCCGCCGGGCCCGCCGAATCCGCCCGGCCCTCCGGGCCCGCCGCCGGGGCCGCGGCGACGGCCGCCGCCCTGGTCCTGCGCCATCGCGGAGATGGTGGACAGCGCGAAGGCGACGGCGATCCCCCCCGCGATCATGCCGAGACGACGTCGCGTCATGTCGATGCTCCTCACAAGAAATGCGACCGGAGTCACGCCCGTCGGGCCGGGGCGGACCTTCATCGTCCGGGCCCGACGCCGCTACCCTTGATGATAGCGGCTTTCGGCCCCGGTATGGCCTCAGTTCTTTGGAGGGGCGATTTCGGAATCGTTCTCCAACGTCCGCGATCAGCGGCCGGCCGACCAGAGCCAGGCGGCCAGGCCGGCCGCGGCGGCGAGGGTGCAGGCCCGGATCACGGCCCGGTAGAGGGCGAAGCGCCGGGGCGAGAGGGCGGGGTCGGCCTCGCCCAGCCTGACGGTTCGACCCCCCTCGACGGCCAGGGCCGCGGACGCCTGGCGCTCGAAGCCGGCGATCGCGGACATGCCGACCATGTGGACCAGGCCCAGCAGCAGGAAGCCGACGCCGCTGTCGAGCCAGGCCCGCCAGGGGACGGGGGGGATCCCCGGCTTCCACCACGAGGGCGTCGCCAGCGGGACGTCGCTCTGATAGACGACCAGCCGCAGCGCCCCGGCCGCGATCGCGTCGCCGTCGGTCACGCGGAGGGCCAGCTCGGCCGGCTTTGGCGTCCCCGCGGTCGGGGTCCCCTTCAGCAGCCCCGAAGCCGCGTCGAACGCCAGGCCGTCGGGGAGGTCGCCGTCGAGCGACCATTTCAGCGGGCCCCGGCCCCCTTCGGCGGCCAGGGCGACCGCGTAGGGCCGGCCGGCGATCGCCTCGGGAAGCTCGGCCGGGGTGGCGATCCTCAGCGGCCGGGCCTCCGAGTGGTCGCGGGCCGCCGCCGGGCCGACGTCCATGGCCTTGGGGAGCAGGGCCATGATGACCATCGTGAGCAGCAGGATGAACAGCAGGGCGCCGGTCAGCTTGGTCACGACGACCGCGACGAACGAGTCCTCGCCCGAGCCGCCGAATTCCAGCCCGCCCCCCCCGCCGCCTCGTCGATTCCGTCGCATGGCTCGTCGACCCTCCTCGAAGTCCCGGGCCCGACGTCGCTCGGGCCCGGCTCACAAGCCTGGAACATGCTCGGGCCGCGTCACGCGGCGCGGGACGAATCGCCGCCGCGGCCGCGGTCGTCGAACATCCTCTTGACGATGTTGCGGTAGAGGGAGTTCGCCTGCTCGATGCTCACGTTGATGAGGTCGAGGGCGTCCTTCAGGTTGCTCATCGTCTTGGCGAGCTGCTCCTGGGTCGTCCGGCTCGACTTCTCGTAGGCCGACGCCCACGCCGAGGCCATCCCCTCCACGGCCGCCGTGTTGCGGTCGAGCGCCCGCTTGATCTCGTGGAGCTGCGGGTCGGGCTCGTCGCCGCGGGCCATCGCCTCCTCGATCCGCGCCAGCGACGCGGCCGAGCGCCGGGACGACTCGCCGAACGCGCCCAGGGCCTCGAACTCCTGGCCGACGCGGGCGATGGCGTCGGCGCCGTCGCGGAAGGCCGAGAGCGAGCCCGGCAGGCGGTCGACGGCCGTCGCGAGCTGGTCCACCGGGGCCTTGAGGCTCGCGCCGATCTTCTCGGCCTCGCCCCGCAGCGCGCCGGCGGCCGGCTCCAGGATGGTCGCCAGGTCGGCCCGCAGCCGCTCGACGTGCGGGGCGATCAGGTCGTCGATCCGGGCCGACATCGGGTCGCGGGCGCCGACCCCCGGCAGGACGTGCTCCACCACCCAGCGGTCCACCCGCGCCAGGTGCCGCTCCGCCAGCCGGAACACCAGCGTCTGCACCAGCATCAGCGAGGCGCTCAGGAACAGGGCCAGCAGCGTGCTGTCGAAGGCGATCTGCAAGGCCGAGGTCACGCCCGTCAGGTTGCCGAGGAAGGCGTCCAGGTCCTTCACCAGCGGCAACACCTGGCTGATCTTCATCAGGGCCTTGGAGATGCCCTCGACCGTGCCGATGAAGCCGATCACCGGCAGCAGATAGAGGATGTAGCGCGTGAGCGTGAACCGCCCGGCCGTGTGCTCCTGGTCGAGCCCGGACGCCTCGCGGTTGACCTCCATGAGCTGCTCCGCCGGGGCCGAGCGCGCCTCGCGGGCGAACCCGGCGAGCTGCCGCACCCGAGCCGGCAGCGTCCGGCCGTCGGCCGCGATCCGCCCCGCCGCGGCGCCCGGCTCCTCCCCCTTGAGCTGGGCGTCGAGGTAGCCTCGAAGCGCGGGGGCCTCCTCGAAGGCCCGTTCCTCGCGCCAGAGCCGCCGCAGCTCGCCGGCCAGGGTCAGGACGGCCCAGAAGTAGATGCCGGTGCCGACGTACTGCTCCCACCCGCGTTCGAACATCAGGGTGGGATCGAAGATCATCAGGGCGACGGGGAACAGGAACGCCAGCGCCAGCATGGCCGCCGCCGCCAGGTACGCCGCCCTGGGAGAACCGGACGCATCCTTCGCCATCGTGGGACGTTCCCCTCTCGGCCCGCAGGTTCGAGGAGACGGCACTCATCGCCACCGGGGGGACGGCCGTCCTCAAGTCGTGAAGGGCGCACGCACCGGGCCGCGCGTCGTCGCCGTTCGCATCATCCGTAATATCGGCGCGCCCGGAGCGGGACTTGATCGCCGACGGGCGACGCGGGCGGGTGGGAAAACGAAGCGATGCGGCCATAAGAGGGCGATCCGGCTCAAGTGCCGGGCCCTGGCGAAGCGGGCCGATGAAAAACGAAGCGATCCGGTCTCCAACTCCTTGACGGGCCCCCACCGCGGACGCTAAGTTTCCGCAATGTGCGAGGATGTGGAATTCCCGCAACTTTACCTATCTCATCGGCATCGTTCATCACCAGGGTCGCTTAGGGGCCGTCCGCGTTCTTGGCTTGGGCGTCCCGCCTTGCCGGCCGGGCCGCGGCGATCCTCCTTCGGATGCGTCAATCATGCTGTATTCGCGTTTCACGGAAACGTCGCGCGGCTTCCTCGGCCTCACCCTGCTCGCCCTCTGCGGCGCGACTCTCGTCGGGTGCGACAACAGCACCGGGACCCCGCCGGTGTTGAGCGAGGGTGAAATCCAGCAGCGCCAGACTAACGAGGCGGAGGCGCGCGCGAAGGCCTTCGGCAAGAAGGGGGCCCCGACGAGCAGCCGGGGCGCGGCCAAGGCCGCCGCCAAAGCCGCAGATAAGGCCCCCGAGCCTGCTGCCGAGAAGCCCGCCCCCTGATTTCAGGCCGCGACCCGACGTTTCGACGTTCGTGCCGTTCGCGGGCGCGTCGAGTGCATGTGCGGATTTTGTCAGATCGCCCGCCGCGGGGTGAAGCGGGGCCCCCCTCTTCGTCCTCGGCTTTTTTTCTCATCCATCCAATTGGAGTCATGTCCCGATGCAGACTCGTAATCCCCGAGGGTTCACCCTCATCGAGTTGCTGGTGGTGATCGCGATCATCGCCGTGCTCATCGCCCTCTTACTGCCGGCCGTGCAGGCGGCGCGCGAGGCCGCCCGGCGGTCGCAGTGCGTCAACAACCTGAAGCAGATCGGCCTGGCGATGCACAACTACCACCAGGCCGTCGGGGTTTTCCCGCCAGGTCAGCTGGTCGCGGCGCACTCGCTGAACTACCAGGGGTCCGGCAATAACGGCGGTCCCTACGCCGGCTGGACGGAGTGGAGCCCGCACGCCATGATGCTCCCGTATCTGGAGCAGACGCCGCTCTACAACGCCATCAACTTCTCGTTCTGCGGCGGTTACGACGACGGCGCCCAGATCAACAAGACGTCCTGGACCGCCTTGATCGCCGGCTTCCTCTGCCCCTCGGACGGTAACGCCGGCAAGGGGAATGTGCCCGTCGGCACCGGGCCGGCCAACACGAACAGCTATCGCGGCAGCATCGGCACCACCACCGCCCGGTGGGAAGGCGGCGGCGGCTACAGCAACTGCCGACCCGACTGGATGAACCTCGCGGGCGGCACTCCGAATTGCAACCCCTATTCGACCGGCATCTTCGTCTATTATGCCTCGAACGGCCTCCGCGACATCACCGACGGCAGCTCCAACACCGTCGCCTTCGCCGAGTCGCTCGTCGGCGACCCTGCGAACGTCTCCGTGAACCGCCCCAACAATTCCGTGACCGGCGCCACCGGCGCGACCAACCTCGTGCAGGATGCGTCCCAGTTGACCGACGCGGTCCTCCAGGCGTCGATCCAGGCGTGCACCACGGCGTACAAGACCCAGCAGGGCTCCAACGTCATCAGCAACGTCAACGGCAACCGCTGGGGCTGGGGCGCCATGACGATAACGCTGTTCAACACCGTCGTCCCGCCCAACTCGAAGCAGCACTCCTTCAACTCCTGCCGCCCCGACTGCGGCGGCTGCGGCCCGGACGACTCGGCGTACTCGAACGCCCAGAGCAACCACTCCGGCGGCGTGAACGTCCTGTTCGGCGACGGCTCGGTCAAGTTCGTCAAGGACTCGGTCAACATGCGGACCTGGATGGCCCTGGGCACCAAGGCCAACGGCGAGGTCATCGGCTCCGACGCCTATTGACCCGCGACGCGGCCCTTCGAGGCCGTCCGATCGCTTAAGATCGAAGACCCGGCCCGGCCCCGCGCCCGGCCGGGTCTTCGCGTTTCCGGACGTGACAGGACAGAGTCGCCATGCGTCGCCTCCCCCTGATCGTGCTGCTCACGGCGGCCGCCGCGGCCGTCGGCTGGTTCGCGCTGAGGCTCCGCGACGACGCTCGCGCCGACGAGGCCGTCCGGCTGGCCCGCGCGGACGTCGACGCCGGCCGCGGGGCGGAGGCCGTCGCCCGCCTCGCCCCGATCGCCGCGCGCAGGCCCGACCGAGGCGACGTCGCCTACTGGCTGGGGGCCGCCGAGTGGTCCGTCGGCGATCGCGACGCCGCCGTCGCGGCGCTCCGCCGCGTCCCGGCCGACGACCCGATCGCGCGTCAGGCGGCGCTCGCGCTCGGCCGCCTGGAGTTGGAGGCCGGCCGGCTCCGCCCGGCCGAGGAGGCGCTGGAGCGGGCCGCGGCCGGGGGCGGGCCGATCGCCGACCAGGCCCGCGAGGCCCTGGG
>MKTT01000133.1 GCA_001898385.1 Planctomycetales bacterium 71-10
CCGCCGTCTCGCTCGTCGTCCCCCTCATCCGGCCCTGCGGGCCACCTTCCCCCGCGAGGGGGGAAGGCCGTCATGACGACCCCCCCAAAATCCGTGACGGTCAGGAATTATCGGATACTCCTCGCGAATCACCACCAGGGATCGACGTCAATCGTTTGGGGAAAAGGTGGCCCGGCCGGCCCGGCCGGGCGTCCCTGTGGCGAGCCGCCCCCGCCTCCGGCTTTGACGCCCGGCCGGGCCGGTCGGGCCACCGTTCTTGATCGATCCCGAAGGCCGAGCCTGATGGATCGAGGATGTCTTCCAACGGCTCGCCCGCCCGCAGATTCGACCGAAGCGGCATCGCTTCGCGAGGTTCTTGCGGGGCATTGGCCGCGGGCTTCCGCTTGCGGTCTCTGCTTCCGAATTGGCAAGGAACGACCGTCCGACGAGGAAGATCACGCCTTGGGCCGTCTCGGTTTCAGGATTTCCAAGAAACTTTCGGCGACCCAGGCCCCGGAACACCTTGCACCGCGTCGCCCCCCTCATCCCGGGCGTTTGGCGAAGAGGGTCGGCAATTTGAGTGCGAGGCCCGCGATCAGCAACACGCCCCCCAGGACCAGGAAGGCGTTCGTGGCCACCGAATTCCATCCCACGGGCTGTTCGGCGACCCCGACGGCCTCCGCGACCCTGGGAGGGTCGGCGACCGCGTCGGCCCCCTTGACATCGGGGGGCCTGGGGGCCGCTTCCGCCGCCTTGCGGGGGGGCGTTTGCACCTTGCCGGTGATCGTGTCGTGGATCTCCACCCCCGGCGCGATGACCGGCCGGAAGGTCTCCTTCGCGATCGCCTCGTCGAAGGCGACGCGCCCGACTTCGGAGTGAACGGTCATCCGGACGTTGCCGTCGCGGTCCAACGCGGTCAGCGTCGACTTCACGACGATCGGACGCCCCTGCACGACGTCCACCTTCTGCGCCTCCCAGGTCCCCAACTTGCGGGCCGTGGTGGGGTCGGGGCCGTCGAACGATTCAATGCGGACGGGGACGGCGCCGTCCCGACGGATGGAGTAGAGCAAGTTCTGCCGCGTCTGGCCGACGACGACGTCATCGAACATGAACCTGTCGCACGCCTGGCCGTCGACCTCGGCCTCGCCCATGTCGCGGGCCTTCGCGAGAGCCTCGTACAACGGCAGCTTCTCGACGTACTGATACTTCAACGGCGTCGGCCGGTCCGTGCCGGCGTTCGACCCTTCGTTCGAGAACGACTTGCCGATCGTGGCGGACGTCGGCACGTCCGACCGGCCCTTCTCATACCGGAGGGTCGTCCCTTTGCGACCGTCGAAGGTGTGATCCGTTCGCTGGACGGCACCGTCTTCGAGCGTGAAGACGACCGAGAGGCTTCGTTCCCCGGTCGCCGTCTCCTCGTAATGGTAGTCCGTCCGCTTGGCGAGGGCCCCGCCGTCCTTTTTCATGATCGCGAGCGCCTCCGCCGAATGCTCGAGGGTCTGGGCGACGTCGAGCTTGATCGTTTTCCATCCATGCATCCACTCGGCAGTCTTGGCGATGATGGCTTGGCGGTCGCTCATGGGTCGTCCTCTCCGCATGCGGCGGTTTGATCGGGGGATGCCGGGCGAGACCGGCGAATCGACCGAAACAGGAACCCTTTGGGCCGAGTTCGACCCCGAGGGGAACATGCTACGGTCGGTTCGGTTTCCGAGTCGTCTTCGGTGATTGGGCACCGATCCTGCGCGAGATCCGCGTGGAAGCGCCAGGCCGCCACGACGGCGGTTTCTCCTGGTGTGGCACAGGCCGTCGATCAACCCTCTCTCCTCCCGCGAAGGGAAGAGGAGGGCGGAAGACGCCTCCGGTGGATCGATTCGCAGCGTCGAGCGCCGGGATCAGCGATGGCCGGTTCGCAAAACATCAGGGGTTGTTGTTGCAGAAAGCCACCGAGCTGCAAGGTCCCATATCGATGTTCCATTGACAATCAAGCTTCGTGCCGCACTGATGGGTCCCATTGGTGCAGCCGGGGGTGTCGCCAGACACGCTTCCGCAGAATCCACCGGTCCCCGGCAACGTCGGATTGTCGCACCAGTAGTAGTTCATGGTGCTGGAACACTGGGAGCAAGAGTAGTTGTTGTTGATGCAAACCTCACCGCCATCCATGCGCGAGGTCGCGACGGCCAGGAAGCCGAGCAGGGACAATCCGAGGACGATCGATCGAATCCGCTCCATGAGAATGCCTCCGAAGTGAAGATGCGACGTCGGAACAGGCGTCGACGATCAACGCTGCTCCACGATTTCTCCGCCCGCGCGACTGCCCATGGCCCTCCATACAAGTAGGTCGATGCTGGACGGACACCACCGGACGGAGCCGTCCACCATCGCGATGTTGACGCCTCCGGGGTGGAAGCTCCGTGCGCTGAAAAGCCCCGTCCCGGCATGGGACATCTCGCCGCAATCGGGGATGGGGTCGTTCGGCGGGCCCGCCACGAAGAACGCCGTGTAGACGGCGCCGCCCAGCAACCACGTCCCGCCCCCGTCCGTGGACCAATCCCGGGAGGCGGAACGTTGGCCGTCGCAGGCCGACCGCCACGCATCGGCCGAATCGAACCGGCCCACGGGGCCGCTATACTTCGCCCAGTCGCGGAAGGCGGAGCCGGCGGAGCGGCCCGAGCCGATCGGCTTCTCCGAGAACGCCAGGGTGTTCGAGGTCCCATCCGCGTACTGGGCGAATCCCGTCGCACGAAAATGCACGAACGCCCCCGAGCCGGACTCGCGGCAGCTCGAACATGATCCCATGTTGCTGCGATGGCTGACGGCCCCTCCGCTCGCATGGGCCATGGGGTCGCTCGGGCAGAGGAACGTCGCGACCTTCACGTCCAGGAGGGAAGCGTTGCCCGGGACCAGGCTCCGCACGAACGACAATGAAGGGCCCGGGAGGGAGAAGTTGATGCCGGCGTAGAGGTCCTGGAGTTCGAGATACGGCAGCAAGCTGGAGTGCAGGGAGAAGTTGCTCGCCGAGTTTCGGCCCAGCCGCACGCTCATCGCGCCGGGCGGCATGCCGTCCCAGGCCCCGGCGTAGGCATGGGCGGCGAGCATGATCTGCCGGAGGTTGTTCGCGCAGGTGGCCCGGCGTGACGCCTCCCGCGCGGCCTGCACCGCCGGCAAGATCAACCCCGCGAGAAGGGAGACGATCCCGACGATCACGAGCAACTCCACGACGGTCACGCCGTCGCGGAGGACGGGGCCGATCGCCCCCCCCTTCGGCCGCGAGGCCCTGAGACGATTCGAGGCGTTCATGGCTTGGCCTCGGTCCTGATCATGACCACGGCCTCCACTTCCTCGCCGCTTGCGCCCTTCACTCGAATGCGGTGCTCGCCATCGAGGATTTCTCGGCCGGCCCGCAGTCGCACGGTGATGAAGGACACCCCCGAGTCCTCGGCACCTTGGCTCTTTTCGAGGATCAGGGCGTCCGACGATCGTCCCCCGGCCGAAGTCGCCGCGATCGAATCGACCGCACCGCCTTTCACGACGATCTTCGCTTCGCACGAGTCGTCGTGCGGATCGGCCCGCGCCAACGAAACTGTACTAGGAAACAGCTGAAGGCCATTTTTGTTGTTGATGTAGACGGGCAACCGCTCAAGATGCTTCGGATCCCAGGGGTCCTCGACGACGATCTCACCGGTGGAGATCCCCGGGGGGGGAGCCTTGTCGAATTCGAGTTTGTATTGATATTCATGCTGCCAAATTTGAAGGCCGTCCGCCCTGGAGGCGTTCGACCCGATGAGCGTGCATGCGAGCCCGAGGCCGGCCGGATGGACGAGGACTTTGGGCTCTCGATCGACCTCGCGCTCGCTGAGCGTATACACGACGATCTCGGACCGATCTCCGACGCCCGGAGAGCCCTGGAAGTTGGCATCCCCTCTCACACCGCTCAGGTAGGGAGGCTTGCGGTCGCTCGCCACTTTGAGATGGAGGTTGAGCGTGGGTGAAACCTGCGAGTCCGTATGGATCGTGAAGCTCACCACCCGCTCGCCCAGCGGAGGTCGCTTGGTTTCCGTGTAAACGATCGCCTTCCCTCCGGGCTCGACGGTCCAGGGCTCGACCTTGGGAGCCGAGCAATTGCAGCTGCTTTCCACTTTGATGATCCGGATGGGGACGTCGCCGTCATTCGTCAGTTCATACGGCGCGAGCACCATCTTGAGGCTTCCGGAAAACCTCGAATCCTTTGTGGAGTCTATGAATGCTTCAGATGCGTACAAGCCGCGACGGACGCCTGGACGTGTCACGGCCACGGACTGCCATGCCGTCGCCAACAGGATCACGGCCCCAAGACTGCTGGCAATGAAGCCGAGGCGACCGGTCGTCATATCAAGGGCTCCGGGATCGACATCTGCGAGCCAAACGCTCTCATGTCAAAATCACCAGCGTCACTATGGACTCCGGCGGCGCGTGGTTTCAAGAAATCGGCAGGAAAATTTTCAGATTCATCCGGGGATTCCGGGAATAACCCCAATCTCACGGGCCGGTCGAGAACTCGTCGCGGCGGAGTTGGGACAGGCGTTCGAGCTGGGCGTCGAGCCAGCCTTGCACGCGATCCAGGGTCGGGAAGCGGGAGAGGAGCAGGGCGACCAGCGTCCCCGCGACGGCGAGCGCGGCGGCCTGGCGTTCGATCATGTACGCGAGGGCCCCGAAGAACGCGCCCCCCTCGTTCAGGGCCGAGGCCACGATGAGCTGGGTCTGGAATAGAGGCAGCAGTCGGCCCACGTCGCTCGCCGGGTAGACCTGGCGCTGGCCGGACTCGGTGAGCTTCATGTCGTCGAGCGAAGGCCCCTTGGCGATCGCCCGCAGGCCCCCCTCGACCATGACCCGGGGCACGACGAGCGAGGCGACGATCGAGATCACGCCGAACCCCAGGGACATCGCCGTGATCAGCGGCAGGCCGAGGACGTCGGGCTTCGCCGGGGGGCCGGGCCGCCCGGCGTCGCTCAGGACGGTGGTCGCGAGGACGCAGAAGAAGGCCACGCCGGCGACCATGGCCCCGACGATGATCTGCGAGGTCCGGACGACCGCGCGGACGGCGTCGGTCTCTTCGGTCTTCATGGCTTCCCTCGTCGCTGGGGCCCGGTCGGGTCAGGCCAGGAGGTCGCGGATGACGTGGCCGTGGACGTCGGTGAGGCGGCGGTCGACGCCGTTGTTGCGGACCGTGAGCCGCGTGTGGTCGACGCCCAGCAGGTGCAGGATCGTGGCGTGCAGGTCGTAGACCTCGGTCGGCGACGAGCGGTCGAGGGGCTTGAAGCCGGTCTCGTCGCTGGGCCCATAACTCACGCCGGGCCTCACCCCGCCGCCGACCATCCAGGACGTGAAGCAGTGGGGGTTGTGGTCGCGGCCCTTCCCCCCCTGGCTCGACGGCATCCGGCCGAACTCGGTGGTCCAGAGGACGATGGTGTCGTCCAGCAGGCCCGTCCGTTTCAAATCCTGGATCAAGGCCGACGCCCCCCGCGCCATCCCCAGGGCGAGCGGGCCGTGGTCGCGCCTGACGTCCTCGTGCGAGTCCCAGTTGCGGCGCGGGAAGCCGTTGTCGTTGCCGCTCCAGATCTGCACGAACCGCACGCCCCGTTCCAGCAGCCGCCGGGCCACCAGGCAGCGGCGGCCGAAGACGATGGTCTCCTCGCGGTCGTTGATCTCGGCGGGGAACGAATTGGGGACATGGTCCAGGCCGTAGAGCTTCAGGACCTCGGGCGACTCCTTCGAGATGTCGAGCGCCTCGGGCGCGGCGAGCTGCATCCGGGCGGCCAGCTCGTACGACTGGATGCGGCCGTCGAGGCGGTCGTCGCCGGGGCGGAGGTCGGCGTGGGCGCGGTTGAGGCGGTTCAGCAGGGCGACGCCCGCCTCGTCGCCGGCGCGGGTGGCGAAGGCGACGCGGTCGTCGGGGAACAGGTCGGCGATGGGACGCTTCGCCGAGGGGTCGACGACGGTCCCCTGGTGCCGCGACGGCAGGAACGCCGCGTCCCAGTTCTTCGACCCGTTCGACGCCAGCCCGCGGGGATCCGGCAGGACGACGAACGACGGCAGGTCGTCGCTCATCCGGCCCAGGCCGTAGGAGACCCAGGAGCCCATCGACGGGAACCCCGGCCGGTTGAAGCCGGTGGTCTGCAACAGCGTCCCCTGGCTGTGGACGCCCGTCTTGCCGACCATGTTGTGGATGAACGCGACGTCGTCCACCACCGTGCCCAGCGGCGCGACGACGTCCGACAGCATCTTGCCGGTGCGGCCGTAGGGCTTGAAGTCCCACAACGGCCGCAGCCAGGGCCCCAGGCCGTCCTGGAACGTCTCCACCTTCTCGCCGAAGCTGGACGGCTTGCCGTCGCGCTTGACGAGTTCCGGCTTGAAGTCGAACAGGTCGACGTGGCTGGCCCCGCCGGCCATGAACAGTTGCACGACCCGCTTCGCCTTCGGCGCGTGGTGCAGCCCGCCGTCGGGCCGCAGCTTCAGCCCGCCCGTCGCGTCGGCCGCCAGCAGGCCGTCGGCCCCCAGCAGGCTCGCCAGCGCCAGGCCGCCCAGGCCCCCCCCGCTCTGCCAGAGGAAATCGCGACGATTCATGAGACTCGCCACCTCGTCCCTATGTCGGCCAAGGATTCTCAAGGGGCCATCATAACGGCCTTCCCCCCCCGCGGGGGAAGGTGGCCCGGAGGGCCGGATGAGGGGGAGGATGAGCGCGACGGCCGTCGGAATCCTGAATCGGTCGGACGGGCTCTCGCAATCCGACGAGGCCCGTGCTTCGCGTCCCCCTCATCTGACCCCTTCGGGGTCTGTCTTCCCCCGCGAGGGGGGAAGACGGTCCAGCCGTCGGCCGTCAATCCACGAAGACGAACTCGTTCATGTTCAGGATCACCCGGCACGCGCTGGCGACGCCGTGCTCGGCGGCCAGGGAGTCCAGGGCGTCCAGCTCCGCGGGCGTCGGCTCGCGGGCGAGGGCCAGGGCGAAGGCCCGCGCGACCTGGGCGCGGCGGTCGCCGGCGGGCTCGGCGCGGGCGGCCAGGGCCTTCGCGGCGGTGAGCATCAGGCCGTTGTTGTAGAGGGCGAGGGCCTGGAGCGGCGATACGGATTCGCCGCGCTTCTCGACCTGCATCGACGGGTCGGCGCAGTCGAGGACGGTCATGAACGGCTCGGGGCGCGAGCGGGCGAGGAAGCGGTAGATCGCCCGGCGTCGGATCGTCGGGTCGTCGGGCCGCATCAGCTCGTATTCGTAGTGCGGCGAGTGCTCGGGCCGCTCCATCACGAAGTCCCGGAACGCCGGGCCGTACATGGTCGGGTCGAGCAGGCCGGCGGCGGCGAGGGCGGAGTCGCGGACGGCCTCGGCCTCCAGCTTGCGGCGATGGCCGCGCCCGAGGTAGGCGTTCTCGGAGTCGACGGCCTGGGCGGCGGGATCGATGGCGGAGGACTGGCGATACGCGGCGCTGGCGACGATCAGCCGGTGCAGGTCCTTGAGCGAACGGCCGCCGTCGCGGAACTCGGCGGCGAGCCAGTCGAGCAACTCGGGGTGCGTCGGGGCCTGGCCCATCTTGCCGAAGTCGCTGGGCGTGGCGACGATCCCCCGGCCGAAGTGGTACTGCCAGACGCGGTTGACGATGACCCGCCAGGTCAGCGGGTTGCGGCCGTCGACCAGCCATCGGGCCAGCGCCGCGCGACGCTCGGACTCGGGGCGGTCGGGCGAGACGTGCAGGTCGCCGGGGAGTTCGCGGAAGACCTCCAGCGCCCCGGGGCCGACCTCCTTGAGGGGCCGGTCGACGCTGCCGCGATCGAGCACGAAGATGCGGCGGGGCCGGCCGCCGTCGGGCCCGGTGCCGCGGAACGGGGAGTCGCCGCCGTCGTGGATCGTCGCCGCGTAGACCGTCCCCGGCCGCGGCAGGGCCGAACGCTCGGCGTCGATCCGGGCCGACTCGGCGTCGGCCTCCTTCAGGCCCGCGAGCAAGGCCGGGTCGACGGCCCTCGCCAGATACGCCTCGCGCGCGGCCTGCAACGCCTCCAGGTTCCCGCCCGACAGCCCGGGGGCGATCCCGTCGACGAGGTTGGCGGCGCGCCATCGCGGAGGGGCCTCGATCGTGTCGAGGGCCGAGACCGCGGCCCCGGCGGCGACGTTCGCGCCGGAGCGGTCGAGGACTTCCAGCTCGGCCAGGGCGAAGTGGTAATCGCTCTGGCGCTCGGCCAGTCGGACGGCCGTGACGCGGACGTAGCGGGCCGCGGCCTGGGCCGGGAACTCCTGGGCCGCGACGCCCGGGTTGGGCTCGTCGTCGTGCGATCGGTCGGCGATCGCGACGACGCCGCGCGCGAACGTCGGGTCGTCGGACGCTTCCACCTTGTAGCGGGGAGGGAAGCCGAAGCCGTCGCCGATGCCGTTGAAGTCGTCGCGGCACGGATGCAGCACGACGCGGGCGATCTCGACGGGCTTGCCGAGGTCGACCTGCACCCATTTCGCGTCGTCGTCGCGGGCCGCCAGGCCGCTGTGGTAGCCGTACTCGGGGCGGTCGGCGGGGGACTTCGCGGCGGCGACGAGGCGGTCCAGCTCGGCCAGCGCGGGGCCGGCCTGGGCGGCGATCGCGGCCGAGAGGCGGTTGCGCTCGCGGTCGACGTCGGCCTTGCGGGCGATCAGCTCGCGGGCCTTGCGGGCGGCGGCGGGGTCGGCGTAGAGCGGCCGGTCGGCGCGGTCGACGGCGGCGAAGACGGCCTGGAGGCGGTAGTAGTCCTCCTGGGCGATCGGGTCGAACTTGTGGTTGTGGCACTGGGCGCAGCCGACGGTCAGCCCCAGGAACGTGTTCACGACGTTCTGGATCACGTCGTCGCGGTCCATATGGCGGGCGACCTTGCCGTCGGACTTGGTCTCCGGGACCTCGGCGTGGCCGACGAAGTCCCACGGCCCGGCCGCGAGGAAGCCGAGGGCGGCGACGCCGTCGGGGTCGTCGGGGAAGAGGGCGTCGCCGGCCACCTGCTCGGCGACGAAGCGGTCGAACGGCTTGTCGGCGTTGAGCGAGCGGACGACGTAGTCGCGATACGGCCAGGCGTGGGGCCGGGGCTTGTCCTTGTCGTAGCCGTGCGAGTCGCCGTAATGGGCCACGTCCAGCCAGTGCCGCGCCCAGCGCTCGCCGTACCGGGGGCTGGCGAGGAGGCGGTCGACGAGCTTCTCGTAGGCCAGCGGGTCGGGGTCGGCGACGAACGCGGCGACTTCCTCCGGCGACGGCGGCAGGCCGGTCAGGTCGAAGAACAGCCGGCGGGCGAGCGTGCGGCGGTCGGCCTCGGGCGAGGGCTTCAGGCCCTTCTCGGCGAGCTTCGCGCGGAGGAAGGCGTCGATCGAGTTCCGAGGCGCGGGGGCGTCGGCGAAGGCGGGCGAGGCGGGGACGGCCGGCCGCTTCAGGGGCCGGAGCGACCACCACGAGCGGGGGTCGTCGCCGTCCTCGGGCCACTCGGCGCCCTGGTCGATCCAGGACTTCAGCGCGGCCACCTGCGCGGGCGCGAGGCGTTCGCCCTTCGGCGGCATGACGCGGTCGGGGTCGGCCCCGGAGACGAGCTGGACGATCAGGCTGTTCTCGCCGTCGCCGGGCTCGATCGCCGCCCCTTCGTCGCCGCCGCGGAGGGCGGGCGCCTTGCGGTCCAGGCGGAGGCCGGCCTTGCGGGTCTCCGGCCCGTGGCAGGTGACGCAGCGGGCGGCGAGGATGGGCCGGATCTCGGCCTCGAAGTCGACACGCCGCCCCGCCGGCTCGTCGGCGAGGGCGGGCGCGACGAGGAGGAGCCCCAGCGCCGGCAGGAGCGATGATCGGGCCATGACGAACGACTCCGGAGGCCGTGTCCGCGCATCCATGAAGACGTCGTCATCATAGCCCGATCCCGGCCGCCGGGCGAGGGGGTCACGCCTGGGGACGGTTGCGGGTCTGCGAGAGGGGGCCGATCTGCTCCAGGCCGGGGACGTAGGTCACGCCGCCGCGGCCGGCGTAGGGCCGCTCGGTGGAGAGGATCGAGACGTTGTCGCGGCGGTTGATCCGGACGTGGCCCACCGGCTGGCCGACGATCGTCGAGTTCGTCACGCTCTGGAACGAGATCAGGTTCAGCAGCCCGCTGTCGTTCAGGACCATGCCGTCGGCGGTCGAGCCTCGGATGGACTGGATCGTCCCCTGGACGTCGATCAGGACCGAGCCGGCGAGGTCGGGCCGGAAGCTCTCGCTGAGGTCGGAGAGCTGGTTGGGGTAGTCCAGGACGATCGAGCCGCGGGACGTCTGCGTCACCTGGCTGTAGAGCCGGATCGTGTTCGGCGCCGACGCCCCGTTCGCCGTGCCGGTGTTGACCGCGAAGCTGCGGTCGACGCTCCCCACCGAGGTCGCCACGTCGTCCGGGTTGCCCGAGGGGATCGGGACGTAGGGGGTGAAGGCCCGCTGCTGGACCGTCGAGAAGCGGTTCACCAGGTCCTGGCCGCCGCTCGGGTCGGCCTGCGTCCCGGTCACGGCCACGTTGAGGTAGCCGAGCTGGTTCTCCAGCGGCTGGAGCGAGTTGAACGTGGCGGCGACCGACGTGTAGATGTTGTTCGACCCCGGGATGCCCGTGATCCCGCCCAGGAGCGACAGCCCGGCCGGCGGCGTGTACGGCGACGGGTTCCCCGCCGGCGCGACGGCCGTCCCGGCGGCCAGGCTGGCCGTCACGTCGACCTGCTGGAGCTGGTTCGCGTCCGGGTCTCCGATGACCGTGTAGGCGTCGGTCGACCCCGTGGCGTAGAACCCGGCCGGCACCGTGAACGAGCCCAGCGCCGTGCCGTAGGTGGCGTCGTAGGCGGAGATCGCCGAGCCCGTGTTGACCAGCAGGACCAGGCGGCCGCCGTCGCGGCCCAGCGACAGGCCGACGTCGGCCGGCGAGCCGGGGACGGAGATCGGCGCGAACGTCCCGTCGACGGCGCCCTCGCCGTCGTTGAGGTCGAGCTGGAACCGCAGCACGCGCCCGGTCGTCGGGTCGTAGCCGAAGATCCGAGGGTCGGTCTGGAGGTCGGGGACGGTCGCCAGGTCGCCGTCGATCTTGTCGATGGTGATGACCACGCCCGGCGGCGGGGGCGGCAGGCCCGGGTCGCCGTTGGTCGACTGGAGGACGATGTTGCCCGCCGAGAGGAACTCGCCGTCGCCGCCCGCGAGGGTCTGGACGAGGAAGACGTCGGTGATGACCGTGTTGCCGCTCGTCGAGGAGGACGAGGACGAGGACGAGGTGGATGTGTCGGTCGCGATGATGTTCGCCAGGCTGGCGTTGTACGTCGGCGAGTTCCCCCGCGCGTCGTAGCGCTGGGAGGCGTCCTCCAGGCCGGTCAGCTCGCGGAGCTGGATCTGGGAGCCGGCCGCCGCCGACCGCAGCCCGAGCACGCCGATGCCGGCCTCGGCGTTGATCGTGCCGCCGGGGATCAGGTCGAACTGCCGCAGGTTGATCATGCCGATCACCGGCGACCCCACGCCGCTGACGCTGTTCTGCGCGCCGGCCTCCGCCTGCGTCAGGCTGAAGACGCTGGCCAGGTCGGCCCGGCCGTTCCCGCCCTGGACGTTGGCCACGATCTTGGTGTAGGAGTTCGACAGGCCGTAGCGGAGGTTGAGCGCGCCGGAGGAGTCGACGTAGGTCCCCTCCAGGCTGCCGCGGCCCTGGATCGAGAGGACGACGCGGGCCCCGCGGGGCGTCGTGTACGAGAACTGCTGGTAGTTCTTCGCGAAGGTCCCGCCGCCGGACTGCACGGCCGGCGTGGCCCGCGACGCGGACGGCGAAGCCGCACGCACGCCGGCGGCCGTCGCCGCGTAGAGGGTCGGCGCCTCCTCGGCCGTCGTCGCCGGGAGGTCGACCTTGGCCGTCGTCATCGGGTCGACGTTCGCGCCGGTCGACATCGCGCCGAGGGGGTCGGCGCTCATGACCCGGCGCTCCTCCAACCCTTCCATGATGGGGCGGGCCCGACGCAGCAGGCTCCTCCTGTTGTCCGACGGCGAGCGTCCCATCGCATCCCCTCCTGATACTTGCCGGGCGAACATGCCGCCGCCCTCGCCCTTCCATGGCCTACCACCTATCATTTCGGCAATCCGGGCCTCCCGCATAACTCATCCCGCCCCGACCATCGCCGCGAGGCATGCGATCGCGGCCCGCGGAACATGCGGCAAATGGGGGACATGCGCACGCCGGGCGGCCTCCGCGGGGCGTCGCGAAGCCCGCGCGGCGCGGCCGACGTCCCCTAGCGGCCGGGAATTACGGCCGTTACATTGGCGGAAAGCGACCGCCGGGACGTACTGGTGGCGGGGAAGGATGAATGAAGTCGACGTCGGGAACGACGCCCCCGCCGCGGCCGGCCTCGCCGCCGCGCGACGACCGGCGAAGGTATCGAGTCGAGTAAAGGAGAACGATGGTGCTGCGCCGCAATCTCTGGCTGGCCTGGTCCGCGGGCCTCGTGGTGTCGTGGGGCGTCCTCGGGACGGCCGGCGCGTCCGCCCAGGAGGAGAAGAAGGTCGAGGCCCCGCCGGCCGAGGCCAAGCCCGAGGCCCCCAAGGAGGAGGCCAAGCCCGCCGAGGCCCCCAAGCCCGCCGAGGAGCCGAAGAAGGAGGAGGTCGCCGCCGAGTCCGCCCCGCCGACCATCCCGCCCGAGGTCGAGGCCAAGCTCGAGGCCGCCCGCAAGGCCGTCGCCGAGGCGATCGTCGCCGCGCAGGACGCCGGGCTCGTCGACAGCTCCATCGACCCGCCGCCCGTCCTCGACATCCTGGTCAAGGGCTACGCCGACGACGGCAAGCTCCTGAAGAACAAGGACGGCAAGAAGCCCTACGCCGTCTCCCCCGAGGTCTTCGCCGCCTGGTTCACCAGCTACGGCAAGGTCGACGGCGTGAACTACGTCAACGACGTCCGCATCCTCAGCCCGAACGCCGGCCTCAAGGCCCTGTTCGACCAGCGGGCCGCCATCCTCAACCGCCACATCGAGGCCGTCCGCAAGGAGAAGGCCCCCGCAGCCGCCCCGGCCCCGGCCGAGGCCCCCAAGGAGGAGCCCAAGCCCGCCGAGGAGCCGAAGAAGGAAGAGGCCAAGCCCGCCGAGGAGGCCAAGCCCGCCGAGGCCCCCAAGGAAGAGGCCAAGCCGGCCGAGGCCCCCAAGGAAGAGGCCAAGCCGGCCGAGGCCCCCAAGGCCGAGGAGGCCAAGCCGGCCGAGGCCCCCAAGGGCTGAGCCGGCGAGCGAGTGCGACGTCCTCGCCGGCCTCGGCGATCATCCTTCTCCCCTCGTGGGAAAAGGTGGCCGAAGGCCGGATGAGGGGGACGACCGCCGTCGCCCCTCTTGGCCGCCCTCCCCGTAGGCTGGGTCGGGACCCAGCCCGGAGGAGGCGTCGCATATCCCGGGCTGGGTCCCGACCCAGCCTACGAGGCTTGAAGTCCGGGGCATCGGGTCGCCCCCCCCTCATCCGCCCCTCCGGGGCACCTTCTCCCACGAGGGGAGAAGGGGGGATTCCTGCTCGCTCCCCCATCGCCACTCGTCGGCCTTCGCGCCCGGGACGACCTTCCGGGCGTGCTTCATTGTCAACCCGACCGCATCGCCCGAGGCCCGAATCCGTGACCCCGCCCAACACGTCCAAGGGGACCGCCCCGCTGCCGATCCTGTCGATCGCGTCGGGCAGCGCGCAGAGGCTGGGGGCGTCGGCGGTGCTGGTGATGCCGGAGGGGCCCCTGGAGTGGGACCTCGTCCGCTCGGTGGCCAACGGCGGCGTCACCTTCCTGATCGCCACGTCCTCCGAACGCCAGTTGGAGGCGATCCGGGAGGCCGGTCTGGTCGGGATCGAGCTGGAGCCGACCGAGGCGGCCATCGCCGAGCGGATCACGCTGGCGCTGATCGAGGCCGTGGCCAACGACCACGTCAAGGCGGGTGCCCGCGTGGCCGTCGTCTACTCGGGCTTCGAGGCCGAGGCGCTCGACTCCATCAGCGTCATCCGCCTGGGCGAGCACCTGGAGCGGCTGACCGCGCGAGACCTCCGGGCGCTGGAGACCTCGGTCCCGTTCGACACCCTCAAGGCCGTGGTCGACGCGGCCGTCGAGATCGGCCGCGAGGGCCGCGAGGGGAAGGCGGTGGGCTCGCTGATCGTCGTCGGCGACGCCCGCAACGTGCTGGCCCGCACCCGCCCCCTGGGCTTCGACCCGTTCAAGGGCTACCGCCGCAAGGAGCGGAACGTCCGCGACCTGCGCGTGCGCGAGGCGATCAAGGAGATCGCCCAAATGGACGGGGCCTTCGTGGTGGGCCGCGACGGCACCGTCGAGGCCGCCTGCCGGCTGATCGACGCCCCCGTCGCCGGCCTGACGCTCCCCAAGGGCCTGGGGACGCGGCACTGGGCCGCCGCGGCCATCACCAGCGTCACCAAGTCCGTCGCCGTGGTCGTCAGCCAGTCGACCGGCTCCGTCCGCATCTTCCAGGACGGCGACGTCATCCTCCGCATCGCCCCCATGCGCCACGCCCGCGCCATGAAGTGGCAGGACGCCGAGAGCGAGCCCGGCGAGCCCCCCCGCGCCCGCGATCGGGAGCGGGACAGGGACCGCGAGAAGCCCGCCCCCAGGTCGACACCGGCCGAGGGGGGCCCCGCGTCGTCGAAATCGGGCTGACGGCGTCGTCTCAAGTCCGTCGCCTACCGACGACCGACAGCCAGACGCCCCCGACGATCGCCCCGACGAGCATCCCCACACAGGCGTAGAAGAGCGCAAGCGCCGCCGTGGCCAACGCGAATCCGACGGACCAGCCGCTCGCGGTCAGGGACTTGAGGGCGATGAAGAAGAGGGTCGCCATCGCCGCGTAGGAAGACACGCCGCCGAAGACGGCCCCGGCCACGATCCGATCCCCCCCTTCCCGGCTGCACAGCCACGCGCCGACGACCGGCCCGCCGAACGCCACCCCCAGCAACATCGCCGCGAGCGGCCACCGACACGCGGCGGCGGCGACGGCCGTCGCGAACATCATCGACCGCAGGCTCCAGCGAAATGGAGACATCGCGAACCTCGCTCGCATCATCCGTCCTGCTTGACGCCTTAAGGCTCCGCACGACCCGCCGGATCGGTGAGCGTCGATGCGGAGACGAGTTGCTCGGCCATCACGGGGCGGACGGGCATGCGGGCGCGGATCGACTCGATCAGGCGATCGTGCGACCTCCGCGATCGCCACCAGCGCACGAAGGAGATCGTCCCCTGGACGGCGAGGGCCCAGAACGCGACGAGATAGGCGACGTAGACCCGGTCGGAGGCGATCTCGGCCGTCTGGAGCGTGATGAGGATCGAGAGGGCCGTCGGCAGCATCGCCAGGGCGAAATTCAGGTGGAGCTGGTCCGACGGGCCCGCGGCGAGTTGGTCAAGCTCGGCCTCGGACAGTTCGTAGACCTTGAGTTCGCCCAGAGGGGCGTACAGGACGATCGGCGGGGCGGGTCGCGGGTCGTTCGGCTTGCGGGCCATCGATCACCCCGCCGCGCCGGCGCTTCGGACCAGGCGGACGCCGGCCCGCACCGTGCCCGCCCGGCCTCCGAGGTCGACCGCCAGGTGCCAACGCCCGCGACGCGGGGGGACCAGGCGGGTCGGCGTGACCGTCGCGTGGCCGCCGTAATACTGGAACGGCTCGTGACGGCGATAACGCTCGAAGTTCTCCGGGTCGAGCAGCATCACGTTCGCCTGCCCATCGAGCGCGACCTCGATCAGGTCGTCGGGCCCGGCGTCGAACTCCTGGTGCAAGTAATTCATCGCCGCCCTCCGTCGAGCCCGGTCCATCCTCCCAGCATTGTCGAACGAGCCCCCCCGGAAATCAACTCGGCCCGATCCGCCCCCAGACCTCGCCCGACCGGACGCGGTGTTCGACGATGTGGGCGGAGTGGCCGGGGACGTCGCAGCGGCCGTCGCGGAGGCGGAAGCGCCAGCGGTGGAGCGGGCAGACGGCCTCGCGATCTTCGACCCAGCCGGAACCGAGCGAGCCGCCGGCGTGCGGGCAGCGGTCGAACATCACGGCGATGGTATCGCCGTCGCGCAGCACCGCCAGCCGCGCGCCGGCCGCCTCGACGGTCAATCCTCGGCCGTCGGCGACCTCGTCCACCCGGCAGAGATAGGTCCAGCCGTCCATCGGATCGCCCCCCGGCCGCCTAGGACTTGCGTCCGAGGGCCCGCCGCCATTAGAGTCTAGCAGAGCGGCGCGAGGGCGGATCCATCGGTTCGGCGAAGGGCGGTCGCGTGGGGTGGAGACGGGCCGACGAACGGACGCCGAGGACGTGGGCCGCCTGGCTGGCGGTCGCCTGCGGGGCGATCGGCTGCGGGCCGGGCGGGTCGTCCTCGCCGGAACTCGTCTGGGGGATCCATGGCACGAAGCCCGGCTGGCTGCACAAGCCGCGGACGGCGGCGTTCGACGGCGGCGATCGCCTCTACCTCGCCGACCTCACCGACCGCATCCAGGTCTTCGACCGCGACGGCAAGTACCTGCGCGGCTGGCGCACGCCGGATTTCAACGTCGACGGCCCCAGCGGCCTGACCGTCGACCGGCACGGCCGGCTCCTGGTCGCCGACACCCACTTCTACCGGGTGCTCGTCTACGACGCCGAGGGGAAGCTGCTGTTCCAGATCGGCGACGGCGTGCAGGGGACGACCCCGGGCCGGTTCGGCTACCCGACCGACGTGGTGATCGACAGGGCGGGCAATTTCTACGTCTCCGAATACGGCGAGAACGACCGCATCCAGGTCTTCTCGCCCGAGGGGAAGTGGCTGCGGCAGTGGGGCGGCCACGGCTTCGAGCCCGGCGAATTCCTCCGCCCCCGCGCCCTGGCCATCGACGAGGACGACCGGATCTACGTCGCCGACAGCTGCAATCACCGCATCCAGGTCTTCGACGTCGAGGGGAATCTCCTGAAGGTCTGGGGCGCGCGGGGGGCGGGCGTCGGCGAGATGAGCTATCCTTACGACCTGTCGCTGGGCTCCGACGGCTCGCTGTTCGTCTGCGAGTACGGCAACAGCCGCGTCCAGAAGTTCACCCGCGACGGCAAGCCCCTGGCGATCTGGGGCGGCGCCGGCCGCCAGCCCGGCGAGCTGTACAACCCCTGGGCCCTGGCCGTCGACTCGCGAGGCGAGGTCTCGGTGGTCGACTCGAGCAACCATCGCGTGCAGAGGTTCCGGCTGTGAGCAACGAAACCGTCCGAACAAGCTGACGCCGAGCATCCTTCTCCCCTCGTGGGAGAAGGTGGCCGAAGGCCGGATGAGGGGGAGTCGCCGGCTCCCGGTCGCGCCCCCCTCATCCACCCCTCCGGGGCACCTTCTCCCACGAGGGGAGAAGGGGGGATCTCGACAGGACGCCTCAAGCTGCGAGCGTAAGTCATCGGCGAAGTCTCTGGAGGGCGCGGCGGGGATGCTCGGAAACACCTCGATCAGCTTCGGCCAGCCCTGGTGGCTGCTCCTGATCCCGCTCATCCTGATCCCGCTGATCGCCATGGCCCGCGGCGGGCTGTCGGGGATGGGGCGGGGGCGGCGGCTGCTGGCGATCGCGCTGAGGTCGACGGTCGTCGCGCTGATCGTCCTGGCGCTGGCCGAGATGCAGGCCGTGCGGCGGTCGGACCGGCTGACGACCATGTTCCTGCTCGACGCCTCGCACAGCGTCCCCCGCGAGCAGGAAAAGGCGGCGTTGGACTACGTCGCCGAGGCGTCCAAGAAGCGGCGTAAGGACGACCTGGCCGGCGTGGTCGTCTTCGGCTCCAGCCCGCGCGTCGAGGTCCCGCCGGCCCCCAGCGAGCTGAACCTGCTGGGGATCGAGTCGTCCATCGACGCCGAGAACACCGACATCGCCGCGGCGCTCAAGCTGGCCCTGGCCTCGTTCCCCGAGGACACGGCGCGGCGGGTGGTGATCGTCTCCGACGGCAACGAGAACCGCGGCAGCCTGCTGGAGCAGGCCCTCGCCGCGAAGGGCCTGAACGTCCAGGTCGACGTGGTCCCGATCGACTACCACTACGACAAGGAAGTGCTGGTCGAGAAGGTCGCCATCCCCCCCGACGTGAAGAAGGGGGAGACGGTCAACATCAACGTCGTCGTCCGGGCCAGCGAGCCCACGCGCGGGACGCTCCAGATCTTCCAGAAGGCCGACGGCCACACGGGCGTCGCCGAGGGGAACGAGAAGCCGACGCCCGTGGAACTCCAGCGCGGGGTGAACGTCTTCACGCTCAAGCAGCAGATCACCGAGCCCAACTTCTACACGTTCGCCGCCGAGTTCACCCCCGAGGCCGGCTCGGGCGACCGGCGGGCGATCAACAACGTCGCCGAGGGCTTCACGCACGCCCGCGGCAAGGCCCAGGTGTTGCTCATCGAGGGGACCACCGGCGAGCACGCCGAGCTGGTCAAGGCGCTGCGGGAGAAGGAGATCGAGGTCAAGACGCTGACCGCCCCCCGCATCGACGGCTCGGGCGGCGTCGGCGGCGACCCGCTGCCGACGGACGTCGCCCAGCTCCAGCCGTTCGACGCCGTCATCCTCGCCAACGTCCCCAAGGAGTCGTTCACCGAGGCCCAGCACGAGTTGCTCGCGTCCAACTGCCACGACATGGGCGCCGGCCTCATCATGCTGGGGGGCCGCGACAGCTTCGGCGCCGGCGGCTGGATGAACACGCCCGTCGAGAAGGCCCTGCCGGTCGACATGCAGATCAAGGCCCTGAAGGTCCAGGGCCTGGGCGCGATGGTCCTGATCATGCACGCCAGCGAGATCCCCGAGGGGAACTACTGGCAGAAGGTGGTGGCCAAGGCGGCCATCAACGCCCTGTCCACCTACGACTTCGCCGGCATGCTCCACTGGGAGGGGCAGGAGGCGTGGCTGTTCACCCTCCGCGCGATCGGCGGGGGGCGGCCGGTGATGCTGCGGGCCATCGACCGCATGACGCCCGGCGACATGCCCGACTTCGACCCGTCGCTGGTCAAGGCGATGAACGGCCTGAACGCCGTCCGCGACGCCATGACGCGGCACATCGTCATCATCAGCGACGGCGACCCCCCCCCCCCCACGCCGGGCGTCCTGAGCCAGCTCGCCGCCAGCAAGATCACCGTGACGGCCGTCCTGACCGCCGCGCACGGCAACGACCCGGGAGCGATGTCGGTGATGCAGAACATCGCCCGCCGCACCAAGGGCCGATTCTACAACGTCACCAACCCCAAGGCCCTGCCGCAGATTTACCAGAAGGAGGCGCGGACGATCTCGCGGCCCCTGATCTTCGAGCAGGACGGGGCGTGGAAGATCAAGCTCCAGAGCCCCGTCACCGAGCCCGTCATGGGCCTGGCCGACGACCTGCCGCCGATCTCCGGCCTGGTCCTCACCAGCCTGAAGGAGAACGAGCTGGTGGAGGCCCCGCTCCTCTCGCCGCTGCCGGCCGGCCAGGTCAACCCGATCCTGGCCCACTGGACCTACGGCCTCGGCCGGTCCGTGGCGTTCACGTCCGACGCCGGCCGGCGCTGGGCGAAGATGTGGCCCGACTGGCCGAGCTACGCCGCGTTCTGGTCGCAGGTCGTCCGCTGGGCCATGCGGCCCGCCGACACCGGCAACCTGACGCTGACCGTCCGCCGCGAGGACGGCCGCATCAAGGTCGTCGTCGACGCGCTCGATAAGGAGGACAAGTTCCTCAACTTCCTCCAGATCCAGGGGAACGTCGTCGACCCAGACCTCAAGTCCGCCCCGATCACCCTGAGCCAGACCGCCCCCGGCCGCTACGAGGCTACCATCGAGGGCGCCGGCCAGCGCGGGAACTACTTCGTGAACCTGGGCTACCGCGGCCAGGACGGCACGCAGGGGGTCGTCTCCAGCGGCGTCTCCATCCCGTACTCCGACGAGTACCGCGAGCTGCGGTCCAACCCCACGCCGCTCCAGACGGCCGCCTCGCTGACCGACGGGATCGAGGTCCCCTGGAAGACCACGCCCGACGGCCGCGTCGACCTGAACCGGACGCTCGACGGCGTCGACCACTTCCGCCGCGACCCGGGCCTGACGATCCCGAAGGCGTTCCGCCCGCTCTGGCCCATCCTGCTCTGGTCGGCCTGCCTGCTGTTCCTGACCGACGTCGCCGTGCGCCGGATCGCGATCGACTTCGGCCGCATCCGCCGCAACCTGGCCGACCGCTGGCGGAAGCTCCGCGGCGAGGAGGTCGCCCCGCGCAGCGAGTACCTCGAACAGCTCCGGTCGCGCAAGGCCGAGGTCGGCGAGCAGCTCGACCGCTCCCGCTTCGCCACCCGCTTCCAGGAAGCCGAGGCCCCGCCGAGCGAAGGCGGCCCCGCCGCACCGCCGACCGTCGGCGCGCCCCCCGACCGCCCGAAGCCCGAGCGCCCCGCCGCCCCGCAGGGCCCCGGCCTCGCCCCCGACGCCCCCAATCCCGAAGAGGCCGGCTACACCAGCCGGCTGCTCAAGGCCAAGAAGAAGGTGTGGGAGGAGCGGGAGAAGGACGACAAGCAGGGGGGAACAAGTTCATGACCGGGCCAAATCGAACCAACGCCTCGACCTTCGACCTCGAAGGGTGGTATCGCAGACCTGCCGCAGATCCGAAGGCGATCACCGCCCTAATCGCGTCCGGCCCGATCGAATGGCCCAAGGAATACTTGGACCTCCTGGAGATCAGCAACGGCGGCGAAGGCCCCTTGGCAGTCGATCCAGGGTGGTTCTCGCTCTGGACCGCGGAGGAAGTCTTGCAGTTGAACCTCGACTACCAGGTCGAAAGGGGGGCCCCCGGATTCGTCGGCTTCGGCTCGGACGGCGGCCCGGAGCTACTCGCCTTCAACGCGAGGCGAGGGCCACCGTATCGGGTCGTCATGATCCCCTTCGGGGACATCGCGATCGAGGAGGCCCGGCCCGTGGCGAAAGATTTCGCAAGCTTCCTGAAGGCGGCGGGACGCGCGAAGGGCTAACGACCTCGGCGTACGTCCTCGCTCGTCAAGGCGGCACGTTCTCAGAAACTGATTCTGGACATCTTGAGAAGGAGCCTCGGCGATGACTGACGCGCCCGCGACGGGAACCGACATGGAGGCGCGGGCCGGGGAGTTCCGCGACCGCTACAACCGGGTGAAGGCCGAGATCGGCAAGGTGATCGTCGGCCACGACGACATCGTCCACGGCGTCCTGACGTGCCTGTTCGTCGGCGGCCACGCGCTGCTGGAGGGGGTGCCGGGGCTGGGCAAGACGCTGCTGGTGCGCACGCTGGCCGACGCGCTGTCGCTGGACTTCAACCGCATCCAGTTCACGCCCGACCTGATGCCGGCGGATGTGGTCGGGACGAACGTCATCGCCGAGACGCCCGACGGCCGCCGCGAGTTCCAGTTCCAGCGCGGGCCGATCTTCTCGCAGATCGTCCTGGCCGACGAGATCAACCGGGCCACGCCCAAGACGCAGTCGGCCCTGCTGGAGGCCATGCAGGAGCACTCCGTCACCGTCGGCGGGACGATGCACCGGCTCAAGGAGCCGTTCTTCGTCATGGCCACCCAGAACCCCATCGAGCAGGAGGGGACGTACCCGCTCCCCGAGGCCCAGCTCGACCGCTTCCTGTTCAAGCTGGTCGTCGGCTACTCGACGCGCGAGGAGCTGGCGACGATCCTCGACCGCACGACTCGCGGCGAGTCGCCCCGGGCCGAGAAGGTGCTCGACGGCGACGACCTGATCCGGTTCCAGAAGCTCGTCCGCGAGGTGATCGTCGCCCCCCACGTCCAGGACTATGCGATCCGCCTGGCCCTGGCCACCCACCCGCAGGGCCCGTTCGCCGCGGCGGCGACGAACCAGTTCGTGCGGTGGGGGAGCAGCCCGCGCGGGGTGCAGACGCTCGTCCTGGCGGCCAAGGTGCGCGCCCTGCTCGACGGCCGGTACAATGTCTCGTTCGAAGACCTCCGCCGCGTCTACCTGCCGTCGATGCGCCACCGCCTCCTCCTCAACTTCGAGGCCCAGGCCGAGGGGGTCGACCCGGACGAGGTGCTGCTGAAGGTCGTGGACTCGGTCCCCGAGAAGGCCGAGACACCCGCCGCCGTCGCGTGAGACAGATGACCCAACGGCCTTCCCCCCTCGCGGGGGAAGGTGGCCCGGAGGGCCGGATGAGGGGGAGGACGAGCGAGAAAGCCGTCGGGTCGCAAGGGCGGCCTATCGGGCGGTCCTCAGAGCCCGAAGGCTCCCGTGCTTCGCGTCCCCCTCATCTGACGCCTTCGGCATCTGTCTTCCCCCGCGGGGGGGGAAGACCGTGCAGGACGGCCCGCCTCCTTGACTGAACGGCCCTGAGACACCGATGCGATTTCGCCCCCGACGAGCCCTCGCCATGCACGACGTCTACGACCCGCCGCCGGTCCCCGAGATCGAATGGGAGGCGCCCCGCCGCGAGCCGCTGGACGTCTCGCGCGGCGACGTCGCCTGCCTCGTCGGGCTCTGCCTGGCGCTGTTCGCGATCTCGGCGGCGTTCTGGCGGGACGAGCCGGCCGTGGCGGTGATCGCGGCCGGGGCGGGCTCGCTGATCGTCCTGGAGAGCTGGATCACCGCCCTGGGCTACTTCCGCCGCCGGCCGCCGCTGAGCCTCCGGGCGCGGTGGACCGTCTTCCTCGCGGCGCTCGTCCCGTGGGTCGTCGGCGTGGGGGCGGCCGTCGTGTTCCTGCTGGGCGTCTTCTGGGCCTCCGACCGCTACCTGTCGCTCTGACGAACGGAGGCCCGCCGTGCCCGCCGAGACCGCGACGCCCCTGCTCGACCCCGAGTTCATGCACAAGCTCGAACAGCTGGAGCTGGTCAGCAAGAAGGTCATCGTCGGCCGCATGAAGGGCGAGCGCAAGAGCAAGCGCAAGGGGACCTCCGTCGAGTTCGCCGAGCATCGCCAGTACGCCCCCGGCGACGACCTCCGCCACATCGACTGGAACGCCTTCGGCCGGCTCGACCGCCTGTTCCTCAAGCTGTTCCTGGAGGAGGAAGACCTCCACGTCCACACGCTGGTCGACACCAGCCTGTCGATGGGCTTCGGCGAGCCGACCAAGCTCCACTACGCCAAGCAGGTCGCCGCGGCGCTGGCGTTCGTCGGCCTGGTGAACAGCGACCGGATCATCCTGGAGGCGTTCGCCTCGCGGCTCCAGGCCGGCATCCCCAACGTCCGCGGCCGGTCCCAGATGTGGCGGATCGTCCAGTACCTGGAGCGGCTCCAGCCCTCAGGCGAGAGCGACCTCACCGCCGCCGCCCGCGACTTCGCCGTCAAGAAGGGCGGCAAGGGCGTGGTCGTCGTCATCTCCGACTTCCTCGACAAGCACGGCTACGAGGACGCCCTGCGCTACCTCCTGGCCCGCAAGATGGACGTCTTCGTCATCCACGTCCTGGCCCGCGAGGAGGTCGAGCCCGAGCTGGTCGGCGACCTGCGCCTCGTCGACTGCGAGGATGGCGAGGAGGCCGACGTCACCATCAGCGCCCCGCTGCTGAAGCGATACAATGAGAACCTCGACGCCTTCGTCGGCGGCCTCCGCGACTACTGCACGAAGCGCGGCATCACCTACGTCTTCACCACGAACCAGTTCCCCTTCGACAAGCTCGTGCTCAACTACCTGCGCGAGCGTGGGCTGCTCAAATAATGAACCGCTTCTGGATCACCGACCCCCTGGTCTTCTACGCCATCGGCGGCCTGCTCGTCGCCTACGTCCTCTACATGATGATCGTCCGTCGCAAGGGCGAGCGGCCCGAGCACGCCGGGCGCGAGCCGGAGTTGTAAGAGACCGCACCAAGAGATCGGGGAGCGGGTCTTCCTCGTAGGCTGGGTCGCGACCCAGCCCAAACGAGCCGTCGCCTTCTCCGGGCTGGGTCGCGACCCAGCCTACGAGAACCAAACCACTCCGACTTTCCAGGATCTTCCGGGGCGGTTTCCAGGCTACTGAAGCGGAGCGAGACGATGCCCGGGAACATCTTCAGCCGGCTGGGATCCTTGCAGTTCAGCTCGCCGCTGGGCTGGCCGCTCTGGACCGCGCTGGCGGCGGTGCCGGTCGGGATCGTGGCGCTGTACTTCCTCAAGCTGCGGCGGCGGCCGGTGCAGGTCGCCAGCACGCTGCTGTGGCGCAAGAGCCTGGAGGACCTGCACGTCAACAGCCTGTTCCAGCGGCTGCGGCGGAACCAGCTGCTGTTCCTGCAACTGCTGGTCGCGGCGCTGGCGATGCTCGCCCTGGCCGGGCCGCAGATGAAGGGGGCCGGCGGGCAGGGGCGGCGGTTCGTGCTGATGGTCGACGCCTCGGCGAGCATGTCGGCCGTCGACGACGCCGGCGGGCCGAGCCGGCTGGACAGGGCCAAGGAAGAAGCCCGCAAGATCGTCCGCGAGATGCAGGGGGACGACCTGGCGATGGTGATCTCGTTCGCCGGCTCGGCGCGGGTGGTCTCGAACTACACGGCGGACAGGCGGCTGATCCTGGGTCGAATCGATTCCATCGCCCCGACCCAGGAGACGACCTCGCTCCGCGAGGCCCTCCAGGTGGCCGCGGGGCTGGCGAACCCGTCCAAGCAGATCGGCGAGGGGGTCGTCGCGACGGCCGCCCAGATCACGCCCAAGCTGATGATCTACACCGACGGCGGCTTCCCGGACGTGGAGGGCTTCAGCCTCGGCAACCTGGAGCCCGAGGTCGTCGTGATCGGCCCCCCTCCCCCGCCCTTCGCCGCGCCGGCCGAGGGTGCCGCGCCCGCGAGCGCCGGCGGCGACCCGTCGAACAACGTGGCCGTCGTCGCCCTCCAGTCGCGCAAGATCGAGGAGAAGGCCGACCTGCATCAGGTCTTCGGTCGTGTCAAGAATTACCGATCCGAGCCCGTGACCACCGAGGCCCAGCTCGTCCGCAAGCGGCTCGACCAGCCCGCGGCCGAGGGGGGCCTCGTCGACGCCGTGGCGCTGGAGATCCCCGCCCGGGGCGAGCAGGCGTTCCAGTTCGACGTCCCCGAGCCGGGCGTCGCAGGGTTCGAGGTCCGGCTGACGGTCAAGGACTCGCTGCCCCTGGACGACCGGGCGTACGTCGTGGTGGGCGACTCGCGCAAGGCCCGCGTGCTGGTGGTCTCGGCCGGCGACCGCTATTTGATCGACGCCTTCAACACCCCGACGATCACCGAGAAGGCCGACGTCGCGATCGTCACGCCCGAGGAGGCGAAGGCCGAGGCGACCGCCCGCGACATCAAGGGGGGCCGATACGACCTGGTGGTCTTCGACGGCTGGCGGCCCGACGAGGCCCCCGAGTCCAACGCCCTCTACTTCGGCGTCTTCCCGCCCGGCCCCGCCTACGAGAGCCCCCGCGACGTGGAACACCCGGCGATCCTGGACTGGGACGTGGCCCACCCGATGATGCAGTACGTCCGGGACCTGTCGCTGGTGTACGTCGCCAAGGCCCGCGTGATCGACCCGCTGCCGACCGGGGCGACGCCGCTGATCGAGGCCGAGTCCGGGGCGCTGGCGTTCGTGGCCCCGCGCGGCGGATTCCTCGACGCGGTGGTCGCCTTCCCGCTGCTGGACGGGACGACGCCCAACACCACCTGGTTCCGTTACATCAGCTTCCCGCTGTTCCTGTTCAACGCCGTGCAGGCCCTCGGCGGCGGGAACGGGTCGGAGGACGCCGCGCCCGCGCAGCCGGGCCGGCCGATCGTGGTCCGGGCCGAGACGTCCTCGCCGACGATCCAGGTCGCCGCGCCGGACGGCTCGCGACCGAGGACCATCGAGCGCAACCCGCAGGGGGCGTTCGTGGACAACGACGCCGCGGCGGCCGGCCTGTACGAGGCCCGCTGGGACGGCGGCGCGGCCCCGTTCGCCGTCAACCTGTTCGACCCCCGCGAGAGCGACCTGGCCACCCGCGGCCTGGTCCCGGCCGGGGCGCCCGAGGGAAAGGCCGAGTCGTACAAGATCAAGATCGGCTACAACCCCGTCGAGGGGACCCGCGTCGTCCCGGATGTCCGCCGCGACTGGTGGAAGCTGCTGGCCCTGGGGGCCCTGGGCGTTCTGGCCCTGGAGTGGTACATCTACAACCGTCGCGTTTATGTGTAATCTCCCATACGCCACGCACGCGACGGGCCATCATGACGGTCTTCCCCCCTCGCGGGGGAAGGGGGCCCGAAGGGCCGGATGAGGGGGAGGATGAGTGGGAAAGCCGCCGGGTTGCGGCATCGGCTAGATCGGGTGGGCCTTCGGATCCCGAAGGGGCTCGTGCTTCGCGTCCCCCTCATCTGACCGCTTCGCGGTCTGTCTTCCCCCGCGAGGGGGGAAGACCGTCCGCGTCGAGTCCCCGGATTTCGGGACGGTCGGATGATCCCGATCACCCCTGGGCGGGGGTGCCGTCGGCCCCGGGGGCTTCGCCGTCGGCGTCCCTGGAGGCGCGGAGGCGGAGGGCCTGCTCGACGGCCTCCATCAGGCGGTCGGAGCGGAAGGGCTTGTAGAGGACGGTCTGCAAGCCTTCCTGGCGGGCCTTGACGATGGAGTGGGTGGGGTCGTAGCCGAAGCCGGTCATGAGGATGACGGGGAGGTCGGGCTGGGCCTCCTGGAGCCGCTTGAAGACGGCGTAGCCGTCCATGTCGGGGAGGCGGATGTCGGCGAGGGCGGCCGAATAGGGCTCCTGGCGGGCCATCGCGACGGCCTCGCGGGCGTCGCGGGCGGTCTCGACGGTCGCCCCCTGCATGCCCAGGAGCTGGTGCGCGGAGCGCCGGATGGCCTCGTCGGCGTCGACCACCAGGAGGCGGGCGCCGGCGAGCCGGGCGGCCGGCTGGGGGGCGACGCGGTTCGGCGGCGGCGGGGCGATGCTGGAGCCGACCTTCTGGATGATGCCGCGGATCTCGCGGGCGCGGTACAGGAGGTGGCGGAGGCGGGCGATGACGTCCTCGTCGTGGCCGGCGTAGCGGTCGAGGACGGTGACGGCGTCGGTGATCACGTCGTCCAGCGGCAGGGCGACCTCGCGGCTGATGGCCTGGACGGAGGCGCTGGCGGTGCTGGCCTTCTCGGCCTGGAGCAGCTCCAGGGTGTTCAGCGCGGAGGCGACGTTGCGGCCGTAGATCTCCAGGAACTGGCGGTCGCGGTCGTCGAAGGCGTCGGGCTGGCCGCTCTCGACGTTGAGCGTGCCGATGACGTTGCCGTGGTAGATCAGCGGGACGGTCAGCGAGCTGCGGGCGTTCTCGGCGCCCTCCAGGTAGTAGGGGTCCTTGGTGGTGTCCGGGCAGAGGTAGCTCTGGCCGGTGGCCGCGACCAGGCCGGTGACCCCCTGCCCCTCCTTCGCGGCCGACAGCTCGCGCGAGGCGGCCAGCGGCGTCATCCCCTCGGTCAGCAGCGGGGCGAGGCGGCCGGTCTGGCGGTCGAGCAGGCGGATCTCGATGAAGTCGAGCCCCATCAGGTCCTTCATGTGCCGCGCGATGTTGTACTTGAGGAGGTCGGTGCGCTCCTCGGCACCCATCTGCGACAGCTCCTCGGGCGTGAGGTCGGCCAGTTCGTCGCCCGCCTGGGCGATGGCGTTGACCTTGAGCTGCTGCTGGGTCTCGTCGGTGATCTCGCGGGTCAGGGCGATCAGGTGCGTCAGGGCCTGGCGGGCGTCGAAGACGGGCGTGACCGTGACGCGGAGGTAGCGGTTGTTGCGGATCTTGACGACCGTGCTCGACGGCGAGCGCTGGGCGACCGAGGTGGTGAACGGGCAGGGCTCGGGGCCGAGGATCTCGGCCTCGGCGAGCGCCTGGTAGAAGCGCTCGCCGACGGCGTGGGCGGGGGCCTCGGCGAACGAGAGGAACTCGGGGTTGGCCCAGATGATCCGCAGGTCGGGGTCGACCACGGCGACGCCGTCGGCGATGGCGTCGAGGATCTCCTCGGCCTGGATGATCATCCCGACCCATCGGGCGGCGGCGAGCTGCGAGGCGTCGACGTACACGCCCTCGAAGCGGCCGTCGCGCAGCAGCGACAGGGCGCGGGAGATCGAGCGGACGGAGACGACGTCGACGGAGTCCTTCAGCCCGCCGAGGACGGCCTCGCCGTGCGACCCTTCCCGCTCGATGACAAGAACGCGAGGCTTCTCGGCCACGTTGTCGACCCAGTACGTTTGGAGATGGAGCGGGGCCGGGAGGGTTTCCGGGGGCCTCGGCCGGGGCGGGGATGGATGGCGCCCGGCCGGGCGACATTTCGCCATCCTAATGCGAGGTCCCACCCCGGGCAAGGATCCGATAGACTGGAGGCCCGGGGGCCGTCGCCCCCCGTCCACGAGGGAATGCCATGCGAGCCACCCAACGCCTGACCGCCCCCCAGGGCGCGCTGCTCGTCATCGACCTGCAGGACAAGCTCGTCGCCGCCGTCGCCGACGGGCCCAAGGTCGTCGCCAACGCCGCGCGGCTCGTCCGCGGGGCGCAGATCCTGGGCGTCCCGGCCCAGGCGACCGAGCAGTACCCCAAGGGGCTCGGCGCCACCGTCCCGGCGATCGCCGAGCTGATCCCCGAGCGTCCGTCGAAGATGACGTTCGCCTGCTGCTCCGCGCCGCAGGTGCTGGAGCAGTTCTACGGCCGCCAGGTCCGCCACGTGACCCTGGCCGGGGCCGAGGCCCACGTCTGCGTGGCCCAGACGGCCCTGGACCTGCTCGACCTGGGGTTCCGGGTGCAGGTCGCGGCCGACGCCGTCGGCTCGCGCGATCCGTTCGACCGCGACGTCGCCCTGCGCCGGCTGGAGGCGGCCGGGGCCGTGATCTCCACCGTCGAGGCCGTCCTCTTCGAATGGTGCGAGACCGCCGATCGTCCCGAATTCAAGGCGATCAGCGCCCTGGTGAAAGAGCGCACCTGACGCCCGCGCCGCGGAGGGACCGGCATGAGGACGACCCTTTGGAGCCTCCTGGCGATCGTCCCGGCCCTCCTCGCCGCGCCTCGGGCCGGCGCGCAGCAGGCCCCGCCGCCCGACCCGCCGAAGGCCGAAGCCCCGAAGGTCGAGAAATCCAAACGCCGCGACGAGGCCCCGAAGGTCCGGACCCCGGACGAGGTCGAGGCCCGTCGGCGCAGCCCGTTCCTCCGCCCCCCGGGCGGGGACGACCACGACGCCCGATACGACGACGACTACCGGGACCTCCCGCCCTGGAGCCGGGCGAGCTTCTTCGGGATCGCGGCGAAGGGGAAGTTCTTCGTCTACGTCCTCGACCAGTCGGGGAGCATGGTCGACGACGGCCGCATCGCCAGGGCGACCATCGAGCTGCGCCGGAGCGTCGGGGCGCTCCAGGAGCCGCAGCAGTTCGAGGTGATCTTCTACAACGACGAAGCCACGGCCATGCCCGGCGGGCCGATCCCCCGCACGGCCGACCGCCGCAACAAGGAGAAGCTGCGGGCCTGGCTGGGGACCGTCGACCCCGACGGCGGCACCAGCCCCCGCAAGGCCGTCCTCCAGGCCCTGGCGCTGCGGCCCGACGCCGTCTTCCTCCTCTCCGACGGCGACTTCCCCGAGGGGACCGTCGAGGCGATCGCCAAAGCCAACCCGCGCAAGGTCCCCATCCACTGCATCGACCTGGCCGGCGGCCTGGCGGGCGACGCCCTCCCGCGGATCGCGAGCGGCAGCGGCGGCCGGTACGCTTCCCGCCCGGGGAACCTCCAGGGCACCGCGTCCGGCCGCTGATCGGCGGCGGTCACGCCCCCTTCGCCATCCCTCGGAGGATCTCCAGTCCGCGAGCCAGCGTCTCGTCGGACGTCGCATAGGAGATGCGGAAGTGGCTGTCGCGGCGGCTGAAGACGTTGCCGGGGATGACGAGCAACTCGCGCCGGATCGCCTCGGCGCAGAACTCGGAGGCGGTCCCCCATGGGGCCTTGGGGAAGGCGTAGAACGCCCCGCCGGGCCGGGCCAGCTCGTAGAGGCCGCCCAGGGCGTCGACGACCATGTCGCGCTTGCGGCGATAGGCGGCGACCTGGTCGGCGAAGTCGAGCGTCCCCCCCGCGATCGCCCTGGCGACCCCCTGCTGCAAGGGCGTGGGGGCGCAGACGAAGGTGAACTGCTGGAGCTTGGCCATCTCCTGGATGATCCGGCCCGGCCCGTGCGCGAAGCCCAGCCGCCAGCCGGTCATGCCGAACGACTTGCTGAAGCCGTCGACCACCAGCACGTCCTCGTTCCACTCGGCCGGCGAATGGAATGCGCCGTCGTAGCAGAGCGAGGCGTAGACCTCGTCGCTGATGAGGAGGATCCCGCGCTCCTTGCAGAGCAGCGCCAGCGCCTTCAACTCTTCCGCCGAGGCGACCACGCCCGACGGGTTGTTCGGGCTGTTGACGACGATCGCCTTGGTCTTCGGCGTGATCGCGGCGGCGACCTTCGCGACGTCGAGGCGGAAGTCCGGGTAGGTGTCGACCACCACCGTCACGCCCCCGGCCAGGGTCGTCTGGTGCTGGTACATGACGAAGTAGGGGTCGAAGACGATGACCTCGTCGCCCGGGTTCACGGTCGCGGCGATCGCCAGCATCAGCGCCCCGGCCGTCCCCGAGGTCACCATGACCTCGCGGTCGGCGTGGCCGTAATGGGCGACGGATTGCGCGATCGTCTCGCGCAGGTCGGGGAGGCCCATCGTCACGGAATACTGGTTGCGGCCCTCGCGGATCGCCGCGCAGGCGGCGTCCTTGATGGCGTCGTCGACGTCAAAGTAGGGCATCCCGATCGACAGGTCGACGGGGTCCTTCATGGCCTTCGCCATCTCGAAAGCCTTACGGATGCCCGACGCGTCGATGCGCGACATCCGATCGGCGATCCAGCGCTCGTTCACGGTCGTTCCCCCGGGGGAGGTGGGAGTGCGGTGCGGGTCGTCTTCAGTAGGTTATGAGGCTGAAGACGTCGCAAGGTTCGAGCTTCGGCCGGCCGCCGAGGAACGAAAGCTCGATCACGAAGGCGCAGGCGACCAGATCGGCCCCGGTGGACTTCACCAGGTCGCGGCAGGCGCACATGGTCCCGCCGGTGGCCAGGACGTCGTCGATGAGCAGCACCTTCTTGCCGGGGCCGAGGGCGTCGGAGTGGACCTCCAGGCGGTCGTTGCCGTATTCCAGGGCGTACTCCTGGGCGATCGTCGCGTACGGCAGCTTGCCCGGCTTGCGGATGGGGACGAACCCGGCCCCGATCCGCAGCGCCAGCGGCGCGCCGAAGATGAACCCGCGGGCCTCGGCGGCGGCGATGACGTCGATCCCCTTCCCCGCGTACTCCGCTTCGAGCCGGTCGATGCTGGCCTGGAACGCCTCGGGGTGGCCGAGGAGCGGGGTGATGTCCTTGAAGAGGATGCCGGGCTTGGGGAAGTCGGGGATGTCCCGGATCCAGTCCCGGATGTCCACGGGCGCGGACGCTGCCATCTTATGCGTGCTCCAGGTCGTCGATCGCCGAGGCGAGGGGGGGCGAGAGCCCTACTATGCGGCATGGGCCCGGCCGATGTCCAGCCGCGCGCGGGCGACGGGGCGTTATGATGGGGGGCGGGAGGCCCCGATGACGAAGATCCTGATCGTCGAGGACGAGGACAAGCTCCGTCGCGCCCTGGAGCGAGGGCTGGCCGACGAGGGGTACGACGTGACGGCCGTGGAGGACGGCGACCTCGGCGTCGCGTTCGCGTCGGACGAGCCGTTCGACGGCCTCGTCCTGGACCTGATGCTGCCGGGGCGCGACGGCATCGAGGTCCTGCGCGAGTTGCGCGCCCGCGGTTTCCCCGGGCCGATCCTGATCCTCTCGGCCCGCGGCGAGCTGGAGGACCGCGTCCGCGGGCTGGACCTGGGGGCGGATGACTACCTCCCCAAGCCGTTCGCCTGGACCGAGCTGCTGGCACGCCTCCGCGCCTGCCTGCGCCGGAAGGCGGCCGGCGAGGCGTCGCTCCTGCACGCGGGGGGCGTCGACCTGGACCGGGTCCGGCGTCGGCTGATCCGAGGGGCGGCCGAGGTGGAGCTGACGGTCCGCGAATGCGAGCTGATGGAGCACCTGATCCGACGGGCCGGGGCCGTCGTGAGCCGCGACGAGCTGGCCCGCGAGGTCTGGCGCGACCCCGAGGCCACCCGGACGAACATCATCGACGTCTTCGTCAACTACCTCCGCAAGAAGCTGGAGAAGGTCGGCGCTCCGGGGCTGATCCGCACCGAGCGGGGCGTCGGCTACGTCCTGGAGGCCAGGCCGTGAGGCGCGCGAGCGTCCGGGCGCGGCTGACGGCCTGGTACGGCGCCTGGCTGCTGACGACCGTCGCCGGCCTGGGCGCGGCCGTCGACGCGATGACGTCGCGCACGCTGCTGCGGCGCATCGACGCCATGCTCGATTTCGAGTTCGACGAAGCGGCCGAGCGGCTCGCCGCCGGCGGCCCCGCCGAGGAGCCGGCCGGCACGCCGGCCGCATTCCACGATGTCTACCGGATGCGGGTCTGGACGCCGGACGATCGCGCCGCGTTCGAGAGCCCCGGCCTCGCCGGCCTGCCCCCCCCGCGGGGCGAGGGCCACGCCACGATCGACGTGCCGAGCCTGGGCCGGCATCGCGTCGTCGCCGGGCCCGTCGGGGCGGGCGCGCGGAGGCGGATCGTCCAGATCGCCACGCCCCTCGCCTCGTTCGACGCCGAGATGGCCGCGCTGCGAGGCGTCCTCTGGACCATCCTGCCCGCCGGGGCCGTCGCGGCGACGGCCGGCGGCTGGTGGCTGGCCGGCCGGGCGATGGCCCCCGTCGGCCGCATGACCGCAGCGGCGCGACGGATCTCGGCCGAGAACCTGGGCGAGCGGATCGAGGTCGGCCACGAGGGGGACGAGCTGGGCCGGCTCGCGGCCACGCTCAACGCCATGCTCGACCGGATCGACCGCGCCTTCGCCGCGGCCCGGCGATTCACGGCCGACGCCGCCCACGAGCTGAAGACGCCGATCGCCTCGATCCGCGCCGAGGCCGAGGTCGCGCTGATCGCCCGCCGCACGCCCGAGGAGTACGCGGAGACGCTCCGGAGCGTCGTCGAGGAGGCCGACCGCCTCACCCGGCTGGCCGACCGCCTGCTCATCCTGGCGGCCGACGACGCCGGCGCGACGACCGCCCGCCGGCCGTTCCCGCTCGACGAGCCCGTCCGCACGGCCGTCGACCGCGCCGGCGGCCGCGCCGCGAGCGCCGGCGTCGCGCTGCGGCTGGGGTCGATCCCCGACGTCGAGGTCCTCGGCGACCCGGAGCTGCTCCGCCAGGCGTTCGACAACCTGATCGACAACGCGATCAAGTACACCTCGGCCGGCGGCGAGGTCGCCGTCCACGGCGGCCTCCGCGACGGCCGCGCCGTCGTGGAGGTCGTCGACACGGGACCGGGGATCCCGCCGGACGCGCTCGGCAAGGTCTTCGACCGCTTCTACCGCGCCGACGCCTCGCGGAGCCGAAGGACCGGCGGCGCGGGCCTGGGCCTGAGCATCGTCAAGGCGGTCGTCGAGCGCCACGGCGGCAGGGCCGAGGCCGAGAGCGAGCCCGGCCGGGGCAGCCTCTTCCGCGTCGTCCTGCCGGCGGCCGTTAGAAAGAACTAACGCAACGTCGCCTCCGAGATCGCCCCCCGGCGGCTAGGCTCGACCTGCGACGCCCGACGTGCGGCGGCGTCGTCGATCGAGACCGCACGGACGCCCCCGAGGTGGGACCCTCATGAATCGTCGCCTCCCGACGCCGGGCCGCACGCGCCCGGCCTTCACGCTGATCGAGCTGCTGGTGGTGATCGCGATCATCGCCGTCCTGATCGCCCTGCTGCTCCCCGCCGTCCAGGCCGCCCGCGAGGCCGCCCGCCGGGCCCAATGCTCCAACAACCTGAAGCAGGTGGGGCTCGCCCTGCACAACTACCTGGGCGTCCACAACGCCTTCCCGCCGGTCGTGGTCCTGCCCCGCGACCGCACCACGCAGCCGTGGTCGGGCCTGACGCGGCTGCTCCCGCACCTGGAGCAGACGAACCTGTACAACGCGATCAACTGGGGCCGCGACTACGAGTTCACCGTCAACGCCACGCTGGCGTCGACGCGGGTGGCGGCGTTCATGTGCCCGAGCGAGGCCCAGGACGTCGCGCGGATCACGCCGACGCTCGTCTACTACCCGAACAACTACGCCTTCAACCAGGGGACGTGGTTCATCTACGATCCGCCCTCGGACCAGGTGGGCGACGGCGCGTTCGAGCCCAACCGGGCGTTCTCCCCGGCGACGATCGGCGACGGCCTGAGCAACACGCTGGGGATGTCCGAGGTGAAGGCATACCAGCCGAACTACTGGGACGGCCGCAACCCATCGACCGTCGGCGTCGCCGCGCCGGCCGTCCCGGCCGACCTGGCGACGTTCCTGGGCGGGACCTTCGACTCCAACGGCCACACCGAATGGGTCGAGGGGGACGTCCACGAGGTCGGCTTCACCACGACGTTCGCGCCCAACGCGAAGGTCATGGCGAACGTGAACGGCCAGCCCATGGACGTGGACTACACCTCGATGCGCGACGGCGAGTCCGTCACCCTGCCGACCTACGCCGCCGTCACCGCCCGCAGCTACCACCCGTCGGGCCTGAACGCCCTGATGATGGACGGCGCCGTCCGCTCCATCAAGAACACCATCGACGTCCGCGTATGGCGCAGCCTCGGCACCCGCGCCGGCGGCGAGGTGGTCTCGTCGGACTCGTATTGAGCGGGGCCCCAGCCGGGCGGCGCGGCCGCGCCGCCCGGACCGGCCGGACTTTCGCCGCGGGGCGGACCGTACGGGCCAAGCATCGAGGAGAAGACCATGAAGATCGATCGAGCGTGGACGGTCCTGACCCTGGCGATCTGGGTCGCGGGCTGCGGCGGCGGCTCGACGCCCGCCGGCGACGACGCGGCGCGGGCGGCGGGGGCGTTCCTGGGCGAGCTGCGCGCCGGGAAGGTCGAGCCGGCCTGGGACGCGACGTCGCGCGAGTTCAAGTCGCTGATGGGCCTGGACGCCCTGCGCGACCTCGTGAAGAAGAACCCCGCGCTGAGGGGCGAGGCGGAGTTCGCCGAGGCCCTCCCCTCGGCCGGCGGCCTGACGGAATGCGTGTTCCGGGGCTCGAACGCGAAGCCGAGGGGGAAGCCGGCCCCCGTCTCCGTCCGCGTCACGCTCTCCCCGGGCGCGGGGGGCTGGGCGGTGGAGCGGCTGGCGGTGGAATGACCGGCCCGTCGCGGCTCAGGGCGAGAACGAGTCGATGTCGCCCGTGGTGGCCGAGGGGGGCAGAGGGAGGGGGACGGCCTCGCCCGGGGAGGCGCCGTCGAAGTCGGGCGCCGGCTGGCCGATCAGGCCGCCGGTGAGGTCGTGGGGGACGGGGATCTTCATGCCGCTGAACTCGGTGCTCTTGCGGATCGTCCCGCTCTGGATCGGCCCGGCCCCCATGACGTACACGTCCTTGGCGTTGGACTTCGTCTGCGACGTGCCGGAGGTCCAGACGAGCTGGCCGCTGGCGCGGTCGTAGGCGAAGAGGGCCATCTTCACCACGCCGTGCTGGTCGGTCCGCTTGGCCAGCGACATCTCCGGGATGGTCCCGGCGGGGAGGCCGGTGATGGTCATCGGGATCGTCGTCTGGGGGATGCCGATCAGCAGGTTGTACTCGTCGGTCCCGTAGGCGCCGACGCGGGCCTCGACGACCCACTGCGCCTGCTCGGCCTTCGTCCGCAGCAGGACGCCCTGCTGGAGCATGGCCTGCTTGAGGCTGGAGATCACCCAGCCCTGGTCGACGGCCGTGACGTGCTGGGTGTCCAGGAAGCAGGGGACGCCGGTGAGGGGGCGGAAGTCGATGCGCGACAGCGCGGTGTCCCAGGCGTCGGTGAGCAGGAGCTGCTCGGTGCCGGTGCGAGGGGTGTTGGTCGTCTTGACGGTCCCGCAGCCGGCGACCGCCGCCGCGAGCGCCAGGCACACGGCCAGGCGCGCGGGGCGGGGGGCGACGGCTGCGGGGCGGGGCGAGACGGTCGTCGTCATGCGTTCGATCCACGGCCTCGGTCGAGTCGGTCGGGTCCGGAGACGGCGCGGGGCCCGCCCCGGCTCGACCCGGGGCGGGCTCGCGATCGGTCGTTGGTCGGTCGTACGCCTTACTGCGGCGAGCCGGGGGTCGGCGTGACGGGCGACGGGGCGGCCGGCGAGGGGGCCTTGGCGGCCCTGGCCTTCTCGAACTGGGCGGCGGCGTCGGGGGCGGCGGCGGCCGGGGTGGGCAGCTTGGGGGCCCTGGCGGCGACCGGGGCCTCGCCGTCGGCGGGGCCGGCCTGGCCGGGGTCGGGCGTGTTGGACTCGGGGTTGCTCATGAGCTTCACCTTGTCGTCCACGCGGAACTCGGGGTGCTGCTCCTCATTGGCCAGCTTCATCGTGCCGACGAGCTTGTTCTCGATCGCCGCCTTCTTGATCATCTCCTCGAAGACCTCGCCCATCGTCTCCTTGAGCTTGGCGTCGTGGACGAACTCCTGGAGCCGCTTCTTGACGTTCTCGTCCTTCAGGGAGACGCGGGTCTCGGCCGGGATGACGCCCTCGCGGCGGAGGATCAGCCAGGCGCCCTCGCCGGCCTGGATCGGCCCGGTGAAGTCGCCGTCCTTGGGCTTGTGCGAGGGATCCTTGTCCTTCGGGTCGCCGTCCAGGAGCTGGGCGAAGGCGGCCTCGGAGACGTTCTTGGGCTGGGCGTGGCGGTTGATCGGCTCGCCGAGCAGGCCGCCGAGAGACCGCGTGGCGAGGTCCATCGACTGCTCCTGCGCCACCTTCTCGAACCCGCCGGGGTTCTTGCGAAGCTCCTCCCAGATGGCCTGGGACTTGGAGAGCGAGTCGACCATGATGAGCCGGCAGCGGAGCTTGTCGCCGTACTGCGACTCGAAGGCCGACTTGACGTCGTCCTCGGTGACCTGGACGCGGCCCTCGCACAGCTTCCGCATGGCGATCTGCGGATAGATGACGTCACGGGCGTACTGGAACGGGCTGATGCCGCGCTCCTTGTCGAGCGTCTGGAGCCACTGCTGGCGGGCGATGCCGAAGCGGCCGGCGATCGAGTCGATCTCCTGGTCGATCTCGGCGGCGGTGACTTCCTTCTTCTGGGCCTTGAGCGCCTGCTCGATCAACGCGCGGTTGATGAGGGTCTCCAGGATCTCCTTCCCCTTGCGGGCGACGCACTCGTCGGCGAGGTCGGACCGGGTGATGACCTGGTCGTTGACGATGGCGATGGCGTCCGTGGGGTTGACCGGGATCGCCGTCTGCTTGACGATCGGCGTCGCGCCGGCGGGGGCCGTCGTCGCCTTGCCGGCCGGCGCCGCCGCCTTGCCGCGGGCCTGCTGCGCGTAAGCCGGGGTCGCCGCGGCGATCCCCACCAGGGTCAGCCCCGCCGCCCAGGCGCGGGCGGCCCGACCGCCATCCTTTGCGATCATCGTGTTGCGTCTCCCATTCCGTAGGTCGGATTCTTCCAGGTCGTCTCAAGTCCGCCGACGATTCGGCCGACAACCTAGGGATTCGCCCCCGATCGGTCAACCTCAACCTTCCTCGACTCAACCCCTCCTCGCCCCCGGGCCGGCTTTTCCCCCGTTCCCCCCTTGGCCCCGCGCCTCCGGTCGGCTACGTCTGGTTGTTTAAGAATTGTGCGACGGACCGTCGCACGCCCGACGACACCCGATGGAGCCCCCCCCATGAAGCGGCCGTCCCTCTCGCTGGCGATCCTCCTCCTCTCGGCCTCGACGGCCTTCGCCCAGGCCCCCGGCGGCCCCGGGGCCGAGAACGAGACCGGCACCCTGATGGCCGAGGCCGCCCGCCGCCTGCTGGGCTCGCTCGACGACGCCCAGCGGGCCAAGGCTTCGTTCGCCTTCGACGACGCCGAGCGCCTGAACTGGCACTGGATCCCCCGGCCCCGCAAGGGCCTGCCGGTCAAGGAGATGACCCCCTACCAGCGCCCGGTCGCCTTCGCGCTGCTCGACGCCGGCCTCTCCGACAAGGGGACCGTCACCGCCGGCACCACCATGAGCTACGAGGAGATCATCCGGGCGCAAGAGAAGGGCTCCGGCCCGATCCGCGACCCCGAGCTGTACTACGTCAGCATCTTCGGCACCCCCGGCGAGGGGAAGTGGGGCTGGCGCTGGGAGGGCCACCACCTGTCGCTGAACTACACCCTCGAAGGCTCGAAGATCGTCTCGGTCACACCCTTCATGTTCGGCTCGAACCCGGCGAAGGTCGCCTCCGGCCCGAACAAGGGCCTGCGCAACCTGGCCGCGATCCAGGACCCGATCTACAAGCTGGTCGCCTCGCTGAGCCCGGAGCAGTTGAAGGCCGCGACGGTCTCGATGGACGTCCCCAACGTCCCCTCGTCCCCCGACGCCGAGGCCGCCCAGCCGCTCCCCGCCGGCAAGGACGGGTTGGAGTTCGACGACCTGACCGACGAGCAGAAGGGCCTGCTGAAGACGGCCGGCCTCGCCTACCTCGCGCTCTTCCCGGAAGAAGGCGGCAAGCTCCTGATGGACGGCCTCCGACGCGCCGAAGGCCGCCGCACCTTCGCCTGGTACGGCCCCGCCGACCCCGGCAAGCCCCACGCGTTCCGCCTCCAGGGCCCCGGCGTCCTGATCGACTTCAACGACTACCAGGACGACGCCAACCACATCCACACGTTCTTCCGCGTCTTCGCCGACGACTTCGGCAAGTCGGCGAAGTGACGCGCCGCGGCGGGGGGGCTCGCCGCCCCTCCGCCGATTCCACGACGCGGACCGGGCCTGATTCATGAACCGGATCGACCTGCAAATCATCGCCGAGCAGCGGGCCGCAGATGCGGAAGCCCTGCTGAACGCCGGCCAGTGGTCGGGGGCCTTCTATCTGGCCGGCTACGCCGTCGAGTGCGGCCTGAAGGCCTGCATCGCCGCGCAGATCGGCCCGCACGAGTATCCCGACAAGGAGTTGGCCCAGCGATGCTACACTCATAAAATCGAGAAGCTGGTCGAGGTCGCGAATTTGCTGGCCGCACGGTCCAACGACACGATGGCGAACCCCGCCAGGGGGGCGAACTGGCTGATCGTCAAGGATTGGGACGAGACGGCTCGCTATCGGATCTGGGCCGAGTTGGACGCCAGGAAGCTCGTGAATGCGGTCGTGAATCCTTCCAACGGGGTGCTGCCATGGATCAGGGGCCTTTGGTGAGCGAGGAGATCCAGGCCGGCGAGCGACTGCTCCGCGAATTCGACGCCTACGAGCCCGTTCATGTCGCCTTCTGGATGAGGAAGAGCGACGAGGACGAGAGGTATCTTTACATCGCGTCGGATCGGATAAACTCCGGGAACATCGACGTCGCCTATTCGGAAGCCTTGCGCGTCGCGCAGAAGCTCGGTTCGCCCTACATGAACCCGTTTCGAATCAAGCTCATCAATTCGTCGGACCGCTTGGCCCGGGCTGCGATCGTGGAGCGGGACCGATTCCCGGCCCCGCTACCGGCCCGCCTCGGCGGCAAGTCGTTCGGGGGCGTCGACGCCGCAGACGTTTATATCTATCCGGCGTTCGACCATGCCGCGACGCCTTGACTCTATCGAAGTCGAAGGCGAGGACGACGGCCGTTGGCTGGCCGATATCCTGGACCTCCCGGGCGTCCTGGCCTACGGCGACACGGAGGCCGAGGCCGTCGAGCGGGTTCAGATGCTCGCCTTGCGAGTCCTGGCCGATCGCGCGAAGTACGGCGAGCCGACTCCCCGCAGCCTCTCGCACTGTCGGCCCGGACGCCGAGGATGTTAGGATGGACCCGCCACGGAGATCCTTCGGGCGGTCGCCGGCCTTGCGCGCCGCCCCGAGCGGAGACGCATGACGACGCATCGCATCCACACGGCGAGACGGACGAATTCACTGATGGGACCTGAGACGATCCGGGGACGGGCCGCGACGGCGGCGATTCTCCTCCTGACGCTGGCCGCGCCGGCGACGGCGCTCGGCCAGGGGGGCTGGTTCGAGAAGCACGTCGTCTCGGCGCAGGAGGCCCACGCGGCCGACGTCGGCCGCGACGTGCTGCGGGCGGGGGGCAACGCGATCGACGCCACGATCGCCACGGCGTTCGCGATGGCCGTCACGCTGCCGGAGGCCGGCAACATCGGCGGCGGCGGCTTCATCGTCGCCTACCTGCCGGAGACGAAGGAGGTCGTCACGCTCGACTTCCGCGAGACCGCCCCGGGCTCCGGCACGCCCCGCATGTACCTGGACGACTCCGGCAAAATCCTGCCTCGCCACCGCGCCGGGGCGTGGTCGGGCGGCGTCCCGGGGACCGTCCGCGGCCTGGGGCTGGCGCATGCGAAATGGGGCACGCGCCCCTGGCGCGACCTCGTCGCCCCGGCCGTGAAGCTCGCCCGCGAGGGCTTCGTCATCTCCGACGAGCTGGCCCGCGCGCTGAACGGCCAGCTCCGGCCCCGGAACCCCGACGCCCCGGCGAGCGTCCCAGGCCGGCCCGCGTTCCAGAACCGCATGGTCGACTTCCCCGAGTCCGTCGCCGCGTTCGGCAAGCCCGGCGGCGGCGACTGGAACGGGGGCGACCGGCTGATCCAGGCCGACCTCGCCGCCACCCTCCAGCGGATCGCCGACGAGGGCCCCGACGAGTTCTACACGGGCAAGACGTCCGACATCATCGCCGCCTACATGTTCGAGAACGGCGGCCGGATCACGAAGAAGGACCTGGCCGACTACCGGGCCAAGGAACGCCCCCCGGTCCGCACCACGTTCCGCGGGTATGACGTCTACGGCATCGGTCCGGCGTCGTCGGGGGGGATCGTGCTCTGCCAGATGCTCAACATCCTGGAGCGGTACGACCTCAAGGCCGACGGCCCCCGCTCGCCGCGCACCCTGCACCGCGTCGCCGAGGCCATGCGCCGCGCCTACTTCACGCGCTCCACGAAGATCGGCGACCCGGACTTCGTCGACGTCCCCGTCGCCGAGCTGGCCTCCAAGGCCGCGGCCGACGCGCTGGCGAAGACCATCGACGACTCACGCGCCACGCCGAGCGCGGACCTCGCGCCGTTCCCGATCATCGCCAACGAGCCCGACCACACCACGCACTTCTCGGTGATGGATTCCCGCGGGGGCGCGGTGGCGATGACGTACACGCTGGAGGACAGCTACGGGTCGAAGGCCGTGGTGAGGGGCGCCGGCTTCATCCTCAACAACGAGATGGGCGACTTCAACATCCGCCCCGGCCGCACCGACGACGCCGGCTCGATCGGGACGTATCCGAACCAGATCGCCCCCGGCAAGCGGATGCTCTCCTCGCAGTGTCCGACGCTGATCCTGAAGGACGGCAAGGTCCGCCTCGTCGCCGGCTCGCCCGGCGGCCGGACCATCCCCAACACCACCCTCTGGGTCGTGCTGAACGTCCTGGAATTCGGCCTCGATCCCCAGGCCGCCGTCGACGCCCCCCGGACCCATCACCAGTGGTTCCCGGACGTCCTCAACCTGGAGGGGAAGACCTGGCCCGAGGAGACCCTCAAGGCGCTCGCCGACATGGGCCACCGCGTCCGCACCATCGACCGCCAGGGGAACGCCAACTCCATCGTCGTCGACCCCGCCACCGGCCGCCTCTACGGCGCCCCGGACGCGCGAAGGTCGACGGTGAAGGCGTCGGGAGACTGACGCCTCCTCCCCCGCTCCGGCCTGACCTCGGCGACGCTCACTGCGTCGCCGAGGCCGACCCCAGCGGGCTGCCGCGGATGGTCATGCCTTCGGGCAGGGGGCGGGCGGCGACGCTGTAGCCGCGGGCGGTCAGCTCGTCGCGGAGGACGCGGTAGAGGTTGAAGCTGTCCGGGTAGACCCACATCGTCACGACGGACTTGCCGGGGTTCAAGCGATTGAGGGCGCGGGTGTATTCGGAGATCGGGTTGCGGGTCGCCTCATAGCTCTCGCCGCGCCCCTCCAGCGCGGGGACGATCTCCCAGCCGCGGAGATCGAACCGGATGCTGTGCCGCTCCAGCAATTCCTCGATGCCCGACTGCGCCCGCCCCAGGACGTAGGCGAGCGAGAACGACCCGACCGGCCCCACCTGCGACGACAGCAGGCCCATGCGGTCGGCCATGCGCAGCTTCACCTGGGCGTCGGACTTGGCCAACTCCAGCAGCCGCTCCAGGTCGATGAAACTGACGCGGCCCCGGCGAAGCTCGAAGTGGTACTCGTCCGCGTTCGCGGGCCGGGCCACCGGGTTCTTGTTCAGGAGGGGCGTCGGCTTGGGGAGGGGGAGGCTCCGCAGGTCGGCCACCTCCTTCGCCAGCTTCTCGTTCTCGGCCTTGAGGAATCCCCCCTTGGCCGAGGCCCTCGCGATCTGCACGCTCGGGTTGCGGACCTTGAACGCCAGCTTCTTCCCCTTGGCGGCCTCCAGCGCCGCGCGGGTCGACGACGCGGACAGGGCCCGCTTCGCGTCCTCGGCGCGGGCCTCGGCACGCTCCCGGTCGCGGGCGGCGGCGTCGCGCTCGGCCTCGGCCTTCGCGACCGCCTCGCGGTCGAGCGTCGGCGCCGGCGGGGCTTCGACGATCGGCTCGGGTCCGGGGTCCGGTTCGGGAGCGGGCTCGGCCTTCGCGACGGGCGTCGATTCGGGCGGCGCGGCGACCGCCGCGGGCGGGGCCGGATCGGGCGAGCGAGGACGGTTCACCAGGACGTTCAGGGCGACGACCGCGGCGAGCACGACGGGGATCGCCAGGGCCTGGCGGGCGTTGTCGGTCATCACCAGATCCCCTTGTCGTCGAGGAGCCGCGGGTTCTGGGCCCCGGCCACCTGGAGCGTCATGGGCCAGTCGAGGCCCGAGAACAGCACCTGACGGCGCGCCTCCCAGAAGTTGGCGGCCCCGTCCTCCTGCACCAGGAACTTCACGCGAGGGCGGGGCTTGATGGCCGGGTCGACCTCGGACCGTCGCAGGGCCTCGGCCTCCAGGTTGCGGATCAACAGCTCATCCTGGCGGCGGTTCTTGAGGGCCTGGGTCGTGATCTTGCGATTCCCCGGCTGGATCGTCACGCCGTCGCGGGTGCAGGCGACGACGATCTCGAACGGGACCTCGATCGCCGGCGGTCGCTTCTTCTCCGGGTCCTGGACCAGCGGCTGCATGCGGGCGTCGTCCTGACCCGCCCCGCCCGCGCCACCGCCTCCCTTCGCGGGCTCGGACTCGCCCCCCAGCATCAAACCGGGCGTCGCGGGCCCGCCGGAAGAGCCCAGGCCGAGCGGGGTCCGGGCCCCTCCCCCGCCGGCGCCCAGGCCGATCGGCGGCGGCTTCGACCCCGAACCGGTCCCGGACGACCCGGCCGCCGACCGGCCGCCGGGATTCGCGCCCGCGGACGTCCCGGTGCCGGGCGTCGATCCCCCCGCCGTCGCGCCCGCGCCCGATCCCACGGCCCCGGCCACCGCATCGCTCAGGGTCAATTCCTCCGCGGGCACCCCGGGGGCCGCGGCCGACGCCCCCGCCGCGGGCTTCTCTCCCGCGAGCCGGCCGCCGCGATAGCCCTGGGCGACGCTCGACGTCACGCCCGCGGGCGCAGTGTCGCCCCACATCAGGCCGCCGCCGAGGTCGGGCTCCGAGCCGGGGACGGTCGGGGCCGGCTCCAGCCCGCGCGACGCGGAGGCGCGCGGCCCGGCGCCGGGCCGATCGAGCCCGGCCCCCTCGCCGCGACGGGCGAGGTCGGGCCGGCCGATGTCGCGCGTCGCGGCCTTGATGCCCGCCCCCAGGGGGCCGGCGCGGCCGACGTCATGGCCCAGGGGCGATTCGCCCCGGGTCGCGCCGCCGGCCCCCAGTCCCTTCGACCCGCTTTCGTCCGCTGGAGCCCCCCCGGCCTTTTCGAGCGCCCCGCCCCCCGCACCGGGGCGTTGCGACGGCCAGACGAACGCCTCGGGGCCGTCGCCATCGCCGCCGCCTCCTGCCGCCCGACCCCGACCGGCGTCGAACGCTCCGGCCAGCGCCCGGTCGCCATCGCCGGCCCCGCCCCCGGGCCACGCGAGCCCGCCGCCGGCGAGCGTACCGGCTCCCGAGCCGGGCTTGCCTCCACCGCCGCCCCCCGGCCAGGAGAGGCCGCCGGCGGCGACCGCGCCTTGCCCGTCGCCCCCGCCGCCGTTCGGCCAGACGCCGGCCGGGCGATCGCCGCTCGACCCGTCGCCGCCGCCCTTCGATCCATGGCCGGCGAGGCCGGACGGGGGCACGTCCAGAGTCGGCGTGCCGTCCCAGGATGCCACGTTATCGAAGTCCGGGATGTGGACCTTCATGTCGGCCTCGACCAGCTCGTAGCCGAAGGCGATCCCCAGCGGTTCGAGCCGCGCCCGCACCTCGTAGTACGACCGGACGCCGTCGGGCCGGACCAGGAAGACGAAGTAGGGGACGACCTCGGAGCCGTCGGGCGAGGCCGAGGTCTTCACCTTCAACAGCTCGCGGGCGATGGCCACCACGACCGGGCTGGACCGCGGGTTGGCCAGGCCGGACAGCTCCAGGAGCGTGAACGTCGGCCCGTTCGGCAGGATGGAGACCTTGCCGCCGGTGCATTCGATCACGATCGGCCGTCGCCAGGTGCCGTTCTCGCCCTGATACGGGAGGATCGCATAGCTCCCCTCGCCCGGCGCGGCGGCGATGGCCGCCTTGAGGGCGTCGCGTTCGCGAGCCAGGACGTCCCGCTGGGCGGCGTAGGCGTCGACTTCTCGGGTCGTCTTGCGGGCCTTGTCGTCGAGCGTCGCGAGCTGCTGCTTCACCAGCATCTCGCGGCGACGCCACGACTCGGCCTCGGCCTCGGCGACCTTCCGGGCCTGCTCCAGCTTCTCGGCCTCGCGATCCAGCCGGCCGGCGGCCTCGCGCTCGGCGGCGGTCGCGTCGGCGATCTGCGCCAGGGCTTTCGGGGTCGGATCCTCGGCGGGGGGCGGCGGGGGAGTCGGCGCGGGCCGGGGTGCCTCGGCACCCCTGGGCGGCTCCTGCGGCGGCTCGGGCGTCGGGGCGGATTCGGGGGCCGGCGGCGGGACCGCCTGGGCCACCTTCGGCACCTGCAACGCCTTGCGATGGACGGAGATCACCAGGTTCAGCGTCCCGCCCAGGCACGCCGCGACGAGGGCGACCGTCGCGACTTCCGCCCCGATCCTGCGCCTGTCGGTCCCCAACGCCCACCTCCGATTCCTTGCCCGCCTTGCGCAGTCGGCGGAATTCCACCGGCTCCGCGCGGCGTAGGCTTTAGATCGGATCGGCGGGGCGTGAGGCTTGAATCGGAGATTCGGTCAAGCCCAGTCTCGCGGTCAGACCGCGGACGACCCCCGGAGGATCTGGCGGAGGACGTCGTCGGGGAGATCGACGGGGTTCCCCTTCATGCTGCTGGCGCGCCTCGCCCCGGCGACGACGGCGTCGAGGGCCGCGGAGGAGTGGTCGAGAGCCAGGGGCGGGATCTTCAGGTCGTCGCAGAGTTGCGCGACCCACTGCACGCCGTCCATGGCGGTCGCGGACGGCTTGCCGGTCAGGATCCGGGCGACGGCGCGATAGCGGGCGAGGGCCGGCTCGTCGGCGGAGCGAGCCTCCAGCGCGGCGACGTTCGCGGTCATGACGAACGGCAGGAGCCGGGCGCAGATCGCGCCGTGGGGGAGGCCGTAGGTCCCGCCCAGCACGCCCGCGAAGCCGTGGACCGCGCCCAGCTTCGCGTTGGCCAGGGCCAGGCCGCCCAGGAGCGAGGCCGTCGCCATGTCCTCGCGGGCGCCGCGGTCGGAGCCGTCGCGGAACGCGGTCCGGAGCGAACGCGCCGCGCGGGCGATCCCCTCGCGGCAGAGGCCGTCGACGATCGGGTTGGAGGCGTGGCTCACGAACGGCTCGATGAGCTGCGTCAGCGCGTCCATGCCGGTGTAGGCCGTGACCCTCGGGGGCATGGAGAGGGTCAGCTCGGGGTCGACCACGGCGACCTTCGGCAGCAGGGCGAGGCTGCGCAGGCTGACCTTCACCCGCTTCTCGGGGACGTCGAGCACGGCGTTGCGCGTGACCTCGGCCCCGGTGCCGGCCGTGGTGGGGGCGGCGACGAACGGCAGCGGCTCCGCGAGCAGCGGCCTCCCCTCGCCGACGACTTCCAGGTGTTCGAGCACGTCGCCGGTTTGCGTGGCCATCCCCGCGGCGGCCTTGCCGGCGTCGATCACGCTGCCGCCGCCCACCGCGATCACCAAGTCGCAGCCCTCGGCCCGCGCCAGGCGGACGGCGGACTCGACCGTCGCCACCCTGGGCTCGCCGTCGACGCGGAACGGGACGCTCCGCACGCCCGCGGCGGCGAGCCTCGCGGCCAGCGCGTCGCCCCGGCGGCCCTCACGGCCGAGGACGACGAGCGCCGTCGATCCGAGGGACTTCGCGAGGTCGGGGACGTGGTCGAAGGTCTCCCAACCGAAGACGATGCGGGCGGCGGTGGCGAACTCGAACGTCATGACGCGTCTTCGGGATAGACCTTCGTGAACTTGGCCGACGCCCGCGGCCCGGCCTGCATCGTCGCGGCCTTCTCGGCCCACGCGGCGTAGTGCGGCGTCTCCTTGTGCGCGGCGAAGCCCTCGGCGCGGCGGTAGACCTCGTAGAGCGAGAACTTCGTGGGGTCTTCCTGCTGCTGGAGGACGTCGAACCGCAGGCACTCCGGCTCCTGGAGGCTGCCGCGGGAGTTCGCGATGCACGCCTCCCGGAACGCCTCGACGGATTCCGGCTTGACCTGGATGTTGGCGATGACGACGAACATGGCGGGTCCTCGATCGGCGTTGATCCGCCCCCATGGTAGACGCCGCCGGCCGTCGGCTTCAAGCTCGGCGACGCGGGCCCGCAACCGGCGGGCCTCAGTTCGGGTCGACGCCCATCTCGCGCAAAAGGGTCGCCAGGCGTTCCGCCCGCTCGCGCTCGGCGCGGGCCACGGAGTCGGCCTCCTCGCGGAGCCGACGCTCGGCGTCCGCCCGCTCGCGCTCGGCGGCGGCGCGGTGATCGGCGTCGACGCGGAGGCGACGCTCGGCGGCGGCGAGGAGGTCGGCCTCCTCGCGGAGCCGACGCTCGGCGACGGCCTGGCGCTGGGCCCTGCGGCGGCGGCGACGCTCCTCGTCGGCCGCCCGCTTGACCTCCTGGAACGTCCGAAAGCGTTTGCCGTCGGGGCCGCGGACGATCAGGGCGTCCTTGCGCCTCGGGGCCTCGAACGTGATCCCCAGGCGCGGGCTCGCCCAATCGCGGAAATCGGCGATCGGCCGCAGGCCGGCGGCTTCGCGGATCCAGCCCTTCAGCCGGCCCGACTCGGGGTCGTAGTAGTAATATTCCTCCACGCCGCGGCGGTCGTAGATGGCCAGCTTGCGCGTCATTTCCGCGGCCGTGTTGCTCGGCGAGTCGATCTCGAAGACCACCTGCGGCGCGACGCCGGCCTCGACCCACTCGCGGTACGACCGGCGATGCCCCCTCGGCCGGCCGAAGACGACCAGGACGTCGGGGGCGACCACGTCATACTTGTTCGTCCGGTCGGCGTACCAGAGGAGGTCGGCGGCGACGAAGACGTCGTCTCGGTCGGCGAACAGGGCGGCGATCCCCTCCTTGATCGTGACGATCCACT
>MKTT01000134.1:0-46391 GCA_001898385.1 Planctomycetales bacterium 71-10
CCCCTCATCTGACCGCTTCGCGGTCTGTCTTCCCCCGCGAGGGGGGAAGACCGTCGGCATCGCGGGCCGCCCCAAAATCCGGGACGGCCAGGACTTTTCTTATGCGTTCGCATGCGAGTCGTGCCGAGCGGCATCGCCCTTCGGGGCGGCTTCGGCCGCCGGGGTAGGATGTTCGCCAGCCTCCCGGGCTTCGACGGAGTCCGGGGCGTGTGGGGCGGCTCAGCGCGGCATCCAGACGCGGATGAGGGAGAGGATCTTCTCGACGTCCAGGGGCTTGGCCATGTAGTCGTTGGCGCCGGCGTCGAGGCAACGGGCCTGGTCGTCCTTCATGGCCTTGGCGGTGAGGACGATGATGGGGAGCTTCTTCCACTCGGGCCGCTTGCGGATCTCGCGGGTGGCGGTCAGGCCGTCCATCTCGGGCATCATCACGTCCATCAGGACGAGGTCGACCTTGCGGGCGGGGTCGGCGGCGGATTCCTCCAGGGCGCGGATCGCCTCCAGGCCGTTGCGGGCGATCTCGACGATCGCGCCGCGGGGCTCGAGGATGCTCGACAGGGCGAAGACGTTGCGGACGTCGTCCTCGACGATCAGGATCCGCCGGCCCTCCATCACCGAGTCGCGCACCAGGGCCTTCTCCAGCATCCGTCGGTGTTCGGGCGGCAGCTCGGAGACGACGTGGTGGAGGAACAGCGTCACCTCGTCCAGCAGCCGCTCGGGCGACTTGGCGCCCTTGATGATGATTGACTTGGAGTAGCGCCGCAGCCGCTGCTCCTCCTCGCCCGAGAGGTCGCGGCCGGTGTAGACGATGACCGGGGGGAAGGAGTAGGCGTCCTCGCGGCTGAGGGTCTCCAGCAGCGAGTAGCCCGAGGCGTCCGGGAGGGACAGGTCCAGGATCATGCAGTCGAACGTGGCCGCGCGGAGCTGCTCCAGGCACTCGCCGGCGCTGCGGACGCCCGTGGTGTCGACGCTCAGCGAGCCCAGGAGCTGGCGCAGGCTGTCGAGCTGGACGGGGTCGTCCTCGACGACCAGGACGCGGCGGAGGCGCTGCTCCAGGCGGTCCTCCAGGCGGTGGAGGGCGTCGGCCAGCTCCTCGCGCTTGACCGGCTTGAGCATGTAGCCGACGGCGCCCAGCTCCAGGGCCGTGCGGGCGTAGTCGCCGCCGGAGACGACGTGGACCGGGATGTGGCGGGTGCGCGAGTCGTGCTTGAGGCGGTCGAGCACCGAGAGCCCGGAGTGGTCCGGCAGGCCGACGTCCAGGAGCACGGCGCTGGGGATGAACTGCACGGCCACCGCGACGGCCTCCTCGGCCGTGGTGGCGACCAGGCACTGGAAGCCCAGCTCGCGGGCCAGGTCGTAGAGCACGCGGGCGAAGTTGGCGTCGTCCTCCACGACCAGGATGACGCGGCCCGCCGACAGCCGCTCGCGGTCGTCTTCGAACGGCCGAGGCGCGGGGGGGGCGGGGGGCGGGGTCCGCCCGGCGTCGAGGAAGGGCGAGGGGACGTCGGGGACGTGGTCCATGAACGAGTCGGCCGGGAAGGCGGCGACGCGGGCCGGGGCGGCCGGCGGGGGGGGGGCGGCGGCCGGGTCGAAGGCGGCGGGGATGGTCAGCGTGAAGGTGCTGCCGCGGCCCGGCTCGCTGCGAAGGGCGATCGAGCCGCCGAGGAGGCGGGCCAGCTCGCGGGCGATGGAGAGGCCCAGGCCGGTGCCGCCGAACTTGCGGTTGGTGGTCCCGTCGGCCTGGCGGAAGGCTTCGAAGACGACGTCGTGCTTGTCGGCGGGGATGCCGATGCCGGTGTCGGTGGCGGCGAAGGCGACGCGGCCGTCGGCCTCGCGGCGGACGTCCAGCGAGACCTCGCCGCGCTCGGTGAACTTGACGGCGTTGGAGAGGAGGTTGCGGAGGATCTGCTCCAGCCGCTGGCGGTCGGTCTCGACGACCTCCGGGGAGTCGGGGGCGATCCGGATCGAGAAGGCCAGGCCCTTCTGCGAGGCGATCGGGTCGAAGGTGCGCCGGAGGGCCTCGGCGAGCATGCCGAGCCGGACGGGCTCGGGGCGGACCTCCATGTGGCCGGCCTCGATCTTGGACAGGTCGAGGATGTCGTTGATGAGCGTGAGCAGGTCGTTGCCGGCCGACTGGATCGTCCGCGCGAACTTGACCTGCTCGTCGCTGAGGTTCCCCGAGGGGTTGTCGGCCAGGAGCTTCGCCAGGATCAGCGACGAGTTGAGCGGCGTGCGCAGCTCGTGCGACATGTTGGCGAGGAAGTCGGACTTGTAGCGGCTGGCCTGCTCCAGCTCGTCGGCCTTGCGCGCCAGCTCGTCGCGGGCGGCGGCGACCTGGTCGCGCTGGGCCTCCAGGACGGTCGCCTGGTCTTCCAGCTGGGCGTTGGTCTGCTCCAGCTCGACCTGCTGCAATTCCAGCCGCGACTGGGACTCCTTCAGGGCCCTCCCCTGCTCGTCCAGCTCCTCGTTGGAGACGCGCAGCTCCTCGGCCTGCGCCTGCATCTCCTCGGCCTGGCGCTGGGTCTCCTCCAGGAGGTCCTGGAGGTGTCGGCGGTAGTCGGCCGCCTTGACGGCCGAGGCGACCGCCCCGGAGATCCCCTCCAGCAGCTCGACGGCGCGATCCTCCAGCGGGTGGACGAAGCCCAGCTCGACGACGCCGCGGACGCCGCCGTCGCCCGCCATCGGGGCGACGACGAGGCTGCGCGGGGCGGACGACCCCAGGGCGGAGCCCAGGGCGAGGTAGCCGTCGGGGACGTCGCGGACGACCACGGGCCGGCCCGACTCGGCCGCGCGGCCCAGGAGCCCCTGCCCCCGCGCGAACGACTCGGGGACGGAGTCCTCGGACGGCGTCCCGGCGACCGCGACGCGATGGAACACCCCCCCCGACTCGGTGAAGAACGCGCCGGCGTGGGCGTCGAGGTAGTCGGACAGGTATCTCAGCAGGTTGCGGCCCAGCTCCGCCGGCCGCTGCTCGCCCGCGATGGCCGCGTTCAGGCCGAGCCGGCCGAACTGGAGCCAGTCCTGGCGGGCCCGCAGCCCGGCCGTCCGCCGCAGCAGCACCGCGACCGCCAGCGTCAGCAGGCTCCCCAGGACGCCGGTCACGACGCCCCCCGTGACGGCGATCGCGTAGGCCGACTCCATCTCTTCGACCCGCCGCCGTCGCCGCTCCTTCTCCAGGTCGACCATCCGGCCGAGGATCTCGCGCAGGGCGTCCATCGCGGCCTTGCCGGAGTCGTTCTTCACCACGGCCAGCGCCGCTTCGAAGCCCGCGGTCCGGCGCAGCTCGATCGTCTCGGCCAGCTCGGCGACCTTGGCGTCGACGTAGCTCCGCACCGCGGGGAGGTGCCGGCGCTGGTCGGGGTCGTCGCCGATCAGCGCGTCCAGCTCCGCGAGCCGCGCGTCGACCTGCGCCGCCGCGGCCTGGTACGGCTCCAGGTAGCGGACGTCGCCCGTGAGGACGTATCCCCGCTGGCCGGTCTCGGCGTCCTTCACGGTGGAGAGGATCTCGGCCGTCCTCGTCAGGACCTCGTGGGTGTGCATCACGAGCCTGGCGTTGCGGTCGAGGGTGCGTGTGTTGAGATAGGTCGTCACGCCGCTCATCACGAAGACGGCCAGCACGGCCGCCACGCCCGCGTACAGGCCCAGCCCGGTCCCGCGCCCGGCGGCGCTCGCTCGCTGTTCGGTCATCGATCGTCCCGGTGGGTCGAGTGGGGCCCGCGCCGGCGCGCGGGGACATTCGGCGCAGGGCGTCCAGCATACCGCGGCGTCGCGTCAGCCGAACAGGGAGGCGAGCGGCGAGCCGTCGGCCAGGCGATGGGGGCGGCCCTGGGCGTCGCGGATCTCGGCGGCCGGGTCCAGGCCGAACCGCCAGAAGATGGTGGCGGCGAGGTCCGCGGGCGAGACGGGATCGGAGGCGGGCTGGGCGGCGAAGCGGTCGCTGGCGCCGTATACGGCCCCGCCGCGGACGCCGCCCCCGGCCAGGACGGCCGTGTAGCAGTCGGGCCAGTGGTCGCGGCCTGCGTCCTTGTTGATCCGGGGCGTCCGGCCGAACTCGCCCAGCGCGACCACCAGCGTGCTCTCCAGCAGGCCGCGGGCGTCCAGGTCCTCGACCAGCGCCGAGAGCCCGCGGTCCATCGGCGGGATCAGGTGGTCGCGGTGCTGTTCGAAGTTCCTGGCGTGCGAGTCCCAGTTCTGCCCCTGCTGGCGGAAGTCCGAGACGTTGACGAACGGGACGCCGGCCTCGACGAGCCGGCGGGCGACCAGGAGGTTCCAGCCCCGCATGTTGCGGCCGAAGGCCGGCGAGGCGTGGGCCGCCCCGCCCTGGTCCCGCGCCCCCTCCGGGACGCCGTAGCGCGCCAGCGTGCGGGGGGCCTCGCGGCCGACGTCCAGGGCCCGGGCGACTTCCTCGGAGGCGAGCAGGCGGTACGCCTTGTCGTAGTGCCGGCGCATGGCGGCCTCGTGGGGCGAGGCGGCGCGGCCTTCGACGGCGTCGAGCAGGTCGCGGCGGCGGCGGCGGCGGTCGGGGCCGACCCCCTCGGGCGCCGCCAGCAGCTCGGCGCGGTACGAGCCGGCGGCCGGGTCGACCCCGACGAGGAACGGGTCGTAGGCCGGCCCGAGGAACCCGGCCCCCTGGCACGGCGTCTCCACGACGTTGTGGAACGCGAACGGCAGGATCGCGTGCGCCACCGGCAGGTCCCGGCGCCGCATCATGTAGGAGACCGTCCCGCCCCAGCTCGGGAACTGCTGGGGGACCGCCGAGAACAGCTCGAAGTCCCCCTGCGGCGCCGGCCGGCCGGTGAACGTGTGGATCGACGCCGGGTCGTGCAGCCGGTGCTGGTGGTGCATCGTCCGGACCAGGGCGAGCTTGTGCATGACCCGCGCCGACATCGGCAGGTGCTCGCAGACGCGGATCCCCGGGACGCTGGTGGCGATGGTCCCGAACTCGCCGCGGATCTCGGCCGGGGCGTCCGGCTTGGGGTCGAACGTGTCGAGCTGGCTGGGGCCGCCGTAGTAGAAGATCGCGATGCAGGCGCGGATCGGCGGGAGCCCCGGCGCCGTCGCCGCCGCGCCGGCCTCGGCCCGGGCGCGGAGCAGCCCCGGCAGGTCGAGCGCCAGGCCGGAGGCCATCGCGGCGAGGACGCCCCGGCGCGTCGGCCCGGGGCAGGCGGATCGGGTGGGGTCGTGGGCCATGGGGGCGCTCGCGGGTTGGCTTGATCCTTGTTCAACAAATAGCGTACTTCGAGACCTCGCGCCAAGGAGCGAGGCCCCGGCGTATGATGGGAGGGGCGGGCGTGGGGCCGGGCGGCCGTCGGGGTCGCGGGGCCGTCGCGCCCGAGGCCGTCCCCGGAGCCGTCGCATGAAGCCTCGACTGTTCTACGCGATCTCGCCGATCCTGGCGGCGGCCCTGGCGTGGTCGCTGCACGCGGCGGCCGCCCGGGCGCCCGGGCCGGCAGGCGCCGCGCCCGGGCCGGCAGTCGCCGAGGCCGGGGCCGCGGCCCCGCCGGGCCCGCCGATCGACGGCCGCGACTGGACCTGGCGGCTGAAGCCGGACGGCGTCGTGCAGGTGGCGTGCAAGGGCTCGGTGGTGATCGAGACCATGGCGATCTACTGGGGCCCGAATTGGGCCTGGGCCGGCGCCGCCAAGCCCGAGCTGACGCCGGCCCCGGGGGGCGGCTGGGCGTACCGCGCCGAGGTCCCGGCGCTCAAGACCCGGATCGAGGGCGAATACCGCTCGCCGCGCCCGAACGAGCTGGTGATGGACCTGCGCCTGTCCTCGTCCGAGGCGACGCCCGACGCGATCGGCGGCGGCCTGGGCTGGAAGCTGAAGCCGAAGGCCCCGGCCCTCGGCGGCGGCGGCGCCAAGCCGAAGATCCTGCCCGGGAATTCGGGATGGACGTGGGACGCGGCGGCCGGCTCGGTCGTGCGGCTCGCCATCGAGCCCGGGGCGGCGCTATGCGTCATCGAAGGGGATTCGGTCCGCACGTTCTTCACGGTCAAAGGCGTCGAGGCCGGTGCGAAGTCGTTCCGCCTGACCTTGACCCTCCCCGAAGGGGCGACGCGCGAGCCGAACCCCGAGGAGCGATATGACCCGGCCCCCGGCCCGGGATGGTTCCCCGGGGCGCTGGCCTGGGATTCCAGCCCCGTCGACCTTCGCTCGCTCAACGCCGACGACCGGCCCGCCGGCCGCCGCGGCCGGATCACGGCCGATGGCGACCGCCTGCTCCTGGGGGACGGCTCCCCCGCGCGGCTCTGGGGGGCCAACCTCACGGCCTACAGCCTCTTCCGCACCCCCCGCGACGTCGTCCCCGCCCAGGCCCGTCGCATGGCCCAGCTCGGCTACAACCTGATGCGGATCCATCACCACGACTCCGCCTGGGTCGTGCCCAACGTCTTCGGCGACCGGGCGACCTCCACCCGCGCCCTCGACCCGGAGAGCCTCGCCGCCCTCGACTGGTGGATCAAGTGCCTGCGCGACGAGGGCGTCTACGTCTGGCTCGACGTCGAGGTCGGGCGCACGATCTTCGAGAAAGACGGCCCGGTGGCGGGCATGGGCGAGATCGCCAAGGACAAGGGCCGCGTGGCGGGATACTCCTACCTCAACGCGGACGTCCAGCGCCTGATGCTCGATTTCCAGCGGGAGTATCTCGGCCACGTCAACCCCCACACCGGCCTGGCCTACAAGGACGACCCCGCGATCGCGTTCATCCTGCTGACGAACGAGAACGACGTGACGCATCACTTCGGCAACCTGTTCCTGCCGGACAAGAACCGTCCCCACCACGGCGGGCTCTTCATGGCCGGCTCCAAGGCGTTCGCCCGCGAACACGGCCTGCCCGAGGACCAGACGTGGCGGTCGTGGGAAGGGGGCCCGGCGATGCTCTACCTGGCCGACGTGGAGCACCGTTTCAACGCCGCGTTCCTGGGCGACTTCCGCGCCATGGGTGGGCGGGCGCTCGCCGCGACCACGAACTCCTGGGGGAACTGCCCGTTGGGCTCGCTGGCCTCGCTCATGGACGGGGACGTGGTGGATGTCCACTCGTACGGCGTCCCCGAATTCCTGGGCGTCGACCCCCGGTACGAGGCCAACTACGCCCAGTGGATCGGGGCGGCCCAGGTCGCCGGCCGACCCCTCACCATCACCGAGTGGAACGTCGAGTATCCTTCGGTCGACCGCTTCTGCTCCCCGCTCTACACGGCGGCCCTGGCGGCCTTCCAGGGCTGGGACGCCCCGATGCTCTTCGCCTACTGCCAGGAGCCGATGGGCAAGCCGGGGGACCCGAAGGTCTGGTCCACCTGGCACGACCCGGCCCTGACCGGGCTGATCCCGGCGGCGGCCCTCCTCTATCGCAAGGGCCAGGTCGCGCCGGCGCGGGGGGGATTCCACCTGGCATTCCCGGCCGATCGCTTCTACCGCGCCGGCCTCTCGCCGGCCTCGTCCGTCGCCCTGCGCACGGCCCTGGAGCAGCGCCGGCTGACCGTCGGCGTCCCCGCCTCCCCCACCCTGCCCTGGCTCAAGCCGACGCCCGCGCCCGCCGGGGCCGAGGTGGTCGAGGATCCCGACCGCGACCTGCTCGCCGACGCCGACTCGGGCGTGATCCGTTCGGACACCGGCGAGCTGTCCCGCGACTGGAAGAAGGGCGTCCACATCATCGACGCCCCCCACTGCCAGGCGGCCTCGGGCTGGATCGGCGGCGGGCCGATCGCCACGGCCGACGCCCGCTTCGAGGTCCGCACGAAGAAGGCGACCGTCGCCCTCAACAGCGTGGACGACCGGCCGCTGTCGCAGTCGGGGTTCATCCTCGTCACGGCCGTCGCCCGCGCCGTCGCCGACCCGAGCAAGCGCCACGCCTTCGTCTCCGAGCCGGTCGCCGGCTCCATCACGCTGAAGACCGAGGTCCCCGACCTGGAGTTGATGGCCCTGGCCGCCGACGGCCGCGTCGCCGGCCGGTCCACGCCACGGGTCGAGGGGGGGGCGATCCGCTTCGACGTCCCCTCCCTCGGCGGCACGCACTGGTACGTCCTCAAGTCCAAGGGAGGGGCGTCGAAGCCGTGACGCGGCCCGGTCACGGCCTGCGGATCGCGATCCGGTAGTCGAGCGTGAACCGCTTCGGCTCCGGGACCGAGAGCGTCGCGACGTCCCCGTCGACCGACCAGACCAACGGCTTGCCGGTCGACGGGTCGACGGGGACGGGGACCTCGCGGATCTCCTTCAACGCCGCGGGGAGCTTCCCCCCGTTCGCCGCGGCGTGCATGCGGATCGCCTCCACGGCGCGGAGCATGGCGACCCGGCGGTCCAGCCGCGACATGGCGAGCCGGCCCGACTCGAGGTGCGGGCTGAAGGCGACGAAGAGGGCCGCCGGCCCCCGCTTGGCCTCGGCCCGTTCGGCGTCGGCCGCCGATTCCCGCTCGATGGCCTCGTTGAACGTCAGCCGCCAGTCGCGGAAGAGTCCGTCCCAGACGGTGCGATAGGCCAGGACGACGCCCCGCGCCGCCGCCTCGTCGTCGGTCATGGCCCGCACCCGGTCGGTCGGGAAACCGCCCGACTCGACCAGCCGGCGGCGGAACTCATCCAGGTGCAGGCGCTTGTACTCCGCCAGGTCGGCCCCCAGGCTGGCCCTCAGGTACGGCTCCTGCTCGCCCGGCTTCGGGTCGCCCGGCGGGAAGACCCGGGCCGCGAGGCCCCGCATCCGGCGGTCGATCGCCGCCAGGCGGATCGACCAGCCTTCGGGCGTCGTCGGCTCGGACTCGTCGGCCAGCTCGGGGATGGACCGCTCGATCAGGAGTCGCTCCTGATCGACCGCCCGATCGAAGCTCACCAGCGGCCGGCCCAGGTCGGTCAGCGCCCAGTAGAGGTTGGGCGAGCCCGGGGCCGCGACCCACGCCTCGACCGCGTCGAGCTGGATCATGTCGATCGCGACCCCGACCATGCCGTTGATGAGGAACGGGCCCTCGGCGACCTTGCCGCCCAGCGCGAAGCCCGTCTCCAGCGACCGCGAGGCGGCGGCGTAGTCCCCCCGGTCGATTTCGCACCGGGCCTTGACGGCCTGGAGCCATCCCCACGTCCGCATGGTTTGGGCGTCCGGCATGGCCAGGTCGATGACGTCGACGGCCTGCTCGCGGATCGGATACCCCCAATCGCAGGACTCCCGGCGGACGCCGGCGGCCAGCAGGTCGAGCGACTTCCGCCACTTCTCCACGGTCGCCCCGGCCGCGGGGGGCAAGGGCGGCCCGACCGGAAGCTCGGCCCATGTGCGGGCGTTCGTCGCGATCTCCCCCCAATCCCGATCGCTCGGGTCGTATCGCAGCCGCAGCAGGATCGGGGCCCCGTCCCCGGGGGCGAGTCGCGCCGACGACGGCATCAAGCGGTATTTGAACGTCGGGATCGGGGCCGGCGCGGGCGAGACGGTCTGCTCCCGGAACTTCGGAGGGGGCTCGGCGGCCCTCTTGACGGCGTCCTGGGCCGCAGCGGTGGGGACGAGCCGGGCCGTGAGCAGCACGGCGAGGGCGAGCGAGGCGCGCGGGGTCATCCTGGGTCTCCTTGGCATGAGGACCGTTCGAGGGGGACGTGAGTGCGGGACCGTGGTCGCCGCTACAACTCCAGCAGCCGGTCGCCGGCTCGCAGCGGGGGCGGCGCCGGGCGCGAGGGCCCGGCGGCCGGCTGCCGGCGAGGGAGGTCGTCGAGGGCGATGCGGCCGTCGACGATCCGGCGCGTCAGGGCGAGGTAGCTGGTCGGGCCGGGGGGCTCGGGGGGCGGCCCGGGGGGCGGGGCCGCGAGGGCGGCCGGCGGCCGGGGGGCGGTCGCCGCGGCCAGGGCGACCTCCAGGTCGAAGCCTCGGCGGCGTTCCATCGCCCAGCCGGCCCCCAGGCCGGCCGCGGCGGACGCCAGGATCAGCGCGAGGCCCGCGAGGCCGACGGCGGCTCGCCGGGCCTCGGCGCGGGCGGCGGCGCGGCCGGCCTCGTAGAGCATCCGGCCGCGGTCGAGCCCGACGGCCGAGGGCCGCCAGCCGGCGAGCCGTCGTTCCAGGTCGCTCAGGTCGTCGGGTCCGTCGTGGGACATGGTCGCTCCAGCCTTTCCAGTAACCGGGCGAGCCCGGCCTTGTAGCGCCGATGGGCCGCGGCCGTCGAGCAGCCTTGCAGCGCGGCGATCTCTTCGAACGTCAGCCCGCCCCAGATCCGCGCCGTGACGGCCTCGCGCGGCTCGTCGTCCAGGCCGGCCAGGAGCGCGACGGCCTCGCGGGCGTCGAGCCGGTCGTCGACCGCCGTGAACCAGGGCTCGCCCTCGGGCCGGCCGGCGCGGGCCTCGCGGGCCCGCCGCCGCTTCGACCCGCGCCACGCCGAGAGGGCCGCATTGCGGACCGTCCGATGCAGCCAGGCCGCGGGCCGCTCGGGGGTCCGGGGCTGGAGGGCCAGGGCGATGAACGCATCCTGGACGACGTCCTCCGCCCCCGGGCCGTCGCGCCACTGGCGGGCGTAGAGGACCAGCGCCGCCGCGTGCGCGCCGAAGAGGCGTCCCAGCTCGTCCGGCCCGATCGCCATGCCCCGCCCTCCCGAGAGCTATGACGCCGCGGCGGGGGCGATTTCTCGCCGCGGGCGAGGATCGGGGCGTGCGGCACCCAGGGTTGGGGGTCGTTCGGCCCCGGATGAACTTCAGAAGGTCGGCGTCCATCCGGTCCTCGTGGGTGGAGGCCGGGCCGTGGGAGGGCCGGGGGAGACGATGAGTTCGGCATCGGGATCAGCTCGGCCTGGCGCTTCGAGGCGGGCGTCCGGGATCTTCGATTCGGGGGACGGCTCGGTCCCATCGCCGCAGGATGCGGGCCGCGCGGAACGGTAGTTGCCTGTGCATCGAGACTCGAACAGGGACGTGCAAGAACCCCCCGCCCCGCATCCAGGAGACGACCCGTGGCCGAACCGATCGACGACCAGGCGCGCACCGAGGCGAAGTACGGCGAGGCCGCGGTCCGGGTGGGGCCGGGCGGCGAGGTCCACCAGGTCGCCGACGCTCAGCATCCCACGTTGACCACCGCCCAGGGGATCCCCGTCTCCGACGACCAGAATTCGCTGAAGGCCGGGGCCCGCGGGCCGACGCTCCTGGAGGACTTCCACTTCCGCGAGAAGATCTTCCACTTCGACCACGAGCGCATCCCCGAGCGCGTCGTCCACGCCCGCGGGTTCGGGGCGCACGGCTATTTCGAATGCACGAAGGCCATCCCCGAGCTGACCCGCGCCGACCTGTTCCAGCGCGCCGGCGAGAAGACCCCGGCGTTCGTCCGGTTCTCGACGGTCGCCGGCAGCAAGGGGTCGTTCGACCTCGCCCGCGACGTGCGGGGCTTCGCCGTGAAGCTCTACACGAAGGAGGGGAACTGGGACCTCGTCGGCAACAACATCCCCGTCTTCTTCATCCAGGACGCGATCAAGTTCCCGGACGTGATCCACTCGGTCAAGCCGGAGCCCGACCGCGGCTTCCCGCAGGCGCAGTCGGCGCACGACAACTTCTGGGATTTCATCTCGCTGACGCCCGAGTCGATGCACATGATCATGTGGATCATGTCCGACCGGGCCATCCCGCGCTCGTTCCGGTTCATGGAGGGCTTCGGGGTCCACACGTTCCGCCTGGTGGACGCGGCGGGGAAGTCGACGTTCGTGAAGTTCCACTGGAAGCCGAAGCAGGGTCTGCAGTCGGTGGTGTGGAACGAGGCCGTGAAGATCAACGGGGCCGACCCGGACTTCCACCGCCGCGACCTCTGGGACGCCATCCACGCCGGCGACTTCCCCGAGTGGGAGCTGGGTCTCCAGGTCTTCGACGAGGCGTTCGCCGAGCAGTTCGCGTTCGACGTCCTCGACGCCACCAAGCTGATCCCGGAGGAGGAAGTCCCGATCACCGTCGTCGGCCGGCTGGTCCTCGACCGCGCGGTCGACAACTTCTTCGCCGAGACCGAGCAGGTCGCCTTCTGCACCCAGAACGTCGTCCCGGGGATCGACTTCAGCGACGACCCGCTGTTGCAGGGGCGGAACTTCTCGTACCTGGACACCCAGCTCAAGAGGCTGGGGGGGCCCAACTTCACCCACATCCCGATCAACGCCCCGAAGTGCCCGTTCGCGCACTTCCAGCAGGACGGCCACATGGCCATGCACAACCCGAAGGGCCGCGTCAACTACGAGCCCAACTCGTGGGACTTCGGCGGCCCCCGCGAGTCGCCCGAGAAGGGCTTCCGCAGCGTCCCCGAGCCCGTCGAGGGGCCGAAGCTCCGGATCCGGCCCGAGTCGTTCGCCGACCACTACAGCCAGGCGCGGCAGTTCTACGTCAGCCAGACGGAGATCGAGCGCCGGCACATCGCCAACGCGCTGACGTTCGAGCTGAGCAAGGTGCAGACGCCGGCGATCCGCTCGCGGGTGGTCTCGCACCTTCGGAACATCGACGAGACCCTGGCCCAGTCGGTGGCCAAGCAGCTCCGCATCAAGCAGATGCCCGAGCCGGCGACCGCGAAGCGGCCCACCCGGATGGACCTGAAGCCCTCGCCGAAGCTGAGCATCGTGCAGAACGGCCCGAAGTCGTTCGCCGGCCGCAAGGTCGGGGCGCTCGTCACCGACGGCGTCGACGCCGCCCGGCTCGACGCGCTGGCGAAGGCGCTGAAGGCCGAGGGGGCGAGGCTGAAGCTGGTCGCGCCGGAGGTCGGCGGCGTGGAGGACTCGGCCGGCGCGTGGCGGGACGCGGACGAGAAGCTGGAGGGGGGCCCGTCGGTCCTCTTCGACGCCGTGGCGATCCTGCCCTCGAAGGCCGGCGCGGCGGAACTGCTGATGGTCCCGGCGGCCCGCGACTTCATCGCCGACGCCGTCGCCCACCGGAAGTTCGTCGCCTATTCGGCCGACGCCCTGCCCCTGTTCCAGAAGGCCGGCGTCGCCGACGCGATCGACGACGGCTTCCACGAACTCAAGGCCCCCGCCGACGCCGACGCCTTCGTCGCCCTCTGCCGCAAGGTCCGCTTCTGGGACCGCGCCGGCGCGGAGCGGTGAGGGGGCGATGGCCCGTCGAAGCACGCCGCGCGGCTACGGTCGCGCGGCGTGGTTGCGGATGAAGTCGCGCAGGAGGATCGTCTCGGAGAGGTTGTCGACCTCGTTGCAGTGCTCCCAGTCGATCCAGACGTATTCCACGCCGACGTAGCCGGCGTAGCCGACCTGCCCCATGACGTCGAGCACGCGGCCGTAATCGATCGCGTTCTCCTGGAACGACGCCTGGAGCCGTCCGGGCCGCGCGCATCGGGCGTGGAAGTGGCCGGCGAGCGCGATGAGCGGCTCGACCTCGGAATCGGGACGGCCGTCGCGCGTGAAGTGGGTGTAGTCGAGCGTCAGCGTCAGGCCGGGCACGTCGCGGACCAGCTCGGCCGCGGCGGCGGGCGTCGGGGCGATGGAGCCGACGTGCGCCTCGACCCCGAAGGCGACGCCCCCCGCGCGGGCGGCCTCGCAGCGCCAGGCCAGCTCGTCGCAGCATCGCCGCCAGGAATCGGCCTTCGGCTCGTCGTCGAAATGCACGCCCGGCAGGGCCGAGACGTGCCGGCAGCCGCACTCGGCCGCGAACTCGACGGCCTTCTGGAACCAGTCGCGCGCCCGCCGGCGGCACCCCGCGTCGGGGTGGTTGGGGGCGAGCGTGACGAAGTCCGGCGCGGTCTGGAGGAAGACGTCGGCCGCCTCTAGGCCGCGGTCGCTCAGTTTCGCCGCGAGCGCCCGCGCCGACCCGCGCACGTCCTCGAAGACGCGCGACGGCCAGAGGTGCGAGCGGCCTTCGAACAGGCCGATGTCGACCCCCCGGAATTCGAGCAGGGCGATCAGGTCGAGCACCTTGTCGTGGTCGAGCAGCGGGAACGAGAAGTCCGCACAGGCCAGCTTGAGCGTCATCGCGCATCCCTCGGGTTGGTCCCGTCGGTCCCGCAGGAATCCCACTCGGCGGCGGCCAGGTAGCCGCCGTCGACGACCAGCGACGTGCCGGTCACGCCGGCCGAGTCCTCGCAACTGAAGTAGAGCGCCGCCCGCGCGACGTCGTCCGGCGTGAGCGCGACCCGCAGCGGGACGCGGCGGAGCCTGTTCGCCAGCGCGACGTCCGGGTCGCCGTCCTTGGCCAGATGGTGTCGGAGCATGGGGGTGTCGGTGATGCCGGGGCAGATGCAGTTGCACCGCAGGCCGTCCGCGGCGTAGTCCAGGGCGATCGATCGGGTCAGCCCCAGCACGGCCGACTTCGACGCCGTGTAGGCCGGCGTCGCGGCCTGGCCGACCAGGCTGCTGATGGACCCCACGTTCACGACGTAGCCCCGGCCGGCCCGCCGCAGGTGCGGGAGCCCGTGCTTCACGGACAGGAAGATGCTCTTGAGGTTGACCCCCATCAGGCGGTCCCAGTCGGCCTCGTCGTACTCGTGCAGCGGCCCGATGTGGACGATCCCAGCGCAGTTGACCAGGACGTCGAGCCGGCCGAACGCGGCGACGGCCGCGTCGATGGAGCCGCGCACGGCCCTCTCCGACGCCACGTCGGCGACCGTCGCGACGGCCCGGCCGCCGGCCTCCTCGATGGACCGTCGCACGGCGTCGAGCCGGTCGCGGTCGACGTCCACGAGCGCGACGCCCGCCCCCTCGGCGGCGAACCGCCGGGCGACGCCCTCGCCGATCCCCGACGCGGCCCCGCTGATCCAGGCGGCGCGTCCTTCCAGCCTTCGACCCATGGTCCGGCCCTCTCAACGGGTGCGCAGCCGCTCCCACTTCTCCCGGAAGCCGGCCCGCTCGAAGACCTCGGGGTTGAGCACGCCGCGGGGCGTCCGGCCCCCCGCCAGGTCGAGCATCCCCCCGCAGGCGGCGCGGCCGATGTCGCGGAAGAGTTCCTCGGTCCAGGCGATGCAGTGCGGCGCCAGCAGCACGTTGTCGAGCGAGCCGAACCGATGCGGCCGGACCACCGGCTCCTCGGCGAAGCAGTCGAGCGCCGCGCCGGCGATCCGGCCGGCGGCGAGGGCGTCGTGCAGGGCGTCCTCGTCGACGATGCCGCCGCGGGCCGTGTTGACGAGGTAGGCGTCCGGCTTCATCAGGCCGATCTCGCGGGCCCCGATCAGGCCCCGCGTCGCGGCGTTGAGCGGGCAGTGGATGGAGACGAAGTCGGCCTCGCGCAGCAGCTCGTCCAGCCCCACGGCCCGCACGCCGGCCTCGGCGGCCGTCCGCTCGTCGAGGAACGGGTCGCACGCCAGGGGCGTCTTCATCCCGAAGCCCTTCAGGAGCTGGACCGTCGCCCGGCCGATCCCGCCGAACCCCACCGCGCCGAAGGTCCGGTCGCGAAGCTCGCGGCCCATGTACTTCGAGCGTTCGTCCCAGCCGCCCGAGCGCACCAGGGCGTCCTTGATGCGGAGGTTGTGGCCCAGGGCGATCATCCAGCCGACGGTCGCCTCGGCGACCGGGCGGTCGACCGCGCCGGCGGTGATGAACACGGCGACGTCGGCGGCCGTGCAGGCGGCCACGTCCACCGCGTCGTAGCCGACCCCGAACCGGCCGATCGCCAGCAGGTCGCCCGCCCGCGAGACGGTCTCCGCGGTCACGGCCGGGGTCAGGACGATCACGCCCCGCGCGTCGGCGAGCTGGTCGGCGCCGATCGGCGTCCGGTGCTCGGGGAGCGCGAACCACTCGACGTCGTCGCGGCCTTCGAAGGCGGACAGGCCGATGTCGGGATACTTCGTCGAGCCGTCGGGGCCGAAGAAGTCGCCGGTCAGGGCCACGCGGAACTTCGCGCTCATCGGCCGTCCTCCTCGCGCCAGGGGTTCCCCTCGACGGTCGCGCAGCGCTCGTCGACGACGATGCGGATGGGCGACGGCCCGGCGTAGACCCAGAGCATGGCCATCGGCCCGTCGGACTCGTTGATGAAGTAGTGGACCCGCCCGCGCGGCTGGAGGGCGGTCGCGCCGTCGCTCATGGCGTGGCGGCGGCCCTCGACGACGCAGGTGGCCACGCCTTCGATGATGCAGATGGACTCGTCGAAGTCGTGGACGTGGGCCGGCAGCCGCCCGCCGGGCTGGAACAGGCCGTAGCCGCCGCTCATCTCCAGGCCGGGCATGAGCGCCTCGTTGAAGAAGTCGATGAACGCGGTGTTCGGGCCCGCCTCGAACCGGGGCGCGAGCCGGAAGCGGTTGACGCGCTCCGCGCCGGGACGGCCCTCGGAATCGGCGGGCGTCGGCGTACGGGCGAAGGCGTCGTCGACGAGCGTTCGCGTGGGGGAATCGCTGGCCATGGCGATGTGGAAGACGGCCGGCTCGCGGTCGGACGGATTCCGGACGACGTGCGCCAGGCCGCGCGGGACGACCACGTTGTCGAGCGTCTCCAGCTCGTATTCCCGGCCCTCCACGACCGCCGTCGCCCGGCCGCTCAGCAGGGTGATCGACTCCGAGAACGGGTGCGTGTGGCAGGCGAGCCCCGCGGACGGGGCGATCGTGACGAGGCCCGTGGTCAGGTCCCTCGCGCCGTTGTGCGACCCGACGAGGCATTCGAACCGGACGCCCGGCTCGATGTCGAGGAAGGCGCCGGAGCCGACGGGCGTGGTCACGTCCGGGCGGTCGGGGCGCATGGATTCGGGGGGGCGCGGGAGGGGGGCGTTCGCCATCGGTTATTCCTCGATCCGGAAGTCGGGCCGGATCTTCCGGTCGCGGCCGACCGCGGCCAGGGAGGCGTGCAGCGAGCGGAGCAGCAGCCCGCCGTCGAGCCCCAGGCCGAGCATCCGGAAGCCTTGCTGGTGACGTTCGGCGAGGTTGGCGTCGCCCGCGGCGACGACCCCGCAATGCTTGCCCGCGCCCCGGACGGCGTCCTTGACCGCATCGATCCGCGCCGCGACGCCGGGGCCTTCCCACCGCCCCCGGAAGCCGGCGGACGAGGAGAAGTCGGCGGGCCCGAAGAAGAAGACCTCCACGCCGTCGACCCCGACCATGCGGCCGATCGCGTCGCCGCCGCGGACGGTCTCGATGATCGGCACGACCAGGACCTGGTCGTTGGCCTCGGCCGTGTGTTCGGCCATGCACTCGCCCCAGCCGGTGGCGCGCTCGGCGCCGATGCCGCGGCAGCCCTCGGGGGGGTAGCGGGCGTACTCCACGGCCCGGCGCACCTGGTCCTCGGTCTCGACCCAGGGGATGACGACGCCGTCGGCCCCGAGGTCGAGCGCCCGCTTGATCGCGCCGCGGTCCAGGTCGGCCAGCCGGACCAGCGCCACGGTCCCGCCGCGGACCGCGGCCCGCAGGTGCGCCACGATGTCGGACCAGTCGAGATGGCCGTGCTCGGCGTCGATCACGACCCAGTCGAGCCCGAGCGCGACGGCCATCTCGGTGATGCTGGGCGATTCCATCGTCACCCACAGGCCGTACACGGCGCGGTCGGCGGCGAGGTTCGCCCGGAACTTCCGGAGAGCGATGGTGTTCATGTCGAATCTTCAAGGCCGGAGGGCCCGGCGGACGCACGCCGCGCACGAAACCCGACCCATGGTAGTGCGTCGGCCGGCCCGGACCTAGGGCCCAGTCGGGGGAGATGGCGGACCATCGCCGGGCGGGAGACGCACCCGGGATCGTCGCGGCGGGGGCTCGATCAACGAGCGAGCCCGGATCGCGTCTCGACGGCCGTCGACGCAGCTCCGGGCTTCTTGGCGGGCGTGAAAATGAAAGCGGAGAGGGAGGGATTCGAACCCTCGGTACCGGTGAAGGTACACGGCATTTCCAGTGCCGCACAATCGACCACTCTGTCACCTCTCCGTGATTTAACTCTTTCCTTTGCAACGTGTTGCGATCAATGTTTCTGTATAGCCCTCTTGTATAGTCAGAGGTATAGGATTTTGTATAGAATCGGGGAGCCGATCGGGGCGGTAGAGAGGTAGTTTACGGTGCGTTCGTCCTCACCGCAAGATCGGTAGCTTTAACCTCGGTGGTGACGAGCGTCCTGGGTAAGGCCGTACTTATTAGGCGAAGCACTAATCCAATCACCCATGTGATTTATCATGCCCCCCGGCATCGCTGAGGTGCCAGTCGGGCCGAGAATGCCGATTATTGCCTTCAGGAGTCCTGAGCTCGGACTCACAAAGCAGGAATGGAGTAACTCCTTAATACAATTGACTTTGGGCGACTGCGCTGGAGAGGTGTTCCGGTTTTTCTGGTTATGATCCGGGTCTCGGTTCGAGAGAGCGGGCGTGCGGCGGCGATCCTGGCCGAGATAATAGTCCGGGCTTTCGATCACCAGGCTTCCCGAGTCGCAGGAGGCTTCCGGGAGCCGATCTTGCCGACCGCCCCGACTGGGAGGGTCGCATGTTCCCGATCGCAAATCCTAGGTACGCTCCAACTTCTCATCCATCCGGCGTCTACTTGCCCGGCCCGGACGGCCGTGCAACACTTGGACGATGCATGCAAAGAGGTGACGAAGCCTTCGCCTCGGGCGAGAACTTCTTAAGTCAGTTCAGTGTAGGATTTTGGGGTCACGGCGTTGAAGACGATCTTCGAGACTTGCACGCCTCGTGAGGAGGTTCTGAAGGGCGAATTGCGTGAGCAGCAGTTCGCCGCCTCGCTCACCAAGGTTTTGCGGAGCGAGGCCGATGCAGTCTATGGTGATCCGTCGAGCTTCTTCGCCAACACCTATCCCACAGGTGGTCTGAAGTCCCTGCTGCGGGAAGCCCTGGGCAGGCTGGGGGGCTCGAAGCCGAGCAACGCCCCGATCATCCGCCTGGAGACGAGCTTCGGCGGCGGGAAGACCCACAACCTCATCGCCCTGCTGCACCTCTGCCGTGGCGGGATCTCGCCCAGGGCGGTGTCGAAGTTCGTCCCGGCCGAACTGCTGCCCGAGCGGCCCATCGAGAAGGTGGCCGGGATCGTCGGCCCCGACATGGACGTGGCGAACGGGATCGACCACGGCGGGATCAGGACTTACACGCTCTGGGGCGAGATCGCCTACCAGATCGGCAAGGAGGCCGGGTACGAGGTCGTCCGCAAGAGCGACGAGCAGCGCACCACGCCGGGCACCCAAGTCTGGGAGAAGCTCATCGGCGACGACCCGGCCCTCATCATGATCGACGAGATCGCCGCCTACCTCCGGGCGGCGAAGGGCACGGCGGTGGGCTCCTCCAGCCTGGCGGGACAGACGGTCGGCTTCCTGATGTCGCTGCTGAAGTTCGTGGCCGAGAGCCCCCGGTGCGTCCTGGTCTATACGCTCACCGACTCGGCCGATGCCTTCGGCAAGGAGGCCGACGAACTGCGTCAGGAGCTTGCCGAGGCCCGCAGCGTGTCGTCCCGGCAGGAGCACATCCTGACCCCCACCGCCGAGAACGAGATCAGTGCGATCGTCGGCCACCGTATGTTCACCCGGCTCGACCACGACGCCGCCGAAGAGGTAGGCGAAGGGTATGTCCGCTACTTCGCCCGGATGATCGAGCAGGGGGCCGACCTGCCCCAGCGGGCGACCCGCACCGAGTACCGGGACGAGATCGTTCAGGACTACCCGTTCCACCCCGAACTACTCACGACGCTCAACCGCAAGACCTCGACGATCCCCAACTTCCAGCGCACCCGAGGCGTCCTGCGGCTGCTGGCCCAGGCGATCCGGGAGCTTTGGGATGCCCGGCCCGCCGACTGCTACCTCATCGGCCCCGGACAGATCGACCTCGGTGTGGACCAGACCGCCAATGACCTGACGAGCCGACTCGACCGCCCGCAGTTCAAGCAGGTGATCGAGGCCGACATCGTGAGCCCCCGCCAGGGCACGCTCTCGCACGCCCAGGAGGTCGATCGGGACTGGACGGAGGCGGGCAAGCCCCCCTACGCCCAGCGGGTCGCCACGGCGGCGTTCCTGCACAGCATCGTCCAGAGCGGCCAGAGCGGCGTCGAGCCCGCCGACCTGCGTCTGGCCGTCCTCCAGCCGTCCGACGACCCCGGCCTGATCGACAAGGCCATGCAGCGACTCCTCGATCGCTGCTGGTTCTTCGACTACGACGGGATGCGGTATCGCTTCAAGACCGAGCCGTCGCTCCGCAAGATCGTCGATGACGAGGTGGGGCTCGTCGGCAAGGTGAAGGCCAAGTCGGAACTCGACGACCGGATCAGGAAGGTCTGGAAGAAGGGGGTCTTCGCCCCGGAGTTCTTCCCGACCGAGGCGATGGACCTGGACGACGACGCCGCCGCCCCGAAGCTCGCCGTCGTCCACTATGACGCCGCCAGCGTGAAGGCGACCCAGGCCACCCCGCCGCCCGAACTGGTGCTCAAGCTCTTCGAGCACAAGGGGAGCCTGGAAGAGTATCGGACTTACAAGAACAACGTCGTCTTCCTGCTGGCCGACGCCGATCAGGTCGAGCGGATGATCGAGGTCGCCCAGCGATACCTGGCGGTCCACCGGATCGTCAGCGACCAGGACCGGATGGCCGAGTTCACCAAGGAGCAGGTCGGCAAGCTGAAGAAGATGGCCGAGGCGGCGGAACTCGACCTCCGGGTCGCCATCACCAAGGGGTATCGCCACCTCTACTATCCCTCGGCCGACGCCCCCAAGAAGAACGGTCACCTCGCCCACCACCTGCTCCAGCCCGCCGACCAAGGCGAGGTCGATGCCGACCAGACGGCCGTCCTCCTGCGGGTACTCAAGAGCCTGGATAAAGTCCTGACCGCCGACGACAACCCGCTGAACCCGCAGTATCTCAAGGCGAAGGCTTGGCCCTCGAACACGCCCTCGATGACGACCGAGGAGTTGCGACGGGCGTTCGCCCAGCGGCTCGGTCTGAAGATGCTGCTGGACATCAACCAACTGAAGAAGACGATCAAGGACGGCGTGACCAAGGGCATCTGGGTCTACTACCCGGCCGAGGAGGGGATCGGCTACGGCACAGTGTCGCCCGCCCCCGTGGTGGAGGTCAGCGAGAACGCCACCCTATACACCTTGGACGAGGCCCAGCGGGTCGGGGTCAAGATCAAGGGGGAAGCCGTCGTCGATCAGACCTGCCCCGTCTGCGACCAGTCGCCGTGCGTCTGCGGAGACGAGGAGGACGGCGACGACGAGCGGCCGAGCCGGATCGTGGTCGAGGGGACCCCCTCTCAGACGTTCCAGGCGATCTCCGACCAGTGCCACGACCACCAGATCAAAGGTTTGAGGCGGCTCTTCATCCGGGTTGAGGGGCCGGGCAAGAACGCCGCCACCGCCGTCCGATCGCTGGGCCTGGCGATCCCCCAGATGGGCAAGGCGAAGTTCCACCTCGATCAGAACATGGTTCTGGAGTTCGGCGACAGCGAGAGCTTCAAGGTGAGCTTCGCCGGGGCGTGGGACCGCTATAAGCGGGTGAAGGCCCTGACCGACGAGTTGAGCAAGGAGGCGTCGAACGCTAGCGTCAAGCTGGTGCTGCGGGCCGAGTTCGACTCGGCCCTCGACGTGGGCGGCGACCAGTTCACGATGATCCGGGACGTGCTCGACAGCCTGGGCGTCGGCAAGATCGCCGTCGAAGCCGTCCCGGTGAGCACGGAGGCGGGCGATGGCTGACGAGGCGTTCGAATTGAGGGTCCAAGCCGATGGGGAGTCGCAGTACGGCCTCGCCCTGTTCCAGAAGCCCAGTCGGGACCAGAGCCGCAACGGCATGACAGAGGACTGGCAACTTGTGGTGAAGGTCCACGGCCAGCCGCTCAAGGCGGTGCTAGATCAGGTCTTGGCAGCCATCAAGAAGGCCGGGTACAGGGCGACCGACCTGTCACGAAGCCGAAAGGAGCCGTTCACGCTTGCCGAGGGCCTGGGGGTGCGACTGGGCCTCCTGCTCCTTGCGGTGAAACCGCTCCGCAAGGCGAGCCGGATGGCCGACGTGTCCGACCAGATACAGGGGATGTCAGAGGAGGAAGCATATTACTGGTTTAGCAAGGCGACCCACCCGAGGGCCGCCAGGCGATCCCAGAAGGCACTGCGCATCTTGATTGCGGAGGAATGACTTGCTGACCGGCTATTCGATCAGGAACTTCAAGAATCTGGCCGAAGTACCACCGGACGAGGGGCAACTAATTCCCTTCGGGCCGCTGAACGTCCTGATCGGACCCAACGGCTCCGGCAAGTCGTCGCTCCTCCAGTCCATCGACTTCCTGAAGGCGTTCTTCCTCTCCTCGGTCGAGGTCTACCTCCAAGAGCGGGGGTGGCAGCCCGACGACATCCCCAATTTGAGGGACCGGAAGAAGCACATCCGCTGGGAACTGACCGCCGATCTCGACGCCGACGAGGAGGGAGTCGGCGGGGGTCGATATCGGTACGTCATCTCGTTCCGGCCTCGAAAGCCGCTGGACGTGGGCCTGGAAATCCTCGAATACGCCGCCCCCGGCGAGCCCTGGGTCAAGTTGCTCGACCGCAACGGGCACAAGTTCGGATGGCTCAACCGCCAGAGTGGCGAGTTCCAGCAGTTCAAGATGATCGGACTCCCGGCCAGCGTCATGAGCCAAATGGACGGGATGCGGGAGAGGCGGGCACATCCCGAGATGTTCCGGTTCCGCACTTGGATCGAAGGGTTCCGATCTTACCTCATCTGGGACCCGAAGGTACTCCGGAGGCTGGATAGGGGGAAGCATCCGGAGATGGGGGCGTCGGGTGAGCACCTAGCAACGCTGGTCGGCCGGCTCAAGGACGAGCATCCAGAGGCGTTCGGCCGGCTGGTCCGTCGGCTCAGGAAACTATTCCCCAATCTCTCCGACCTGTCTGTATCGGGGCGAGGCTGGGGCTGGCGAGAGATACGCCTGCACGAGGGGCCGGATCCGGAGATCGTCTACAACAGCCGCCAGATGAGCGACGGCATCCTCCGCCTGCTGGCGATCACGTCGCTGCTCTACCTGAAGGACATCCCGCCGCTCATCACGCTGGAGGAGCCGGAGAACGGCGTGCATCCGCAATTAGTCCGGGAAGTGATCCAGATCATCAGGGAACTCACGCAGAGGCGTCCCCCGAACCAATGCCAGGTCTTCCTCACCACGCACAGCCCTTACGTCCTCGACGAGTTCTTCGACCACCCGGAGCAGGTCTACTGCGTCGATCGCCCAAGGCCGCTGGCTGGGGCGACCGTCACACGGCTCAGTGAGAAGAGGGAAATCAGCATCGTCAGGGAGACGTTCGAGCGTTCCCTGGGCGAAGCCTGGACCAGTGGACTCATCGGCTCGACGGCGGGGGTGCGAGGACAGTGAGTACGAAAGTCGGGATCATCGCCGAGGGGCCGATCGACTACCACCTGATCCCTGCCCTCCTGGAGCGTATCGCTCGGGACCGGGCGGGATACGACTGGCCGGTGCGCCCCGACGATTTGACGCAACTCTTCCCGGTCCGGAAGCGAGGACACGGTGGCGTGTTGGATATGGTCAGGAAGATGGTGGAAGCACTCTCCCACGAGGTTTACGACCACGCCTTCTACGTGATCCTCCTGGATCGGAAGACCCGTGCGGTGCAGGAGGAGGTAAGGCAACTCATCAGCGGCCATGATCGCTTCGTCATGGGCGTTGCCATCGAGGAGATCGAGGCGTGGTGGCTCGGTGACCGGAGGAACACGCTGGCCTGGACCAACCTAGCGCCTGTACCGCCCGCACATTGCCTGTACGCAGCGGCCGGCTACCACGCCGAGTCGGACGCCGATCCCAAAGTCACCCTCGACGAACTGACGAGGGAGTCGGACCGCTTCGACCGCTTCTACGGCGAGGGGAACGTCGATATGGCGGAGGAGTTCGCCGAAGAGTACTGGAAGAACCACGCCCGGTTGGACGACATCCGCTCGCAGTGCTCGGCGGGATATGTGCCGTTCGAAGACGCCACGACGCAGCACTTCCGGAACGCCGCCAATCTCGCCAGCCTCAGATCACGCCGCCGTCAGGGATGAAGACGATGCCTTCGAATAAACTCCTCATCGAGCAATGGCTACCCATCGAGACGATCGGGGCCGAGTGTATGCGGGATGCGAGTGCGGCGAAGAAGCCACCGCTCAACCGGCTGCACGTCTGGTGGGCTCGGCGTCCGCTGACCGTGAGCAGGGCGGCGATCCTGGCGAGCCTTCTTCCGGCCTACCCGACCGATGAGCCTGAAGTCATGCCATGGCCGGAAAAGTTCCTGTCGCTGTTCCCGAGCTTCGACAGCTATAAGGCGTGGTTCGTCAGGCTGATTGGGATCTTGGGCGACCCCGTGGCGGGGAAAAAGCTCATCGAGTGGGCGAAGATCGAGAATAAAAAGCTCAACTTCAACCCGTATGGCTATGCACGGGCGTTCTCGGTGAATCCAGACGCCGACCACCTCGATCTGCTGTACGACCTGCTGGAATGGACTTGGGGGACACGGGAAATCACCTTCTGCGATCCTATGTCGGGGGGCGGCTCAATACCTTTCGAGGCCATGCGGTACGGCCTGACGGTCCACGCAAATGAACTGAACCCCGTGGCGAGCGTCATCCTGAAAGCGACTCTCGACTACCCGGCCCGCTTCGGACGCTCTCTTGTGGAAGATGTCCGCAAGTACGGTCGCCTTTGGTGCGAGCGGGTACGGGAGCGACTCGATCCCTACTTCCCGCTCAATTCGCCCGACGAGAACATCTTCGCCTATCTGTGGGCTCGAACCGTTTCCTGCCCGGAGACGGGTAAAGCCGTGCCGCTGTCTCCGAACTGGTGGCTCAGGAAGGGCAGCGAGCCGATGGCGGTGCGTGTCGTCGCTGATCCCGGAGAGGAGTGCTGTCAGTTCGAGATCGTCCGTGGGGCGGTGGCTTGTAAGAAGGCTGCCCCCGACAAGGGCACCGTAAATCGTGGGACCGGGATCAGTCCCTGGACAGGAGACACGATCAACGGCGACTACATCAAGGCCGAGGCACAGGCGGGCCGGATGGGCCAGCAACTCTACGCCGTTGGGTTCAAGAAGACAGGGACGATCACGTTCCGGTCCCCAACCCAAGTGGATCTGGAGGCCGTGCAGCGAGCGGAAAATGAGGCAGTAAAGCGACGGCCTCTGTGGGAAGCAGGAAACCTCATTCCCGAGGAGCCACGACGGGAGGGCCGGGCCGATTGGGCATGCCAAATCTACGGCGCAACTCGATGGTGCGACACGTACAGCCCCAGGCAGATGCTTTCATTTACCACCTTCGTCGAAGCTCTCGAAGAAGTCACGGGAGAGGCGAAGGGTGTTCTGACTCCCGACCGATTCGCTGCCGTGAGAACGTACCTGAGCCTCGCCATCGGGAAGGCGGCCGACTACAACTCCAAGCAGGTTCGGTGGCACGGTGGAAGGGATGTAATCGTCAATACATTCGCTCGCCACGACCTGAGTATGAGATGGAGTTTCGCCGAGTTTGACTCCAGCAGGAACTTGCTGCCTTGGACAGTCTCGCAGGTCTGCGATGCGACACAAGGTCTAGTCGGTTTCACGGCCACGGCGAACGGCGACTGGTTTACTGAAAGCATCGACAAGCCTGTCCTTCGTTTGGATCTCCGAACCGGCCCTGCCCAATCGATGAACAGCATTGGAGACGGCCAAATCCGCTGCATTTGCGTCGATCCGCCGTACTATGACAATGTGATGTACTCGGAGTGCTCCAATTTCTTCTACATCTGGATGAAAAGGACTCTGGGCGATCAATTCCCCCAACTTTTCGCCTCCGAACTCACGAACGACGAAGATGAGGCCGTGATGAATGCGGCCCGCTTCAAGGCGATGGGGAAGAAGGCGAAGCCGCTGGCGACTGCCGACTACGAGAACAAAATGTTCTCGTGCTTCAAGGAAATGAACCGAGTATTGCACGCTGACGGCGTGCTGACCGTGATGTTCACTCACAAGCAGGTCCAGGCTTGGGATACGCTCGGGTCTTCGCTGATGCGGGCCGGGTTCCGCATCGATGCCTCGTGGCCGGTCCATACCGAGAGCGAGGCGAGCCTCCATCAAGCCAAGAAGAACGCCGCAGCCAGCACGATCCTCCTCGTCTGCCGGAAGCGTGAGGCCACGGACGAGCCCGCCTGGTGGGACGACCTCAAGGGCCAGGTCAAACAGACCGCCCGTGAGACGGCCAGGCGTTTCGAGCAGGAAGGCATCAGAGGGGTCGATCTCTACATCAGCACGTTCGGACCGGCCCTGTCGATCATCTCGGAACGCTGGCCCGTCCTGACGAGCGACACCGATCCCAAGACCGGCGACCCGATCCCGCTCCAGCCCGGCGAGGCCCTCGACCTCGCCCGCCGTGAGGTCATCAACCTGCGGAAGAATGGGCTCCTGCTCGGCCGCTCGGTCGAGTTCGACCCCGTGACCGACTGGTATCTCATGGCCTGGGACGCCTTCCGTGCTCAGGAGTTCCCCGCCGACGAGGCCCGCAAGCTCGCCCTGGCCCTCGGCCTGGACCTCGAAGCGAACCTCATCCGTGACAAGCGGCTCGTCACCAAGAAGGGCAAGAACGTCACCCTCGCCCTGCCGACCGCCCGCCGCAAGAAGGGCTTGGTGGACCCGGAGGCCGAGTCGTTCCCCCACCTGATCGACGCCCTGCACACGGCGATGATGGTCTACGAGGAGGACGGATCGAAGGCGTGCCAGGTCTTCATCGACCGCCACGGCCTGCGGAACGACAGCCGGATCAAGGCCCTGGCCCTGGCGATGATGCAGGCGATCCCGACCACCCGAGGCAAGGACGGCAAATTCCTTCGCCCGGAAATGACGACCCTCGACGCCCTGCGTCTCCTGGTCTGGGACGACCTTCCCGCCCCGCCCGAGGAGGTGGTGCCGGTCATCGACAAGGCCCCGACCCTGAAGGGGATGCCGTCCGACATCCTCGGCGAAGACGACGGGGCGGAAGAGGACGACCTGGCTGACGACGTGGGCGACGAGGACGACGACACGGAGGACGAGTGATCCACAATGCCGGGACTCTGTGACCTCGACCTCCAGATCTACTACAGTGCGGGCGACGACCCGCTCCATGCCTTCTTCATCCCGGCCCTCGCCGCATCCGTCCGCTACGACCGCTCGGCGGGCTTCTTCTCCAGCAGCATGCTCGCCGTGGCGGCGGCGGGCGTGACGAAGCTCATCGCCAACGGGGGCAAGATGCGCCTGCTCTGCGGGGCGCAACTCTCCGAGGACGACGTGGAGGCCATCCGCAAGGGGGAGGCGGATCTGGAGGCCACCCTCGCCCTGGGGATGGTCAAGACGTTCCGCTCGATCCCCGAAACCACGTTCACGCAGAAGCGGCTGGAAGCCCTGGCGTGGCTCGTCGGCAGCGGGCAGATGGAGATCAAGGTCGTCCTGCCCACGGACAAGGAAGGGAGGCCGCTGCCAGCCTCGCAGACCGACAGCTACTACCACCCCAAGGAGGGGATCTTCACCGACGCCGATGGGCATCAGGTCGCCTTCTCGGGCAGCGTGAACGAATCCGCCACCGCCCTTGAGGACAACTACGAGTCGTTCACCGTCTTCAACTCCTGGGAGTTGAGCCCGCCGCACCTGAAGCAGATCGCCATCAAGTTCACGAAGCTCTGGGACGGCAAGGAGAAGGACTGGATTGCCCTGCCGGTGCCCGAAGCCGTGAAGCGAGAGTTGCTCCGATACCGCCCTAACAAGCCGCCGATCGTCGAACCCGGCGATCCCGAGCCCCCCGTCCAGCCTCCCATCACCCCGCCTATCGACACCGAGCAGAAGGAGCGGGTCGTCTTCCAGTTCCTCCGGGACGCCCCCCACCTGCTCAACGCCCACCGCCTCGGGATGGCGACCAGCACCGTCCAGCCCTGGCCGCACCAGATCCGGGTGAGCGACTCGATCGTCGAGCAATTCCCGCATTCGTTCATGCTCTGCGACGAGGTGGGGCTCGGGAAGACCGTGGAGGCCGGTCTGGCGATCCGCCAGTTGCTCCTCTGCGGTCGGGTCGGCCGTGCCCTGATCCTGGTCCCCAGGAGCGTGCTGATCCAATGGCAGGAGGAACTCTACGAGAAGTTCGTCCTGAACGTCCCCCGGTACGACGGCGGCGGCTTCCACGACGTATTCGGCCGGGAACTCAAGGTTCCCAGCGGCACGAACCCCTGGGACGCCCAGCCCGTCTTCCTGGCGTCGAGCCACCTGGCGAAGCGTCGTGAGCGGCAGGACCAGTTGATCGAAGCCCGGCCCTTCGACCTCATCGTCGTGGACGAGGCCCACCACGCCCGCCGTAAGGACTTCTTAAATCGGGATCAGTATCGCCCCAACCGACTGCTCGAACTGCTCCAGGGCACCAACGGGAAGCCGGGGCTGCGAGAGCGGACCAAGGGCCTGCTGCTGCTGACGGCGACCCCGATGCAGATCGACCCCATCGAGGTCTGGGATCTGCTCAAGCTGCTGGGGATGGGCGGGCGTTGGGGGGCGGGCGAGGACAACTTCCTCAACTACTTCGAGCAGTTCCGCCTGCCGTTCGCCGACATGGACTGGCCCTTCATGCTGGGCATGATGAAGGACTACCTCGCCACTGGGGGCGAGTGGGACGCACGCTCCTGCGAGCGTGCCGAGCGGGACGTGGGGCCGGTCGTCTGGGACCAGATCAGGAACCTGCCCTGGTCGTCGAATCCCGAGCCGACCATCAAGGGGCTCAACCCGGCCGGGCGGAAGACCCTCGTGGCGATGGCCCGCCAGCACACCCCCCTCCAGCGGTACGTGTTCCGCAACACCCGGCGACTCCTCCGGGCCTACCACGAGCAAGGACTCCTGAAAGAGAACGTCCCCTTCCGTGACCCGAAGCCGGAATGGGTCGAGATGCGGCCCGACGAGAAGTCGCTGTACGACCAGATCGAGGAGTACATCCGGGACCACTATCAGAAGTACGAGGCCGAGCGGAAGGGCCTCGGCTTCATCATGACCGTGTATCGTCGCCGCCTGACGAGCAGCTTCTACGCCATCCAGCGTAGCCTGGAGCGACGGCTGGAGTTCCTCAAGGGCAAGGACACGAACCTGACCGACGAGGACGACACGGACCAGGACGACCTCGAAGCCGACGTGACCGAGTTGCTGCCGATCGCCACCCCCGAGGGCCGCAAGCTCTACCAGGGGGAGATCCAGTACGTCGAGGACTTCCTGGCCGGGCTGAGGACCATCGGCACCGACAGCAAGTTCGAGCGGCTCCACGCCCAACTCAACGACTTCCTGAAACGCCGGGACTCGGTGATCGTCTTCACCCAGTACACGGACACGATGGACTACCTGCGGGAGAAGCTCCGGCAGGTCTACGGCTCCCAGGTCGCCTGCTACAGCGGTCGGGGCGGCGAGCGTTGGGACGGCCACGCCTGGGCCGGGACGACCAAGGAGGTCATCAAGACGGCCTTCCGGGAGCACACCGAGGTCAAGATCCTGCTCTGCACCGAGTCCGCTTCGGAGGGCCTGAACCTCCAGACCTGCGGCGTCCTCATCAACTACGACATGCCCTGGAACCCCATGCGGGTCGAGCAGCGGATCGGCCGGATCGACCGCATCGGCCAGGTCTACCAGCGGGTCTGGGTGCGGAACTACTTCTACGACGACACGGTGGAGTCCACGATCTATCGGCGGCTCGACGACCGGATCGGCTCGTTCGAGAACGTGGTGGGCGAGCTTCAGCCCATCCTGAGCCGGGTCGCCCGAGCCATCGAGTCAGCGGCGATGGCGGGCGAGGAGCAGCGGGACGCCCTGATCCGCCAGCAAGTCGATGAGATCAACAAGCTCGCTCGGCAGGGCGAGACGGCGGGCCTGGGTCTGGACCAGATCGCCGGGGAGACGGTGACCGCCCCTGCCAACCTGCCCGCCCCGCTCACAATGACCGACCTGGAGCGAACGATCGTCGGCTCCGAAGCCCTCGGCCCCCGATTTCGCCCACATCCGGTCCTGGCCGGGGCGCACAGATTGGACTGGAACGGCCAGGACTGGGACGTGACCTTCGACCCGGCCCTGTTCGATCAGCATCCGAACACGCTCAGGCTCCTCTCGTTCGGCTCGAATCTGCTCTCGGAGATGCTGGACGCCGTGGAGCCGCCCGAACCCCGAGAGGGTCGTGGGCTCCTGACACGCTTCCACGTGGCCTGCCCCCTTCGTCTCGTCGGGTACTACGGCCTTGGCCCGGACGGTACACCGGAGCGAGTGCTGTCGCTCGCCGGTTTGTGGAAGAGGTTGGACGAGGGGCTGTCCGGGGAGTTGTCTCCCGAATGGCTCGCCAGGGCACAAGGCGACTTCATCGAGTGCGTAGAGAGGTATCGGGAGCACGACCTGCGGGTGGCCGAGCAATACCGCAAGGCCCACGTCGCCTCCTTGGAGGAGTCGATCCGGCAACTTCTGTTACAGGCCGCTTACATCGAGCTAGCACGGAAGGCGAATCGAGGCCTGTTCGATGAGGACGACGGACTCCCCCTCGACTTCTCCGAGCAGGCGATCCGCCGCCTCAAGCGGCACAAGACCCCCTTCGCCGGGGCACTGAAGCTGGTCGATGTCTCTTTGCTTAGACCGAGCCCCGACGATGCGAAATATGCCCGCCTCCGAGACGCCTACCCCGACGTGCTGACCCGCCGCTTCGAGGCGGCGAAGATCCGGCTCGGCGACGTGCTTACGGAGTTGGTGCAGGCGAGGAAGATGGAGCAGAAGCCAGCATCGTTCACTGGGCCGATTAGCACCGTAGATCTTTTGTCGTACTAGGGGCGAGGCACCTTCGAGGGGATAGTTGTCTGGCCATGAAACTCCACCGCCTAGAAATAAAGAACTTCCGCAACTTCAAGGATCTCAATATACGGCTCGGTCAGCACGCCGTCATCGTGGGTGAGAACAAGGTCGGCAAGTCGAATCTCCTCTTCGCCTTGCGACTGATCCTCGACCCGTCGCTGCCGGATTCCCTGCGCCAGTTGCGCCAGGAGGACTTCTGGGATGGGCTGCCGGTTCCACGACGAGCGGACGATCGGATCGAGATCTCCGTCGAACTCTCGGGGTTCGAGGGCAACGACGATCACCTCGCCCTGCTGGGCGAGTATCTCGTCCAGCCCGACCCGATGGTCGCCCGACTGACTTACGCCCTCCTTCCCATCCCTGGCCGACTCGGCGGATCGACCAGTGAAGCCGACTACGAGTTCGTGATCTACGGTGGCGGTCGGCCGGAAAGCCGCATCGGCTACGAGTTGAGGAAGCGACTGCCCCTGGAACTCTTGGCGGCACTCAGAGACGCAGAGGGCGACCTCGCCAACTGGAGGAAGTCGCCGCTCCGACCGTTGCTCGACCGCATCGCCGGTGACATGGACCGGGAAAGGCTGCGTGAACTCACCGACTGCGTATCCCAGGCGACGGAAGCCGTCGCCCAATGCGACGAGGTGCGATCGCTCGGCAGGACGATCGCCGAGAAGCTTCTGGAGATGGTCGGTCCCTCTCACGCATTGGAGACGGCCCTGGGATTCACCCCCGCCGATGGGGACCGCCTCATACGATCGTTGCGGCTCTTCATCGACGGTCGGCTCAGGGGCGTAGCGGACGCAAGCCTGGGGTCGGCCAATGTCCTCTATCTGGCCCTCAAGACCCTGGAGCTTGACCATCAGGTGCAACACGGCGACCGCTCCCACACCTTCCTCGCCATCGAGGAGCCAGAGGCGCACCTCCACCCGCACGTCCAACGTCTGCTCTATCGATCGTTTCTGCGGCACCGGCAGTCCTCACCTTCCACCGAACCGGACGGGACGGGCCAGGAATCCCAGTCCACGATCCTCCTGACGACGCACTCGCCCAACATCGTGAGTGTCACGCCCGTCCGATCATTCGTGCTATTGAGGCGGTCGGCCGATGGGCTGGCCACCGAGGGCGTCTCCACAGCCACCCTGGAATTGGAACCGGCAGAAGTCGAGGACATCGAGCGTTATTTGGACGTATCCAGGGGAGAGATGCTCTTTGCGAGGGGGGTCGTGCTGGTGGAGGGGGATGCCGAGGAGTTCATGATCCCCGTGCTGGCTGATCTGCTCGGCGTGAGCTTGGATGAGAAAGGGATCAGCATCTGCTCGGTTGCGGGGACGCACTTTCTTCCCTATCTCAAGCTCCTCGGTGCCAACGGGCTGAATATTCCGCATGCGGTCATCACCGACACCGATCCGAGGGCGAAGAACACCGGCTACAAGCGGATTCGCAAGATGCTCGACTACTTGGCTCCCGAAGCACTGGCGGAAGGTGACTCCGACGACAAGATCGCCGAGATAGGAGAGCGGTTCGGGCTGTTCCTCACCGAAGACACATTCGAGATCGCCCTATTCAGAAGCGGAAGGCATAAGAGTTATGCCAGGACCATCGAGGAGCTATCCGCCAAGAAGATTGCTATGCGGAGGGCGTCGGCGTGGAAGGCCGATCCCGGTTCGATGGTGGTGTCGAAGCTGCTGCTCGATGTCGATGCGATAGGCAAGGGCCGTTTCTCCCAAAGGTGGGCACGGCACGTCGCAGGGTCCAGCAGCATAAGGTGCCCACAATCAGTCTCGGGGGCTCTGCGTTATGTCGTCGGGAAGATCGATGGGGCTGCCCTATCAGGTCGGGGCGGAAACGCTCCGCAGGAACCCCCAGCAGTGGGCAGCTTATGATTCCGAGGGCCATTGCGTCGTCCTGGCCGGGCCGGGGAGCGGCAAGACGAAAGTCCTCACGCTGAAGCTGGCCCGGCTGGTCGCCGAGGAGGTCGCACCGCCCCGTGGAGTGGCCTGCCTCACCTACAACAACGAGTGCGTGAAGGAACTTGTTAGGCGTCTCGGCGACCTGGGCGTTCGGAATACGGGCAGGATCTTCGTCGGCACCGTCCATTCTTTCTGCTTGAGGGCCATCGTCCTGCCGTATGGGCGTCTGGCTGGCCTACGATTGCCCGAGAAGCTGGAGATCGCATCGGCCGCACAAGCAACCGAGGTCTTCGGCGAAGCACTCCGATCGACCGTGGGTACTGACGAGAAGGAGGAATCCTGGCGGAAGGTCTGTGCCACGCACAGGCGTACCGTCCTCGATCGGCATTCCTCGGATTGGTTGGGGCTCGACCCACGGCCCGCCAAGGTGATCGAGCGATACGAGAGCCTCCTGCGGGACCGTGGCCTCATCGACTTCGAGGACATGGTTCTCCTCGGCCTGCATCTGGTCGAGGCCCATCCTTGGGTGCGGAAGATTCTGCGAGCCAGGTTCCCCGTCCTCGTCGTGGATGAATATCAGGATCTCGGCCTGCCTCTCCACCGACTCGTGCTATCGCTTTGCTTCGGCACCGAACCCGGATGTCGCCTGTTCGCCGTGGGGGATTACGACCAATCGATCTATTCCTTCACGGGTGCGGAACCGGACCTCCTGGTGAAGCTTGCCTCGGACGATCGTGTCGAGCGAATCCAGTTGAAGCTGAACTATCGGAGCGGTTCCCGCATCGTCGAGGCTTCCGAGATCGCACTGGGGGAACAGCGAGGTTATGAAGCGGCCAACGGCGACGGTGGGAGCATCGAGTTCTACCGTTGCAAGGAAGGGCTGAGGCATCAGGCCGATGTCGTGTGCAAGACGCTCATTCCCAAGGTCTTGGAGAACGGTGCGGCCCGAAACCTGGGCGAGATCGCCGTGCTATACCGTGACAAGTCCCTCGGCGACGTGGCTGCGCAGGCAGCCTCGGCAGCGGGCCTCGATTTCGTCAGATCGGATGCCAACGCACCGTACCGTTGCACGCCCTTCACCACCTGGCTGGAGCAAGCGGCAGCCTGGTGTGCGGGCGGGTGGAGGAACGGTGTCCCGAGTCTCGGCGAACTGCTTTCGGCTTGGAAGGCTTTCAATGGAACCTTGGGCTCCGACACGGCGATGCTGACGACCCGAAGGGCTCTGGTCCGATTCCTGTTCGCCAACCGGGACACAACGCTCGTCCTCCGGGCATGGCTCGAACGACTCCACGATTCCTGCTTGCGGCCAACATTCGAGCGTGAATCCCTCACCGCCGAGGACGCTCGACATTTCAAGGGCATCCTCGCCCTTTGCGGAGCGGGCCGTGCATTCGACGGCTGGTCGGTTGCGAGATTCGGCGATCAGTTAGGGTCGCCGAGCCACCTGAACCTGATGACGCTTCACAGTGCCAAGGGACTGGAGTTCGATGTTGTGTTCATGATGGGGCTCGATCAGGGGATCATCCCAGGCTACCGGGAGATGACTCCTCTATCGAAGAAAGAGCCCAGGCGACTCTTCTACGTGGGCCTCACTCGGGCGAGGAACGAGGTCCACTTGCTCTGCTCGGGCTGGCGGGACTCTCCATACGGTCGAAAAGACGACGGTCCCTCTGAGTTCTTGATGGAGGTCTTCAATTCCACTCGACCGGCACAGTAGGCAAATGGATCGGGAGGCGAGTACGGGCTGAAGCCCAACGGGGTTTGTCCCCCCTCAACTTTGTCGCCTGTGACGACGAGGCAGGTTCTTCGGAGGTCGCCCCGTTCAGGATCCCGCATGCGGTGAAGGGACTGTTTCGACCTCCCTTGGAGGCCGTGACACCGCCCAGGGGGTCGTCACCCACCACGACCCCAAGCGGAGCCCGTCATGGCCAGACAGCAGCTTCTTCGGGAACGCATCACCGCCCAGGTCATCGCCGCCCTCGAATCCGGCGACGTGCCGCCCTGGCGTCGGCCCTGGCGGGTCGGCCCCAACGCCGGGTTTCCTGCGAACGTCGCCAGCAAGAAGCCCTACCGGGGGATCAATGTCCTGCTTCTGGACGCCGCCTCGGCTCGCCACGGGCTGAACTCGAAGTGGTGGGCGACATTCAACCAGTGGAAGTCCATCGGCGGCATGGTCAAGCCCAGGCCCGCCGACGTGCCCAGCGGCCAGTGGGGCACGACGATCGTCTTCTGGTCGCCCATAACCAAGGCGGTCGAGGGCGACACCGGACAGATGGAAGAGGACAAGTTCTTCGTCCTCAAGTCGTACACCGTCTTCAACGTCGATCAGGTGGTCGGCGACCACCTCGACCACCTCCGTGCCGGGCACGGCGACACCGCCCAGGCCGACATCATCGACCACCGGCCCGCCGAGGAGGCGATCGATGCCGCCCGGATCGGCATGGGCGTCGGGCTCCGCTACGGCGGCGACAAGGCGTGCTACAGCCCGGCCCACGACGCCATCCGGGTGCCGCCCAAGTCCACGTTCGACCCGCTCGAAGAGTTCTACGCCACGATCTTTCACGAGTTCGTCCACGCCACGGAGCACCCCTCCAGGCTGAACTGGTCCCGCAAGGAGAAGGACAACTCCTATGCGATGGGCGAACTCGTCGCCGAACTGGGCGGGACGTTCCTCTGCCGGGAACTCGGCGTCCCGGCCTCGGAGGACATGACCAACCACGTGGCCTACCTGGGGCATTGGTTGAAGGCGTTGAAGTCCGATCCCCGCTTCATCTTCACGGCCTCGGCCCAGGCGTCGAGGGCGTCGGACTACATCCTCGGCTTCAGCCGCCCGACCGCCGTCGAGCAGCCCGCTGGGGAGGCCCTCATGGCGGGCTGACGGGGCGGGAAGGGCCTCGATGGAGAGACACCGGCCAACGGGGCACGGAGGCCCCACGATGCCGATCTACCTGACGGGCTACATCGACGACCACACCGATCGCCTCAAGTCCTACCACGACGACATCCTGCCGCTGGGCATGATCGTCCAGCCCAAGACCCACCGGGAAGGCTACCTGCGGCGGGCCGGGCTCTACGGCTGGGTGGCGATCGACAACGGGCGGTTCACCGACGCCGGTCGCCGCCTGTTCCGCCCTGCCGACTACGCCCGCCTCGTCGGCGAGGGCCTGGAGCGGGCGGGCGATCATCTGCTCTTCGCCACCGCCCCGGACGTGCCCTTCGACTGGGCGGCGACCCTGCGGCTCTCCCGCCCCTGGCTGCGACGGATTCGCCGGATGGGCTGCCCGGCAGCGTTGTGCGCCCAGGAGGGCATGACGCCCGCCAGCATCCCCTGGGACGAGTTCGACTGCCTCTTCGTCGGCGGGGCCGACGCCTTCAAGGAGGGGCCGATCGTCCGGGACGCCTGCCGGGAGGCCCGGCGACGGGGCAAGTGGGTCCACATGGGCCGGGTCAATGGCCTCCGACGCCTGCGGGTCGCCCTCGGCTTCGGCGTGGACAGCGTGGACGGCACCTACCTGCTGCACGAGGCGAGGAAGGGGCGGGCGTGCCAGGCCCCGCAGGATGTCGTCTCCTGGCTGCGGCAGGTTCACGCCGATCGGCGGCGGGAGCTACGGCGAGGGTTGGAGCGGCTCGGCGTCGGTAGCGACCGGATCGATGCCATCCTGGGCCAGCGGAGGGGGCCGGGCTTGTCAGGACTCCTTCCGGGCGACACCGGCCAGGGGGGTGTGATCAACACCATCCCTGGACCGGAGCATATCCCTTGAAAGTCACCGCCTCTTGTCGGCTTCACGGACACGACCGGGCCGACATCGCCGTCCTCAACCCCGGCGACTGGTTCGGCAAGGCGTGGCTCGTCGAACTCGGGGGGAGCTACACGCCGCTCTTCCTGGTCATTGAGGCCGACACGATCGCCGACGCCATCGACGTGCTCAGCGACGACCCGCTCTACGGGCCGCAGGTCCACGTCCCGGACTCCGACCTCGGCGACTACCCTGAGGACTCCCGGCAGTACGACGGCTCCGGTCGGGTCATCGACCTGGAGCACCTGATGGTCCACGGGCGGGAGGGCTGCGACCTGCCCTTCGCCGTCAAATACCACGCCGATGGCGTCCCCAAGGGCATCGACCCACGGCGTTTCGCCGCCTGGCAACTCAACTGATCGCTGCCCGGCGACACCGGCCACCGGGGCGTTGATCACGACGCCCCCTTACCGGAGCCCGCCATGAGCGACCTGCTCGACCGTATCAGGGACATCCGCTCGACCGTCCGACCCCGACCGACCTTCACCCTGGAGCCGGGGCGGGGCGAAACCTACCGCCACTCAAGGCCGGTCCTCTACGGCCACTCGACCTATGACCGCAGTTCCGTCCTGGTGGGCCAGCCACGACGGCTCTGGGTCGCCGAATGGTCCACCTGGGAGGAGGCCCGTGCCGCCCTCGCCGAAGTCCGCAGGGCGGATCGGGGCTTCAAGTTCGACGACTTCGGCGAGGGCGGCGGGACGACGCACATCCCGTCGTCGGTCCTGACCCGCCACCTGCCCGACGACGAGGGCTGACGGGCGGGGACGACGCCCGGACTGCGGGACGACTCACGGACACCGGCCAGGGGTCAGGACGGACCTGACCCACCTGCGACCGAGGAGATGCCGCCGTGAGCCGCCGCCGCAAGGCCCCGACCGGGCACGTGTACCTGATCCACTTCCAGACCCGGTACAGGCACGCCGGGCATTACCTCGGCTTCGCCACCGACCTCGAACAACGTTTGGACCAGCACCGGGCCGGGCGGGGCGCACGGCTCTTGGAGGTCGTCGGCGGGGCGGGGATCGGCTGGAAGGTGGTGCGGGTCTGGGCGGGCGACCGGGCCTTCGAGCGGACGCTCAAGCGGCGGAAGAAAGCACCCAAGCGGCTCTGTCCGATCTGCCGGGGCGACACCGCCTACGACGACGTGGATGAGCGGGGCCTGCGGCCCCCCGGCATGGACGGGTGCGGAGCTTAGAACTCAGCCCGATGGCCCACGCCACTGCGGACGAGGACGAGCCGCCGTTCTGACGGCGGCGTGCAACGTTTGGACGGAGGTCAATTCCATGCGATTGCAGCGAGAGGTGCGACTGCGGCTCCATCGCTTCGGGGGCCGTGAGCGGCGACCCCGCCGACGCCGTGCTGCCCGCAAGGGCCGATCGGGTGGGAGGGAACCCGAAGCGACCGGCGAGGAAGAGTGACACCGGCCAGAACATCATCAGGACCAACACCACCTCGGAGGAGCAAGCAGCATGGCTTTCACGGGAGACACCGGCGACTACAAGGCGGGGCGATCGGACCTCTTCACCGTCGATCCTCGGGCACTGGTCGTCGATTGGAAGAAGAACCTCAGCCGCAACGGGCATGAGCCCCCGGTCGATGAGGCCCTCATCGAATTGGCGAAGGACATGATGCCCAAGCGGGGCCAGGGCGACTCGGAGGACGGCTCCTCGGGCCAGTTGAACCCGATCCTGACCCGCCCGCTGCCCGACCGACGCCTCGAAGTCATCGGCGGCTTTCGACGGATGCGGGCGGCGTTGTACCTGATCGAGTCGGGCCTCTGCCCCGACTTCAAGGTCAAGTACGTGGTGAGCCGCCTGTCGGACGCCGAAGCGGCCCTCGTCAATCTCAGCGAAAACCTCCAGCGGGAAGACCCCAAGCCGATCCAACTCGCCCACGCCATCCGCTCGCTGACTGAGGACTATGGGCTGACCATGAAGCAGGTCGCCGGTCGCCTCAAGCGATCTGAAGCCTGGTGCAGCAACCTCCTCGAACTGGTCATGCTTCCCGCCGCCATCCAGAACAGCGTGGCCAACGGCCAGACGCCCGTCACCGCAGCCCTGGAACTGGTCAAGTTGCCGGGCGACCAGCAGGTCGCCGTCTTCGACTCGCTCGCCCAGGGCGGGGAGAAGATCACCGCCTCGAAAGTCCGGGAGAAGCGTCAGGAAAACCACGATGCGACCGGCGCAGGATCTCCAGTCCCTCGTTCGATCAAGCAACTCAGGGCGTTCTTGGAGGGCAAGACCGGCCCCGCCGATCACGGGCACAAGCTCGCCGCCTACATGCTGGAGTTCCTGGCGGGCAAGCGGTCGGAGGAGTCGATGGACCGCTACTGGGACCGGACCTTCGGCGAGCCCTCCAGCCATCTCATCACCGGCTGACGGGTGACACCGACCACCTGGGCGTCGGGGCCGCAGCGAGCGGCCCCACCCCGAAGCCCCGGTGGTGATGCGAACGATGCTGGCCAGCCCGACCGACGTGGCCGAACCCTGTGCGATCGGCCTGCTCCTGATGGACCTCGACGACGCCGTGGCGGGGACTCCCCGCCGCACTCGCCAGCGGACGCCGCATCGCTGCGACGGCTGCGATGACTACGGCCCCGGAGTCGATCTCTGGGCGACGGACCCGGAGACGGGCGAGGGAATCTGGCTCTGCCCGAGATGCGAGGAGTGGTGAGGCTTGCGGGGCCGCTCGGGGCAAGGAAGCCCCGGCGACACCGGCCATCGGGTCGTGATCGAAACTCCACGACAAGCCAGGAGCAACAGGATGAGCCTCAATGCCGCCCCCCGACAGAAGTTCCACCCCGGCCAGGTCGTCGCCACGCCGGGGGCCTTGGAATCCCTCGCAGCGAGCGGCCAGAGCCCCGCAGAGTTCCTCGACCGCCACCTTCGGGGCGACTGGGGCGACCTGGACGACGAGGACCGGGAACTGAATGACCTCGCCCTCCTCGACGGCTCTCGCTTGCTGTCGGCCTACACCACGGCTCGGGGGCGGCGGATCTGGGTAATAACCGAGGCGGTCGGCGACGGCGGCGAGCGGTCATCGGGGGCGGTCAAGGAGGCCCGCCAAAGCAACCGGGAGGGGCCGTGACTCCGAAGTCATGACGGGTTGTATGCGGCCCATACAAGGGGGACCGAGGGGCGGGACTGAACTTGTTTGATAGTTCAGAATAGATCGATTCCAGGCAGATTCTTGGTGCCCCGGTCCCGTTCCCCCGGCCCCGCATCCATACCGTCGTTGCACTTCTTGTTATTCTCGCCGCCGCCCGCCCTCGCACACGCCCGAAGGACTCGAAGAAGTCGAGGGCGAAAAATCCCGCCGCCGCCATCTCGGCGACTCCCTGTAGGGTTCGTCGCCGTGCAACGTTTGTAAGGCCCGGACACCCTTCGCTGCGGGCCGCAAGAAGACCCGACGCCCAATCCAGTCGATGAGCCCCGGAAAACACGAGGGTTTGCGACAGAAAAATTGCACATAAAGCATAACTACAATATAATGACGTATCGCAATGGAGGTAGGCAGTGAAGACGGCAAGGACGCCCGTCTACCGACACCGGATGCTCGGCCTCCTCGCTCCGTGAGATGGCCCGGCGCATCGGCTGCTCGGTGACTTCGATCAAGAACTGGCAGAGGGCGGGGCTCTTCCCGTATCCGACCCGGACGGTCGAGGGCGGGAAGCGGCGTTATTACGCCAAGGACGAGGCGAGGTCGCTCACGGAGCGGTGGGCGCAGCACGATGCCGATCGTGGCCACGGCGGCGAGGGGCCGCCGTGCGCATGACCTTCGGCAAGTACGAGGACCTGTGGCTCGACGAGGTGCCCAGGCCCTACCTGCGATGGCTCCGGGCCAACGTCCCGATGAGCGGACTCCTCGCCAGGTCCGTCGATTTCGTCCTGAACGGCGGGCGGTCGCCCGTCCCGCTGCACGCATTCGTCGCCGACCAACTCGTCACGGCAACGGCCGCAGACATCGACGACGCCGGGGTGTGAGGCCCCCGGCGTCGTCGCAGTAAATAACAAAGGAACACCGATGTATTGTAGTGAGATCCGCAGGAAAAGTACGAGAATAGCGTCCGGGAAGCGAGAGCCCGAGCACAACGAGGCGCACGCCCAGGGCTACATCTACCAGCCGGTCGGCTTCGACCCGAGCGAGCACCCCGGCCCCATCGCCGACCATCCCGACGCCGCCCGCTGGCTGCTCAACACGATCTACTTCCGCCGTGTCGTCAGGAACTACGACCGGGACGAGTACGTGAACCTCCACTCGAAGCTCCTCGGGATGGTCATGGGCGACATCAACCACGTCAAGCCCATCCGGGAGGCGATGGAACGGCGTGGGCTGATCGAGTCCGACCACGAGTGGATCTTGGACCGGAAGTCCCTGGGATACCGCCTCGGGCCGCTCCTGGCCGATTACGACTGGTGCCGGTATTACTCGCCGAACAAGCGGTTCACGAAGCGGGTCCAGAAGTTCAAGGCATGGGCCAGGCAGACCACCGGCTTCAACCATCCGGCCCACTATCACCTCGCCGCCTGGGCGTGGCGTGTCCGGCTGGACGACGACCTCGAACCCGTCTTCGCCGAGATCGGGGCACGGGAGGACGACGCCCATCTCAAGCGGATCTCGAAGGAGCAACTCGCACGCCACCAGGCCGACCTGATCCATCGTGGCTACATCCACCTGACGGTCTGCCCCTACGGTCGATTCCACAGCAACTTCTCGGGGCTATGCCGAGAGCTTCGCCCTCGCCTCTCCATCGACGGGCAGCGGCTCGTGGAGGTCGATGTGGTCAATTCCCAGCCGTACTTCCTGGGGCTGCTCCTGCTCGAAGTCGCCCTCTCAGGGCGGAATTGTCCCAATCTGTCCCGACTCCTCTTCTCCGCTTCCGAGGATCACTCCCTCTTCCTCTCCCAAATCTCCCGAAAACCAGAGAAAGAAGAGAGGAGAGAACGGGCAGTACCATATGTTTCTGGTTTGAGAGGCATCCCGAAGGATCTGAGACAATTCGTCGAGGCGACATCGGAGGGGCGGTTCTACGAGGTGTTTCAGGAGCACGGCCGATGGACCAGGGACGATCTGAAGCCCCTGATCTTCCAGATCCTCTACGGGCACAAGGGCGTGATGCTCAACGCCGAACTGACCGGGGCGTTCCGGGACGCCTTCCCGAGCGTCTTCTCCATGCTCCTGAAGCTAAAATCCGAGAAGGGGTATAGCTGGGTCGGCATGGAGCTTCAGCGGCGGGAGTCGAGGGTCATCATCAAGGGCGTCTGCAACCGGCTGAGGGACGAGCACCCGGATGTCCCCGTCGTCACGGTCCACGACAGCCTCATGACGACGCAGGAGCACGTGGGGCTGGTCACCGACCTGCTCCACCAGGAGTTCGGCAGGTTCCCGGTCGTGCCCCGGTTCCGGGTCAAGGAAGGAGGTCGAGGATGAGGTCGCCGCAGGAGGTCTACCAGGGGATCAGGGACGGGCGGGACGGCCCGATCGGCGAATGCTGGGAGGGCGTGGGCGTCTACCTCGGCGAAGATGTCTGGGGCGATCCCGTGGCGTTCGGGCTCGCCGGGGCATACGACCTCCTGTGGCGGGCCGCTCGTCGGCCGTCCGGGCAGGTCGAGAGGGACAACGGCCGGGACGAGCCTGGGACCGGCCATTCGACGCCGGACCCCGGTTAGAGCAGGTCGTAGGCCGTGAGGATGCCGACCAGACGCCGCTTCGTGGGGTCGTCCTTCTCCGGGTCCGGGACGCAGACGAGGACCGGCCCGATGAGCGGCGTTTGGGTGATCGAAGAGATGGGGTCCGACGGCCTGGCCCACTCGGCGTCGGAGAAGCCCAGACCCTCGCCGTGGGCCTCATTGACGGTCAAGCCGAGCCGCCGATGTCGCTCATCACGGGCCGGGGTGCCACGCCGCAGGAACGACGCTACGGAGGCGTCGGTGAGGAACTTCCATCGTCCATCGTGCTCAACCGGCAGGATGGAGTAGGAGTTCGTGAGCATCACCTGCCTGACGTAGCTCACGGGCTGCCACAAATCGGCAGTCACGGGAGATCTGACCATGATGTCGCCGATCGTCGTCATGGGCTCTACACCGTTCATGAGGGCGTCTTCGAGGAGCAGGGCGAACTCGATCGCATGCTCGGTCAGGTGCCGTGCCCTCGCTCCCTGGTGCATGGCGTCGTTCCGCCCCTCGCTCGTGAGAGAGAACAACTCCTCTTTGGTCGAATGCCAGACCGCCTGCTCGTCGGGTAGAGTCCCGCCCAGGGAAGAACCTGCCGCCAACTGGAGCAGGACAGGCTTGTATTTCCCCAGCGTGGCAGCCCGCCCCAACAGGTAGCATCCGATGCGTTCGACGAGGAAGAGGATTTGATCGAACGCCTCGGCATCCTTCTGGGCGGCGAGTCGAGCGGCCCGTAGTTCGGCGAGGAGTTGCTTGCGAGCGGGGCCGGTCAGTGGTCGCATCAGACGGACTTGGCTCGGACCCAGATAATGATCGGAGGTGAACCCTCGCCATGCTATTGGCCTGCGGGCGTGCGTGCAAGCGGAACGCCGGAAGCGTCGTGCGAGTGGTGCCGCACCAGACTCGGCCGTCGCACCATGATCGGCGGCTTCTTCCGGCATTCGACCTTACCTCCCAAGGTGACGGTGTAGAGGTGCCCCGGCGTTAGGTCGAAGAGGACATCTTCCACGACCGCCTCCACGACGCTGCGAAGCACCCTGGCCCCGACGCCCCGCACGTGAGCGGCCCTGGCGATCTCGACGACTGCCTCGTCGGTGAACTCCAGCGTGGCCCCTCGCAGCCCCACCAGGCCCTTGTACTGCTTCAGGAGCCCGCCAACCGGGTCGGTCAGGATGCGGGTCAGGTCTTCCACGCCCAATTCGCCGAGCGTGGCGACGACCGGCAGCCGACCCACCAACTCGGGGATCAGGCCGAACGCCTCCAGGTCGCACGGCAGGACGTGTCCGAGCGGATTGATCGGCAGGTCGGGAGGTGGCGGGAGTGTCCGATCGAACCCGAAGGTCGCCCCACGGCCCAGGCGACGGGCGACGATCTCCTCCAGGCCGACGAACGCACCGCCGCCGATGAACAGGATGTCGGACGTGTCGATGGGGACGAGTTCCTGGGCGGGATGACGAGCCCCACCGGGCGGGACGTGGCAGGTCGCCCCTTCGAGCATCTTCAGCAGGGAGTGCTGGACGCCCAGCCGCAGATCCTTGCCGACGCCGCCGCTGCCCCAGGCGAGCTTGTCGATCTCGTCGATGTAGACGATGCCCCTCTGGGCCTTGGCCACGTCCATGTCCGACGCCAGCAGGAGCCGGTGGAGCAGGCCCTCGACATCTTCCCCGACGTACCCCGCCTCGGTCAGCGAGGTCGCATCGCCGATGGCGACGGGAACGTCGATGGCCCCGGCAAGCGTCCTGATGAGGTGGGTCTTGCCCACCCCGGTCGGGCCGATCAGGAGCACGTTCGACTTCTCAAACGTGGTGCCGCCGCTGCGGGCCTCCGAACGCAGGAGGTGGTTGGAGGCGGCGATGGCCAGCTTCTTCTTGGCGGCTCCCTGCCCAACGACGTGCCCGTCGAGCAGGTCGAAGATCTCCCTCGGGGTCGGCCCCATGTACGGCCTCCAGCAACGACAACGCCGGTCGAGCCGCCCAACTGTGGGCGACACGATCGGCGTTCGTGGCCGGTGTCAGACCTACTGGATCTCGATCCGTTGCGCCGCCTTGAGGTTCCCGCTCCCCAAGTAGAGATATCCTCGGGTGGGCTCGCCCGACGTGATCGAGTTGAACATCAGCGTCCCGCTCTCCAGCACCACGCCTTTGGAGTCGTAGATCTTGTACGGCCTGCGGGGGCTCGAATCGATCCCAGGCGGCTTCCAGACGGCCGTGAAGTAGACCCGATCCGTGCCGTCCAATTCGAGGTCGCTCATTTCGAGCCCGATCTCGTACTCGGGCAACACGACCTTGAGGGAGCCCCGCCCGAACCCCTTGCTCAGCGAAAAGGATTGCCGCTTATCCTGGCGGGCACCCCGACTCTCCGCAACCGAGCCCCGAGGCTCCGGGGATTCGGCCCTCGTGGTCGGCTCGGCGACCTCGGCACGGCATCCACGCAAACGTATCTCACCCCCTCGTGCGAAGCCGTCGATCCGGCCACCTTTCACCCCTGCGTATTCGCCGATCATGGCGTACCGCCTGCCGCCACGGGGCAACTCACGGAACGCCCTGGCCTGCGCCTCGTCGAAGAGGCAGACGACGGAGTGGTCGGCCTCGACCGTGCGTTTCCTCGTGAACGGCTTGCCGGGGATCGGCTCCTCGACGACCTTGATCGCCTCGCCCAACCCGGCGTAATAGGCGGCGTCGGGATGGGGGCCTGCCGCCCACTTCTCGCAGATGACCCTCAGCGTCTTGCCACGATACCTGCGATCGGCGGCAACCTCGTCGGCGTCGAACTCGGCGACCAGGGCGGCGTCCGTCGTGCCGATCACGCCTTCGCTGGCCCGTGCCGGACCTTCCTCCACGCCCTCGGCGGGGCCGGTGATGCCCGAGCTTGGCTTCACATCGGGGGCCGACCGTTGCGCCGACGAGTCGGTCGAACCCACGGCGGCGACACGGCGACCCTCGACGATGCCTGGAGGCGAAGTCCTCGGAGCCCTGTCCTTCTCGCCGTTGATCGCACCGATCACCACCAGCAGGCCCCAGGCCCCACCAACCGCCCACCACCTCGGGTTGCGGCCCAAGTTCGGGTGCCTCCAGAGCAGGAAGAGGCCGAGGGGGAAGAACAGGGCGATGGCGACCCCGAGCAACAAGGGAGACATACCCACGGCCGACGCATGATCCTTCGACGGCCCCACATCCGACGTGTACATCAACCCTCCCCCATTCCGTCGAATCAATACGTATCCGACCTCGGAGGCCACACGTTCCGCCCCCGCTCAGCGGCGAGAGTGGCCGGTGTCGGGACGGCTCGGCGAGGACCGTTCGAGGGCATCCCGACCCGCTGAAGGAGCCGAACGTCGAGCGGCTGCCCCTAAAGACGATATGATGCAAGCGGGCCAAATGCTAGTTATCGACTGTCTGTTCATCGGCTGTCGAGTCGAAGGGGGCACCCATCCTACACTCGCCCCGATGCAGCAGGACGACATCCGCTCACGGTTCGGGGCCAGGGTCCGTCAGCTTCGCACTGAGCGGGGCTGGTCGCAGGAGGCGTTCGCCGACCGGGCCGGGCTCCACCGCACCTACGTCGGCAGCATCGAGCGGGGCGAGCAGAACATCAGCCTGGCCAACATCGAGCGGGTCGCCGCCACCCTCGGCGTCTCGCTGGCCGACCTCTTCGCCACATTCGCCGAGGTGCCCACGCCGCCCTCCTGAGCGGGCCGGGCCGGTCGCCGCCCTGGGGATCTCGGCGCACGGACACCGGCCACATCGCCGGATGACCCGATCCGGGTCGGTGTCACGGCCTCGGGCCGTCCGGGCTGCGGCGTGAGGCGGCGAGATGGACGATCACGAGGCGGATGATCCGGTCGATGTCGAGGAGAGCCCGGTGGCACGCACCGTCCTGCTCCTCGCCCAAACGCTGCGTCGGGAGTTCGGCGTGGACATCGACGCCCATCCGGGCGGGGCCGGGGCCGAGGCCGGGGCGATCAACCGGGCCTTCCGGGCGTCGGTCGGCGTGGTCCTGGCCGGGGCGGTGCCGCCCGGTGAGATGTCCGAGTTCGGGACACGGGTGTTGGAGATCGCAGCCCGGCGACGGCTGGCCGAACTCGGCGTGGGGGCGGATGTCGCCGCACGCCTGCTCGCCTCGGAACCGGACCTGGACGACCGCTGGCTGGCCTACCTGGCGTTGGCCCCCGACTCGGCGGTCGAGGACATGATGCGGATCGAGCCCTGACCCGTAACGTTTGCAGATCCGCAGGGTATCGGACCCATTTAAGGAGTCCTGAACCGGGCCAGCAGGCGTTTGCGTGCGTCCTCGATCCGACGCTCTCCCAGCCGGAATGCCGTCTCCCACGGCTCGAACCCGACGTAACGGCGGGAGGCCAACAGGGCCATCTTGCAGGTGGTCGCCGC
>MKTT01000134.1:46399-68158 GCA_001898385.1 Planctomycetales bacterium 71-10
TCGAGTACCACGTCCCATGCCTTCGAGTAGCTGAGGATCAGGTCACGGGCCAGCCCTTCGGGCATGAGGGCGGGGTGGGCGTAGGCATAGCGATCCGCCGTCGTGTGGGGACCGCCGACGAGGTAATGCCAGCAGTCCCCTCGGTAGCCCAGGGTTGCCGTGACCGTCTCACGGCGAGTCGCAGGGGAGCCATCCCGCCCCCGGAAGTGGAGCCGCCCGACCCGGCCCGCCGTGGCGTTCTCACGATCACGGAGGAGGTTCACCGTGTCCGGTCGCCCCTTGCTGAGCACCAGCACGATCGAGGTCTGCCGGGCATACCTCCGTGTCGGCGGTCGGGGACAGTTGGTGCGGACGTAGATTTTCTGGTAGATCGTCCAGCCGATGCAGCGGAAGAAGATGGACTGCCTCTCGGGCTGGAGGGATTCGGAGCCCTCCTCATCGATCGTGTCGCCGACGTGCCAGCACAGGACTCCACCGGGCCGGATGACCCGGTGGAGTTCGTGGGCGATCGGCTCGAAGTCGAAGGTGTGGCCCCCGTAATCCCGGACGGAGCCATAGGGGGGGCTCGTGACGGCGAGGGGGATGGACCCGGAGGGGATGGTCGCCATCCCCTCCAGGGCGGTGCAACGCCGGAAGACGTTCACGCCGCCTCCATGATCAGGCGGTTCGAGGCCATCCCGCAGATCTCCAAGAGGAGCGACTGGCAATCCTCCAGGTCGTCGTCGGTCGCACCCTCCAAGACGGCCAGGAGGGCGTTGGCGATGTCGGCCAGCCTGTCCTTGATAGAGGGCTCCTCCACATCTGATTGAATGGACCGTCCAACGTCCCCCGACTCTGAGGAAGGAGAAGTGGGGTCGGTCGGCCCCGCTAGCTTGGCATCCCCCTCCGGGGTCGCCTTCTTCTTCGGGCCGATGATGTTCGCCGCCAACTTCGCCTCCGTGATCGTCAGCCCGGCGATGTCCTCCTCCGATGCGTAGGCCCGGTGCAGGGCGATCGCCTGGTAGGCCGAGGTGTGCGAGAAGGGCAGCGTAGCGAGGTAATTTCGGAACTCCCCCTCCTTGGTGAACTTCGACTTCGCCAGCCCGAGGGCATAGCCGAGCCAATAGACCTCCACCACCGTGCGTCGGGCGAAGTAGGCCAGTTGCCCGTGCCGCTCCGTGATGAACGCCGTGATCTCTTCGAGGGTGCTGCCGTCCCCGACAGTGACGTTGATGAGCTTCGACTTGTCCATGACCTTCGACTCCACAGGGACTCCCGAGGCCCTGTGCCCCGAGAATGCCGCTATGGCCGATGTCAGATCAGGCCGATTACGACGCCCATCATCTCGGGGTAAGATGGTCATTTTGCCGAGAAGATGGGCGGTACGGCCAGCGTGAGCGTCCCCGATGAGTCGAAACCGGGAAACCTTCCGAAGAAACCTCGTCCAACTCCTCAAGAATGCGGGGATCGACCGAAAGGACGGCCCCGAGCGGTTCGGCGTCGATGCGAAGTGGTTCAGGAGGATCTACCGTGAGGGTCTGGAGCGGCGGGACGCCAGGCGGGAGGGTGATCTCAGGAATCTTGCCGAGGGGCTCGGCCTGTCGAACGTCGAGTCCCTCTGGGGCTACGTGGGCATCGACGACCTGCGGGACAAGATCGTCCGATTGTGGGGGCCGAGGCGTTGGGCCGTGGAGCAAGTGGTCGAACTCCTGGCCCGAGACGAAACGGCCGAGGCCGAGGCCGAGAGGATCGCCAGGGAACGCCGGGCGGGGGCGATCCGTGAGTTGATCTCGGCAGTGTACAAGCACCTCGGCGAGAACCCGGACGAGCGGCCGGGGGAGATCGATCGCTGGGTCGAGTATTGGCGGTCGATCGACTGACCGCCGACCGTTCGCCGCTCCCCTTTGCGATCGGCGGTGTCGCCGTGACCTACTGCGGCGTCTCGCCGAGGAGTTCGCCTCGCAGCCATTCCAACGTCTCGAAAAATATCTCTTCGCTCGGGGTGACGTAGTGCTTCTCGCCGAGGGTCTTCGGCGAATGGGCCAGGAAGAAGTGGTAGAACCGGCCGTACTCCTTGTGCTTCTCGATCGTGTTGGCCGAGGTCTTGCGGAAGACCTTCAGGGGCAGCTTGACACCGACCCGCTTCCGCAGGTTCCTGTACGCTTGGGCGATCAGGTCGTACCGATCGAGGTCGCCGTCCGACGCCCGGTACGAGACGAGCGGGTTCCCGTCCTCGGAGAGCAGCACGAGGTCGTTGCCCACGCCCTCGGTGCAATGCCTGCGGAGGAGTTCGAGCGTCTCGGGCCAGAGCTTGTACGTGACCTTGAGCCCGCCCTTCTTACGCTTGCTCCGCTTGCGGGCGATCGTCCCCCTTTCGAGGTCCACCTCTCCGTGCCGCAACTCGGCGATGTCGTTCTGGTACATGCCGCAGTTGAGCATGAGGAGCAAATAGAGCTTGATCCGCTCCGAGTACCCGTCGCAGCCGTCGAGCAGGGAGCGGACCTCCGACTTCGTGAACGACGGAATCTCCTCCGTGGAGTCGTCGAAGGCGAACTCCCTCGAACGTATGTTCCCTGGGAGCGGGATCAGCCCGAGTTCCGCCACGGTCGTGAGGAAGTTCTTGGCGGCGTTCAAGAGCGAGCGGCAGTACGCCGCCGAGAACCGCCCGGCCCCGATCTCCCGGCAGAGCCAGCCATAGTAGTCCCTGAGCTTCTGGGCGGTGAGGACGGACACGTCCGACTTCGGCCCGGCCCACGCCTCGAAGGTGGCGATGTTGCGCCGGTAGGCGTCGTAGCGGCCCGCCGATATCCTCCCGGCGACGTGCTGCCCGTACTTGTTCCTCACCCAAGCCGCCACCTGGGCCTCGATCGTCCGATCGGGCGGCACCTCCACGGGCCGGATGGCCTCGCCGATGCGACCGAGTTCCCGATCCCGGAAGTCGGCGGGCAACTCGGTGGTGAACCCGCCCGAGAGCACTCCGTCGATGATGCTGGAGGGGATGCCCTCCCCGGCCGCAAGCCTCGACGCCGTGGCGTGGGGGACTGGCATCGGCGTGCGGTCGCCCTCGGCCTCGGCCCCCTCGATGCTCGCCCGGCCGAGGATCTCCAGAAGACGCTCGGCGTCCCGGCCCCGCTCGGCGAGGTTCCGCAACTCCCGCACGTCCATCGCTTCCAGCACGGACTGGATCGATGCGGAGGAGGGATCGAGGGGAGAGGGGACGGCCCTCGACGCCTCATCACGTCGGAGTTCGGCCTCCTTCTCCCGCCACCACTCGTTCGCCGCCCGCCAGGACGCCTCCTTGGTGGGCTCGGTCCCCAACTGCCGGCACGAGACGGCGAACGACCGGGGCTTCTCCCAGGTCGGCAGCCGGAACCATTTGGTCCAGCCCGCCCGCTTCGCCGCCCATGACATCTCGTACTGGCGTGGCATAGCACCTCCACGATCGTCGTGGAGATGATACCCGAATCGGGGTGACTTGTATAGGTTTTTGTATAGGAACGGGAGGCTAGCCGGGGAGCCGCCTATACAAAAGCCTTTATTTTATGGGGTTTCCGAGATGTTTGCGGCATTTCCAGTGCCGCACAATCGACCACTCTGTCACCTCTCCTGGGCCAATGGAAGATAATGTAACGCCGGGCTTGCGGGCAAGCAATCCGGCTTTCCGACGATCGCGCCAGGCGGGGCCGCGTCGCGAGGGTCGGCCGGGTTGTCGAACAATTGCTGCACGGCTACGATGGGCGGACCTCTTCCGGGTCGGTCGCGAACGGGACATGGGGGGATTGCCGTGGCCGAAGGTGATTGCATCGGGACGATGCCGAGGCGGGCGTTCCTGCGGGCCGGGCTGACCGGGTTCTCGGCGCTGGGGGCTTCGGACCTGTTCCGGCTCCGGGCGGCGGGGGGGGCCGGCGGGCGGGCGACGTCGATGATCGTCGTGTGGCTCTGGGGCGGGCCCAGCCACATGGAGACGTTCGACATGAAGCCGGACGCCCCGGAGGCGTATCGCGGGCTGTTCCGGCCGATCGCCACCAGCGTCCCCGGCCTGGAGGTCTGCGAGAAGCTGCCGAGGCTGGCGGCCATCGCCGACAAGCTGGCGATCGTCCGGTCCATCGGCCACGACAGCCCGGGGCACGTCAACAGCACGCACACCGTCCTCACCGGCTATCCCGGCGACGTCGTCGAGACGCCCCCGTACACGCCCAAGTACCCTTACGCCTTCAACGCGGCGAACCGCTTCCTGCCCGAGACCTCCGGCCTGCCGAAGTGGGTCGCCATGCCCAGCCTGGTCTACGAGGGGGGCGGCGGCCTCGGCTCTTCCTACGGCCCGTTCAAGGTGGCGGCCGACCCGAATTCCCCCGACTTCAAGGTCCCCGAGCTGGTGCTCGACGAGGCCCGTCGCGCCTCGCTGGGGGGGCGGAGCCGGCTGCTGGCCGGGTTCGACGCGGCCCGCAGGGCGATGGACGGCGAGGCGACTCGGTCGTTCGACGCCTTCCAGCGGCGGGCGCTCGACGTGCTGACCAGCCCCGCGGCGCGAGACGCCTTCGACTTGGCCCGCGAGCCCGACGTCCTCCGCGACCGCTACGGCCGCAACGTGATCGGCCAGCGCTGCCTGCTGGCGAGGCGGCTGGTGGAGGCGGGCGTCCGGCTGGTGACGGTCGACTTCCCCTGCGTCCCGGGCCAGAAGGCGTTCTCGTGGGACGACCACGCCAGCGTCTGGAACATCTTCGAACAGATGGAGATCCGCCTCCCGGTCCTCGACCAGGCCGTCTCCGCCCTGATCTCGGACGTCCACGCCCGCGGCCTGGACCGCGAGACGCTCATCGTCGTCATGGGCGAGATGGGCCGGACGCCGAAGCTTTCGGACTTCAACGGCCAGCCCGGCCGCGAGCACTGGGGCAAGGCGATGTCCGTCCTGCTCTCCGGCGGCGGGATGCCGATGGGCCAGGTCATCGGCTCCACCACCCCCCGCGGCGAGGAGCCCCGCGACCGCCCCCTCACCCCCAACGACCTCGTCGCCACCTGGTATCGCCACCTGGGGATCGACCACACCCTGACCTACCACGACACCACTGGCCGCCCCATCGCCCTCCTCCCCCACGGCGAGCCGATCGCGGAGCTGACGTGAGCCGGGAGGGGGCTGTTTCAGTCGCGGCTCCCGTCGGTCATCGCCAGTCGGCCAGGGCGAGGGGATAGCCGAGCTGCTGGATGCGACGATAGTGGGCGGTGTTCCCGGTCACCAGGTCGAGGCCGTGGATGAGGGCGATGGCCGCGATCATCGGATCGGCGACGCCGATCGGTCGGCCGATCCGCTCCAACTCGCCCGCGATCCGGCCGGCCAACTCGGCGGCGGGCCGGTCGAAGGCGATCACCTCTTCCGAGGCCATCGCCGCCAGGAAGGACTGGAGTTGCCTCGTCGCCTGCTTCTTCTGGTAGCCTCGGACGGCCTCCATGAAGGTGACGGACGAGATGGTGTACCGCGGAAAGGCCCGACGGTAAGCGGTCGCCCTGGCGGCGACGACCTGATTGACGCCCTTGGTGATCTCCGACAGGATGTCCGTGTCGAGCAGGGCCTTGTTCAAAGGTCGAATTCCCGTCCCTGGTCGTCCCGCCGATTCCGGTAGGCGTCGGCCACGATCTCGTCCATCAGTTCGACATCGTCGCGCATCAGGCCCAGGAGCGGGTCGGAAGGCCCCTCGCGATCCTGGAGCGGGGAAGGCTTTCGGCCCAACTCCCGGACCAGCAAGCGGGCCGCTTCGGCCATGGCGTCGTCGACCGAGGCGAAATCGCCGCGATCCACGGCCGCCTCGATGGAAGATTCCAGGTCCTTCGGGATATGGATCGTCATGGGAACACCCCCCTGGGATGCGACGGGTCGCCTGGCGGGCTCGCCGGACGACGGCGGATGGAGTCCTGGGCCCCCTCATCATACAGCCACGGGGCCGGAGAATTCGCCGGGGGATGGAGCACGGCGGCGAATCCGGGGCGTCCGTGCGCTTTCTCATCCGATCGGCTCGGCCATCCGGGGCCCTCGTCGCCGCTCGGGGATCGACCACGCCTCGACCGATCAAGACGACCGGCCGCCCCATCGCCCTCCTCCCCCACGGCGAGCCGATCGCGGAGCTGACTTGACTGGCCGGAGATGGGTTCGTTCGGAGGAAGACGGCTTCTCGTATGTGGGTTGTAAAGTGTTTGCAGGTAAATTCTTGTCGGCTATGGAGTCTTGGCTTCGGTCGTCATTTTCGAAGCGTCGTCGATGTCGGCGGGGACGACCCTTTCTTGGCGGGGCGGGCGACGCATGCGGCGCGGAGTGGTCGCGATCGAGCCGGGCGCGGCGCCTCTCGAACTCGGCTTGACTGCGCATCGACTTGCCAAAGATCCGAGGGGTCGAGACCCCTCCATCTCGTTACAGTCGCCGATCGGGTCGTCTCGATTTCACGATTCGGGAATTTTCGCGACAGCCATCGTCTGCCTTCCCTTTGAGGAGTCGAAGCGGCGATCCTATAGAGCAATCGGCTGCAAGGCGGTGCTCGTGGAATCGCCTGGGCACCGCGGAGTATGGGATCGGCCTTCAAGAAGTCGCGCGACATCGACTTCGAATTCCTTTCGAGCCGGAGGACGGCATTCATGGGCGGGCGACTCCGGGGCCTGGCCGTTCGGTCGATCGCGTCCGCGGTGGTGGGCGCGGCGGTCGCCGTAGTCGCCTTCCTGGGAGCCTATCGGAACCTCCAGGGTTGGCTCGGACTTCGTTATGACGAATACGAGGCCCGGTGGAGGCTGGATGACCTGGAAAGGAAGATCGAGGAGCATCGGAAGTCCGACGGCCGCCTGCCGACGAGCCTGGCGGAGGTCGTGCGGGTTGAAGAAGCTCGATTTGGAGCCGATGTCGAGGGCCGGCCGCTCGACCCCTGGGGGCGTCCGTTCCAGTACAGGGCGATGGGCGATCGCTTCGACCTCCACTCATTCGGCCGCGACGGCCGGCCCGGCGGCGAGGGGAGCGATGCCGACGTCTATCCGCGTTCGGCGAATCGTCCGTTCCCGCCGCCGACCATCCGCCAGTTCTACTTCGATTTCCCGACCGAGGGGATCCGGAGGACATGCCAGGTCGCCGGGGTGATCGCCGCGCTGGCGTGTTTCACCGCCCCACGCCGGCACGCCCCCGAGGCGGGCCGGGGCATGGTGGCGGGCGTCGTGGCCACGTCCATCGGGGCTATCCTCGTGGCGATCTTCCTCAGCGCCTTGCACGTCCCTAACGGACATTGAGCCGTGCCCTTCCGCTACCTCCGCGATCGGCTGTTCTTGGCCTGCGTGGCGGCGTACTTCGTCAACCGGCTGGTGCTCAGGCGCGTCTGGGCTTCTGGTTTCGTCCACGACCACTTCAACGACCTGATCTGCATCCCGTTCTGGGTGCCGATCATGCTCTGGATGGAGCGTCGGGCCGGGCTGAGGCGGCATGACGGCCCGCCCGACGCCGTGGAGATCGTCGTCCCGCTGGTCCTGTGGTCGTGGACGTTCGAGGTCCTGCTGCCCGGGACGGGATGGCTCGGGCCGACCTTCGTGGCCGACCATTGCGACGTGCTCTGGTACGCGATCGGGGCTCTGGGGGCCGCCGCGTGGTGGCGGGCAAGTTACGGAGACGGGCCCCCCGGTTGATGGCCGCCGCGGCCGGCAAGGGCTCCCCAGGCGGGGCGGGGTGTGCCATAATCGCGGGGAGTCCGGGGGCGGGGCGAGCGGCCCCGACGCCGGGGCGGGGAGGGGTTCGGGATGGTGGTCTCGGTGCATCTGTTGCCGTCGCTGATCCCCAAGGGGGCCTTGCGCGGGGGCGTGGCGGTCGTGATCGACGTGCTGCGGGCCTCCACGACGATCGTCCACGCGCTGGCGCGCGGCTGCACGGCCGTCGTCCCCTGCGGCGAGATCGACGAGGCCCGCAAGGTCGCCCAGGGGCTGCCGCGCGGCTCGGCGATCCTGGGGGGCGAGCGCCGGGGCGAGCCGATCCCGGGGTTCGACCTGGGGAACTCGCCGGGCGAGTACACGGCCGACGCCTGCCGCGGCAAGACGCTGGTGATGACCACCACCAACGGCACCCGCGCCCTGCTCGCCAGCCTGGAGGCCGACGTCGTGCTGGTGGGGGCGTTCGTGAACCTGGCGGCGACCGTCCAGCGGCTCATCCACGAGACCCGCCCCGTCCACGTCGTCTGCGCCGGGACCGAGGGGCGCGTCAGCTACGAGGACTCGCTGCTGGCCGGGGCGCTCGCCAGCCGGTTCGTCGACCTGGAGCACGCCCTGGGGAACGACGAGGCCGAGATCGTCCGCGCCATGTGGGAGCGGGTGCAGGAGGTCGTCTGGTCGCACGAGGACCACGGCGGCCGGCCCGGCGAGGAGCCCCCGCTGGTCCGCTATCTGAAGCGGGGGGCCGGCGGGCGCCGGGTGATGGAGCTGGGACTGGGCGACGACGTCGCCGCCGCCGCGGCCATCAACCGGCCCGACTGCCAGGTGGTGGTCGAGCTGGCCCGCGACCCCCTGCGGCTGGTGGTCTCGGATTGAGGCGGATTTCGGGGAGGTCTTGACACGGACGCTCTTCCCCCCTCGCGGGGGAAGACAGACGCCGAAGGCGTCAGATGAGGGGGACGCGAAGCATGAGCGCCGTCGGGCTCCGAAGGCCCGACCGGCCGAGCGGCTGCGAAATCCGAGGGCTTTCTCGCGCGTCGTCCCCCTCATCCGGCCCTCCAAACCACCTTCCCCCGCCGGGGGGGAAGGCCGTTATGATGGCTCTCCAGAGATCCATGCCGGCCGGGATTGTCTTATAGGTATAGCTAGGCTTCGGGATCCACGGGCGCAGGCCCCATCGACAGGGAAGAGAGAGCGATGATGGAACTGGAAATGGACAAGCTGGTCTCCCTCTGCAAGCGGCGGGGGTTCATCTTCCCTTCGAGCGAGGTCTACGGCGGCATCAACGGCTTCTGGGACTACGGCCCGATGGGCGTGGAGCTGAAGCGGAACATCAAGGACGCCTGGTGGCGCGACAACGTCCAGATGCGCGACGACATGGTCGGCCTGGACTGCTCCATCATCATGAACCCGAAGGTCTGGGAGGCGTCCGGCCACGTCGGCGGGTTCAGCGACCCGATGGTCGACTGCCGCGCGACCAAGGAGCGCTACCGGGCCGACCAGATGTACGTCTTCGCGTACCTCTTCCCCGCCACCAACGCCAAGGGCGAGCCGACGGAAGCCTGGCTCGCCGGCCTGGGGGGCTCGCCCGGGGAGGCCGCCGAGGCGGTCGAGAAGCGGGCCGCCAAGCTCGCCAAGAAGTTCGGCAAGCCGGCCGACCCGCCGGTGGTGACGCCGTACCTGGAGGTCGCCGCCGACGACCGCATCAAGGTCATCGGCCCCAGCACCGACGAGGCCGGCACGCTCACCGAGCCGCGCTCGTTCAACCTGATGTTCAAGACCTACGTCGGGGCGCTGGAGTCCGAGTCGAACGTCGCCTACCTGCGGCCCGAGACGGCGCAGGGGATCTTCGCCAACTTCAAGAACGTGGTCGACACGGCGCGAGTGAAGCTGCCGTTCGGGATCGCGCAAGTGGGCAAGAGCTTCCGCAACGAGATCAACCCGCGCAACTTCACGTTCCGCTCGCGCGAGTTCGAGCAGATGGAGATCGAGTTCTTCTGCCGCCCCGAGGAGGCGAAGGACTGGTACAAGTACTGGCGCGACGCCCGGTTCGCCTGGTACACCGGCCTGGGGCTGAAGTCGGAGAAGCTGCGGCTCCGCGACCACGACGCCGAGGAGTTGGCGTTCTACTCGACGGCCACGGCGGACATCGAGTATTCGTTCCCGTTCGGCGTCAGCGAGCTGGAGGGGATCGCCCACCGCGGCGATTACGACCTGACCCAGCACATGAAGTTCAGCGGCAAGGACCTAAGCTACTTCGACGAGGAGAAGAAGGAGCGGTTCACGCCCCACGTCATCGAGCCCTCCGCGGGCGCCGACCGCGCCACGCTGGCCTTCCTGTGCGAGGCGTACACCGAGGACGAGGTCGGCGGCGAGATCCGCACCGTGCTGAAGTTCCACCCCCGGATCGCGCCGGTGAAGGCGGCCGTCTTCCCGCTGGTGAAGCGCGACGGCATGCCCGAGAAGGCCGAGGCGATCTATCGGGAGCTGAAGAGGTCGTACAACGTCGCCTACGACGAGAAGGGGGCCGTCGGCCGCCGGTATCGCCGCCAGGACGAGGCCGGGACGCCGTTCTGCATCACGATCGACAGCCAGACCAACGCCGACGACACGGTGACGTTCCGCGACCGCGACAGTTGCCGCCAGTGGCGCGTGCCGGCCGCCGGCGCCGTGCAGGCGCTCCGCGACCTGCTCGACGGCAAGCCCGTCCCCTCGGCCGAGTGAACCCCATGAAGCCCTGCATCAGCCAGGCCACGACCATGGACGCCGCGACCGAGGCCGACCTGAAGGCCTACGGCCGCGGCGGCTGGTCGCTGGTGGAGCTGTGGCTGACGAAGGTCGAGGACTACCTGCGCGAGCACTCCGTCGCCGACCTCCGCGGCCTGCTGGACGAGAACGGCCTGTCCCCGGCCGCCGCCGCCGGCCAGGGGGGCCTGCTCCTCGCGCGCGGGGCCGAGCGCGCCGCGCACTGGGACCTGTTCCGCCGCCGCCTGGCCCTGCTGCAAGAGCTGCGCACGCCGGTCCTGGTGGTCGCGGTCGACTTCCATCGGGCACCGACCGAGGAGGACTATCCGCTGGCCGCCGCCTCGCTCGCCGAGGCCGGCGCGCTGGCCGGCGGGCACGGCGTGAGGATCGCCCTGGAGTTCCAGCGCGGGGCGAGCTTCTGCGCCAGCCTGGACACGACGCTGGCCCTGATCGAGCAGTGCGGTTCGCCGCACGTCGGCGTCTGCCTGGACCTGTTCCACTACTACACCGGGCCGAGCAAGTTCGAGGACCTGGCGTACCTGACCCGCGAGAACCTGGCCTGGGTGCAGCTCTGCGACCTGGCCGCGACCCCTCGCGAGCTGGCCGGCGACGCCGACCGGATCCTCCCCGGCGAGGGGGACTTCCAGATCGCGCCGATCCTGGACCACCTGGGGGCGATCGGCTACGACGGGCCGGTCTCGCTGGAGGTGCTGAACCCGTCGCTCTGGGCCGCCCCGGTGGACCGCGTGGCGGACTTCGGGCATCAGGCGACCGTGCGGGCGCTGGGCCGCTGGTGCGAGGCCGGTGACGTCGGCGGGCCTTCGGGCCCCGGGGGGCGTTGAGCGTGTCGAGCGTGGCGACGATCCGGCCCGCCGCGGCCCTGTACCACGAAGAGCAATACTTCGACTGGCGGGTCTACGCCCTCATCGCCGCGCTGGAATGCCTCTGCGCCCTGGCCGTGCTGTGCTGGACCCACCGCGCCGACCTGCCGGACCTGGCGTCGCACGCGACGTCGCCGCGGTTCGTCGCCGGGGTGGCGTTCGGCCTGGGCCTGCCGTTCCTGATGATCGTCTCGGTCCTGCGCATGACCACCCGGGCCTCGGCCGACGTGGCGACGGTCTGGTACGGCTGGGTGCCGATCTACCGCCGGACGATCGCCCTGGCCGACGTGAAAGGCTGCGAGGTCGTCCGCTTCCGCCCGATCCTCGACCACGGCGGCTGGGGCGTCCGCCGCCTCCCCGACGGCGACCGCATCCTCACGGCCCGCGGCGACCGCGGCGTCCGCGTCACCCTCTCCGACGGCTCCCGCCTCCTCATCGGCTCCCAGCGCCCCGAAGACCTCGCCGCCGTGCTCTCGCGCTCCGAGCGACCGGGCGGGGCCTGAAGGGCGACCGATCGGCGTCGAACGTCTCGCGACTCGCAACCGTTCATGCCTCGGCGGAGACGAGCGGACACGGGGAACGGCCGAGCCGCAGGCTTCGACGGTCGCGAGGGGCGGCGACCCGGACGGCCGCGGGATTCGGTCGTCGTCTCTCAAAGGGCCTCATCTCGCGACGCGGCCGCGGCAGTCTCCGCGGTGCTCGGCCCATCGCCTTCTAGTCAAGGATCGGTCCGCGAATATTTGGATTGAAAAGAAGCCTGGTGTTGATGGATTTGCGTAGGATGTCGCGGGTGTCTTCGCCTATTAAGTTCAAGTTCATGCCGAGGTCGACCATGTTCCTAAGGAACGGCGAATCGGCCAAGGCGGCGACCCCGGTATCTTGAATCCCGGGATTGCCTCGTAACCAGAATTCGCGAATTGGAGTCACGAAAGGAGATCCCGCTAGATTGCGAATTCCGACGTCCGACAAATCGTTATTACTGAGATCGATGCGTTTAAGCGCCGGAAAACCAGTCGCTTCGGCCAGATGCCCGACGCCTTGATCCCCCAGATTCATCGCCATGAGGTCCAGATACGTCAGAAGCGGATAGCGGCCGGATCGTGCGAATCGCCGCCCGAATTCGGGGCCTACGTCGTCAGCGCCGAGCCTCAATGCCCTCAGCCGCTTCAAAGGGCGATGCGCCAGAATGTCGGCGGTCACCGGCGTCTTCTTGACGCCCGAGAGGCCAAGGGCGTGCAGGCCGTCCGTGAAGTCGGCGTCCAGGATCGCAGACACGCCCTCGTCGCCGATTGGGTTGCCGTCGAGGCTTAAAGATCGCAGGCCAGCCAGATTTCCGGCCCGCACCAAAGCTTGGGGGCCATGCATGGTGACCCCGCCGTTCCAGGAGAGGTCCAGACTGCGCAGTCTTTGGAACGGCGCTTGCGCCAGAACCTTCCAGCCTTCATCGCCGAGCGGGTTGCGGTATAAGATCAGGCGCTTGAGATTGGATATGAATGTCGATCCCGCGAGTATCGTCGCCCCGTCGGGACCTATCGTGCTTTCGCCGAAGTCAAGTTGCTCGAGCCGTCCGAGGTAAGGGCATTTAGCTATCAACTCGAGTCCACGGCGGTCGAAGTTGTAGCCGCGAAAGTCCAGGGCCTTCAGGCCGCTTGTCAACTCCTCGCGCCTGCATAGTAGGTCGATAGTTTCCGTGGTCCAATTTTGAGGGCCGATGTCCGATAACGGCCTGCGAAATCGATCCAGGAAGTGGGCGAATGTGGCATCCGAAACATATGGGAGTCGTATGGTCCTGAGACGACGACTTACGGAAGCGGAATCGATGGCGTCGACGATGTCGAACGCATCCCCTCTGGGGTCGTCGTCGAGGTTTCCTATGCCCTTAATCGTCAAACTTCTAAGGCGACGAGGCAGGTCTGAGGCGAGGAATCGAAGCAGGATGTCGCGTCGGTTGTCGCAACTGAGTTCGATCGAAAGCCGACGCAGGTCGGGAAACCTCGCGGGCAGGTCGATCCCCAAGAGGACTTCGTCGTCGGGGATATCCAGGTCGAGCCTTCTCAGGCGGACGGCGTTGAGGTCGGAGGCGAGTTCCGCCGTCACCTGGCCAATACTCAGGTCTCCCGACTCGGCGATGGCCGTCCAGTACAGCGATCGGACGAGGGGCCAGGATGGTCGGCGGAGCAGCGAAGTCATCTGTCCGCAATTCTGGATCGAGACGTGGCGAGTCCACGCCGGCCACCGATCCAGGACCCTCTGCGCCTCGTCGATCGCCCGGAACTGGTCGACGGGGTCGTGGCAGTCGTCGATCAGGGTGCATAAGAGGCGGAACGCGAAGCGGGACGGCGGCTCGCCGAGGATCTGTCGAATCTCCGCGGAGTTAGGGTCGGGCATGGCTTCCTGCATCCCTCTGCAATCTCGGTCGTTCTCGGATCGGGTGGTTGAGGCCGGAGAACCGGGCGATGGGCGCGAGGCCCTTTCGGGCCATGGGCCTTGGGACGCCAGGCCACATCCGGAGGCCATGCGCCCGCATGATCGTACCCTGAGCCGTCGCCGAGGATGATCCTCGTCCCCCGAAATTCGCGACGTTCAGGGCCTGTCGTCGTCGCCGTTGAGGTGCCGGCCGCCTCGGGCCGACCCAAATTGACTGCTCGGCCGGATCTTAGGGGTATCCTCGGAGACGTGGGACATCCCCGGCCAACTCGACGCTTTGATCGCCCTTGCGGGTCGACTACACTGGTCGCCGTGGCGCCGCGACGGCGGCGGGATCCGGATACGGGCGAGGGGGCCCCGCGATGCGGTTGCAGGACCTGAAGTGGACCGAGGTCGAGGCGCTGTCCAAGGACACGCCGATCGTCGCGCCGATCGCGGCGGTCGAGCAGCATGGGCATCACCTCCCCGTCTTCACCGACAGCATGCTGCTGGGCGAGGTCGCCCGCCGGGCCGAGGAGGCGATGGGGGATCGCGTCGTCTGGGCCCCCCTGCTCTGGCTCGGCAACTCGCACCATCACATGGACTTCCCCGGGACGGTCTCGGCCGAGCCCCGGGTCTATCTCGACCTGCTCAACGGGCTGATCGACAACTTCCTGGCCCACGGCTTCCGGCGGATCGTCTTCCTCAACGGCCACGGCGGCAACATCGTGCCGTCGAGCCAGGCCGTCTTCGAGGCCCGTCAGCGATATCGCGATCGCGCGGACCTGCTGCTGCTGTCGGCCACCTACTGGTCGACCGGGCCGCAGCCGCCCGACCTGGGGCCGGGGTTCGTGCAGGACCACATGGAACACGCCTGCGAGTGGGAGACGTCCATGATCCTCCGGCTCGCACCCAACCTCGTCGGGCCGATCGAGTCGCTGGAGCCCGTCTCCGGGGCCGACCCGTTCACTCCCGCGGCGCACGGGTGGACCACCAAGGACCGCAGCGAGCCGGGCCACATCGGCCAGCCCCGCCACGCCTCGGCCGAGAAGGGCGAGCGTCTGTTCCGGCACTTCGCCGGCGAGGTCGTCACGTTCCTCGAAAAGGTCGTCGCATGGGACGGCCGCTCGTGGGACGGGGGCCTGGCATGAGCGTCGCCGTCGATCCCGACTTCGACGCCCCCGCCGAGGAGGGCGCGGCCGTCTCGTGGCGCACCTGGGCGGCTTGCGGGCTGATGCTGCTGGCGACGGCGCTGAACTACATGGACCGCCAGGCGCTCGCGCAGCAGGCCAGCGACGTCCAGGCCGAGCTGAAGCTGACCAACGAGGACTACGGCAACCTGGAATTCTGGTTCGGCATCGCCTTCGCCGTCGGCGGGGTCGCCACCGGGTTCTTGGTCGACGGGTTCAGCCTGCGCTGGCTGTATCCGGCGATCCTGCTGGGGTGGTCGGCGGTCGGATTCCTCACCGGCGGGGCGACGTCGTATCGGGAGCTGTTGACGTATCGGGTCCTCCTCGGGTTCTTCGAAGCGGGCCAGTGGCCGTGCGCCGTGGCGGCGTCGCAGCGGCTGCTGTCGCGCGGGAACCGGGCGATGGGGAACAGCATCCTCCAGAGCGGCGCGTCGCTGGGGGCGATCCTCACGCCCCTGGTCGTGCTGGCCCTGAACACGGGCGGGATGGGGGGCTGGCGGACGCCCTTCCGCGTGATCGGGGCGCTGGGGGTCGCGTGGGTCGTCGCCTGGCTGCTGATGATCCGCCCCCGCGACCTGGACGCCCCCGAGACGCCCGCCGAGGCCGGGAAGGCCGGCGACGTGGAGGTCGTCGACCGGGCGACGACGATCCGACGGATCGCGGCGCTGATCCTGGTGGTGATCGCGATCAACCTCTGCTGGCAGTACTTCCGGGCGTGGATGCCGAAGATGCTGGAGAGGGAGCATGGCTACGGCAAGGCGGCCGTGCAGTGGTTCTCGTCGGCGTATTACGTCGCGGCCGGCGTCGGCTGCCTGGCGGCGGGCGTCCTCTCGCGGCGGCTGGCGGGCGGGGGCCGGACGGTCCACCGGGCCCGGCTGGCGACCTTCGCCGCGTGCGTCGGGCTGACGTCCTTGAGCCTGGCCGCGGCGTACCTGCCCGCGTCCCCCCTGCTCCTGGCGCTGCTGCTGGCGATCGGCTTCGGCTCGCTGGGGCAGTTCCCGCTCTACTACGCCTTCACGCAGGAGATCTCCACGCGGTGGATGGGGCGCGTGACGGGCGTGTTCAGCTTCGCCGCCTGGGTCGTCACCGGGGCCATGCACCCGATGATCGGCCGATGGATCGACCGGACCGGCTCCTACGCCGCCCCCAACGCGCTGGCCGGCCTGGCCCCGGTCGTCGCCCTGGTCGCGCTGCTCGCCCTCTGGGACCTCCCCGGCCGGTCGCGACGCCCGGCGCGGCCGTCGTGAATCGACGGCCGAGATTATTCGGCGTCCCGAAGAAAATCGGGGACGTCGCGCGCCCCCGCGTCGCTTGAGTCGATTAGGACTTCGCGTCCGCACTTGACCCCGACGCCGACCCTCGGGCCTTCCGTCCGCCCCTTGCGAGGGGCGTGGCCTCATCTTTCGATCCGTCCATGCACCCGGTCAGTCGACCCCGGGCGGTGTGGTCGTGCATTCATTGATGAAGGTTGGAGAGTGTTTGAATAACTTAGCGGAAAAGGGTGTGAACATGGAGCCATTATTTGCTTATTTCGGCCCTGAAGTGCAGATGCCGCTCGCATCGCTGCTGGCGTCGATGATGGGGCTGCTGATGATCGCGGGGGCCGCGCCGGTGCGGCTCGTCCGACGGCTGTGGGGTCGCGTGGGGACGATCGCCCTGCGACGCGACGCGCGTGATTGACGCCGGGCGCGGCGGCGGGCCCGCGACCGGCCACGCGTGGCCGGCGTTCCGCACGGCGCTGGCGATGGGCCTGGCGGCCGGGTTCGTGGAGATGCTGCTCCTGGTCGCGCGGGTGGAGCTGCAAGAGGGCGGGTTCTTCCTGCGGAGCCGCCACTTCGTCTGGATGGTCCCGGCGTCGGTCGCGGCGATCTTCGCCGGGCTGGGGGCCGTCGGCGCGGTCGCGGCGCGCGGCGGCGACCGGGCGCGACGGTTGGTTTTGGGATCTTACGTCTTCACGGCGGTGTTGGGCTGGTCCTTGCTCGTGCGCGGGCTGGAGGCGGTCGCCTGCGGGCTGATCGCCCTGGGGGTCGCCTGGCGGGCCGCGCCTTGGCTCGGCGCCCGTCGCGAGGGGCTGGGGCGATGGGCGGATCGGGGCCTACCGGCCCTCGCCGTCGCCATGGCGTGCCTCGTCGCGGCTAGCTTCCTCCGCGACGCCCGCGAGGCCGCCTGGCGGCGGGTGGGGCCGGTGCCGCCGCCCGCCGCCCGCAACGTCCTGCTGATCGTGCTGGACACCGTGCGGGCCGACCGGCTGAGCCTGCACGGGTATGACCGCGACACCACGCCCCATCTGAAGCGGCTGGCCGGGGAGTCGACGGTCTTCGCGCAGGCGCGGGCGGGGGCGTCGTGGACGCTGCCGTCGCACGCGACGATGTTCACCGGGCGATGGCCCGGCGAGCTGGACGTGGAGCGCCGGGGCTGGCTCGACGACGTCGCCCCCACGCTGGCGGAGCGGCTCCGCGACGCCGGGGTCGACACGGCGGGGTTCGTCGCCAACCCGTTCTTCTGCGGCCGGGAGTCGGGCCTGGGGCGGGGCTTCCAGGTGTACGCCGACTACCCGATCACGCCCGGCGAGGTCTTCCGCTCGTCGGCCCTGGGCTGGCTGCTCGCCCGCTCGGGGCTGCGGCTGGCCGCGGCGCTCACGGCCCGGGACACGGCCGGCTCGATGCGGGACGTGGACCTGGACTTCTCGCGGAAGGACGCCGCGACGGTCGGTCGCGAGTTCCTGGGCTGGCTGGACCGCCGCGGGGGCCGGCCGTTCTTCGCGTTCCTCAACCTCTTCGACGCCCACGACCCGTACATCCCGCCCGCGGGGTTCCCGTCGCGCTTCGCGGACGGCTCGCCGCCGGACACGCCCCACCTGCTCCGCGACTGGCAGCGCGTGGACAAGGCGAAGCTCACCCCGCGCGACGCGCGGCACGCCCGCGACGCCTACGACGACTGCCTCGTCGCGCTCGACGCGCAGCTCGGGGCGCTGGTCGAGGCGCTGCGGTCGCGGGGCGTCCTGGACCGCACGGTGCTGATCGTCACGGCCGACCACGGCGAGCAGTTCGGCGAGCACGGCTCGTTCGGCCACGGCCTGAGCCTGTTCGACGAGGAGGCTCGCGTCCCGCTGCTGATCCGGGCCCCGGGCCTGGCCCCCGCCGGCCGGGTCGTCGCCGAGGACGTCGGCCTGCGCGACCTCGCCGCGACGGCCCTGCATCTCTCGGCCGCGGCGGCCCCGCCGCTCCCCGGCCGGTCGCTGGCCCGGCTCTGGGACGACGCGCCCGCCGCGGCCTCGACCGCCTTCTCCGAGCTGCGCGGCCCGGTCGACGATCGCTACGCCCGCCCCGACCTCGACGGCGCCGACGACCCGCCCGGCTCGTGGAAGTCGGTCGTCGTCGCCGGCTGGTCGTACATCCGCCGCGGCGACGGCCGAGAATCCCTGTACGAACTGGCCTCCGACCCGGGCCAGCGCGCCGACCGCCGCGACGACCCGGCCGCCGCCGCGGCCCTCGACTCGTGCCGCCGGGCGATGGACGGCGTCCTCGGCGAACGGTGAGGGCTCAATGGGTCTGCCGCCCGCCGGGGTCGTGCGAGGCGCGGTCGCTGCAATAGAGGAGGAAGCGGCCGTCGGGCGAGAAATCCAGGCCGGCGAGCTTGCGGTCGGGGGCCCGGTCTTCCAGCCGCCGGGGCGGGCCGAAGCTCCCCCGCTGCACGAAATAGAGGGCCAGGCCCTCGGGCGTCTTGGCGACGAAGGCGCAGCGCCCGGTGGCGGGCGAGAACGCCGGGTAGGTCGGGGCGGCGTCCAGCCGGTCCCCCTTCTTCCAGAGGACTTCCTTGACCTTGCAGTCGTCCGGGTTCGCGACGTCGAACAGGGCGATGGCGGTCCCTTCCTCGGAGGTCGCCGCCGCGACGACCGTGTCCGGCCCGGCCCAGCGCGGCGAGGGGTGGATCCGGTAGCCGGGGAACACGAGGGGCCGCTCGACCCCCGTCTCGACGTCCAGGACGCCCGCCGAGACCGGGCTGCCGAAGTGGACGACCAGGATCTTGCGGCCGTCCGGCGACCATTGCGGGGCCCCGTAGACGTTCAGCGGCCGACGCTCGGAGCCGTCGGCCCGCATGATCCAGATGCCCAGGGGCCGGCCCGGCTGTCGCGAGTTCGAGAGGAACGCGACCCGCCCGCCGTCCGGGGCGAAGGACGGGCAGTTGCCGGGCCCGAGGTCGGCGACCTTTAGGCGGTCGTCGCCGAGGTCGATCGACTTCAGGTGGGTCTCGCGCCAGTTCTTGCCCGGCGAGGCGTCGAAGAGGATGCGGCGGCCGTCGGGCGACCACCGCGGCGAGCCGCAGTTGCGCAGGCCCGGCTCGGGTTCGGCGGTGATGAGGGTCGACTTGCCGTCGGCCAGGTCGAGCAGGTAGAGGCCGGCCCGCTCCTCATCATCGGCCGGCCGATCGAGCGGCCCTTGCCGGAGCTTGTCGGCCATGCGGTCGACCGCGCCCGAGACTTCCGTCTTGTCGGCCGGCCCGTCCCCCGCGGGGGCGAGGGTCGCGAAGCCGGCGGTGGCGGCCACGAAGCCGGCGGCCACGAGGAGCGAGGCCCTGCGGTTCGATCGCGTCATCAGATCCCTCCCGTCGTCCAGGATTCCCGCGATCCGGTCCTCCAGCCTCCAGGAGGAGGAGAGGAGGCCGGACGCGGTCGAAAAGCGTGCCGGGCCGTCGGCGAACTCGGCCACTTCGAGCAGCGTCCACGAGTAGGCGAGCCGATCGCCCCCGTGCAGGACGTGGTTGTCGCAAAGCTCCTCGCGGGCGCGAGACAACTCGCGATCGAGGAGCCGGATCATGGGCTGGGGCCAGTAGACGACCTCCGCCGCGCGCTGGAGCAGGCCGATCAGGTGGTCCCGGCGCGCGACGTGGGCGCACTCGTGGACGAGCACGTCGCGCAGCCGTCGCGTCCCCATCGCCTTGAACAGCGCCGCCGGCAGGACGACCGCGGCGCGCCAGGCGCCGGCCGCCACCGGGCGGTCGAGCTCGTCCGAGACCAGGATGCGGGGGAGGTCGCGCAGGCCGAGCGTCGCGCGGACGTCGTCGAGCACGTCGCCCAGGGGCCCCGGGTCGAGCGGCCTCGCGCGGCGCTTCAGCCGCTCCAGGTGGAACACCCCGGCGGCCAGGCGGATCGCCAGGGCCGCCGCGACGACGGCCCACGCGGCGAACGCCAGCCCGCACGTCGCCCGGAGCCGATCGCCGGACTTGCGGTCGACGGCCGGCCGCGGCTTTTCCCTCGCGACGGCCTCGCCCGCCTCGCCGATCGGCAATTGCGACATCCACGCGGGTCGGGGAGAGGCCGCGGGCGTCGCCGCGTCGCCGACGGCCGAGGCCGCCGGGGCGGGCGCGAGCGCCGAGGCCGCGGTGCGGAGGGTCGGCAGCTCGACGAGCGACAGGCCGGCCCGATCGGCCAGGATCGCGGCGATCGGCCCGAGCGCCAGGCTGACGAGGGCCCCGAGCCAGATCGCGTGGCGAAGTGCGGGACGGCGTCGGGCCGCGGCCCGCGCCAGGAGCCAGGCCAGGGCGATCACGGCCGTCGATTGCAGCACGGCCAGGCCGGCGATCCCCATCGCGAGGTCGCCGGGGTCGAGCGACAGGAGCGTCGTCATGGCCGGCCCTCCTCCGCCTTCTTGAGGATCGCCCGGATCCGGTCCGCTTCCTCTTTCGAAACCCCCCGGCCCTCGACCAGGGCCATCACCAGGCCCTCGGCCGAGCCCCGGAACGCGGTCTCCACGATCCGGCTGACCATCGACCCCATCGCCCGCCCCCTCGGCTGCGCGGCCGAATAGCGGGCGGCCTGGCCGTCGTCGCGGGCGCGGAGCCATCCCTTCTCGGCCAGCCGCGTGATCATCGTCTGCACCGTGTTCCGGGCCACCGGCCGGCGCTCGGAGAGGATCTTCCACGCCTCGCCGACCGTGACCTCGCCCCGGTCCCAGACGATGTTCATGATCTCCAACTGCCCCTCCGCGAGCGGAGGGGGCTTGGGCTCTTTCGCCATGCGCGATCGTCCCCCGGGGCGTCTATCGCTGCATCACGGCTCGTTTTCGGTTGGTTCCCGTAGGCTGGGTCGAGACCCAGCCCGAGCGAGCTGCGGCCTTCTCAGGGCTGGGTCTCGACCCAGCCTACAACGGCTGCAACGTCGATCCGAAATTTCGGCCGTGACGAAACACCATGACCACGGGGATCGTACCTACTGCTGTAGTGATTGGCAAGGGGGCGGGGGCGATTCAGGCCGAGGGGGGCGGCTCCAGGTGGAAGTCGATGACCAGGGGGAGGTGGTCGGAGGCGTCGCGGGCGATGCGGGAGCGGGCGATGCGGGCGTGTCGGACGGCGATGGGGCCGCGGGCGTACGCCTTGTCGAGCGCGGTCATCGGCAGGTAGGCGGGGAACGAGCGGAACCGCGAGAGCGGGGCGGTGACCTGGCGGAAGCCCTCGACGCCCAGGGCGCCCCTGCGGCCCAGGGTGTTGCGCCAGTCGTTGAAGTCGCCGACGATCAGGGTGGGGAGGTCGCAGCACCTGCGAAAGAGGGCGTGTTGCAGCAGGTGCGCGGCCTGCCAGTGCCGCTCCTTCTCGTTCAGGCCCAGGTGCCAGTGGATCAGGTGGAGCGGGCCTTCGGGCGTCTCCACCACGCACATCTGCGCCCCGCGCGGCTTGCGTCGGTCGAGGCGGATCGAGATCTGGTGATGCGATCGCAGCGGCCATCGCGAGAGGAGGAGGTTCCCGTAGCCCCCCTCCTTCAGCCTCACGTTGAGCTGGTAGAGGTGGGCGGCCGGGCGGAAGCTCTCCACGAACCGCAGCGGCTGGTCGTCGTGCCGCGTCCGCTTGACGTTGCGGTCGACCTCCTGGAGGCAGATCAGGTCCGGGTTCTCCTGCTCGAC
>MKTT01000135.1 GCA_001898385.1 Planctomycetales bacterium 71-10
CGACCTCAACATCTCGTACCCGCTCGACATCACCGGCAAGCGGCGAGCTCGCACCGTGGCCGCCCAGCGAGCCAAGAGCGTGCTTGAAGCCCAGTACCAAGACGCCGTCAGGGTGCAGATTGACAACCTCTACACGGCGTTCGTCGACGTGCTCGCCGCCCGCGAAGCACTCCGCTACACCGACGCGAGCATCGAGGGCCTGAAACGCCTCGTGGCAAAGACTCAAGAGCTCTACCGCCAAAAGGAGCGGACCGGGGCCGACGTGAGTCAAATCGAGGAGCAGCTCGATTCGGCCGAAATCGAGCGTATCGAGGCCGAGGAGGCACTCAGGGACTCGAAACGAACGCTCGCCGTGCTCCTGAAAATACCGACCATTGAGGCAGCGGGCATCGAGCCGAGCGGCACGCTTCGCCCCGTGGTGCCCGTGCTGCCGCCGACCGCGGAGTTCATCCGCACGGCCCTCGCCGAGCGGCCCGACGTGACCGCGTACCGGCTGGGCATCAAGCGGGCGAACGCGGAGGTGAACCTCGCCGAGGCCAACCGCATGTCTGACGTCTACCTCCTCGTCCAACCCTTTACATACCAGGACAACTTGACGGGTTTTAAGGACTCAACCTCGTGGGCCGTCGGCCTCACCGTGCCCCTGCCGGTGTTCAACCGAAACCAAGGCAACATCGCTCGGGCTCGCATCGGCGTCACGCAGACGACGATCCAACTCGCCGACGTCGAGCAGCGAGTCGTCGCCGAGGTCGAGCAGGCCACGAGGCAATTCGAGGTGACGAAGACGGCTATCGAGCGGATTGAGCAGCGGCTCCTGCCGTCGGCGACCAGGGTTCGCCAGGCCGCCGAGGTCCGCTTCACCGCGGGCGAGGCCGACGCCCTCGAGCTCTTGGCCGCCCAACGCGGCTACAACGACATCGTTCGTCGCTACCGCGACACCCTCATCAGGTATCGCCGGAGTACGCTCCGGCTCAACACGGCCGTCGGTCGGCGG
>MKTT01000136.1:0-62575 GCA_001898385.1 Planctomycetales bacterium 71-10
AAGGACGTCTACCTCGGCGTGGCCCGCCTCGTCTTCGGATTCATCCACGTCCGCAAGCTCGCTGAAACCGTCAACACGGCCTAGTGAAGCGTCGCAAGAGGCGGCAGCACAGGAGGGGGTGCAGATCGGCGTTGCTGATGGTGATGCCGCAAGTGAGGCAGCCCGCGCCTTTGACTACAGGGGCACTACGGCGACTCCCGTAGGCGATCTCGCGAGCGATCGATATGTCCAGGAAGTCTGTGCGCTGCTGGCTCGGGAAGATTACGTCCCTGCTCAACGCATTCAACGGTTCTCGTCGTTGGATCCGAGCTACGTCGTCGTCGGATGGCATCTCAACGTCGAAGCGGTCGAGTTGAGGCCGGGTGAAACATTGGTGCAGGTCTCGTCGGCTCCCCAGCTGAGGAAGCTTGGCGAGGGGAAGATCGGCGTTCATACCACTTACCATGAATTCTACCGTATCGTCGGCGGCGAACTCGAATTCGTGGGGAGCGACCCGATCCCTGCGGACAGAACAGTCAACGTATCAGTCATGTGAGCGACCGGCTTCGGTTTGCCGGTTGCTGCGGCCAGTAGAACTGGCACAGTCGAGAACCTTCGCGCCGTGTCTCGCACCGCGTTCGCGGCGTGGTCGGAATCATGACCTGACGAACTGGTGGCCGGGGAGGCGCTTGACCATCCGCTTGAGTTCCAAAACGCTGAGCGTGGCCATGACCTGGGAGGCGGTCAGGCCGGTGCGGGCGATGAGGACGTCGACGGCGCTGGGGGAGTCGTCGAGGTGGCCGAGGAGCGAGCGCTCCTGGTCGGTCAGGGCGAGTTCGGCCGGGTGGCGGACGGCGGGCTCGTCGGGGGCGGGGCGGACCTCGCGGACGAGGGGGCCGAGCTCTTCCAGCACGTCGTCGACCGTCTCCACCAGCCGGGCGCCGTCGCGGATCAGGCGGTGGCAGCCCCGGCTGGCCAGGCTGTCGACCGGGCCCGGGACCGCGAAGACCTCGCGGTTCTGCTCCATCGCGTGGTGCGCCGTCGAGAGCGACCCGCTCCGCGGCGCGGCCTCCACGACGATCACGCCCAAACATAAGCCCGAGATGATGCGGTTTCGCTGCGGGAACAGGCCGGCGAGAGGCCCTTGCGTCATCGGCAGCTCGGTGACGAGGGCGCCGCGGCCGGCGACGATCTCGGCGGCGAGTTCCTCGTGCTCGGGCGGGTAGATCGCGGAGAGGCCGTTGCCCAGGACGGCGAGGGTCCGGCCGCCGGCCTTCAGCGCGCCGCGGTGGGCGGCGGCGTCGATGCCGCGGGCCAGGCCCGAGACGATCGTGAAGCCGGTGCGGGCCAGGGCCGTCGCCAGCCGCTCGGCCGTGCGGATCCCGTAGGGCGTGCAGCGCCGCGAGCCCACCAGCGCGATCGCGATCTGGTCGCGGGGCTCGAACGCGCCCTTGACGTAGAGCAGGGCGGGCGGGTCGGGGATCTCGTCCAGGGTGGGGGGATAGCCGGGCGTCCCCCGGGGGATCAGGGTCACGCCGTTGCGCCGCGCCTCGGCGATCTCGCGGTCGGGGTCGTTGTCGGCGCGGGCGTGGCGGATCCGGTCGGCCAGCTTGGGGCCGACGTTGGGGACCTCGCGGAGCGCGGCGATCGGGGCGTCCAGCACCGCCGCCGCCGACCCGAAGTGCTCCAGCAGCGCGCGGCTGGTCAGCGGCCCGACGCCGGAGGTGAGCGTCAGGGCCAGCAGGTCGCGGATCGGGTCGTCGGCCGGGCTCGGGTCCAAGGGGGCGTCCTCGGGGCGGTGCGTGTCAGCGGCAGAGGTCTTTCAGCAGGCTCCGCAGGTCGTCGGCGGAGGCGGCGTCGGTCAGCTCGACCTCGCCCATCCGGCGCGGGAGGACCAGGCGGATCCGGCCCCCCTTGTTCTTCTTGTCGCGGCCCATCGACTCCAGGACGGCGGCGGGGTCGAGGCCGGAGAGGGACGTCGGTAGGCCGAAGCGGCCGAGGAGCCGGGCGAGGCGCTCGGTGAACGCGGCGTCGACCCAGCCCAGGCGCTCGGCCAGCCGGCTCTCCGCGACCATGCCGACGGCCACGGCCTCGCCGTGCTGGAAGCCGCCGCCGTAGCCGGCCGTCGCCTCGACGCCGTGGCCGATCGTGTGGCCGAAATTGAGCACGGCGCGGAGGCCGGTCTGCTCGCGCTCGTCCTTCGAAACCACGTCGGCCTTCAGCTCGCAGCTGCGGGCGACGATCCGCCGCAGGAGGTCGGGCCGGCGGGCGAGGATGGCGTCGGCGTTCGCTTCCAGCTCGGCGAAGAACGGGGCGTCCAGGATGACGCCGTACTTCACCACCTCGGCCAGCCCGCAGCGCAGCTCGCGGTCGGGGAGGTCGTTCACGGAGGCCACGTCGACCCAGACGGCGACCGGCTGGTGGAACGCGCCGACGATGTTCTTGACCCTCGGCAGGTTCACGCCGACCTTGCCGCCGACCGAGCTGTCGACCTGGGCGAGCAGCGTGGTGGGGACCATGAACAGGGGCAGGCCGCGGGCGAACGTCGCCGCGATGAAGCCGCCGAGGTCCCCCATCACGCCGCCGCCGACCGGCACGACCAGCGTGTGGCGGTCGGCGGCCATCGCGACGAGCTTCTCGTAGAGCGTCGCGGCCGTGTCCAGCCCCTTGCTCGCCTCGCCCGGGGGGACGACGGCCGTGGTCGACTCGATGCCGATCGCGGCCAGGGCCTCGCGGGTCCGGTCGGGGTAGGGGAGGGCGGCGACGTTGGCGTCGGTGACGATCAGGGCCTTGCGGCAGGGCTTGCCGGCCCAGGTGCGCCGGAGGGCCGACTCCAGGCGGGCGGGGAGGGCGTCCCAGCCCCCCTCGGCGACGACGACGTCGTAGGAACGCTCGCCGAGCGCCACGGGGACGGTCGTGGAGGCGGTCTCTGGGGGGGATGGCATGTCTCGGCCCGGGGCTGCAAAGGTGGCGGGGGAGGTCGGTCGAACCCGTTCGGATCGGGCTCCAGTGTATCACCGCGCCGAGGCCGGCCGAAGGGGGGCGCGGGCGGCCTCGACGCTGCTTGACCGGATTGCTAGAGTTGACTTGGATCGACGTCCGCATACCGCCTGAGACGGCAATCCCTTTCGAGCACCCCGCGCATGAGCGATCTGCTGACGTGGTCGCCGATTCATCTGGGGCGGTGGTTCGGGACGACGGTCAGGGTCCACGTCTCGCTGATCGTCCTCGTCGTCCTGACGCTGTTCGAGGCCCCGTTCGAAGCCGGCCCCGGCGGCGCCGTCATGGGGGTGGTCGAGGCCGCGACGTGGATCGCGCTGTTCCTGCTGGCGCTGGCGATCCACGAGGGGGCCCACGCGCTGACGGCCCGCGCGACCGACTGCGAGCTGGAGGATGTCCACCTCTGGCCGCTGGGGAGCCTGGCCGGGCCTTCGAACCCGCCGCGGGGCGTGAACTACATGCTGTCGGTGCTGGCCGGGCCGTTCGTCAGCGGCGCGGTCGCGCTGTCGACGGCCGCCGCGCTGGGGATCTTCTGGGACGCCCAGTTCGCCTGGCACCCCCTGGGCCGCGACGCCGACGCCGGGGCCCCGTGGATCCACGGGACCGTCAAGGCCGCGCCGATGTCGGCCCCGTGGCTCGTCGGCTGGTTCGGCTACGTCAACTACTGGCTGTTCCTGGCCAACCTCCTGCCGGCCCTGCCGTTCGACGGCGGCCGGCTGTTCCGGTGGTTCCTGGCGAACACGTCGCTGGGCTCGGGGCGCGACGGCCTGGCCGCCCCGTGGACGGCTCGCACCACGGCGGCCATCCTGTTCCTCGTCGGGGTGGTGCGGCTCCTGTTCGGCCAGCGGCTCGACGGGTTCACGCTGATCGGGCTGGCCCTGCTGATCGAGCTGATGGTGCGGTCGGAGGCCCGCATGCAGGAGGACGGCGGCTACTTCGACGACGGCGTCTTCGGCTATGATTTCTCCGAGGGCTACACCAGCCTGGAGAGCAGCGCCGCCAAGGTCCGCCCGTACCGCGAGAGCGCCCTGAAGCGCTGGCGCCGCCGACGCTCCGACCTGCGCCGCCAGCGCCGGATCATGCAGGAGGTCGCGGAGGAGCGCCGGATGGACGAGATCTTGGACAAGCTCCACCGCGAGGGGAAGGCCGCGCTGACCGACGAGGAGCATCGCTTCCTGGTCCGCGTCAGCACCCGCTTCCGCAACCGCCAGAACACCCAGGACTGACCGACCCCGGGGACGCCCGCCGATGCCCAGGCCCAAATCGACCCCGCCCCTCCCGCCGCCCCCGCGCAAGCCCCGCCGCGACGAGCTGAAGCCCGGCGAGAGCCTGTGCGACCACTGCACCGGCAAGTGCTGCCGCTACTTCTCAACCCCCCTGGAGACGCCGACCGGCTGGGACGACTACGACGCCATCCGATGGTACCTGGCCCACGGCCGGACGATGGTCTACGTCCATGAGGAGACGTGGTACCTCCTCGTCTCGTCCGACTGCCAGTACCTCCTCCCGGACCACCGCTGCGCCATCTACCACGACCGCCCCAAGATCTGCCGCGAGTACACCACCAAGGACTGCGAATACGACGACGACTGGTCGTTCGACAAGGTGTTCGAGGCCCCCGAGCAGGTCTGGGAGTACGCCGCCGCCCTGCTGCCGCCGCGTCGCAAGCCGCCCGCGCCCAGGAAGCCGGAATTGCTGCCGATCGTGACGATACCGTGACGGCCGAGCTATGATACTCTGAGTGTTCTTACGTCCCCTCTCCCGCCGGGAGAGGGCAGGCCCGAAGGGCCGGGTGAGGGTCGTCGGATCTCGGAGGGCATGACGGGGGAGGGATATCCGGGCGGGCCGACGCCGAACATCCTTCTCCCCTTGAGGGAGAAGGTGGCCGAAGGCCGGATGAGGGGTCGACCGGCTTCGCATCCCCGGCCCGGCAAGGGCTGTGAAGTCCGCCGGCCCCCGGTCGCGCCACCCCTCATCCAGCCCTGCGGGCCACCTTCTCCCTCAAGGGGAGAAGGGCTCGATCGCCGTGGGCGACTCTGCGCTCCGGCGACCCTCACCCGCCGCTGCGCGGCTACCCTCTCCCGGCGGGAGAGGGGACGAGAATTCCCGTATCGCCGGCGTCGTCCCATGGCCATCCGCTCCAACCACTACGAGGCCGCGTTCGAGGCGTACGTCCGCGCGCTGAGGGTGCCGTGCGTGGCGGTCGACGAGGCGAAGCGGGCGATTTTCGGCGATGGGGGGGTGAAGAACCCCGACTTCTTGCTGTATCCTCGATTCGCGGAGAACCTGGTGGTCGAGGTGAAGGGGAAGCGGGCCCGCGACCGCCGCGGGCGTCGCGACTGGGAGAACTGGGTCACGACCGACGACCTCGACGGCCTGGTCCGCTGGGGCGAGCTGTTCGGTCCCGGCTTCCGGCCGATCCTGGCCTTCGCCTACGCCGAGGCCGTCCAGGAATTCGGGCTCCCTCGCCACGCCGGGGCGTTCGAGTTCCGGGGCCTGGCCTACCGCTTCTGGGCCGTGGGGCTGGACGACTACCTCGCCCACCTGCGGTCGCGGGGGCCGGCCTGGAAGGCGGTGGCGATGGCCCGCCGGGCGTTCCGCCGCCGCGTCCGGCCGCTCTCCGAATGGCTCCCCATGCTCGCCGAATCGCCCCAACGTCCCAAGCCCGTCAAGGAACGCGAACGATGAACGCCAATCGACGTCGATGGACCCTCGCGATCGCCGCCGGGATGCTGGCCCTCGGCCTGGGGCTCTCGGGCGCGACGGGCGTCGCGCGGGCGCAGGAGGATCCCGGGGCCGAGGGGGCGTCGGAAGGCCGCCCGCTCGACGGCTACGCCGGGACCTGCATCCTGGCCGCCCTGGCCGTCTTCATCATCGGCAAGAGCGCCCGGCGTTGAGCGAGGTCGGGATGGGCATCGACTGGGCGGCGATCCGCGAGGCCGAGTTCCCCCTCGCCGAGACCTGGGCCTACTTCGACCACGCGGCCGTCGCCCCCATCCCGCATCGCGCCGCCATGGCCGTCGGCCAGTGGGCCGACAACCAGGCCGTGAACGGCTCGGTCGAGTGGCCCAGGTTCGGCGGCAAGGTCGACGGCCTCCGCCGCGACCTGGCCGGCTGGATCGGGGCCGAGCCGGCCGAGATCGCGTTCGTCGCCAACACGACCCACGGCATCGGCCTGGTCGCCGAGGGGTTCCCCTGGCGGCCCGGCGACAACGTCGTCGTCCCGGCCGACGAGTATCCCTCCAACGTCTACCCCTGGATGAACCTGGCCGACCGCGGCGTGGAGACGCGCCTGGTCCCCTCGCGCGACGACCGCGTCCTGATCGACGACGTCCGCGACGCGATGGACGGCCGGACCCGCGTCCTGGCCGTCAGCCACGTCGAGTTCGCCACCGGCTTCCGCAACGACCTGGACGCCCTCGGGGCCCTGTGCCGCGAGCGCGGCGTCGCCTTCTTCGTCGACGCCATCCAGGGCCTCGGCCCGTTCGAGCTGGACGTGCGCGAGACGCCCGTCGACTTCGCCGCGGCCGACTCCCACAAGTGGCTGCTGGGGCCGGAGGGGGCGGGCTTCCTGTACGTCCGTCGGGAGTGGATCGAGCGGCTGCGGCCGATCGGCGTGGGCTGGAATAGCGTTGTGGGATCGTTCGCGGCCGGCGGGCTGGACTTCACCCTCAAGCCCGACGCTCGGCGGTGGGAGGGGGGCTCCTGGAACATGCCGGGGCTCCAGGGCTTCGCCGCGAGCATGAGCCTGCTCCGCGAGATCGGCCCCGCGGCGCTCTCGGCGCGGCTGCTGGACCGGGCGGAGGCCGTCCGCGCGGCCGTCGCCGAGGCCGGCTGGCGCGTCACCGGGCCGTCGCGGCCCGAGGAGCGGTCGGCGATCGTCACGGCCGCGGCCGACGGCGTCGACCCCGACGCGGCGGTCGCGGTTCTGAAGGCCCGGGAGGTGGTCGCCTCGTGCCGACGGGGCCGGCTGCGGCTGAGCCCCCACGTCTACACCGACGCCGGCGACCTCCGCCGCCTCCGCGACGCCCTCGTCGCGGCCCGAACCGGAAAGGATTCCTGATGCGACCGTGCGAACTCCAGCGGGCCCCGCACCGGACGGCCGTCTTCGCCGGCACGTTCGACCCGATCTCCCTCGGCCATCTCGACGTGATCCGCCGCGGCCGGGCCCTGTTCGACCACCTGGTCGTCGGGATCGGCGTGCACCCGACCAAGACGTCGATGTTCACGGTCGAGGAGCGCATCGCGCTGGCCGAGCTCGTCGTCGAGCCGTTCGACAACGTCTCCGTCGAGGCGTTCGAGGAGCTGACCGTCCAGTACGTCCGGCGCATCGGCGCGCGGGTGATCCTCCGCGGCCTCCGCACGCTGACCGACATGGAATACGAGTTCGGCATGACGTTGACGAACCAGAAGCTCGACCCGGAGATCGAGACCGTCTTCCTGATGGCCGACGGCCAGTTTTCGCACGTCTCCAGCTCGCTCGTCCGCCAGGTCGCGAAGTTCGGCGGGGCCGACGCCCTCAAGCCGTTCGTCCCCGAGGTCCTGATCGGGCCGATCCTCGCCAAGCTCAAGGGGGGCCAGGCCGCCGACCCCTACGTCGACTACGACAAGCGCGGGGCGACCCCCTCCATCACCCCACCCTGATCGGTGACGCGTCTCTATGGGCTTGATCGCCTGCGTCGATTCAGTCCCCGCCGAGTGCTGGCCCGCCATTCTGGAGAGGGCGGGGCGGGCCGGGTTCCTGATCGAAGAGGTTTGCGAGGACGACGCTGTACGCGTTTGCGCCCTGAGCCGGGGCCCGATCGGGCTCGGCATGGGTTACGATCCGACCCGCCCGCCGGGGGAGGTCTACATCTGGTGTCCGCTACGGATCTACTGGCGCAGACCCCTGGCGACCCGGAGGCTCGTCTTCGACCTGATGAGGATCGTCAAGGCGTGTCGGGAAGTGTAGCGCGGGGCCGGTCGGCCGTTCGGATCAGCTCCAGCTCCGGGGGATGAACAGGTCGCGGGACCACTGGCGGAGGCCGAGGTTCCGCGAGTGGAGGGCCTCCTGGAGCTGGCGGACGGCCTTCCAGGTGCGGTCGAAGCTGCTGTAGGTGAGCCAGCCGGAGAAGCCGTCGTCGTCGACGTGGCTGCGCGAGGTGACGGCGCGGGTGGCCAGGACCAGGTGGTCGAAGACCTCGGCGAGCGAGGCGAGGATCTCGGACTCCTCGGCCGGGTCGAGGTGGAACGGGCCCTGGGACCGGTCCGGCCAGGCGACGTTGATGGAGCAGCTCAGGAAACGCTCGTCGTCGGACGACTTCTGGGTGAGCCAGAGGTAGGAGGCGTGGTCCCAGAGGTAGCGGACGCTCAGCAGCTCGACGGCCGCGCGGCGATGGGCGGGGACGTCCTTGTCCACGATGCCGGCGTAGACCGACTCGGACTTGGGCTCGGGCCTGGCGTGCGGGTCGCGGGCGTGGGCGTGGGCGTGCGGCGGGTGTTCCGGCGCGGCGGGGCGGCGCGGCGCCTCGGCGCGGGTGGCCTGCATGACGCGGTTGGTGCTCAGTAGCTCATAGGCCTGCGCGAGGATGCGGAAGCTCCAGTCCTCGCCGCCGGCGTCCGGGTGGTACTTCTTGGACTTGGCCCGATAGGCGTCGCGGATCTCCTGGAGCGAGGCGTCGCTGGTGACGCCGAGGACGGCGTAGGGGTCGATGTCGAAGCTGAAGGATGGCAACGCGTCGGTCCTGTCGTCCGGGAGTTCGGGGCGTCCGGGGCCGGGCCGGGGGTCAATCGTCGTCGACGACGCGGCCGTTGGCCAGGCGGCTGCGGAGGTACGACGCCCGCGCCACGTTGCGCTCCTCCACTCCCAGCTCGCCGCCGCGGAGCTTCTGGAGGAACGCGGGCTGGGTCTGGATGAACAGCTCGTTGACGGTGGAGATGGAGAGGTCGTCGATCAGCCCCAGGTTGATCCCCATGCGGACGCTGGAGAGGAGGAGCATGGTCTCCTCGCTGGAGATGGTCTGGGCCGTCTTGAGGACGCCGTAGGCGCGCGAGACCTGGTCGTGGAGGTGCTGTCGGCGGCCGGTGACCAGCTCCTGGCGGGCCTGGCGTTCGAACTGGAGGACCTGGGGGACGACGTCGGTGAGCATCCGGATGATCTCCTCCTCGCTCTTGCCGAGCGTCTGGTGGTTGGAGACCTGGTAGAAGTCGCCGAACGCCTGCGAGCCCTCGCCGTAGAGGCCGCGGACGGCCAGGTTGATCTTCTGGAGGGCGCGGAAGACCTTGTCGATCCCCTTGTTCGCCACGATGCCCGGCAGGTGGAGCATCACGCCGACGCGGATCCCGGTGCCGACGTTGGTGGGGCAGGCGGTGAGGTAGCCCAGCGACGGGCTGTAGGCGTAGGCGATGTCCTCCTCGAGCTGGTCGTCCAGGGCGTTGATTTTCTCCCAGACCTCGTGGAGCCGGAAGCCGGAGAGCATGTACTGGATGCGGAGGTGGTCCTCCTCGTTCACCATGATGGAGATGTTCTCCTTGGGCGTCACGGCGACGCCCCGCGGGCCCTCGCCGCCGGCGAGCTCGCGGGAGATGATCTGGCGCTCCACCAGGAACTGGCGGTCGAGGTTGGACAGGGCGTTGACGTCGAAGTAGGCGGCGTCCAGGCCGGAAGACTCGACGGCCGACCGGACCTGGGACTCGATCCCGGCCTTCTCGCTCCGGCTGGCGCGGTTGGTGAAGGGGAAGTCGGCCAGGTTGCGGGCCAGCCGGATCCGGGAGCACATCACGATGTCGCTCTCGGGCCCCGTGCCGCGGAGCCATTCGCCGGAGGTGCCTGTCAGGTCGTCCAGTGTCATGCGCGTTGATCCTTCGGGCGAATCTGGTCGCGGAGGCGTGCGGCTTCCTCGTAGTCCTCGCGGGCGACGGCCTGGCGGAGCCGCGAGCGGAGCCGCAGCCGCAGCGCGGCGCCGGGGCGGCTGCGGGCCCGCTTGCCGACGTGCCGGGTGGCCCCGTGGAACCGCTGGAGCATGGGGAGGAGCCCCTCGCGGAAGACCTGGTAGTCCTGCGGGCAGCCCAGCCGGCCGCCGGTGCGGAAGTCGACGTAGCGGAGCCGGCAGTCCGGGCAGCTCGACTCGGCCAGCTCCCCCACCAGCTCGCCGACGTGCTTCTTGATCAGGGCCTCCAGCACGCCGTCGAGCCCGAGGTCGGCCGGGGCGTCGGGGAGGACCAGGCCGGCCTCGCGGGCGCAGGCGGCGCAGAGGTGGCGCTCCCGGCGGCGGCCGTCGACCAGCTCGGTCAGGTGGACGACGGCCTCGTCCTGGCATCGTTGACACGTCATCGCCGGCCCCGCCTTCGTCTCGGTCCGCCGCCCCGGGGGGCGGTCACGCCTGCTCCTGCTCGATCCCCTTGATCTTGTCGCGGAGCCGGGCGGCGGCCTCGTAGTCCTCGGCGGCGACGGCCCGCTTCAGCTCGTTGCGGAGCTGGATGAGCGTGGTCTGCTGCTGGGTGTTCCGGGGCGCCCGGCGGGGGACCTTGCCGGAGTGCCGGGTCTCGCCGTGGACGCTCTCCAGCAGCGGCATCAGCTCGTCGCGGAAGACCTCGTAGTCGTAGGGGCAGCCGAGCCTCCCGGTGTTGCGGAACTCCAGGAACGTGATCTGGCAGACGGGGCAGACCTGCTTGTCGGCCGCGGACGACTCGCGCATCGCCGGGCCCCCCGCGCCGGGGACGCCGGCCAGCTTCTTGGCCAGCTCGCCGATCGGCGGGGCCTCGGGGGCCTCCTCGGCGGGGGCGAGGTGCTGGCGCGCGTGCTCGTCGCAGAAGTGGAACTCCTCGTGCTTCCCCTTGGAGACGATGTCGGTGATGTGGAAGGTGGCCGGCTTCGCACACTTCTGGCATTTCATGGGTCGTACCTCCGCCAGCTCCCGCAAGACTGGCGACGGGCCGTGGCCCGGGGGACCCGACGGGGGGGATCCCGGTTCGAGCGTGCGACGCCCTCGCGATCTCGGTCGGCCAGTGCCGCGGAATTCATTCTAATTGACCCCGGTGGGGTGTCAAGGAACCGGGAGGCCGGCCGACGCCCGCGAACCTCGCCGTCGCGGCGACCGTCAGGCTCGACGCCTCGGGCCGGCTTGTCGAGCCCGGCGCGGGCTGCTAACGTACTCACGGACACGCCTTGCGCCTCGGACCCTGGGACCCGCCACCCGCCATGAGCACCCACCGACCTTCCTTCGAGGACTTCGCCGCCCGCGCCGGCTCGGCGGCCTGCGTCCCGGTCTTCCGGCAGCTCGTCGGCGACGACCTCACGCCGGTCTCCGCCTTCCGCCGGATCGAGCGCCGGGCCCCCTCGTTCCTCTTCGAAAGCGTGGTCGGCGGGGAGAAGGTCGGCCGCTACAGCTTCCTCGGCACCGAGCCGTTCCTGCGGTTCGAAGCCCGCGGCGACCGGGTCGTCGTCTCCGACCCCGGCCGACCCGGCTCCGAGCGCCGATATCAGTCGGCCGACCCCTTCGCCGAGCTGGAGGCGCTGATCGACCGCCACCGCGCGGCGCACGTCCCGGGGCTGCCGCGGTTCACCGGCGGCGCGGTCGGCTACGCGGCCTACGACGCCGTCCGCTACACCGAGCGCCTGCCGGACGTCCCGGCGGACGACCGCAACCTGCCCGACCTCTCGTTCTCGTTCTTCGACCGGATGGTGCTGTTCGACCACATCCGGAAGACCGTGCTCGTGGTCGCCCAGGCGCACGTCGAGCCCGGAGGCGACCTGAAGGCCGCCTACGACGCCGCCTGCGCCCGCGTCGACGAGCTGGTGGGGCGGCTCGGCGAGCCTGCGGAAGTGCTCCCGCTCCGCGACATCGACGCCTCGGGCCCGATCACGCGCATCCCGAAGTCCAACTTCACCCGCGAGGGCTACGAGGACGTCGTCCGGCGCTGCCAGGAGTACATCAAGGCGGGCGACATCTTCCAGGTCGTCCCCTCGCAGCGGTTCGAGCTGAAGACGACGGCGAAGCCCTTCGACGTCTACCGCGTGCTCCGGGTCGTGAACCCCAGCCCGTTCCTGTTCTACCTCACGTTCGACGACTTCCAGCTCATCGGCAGCTCGCCGGAGATCCTGGTGCGGGTGGAGGAGGGGGCCGTCACGATCCGCCCCCTGGCCGGCACCCGCCGCCGCGGCAAGGACGACGCCGAGGACCAGGCGCTCGCCGAGGAGCTGGTCGCCGACCCCAAGGAGCGGGCCGAGCACATCATGCTCGTCGACCTGGGCCGCAACGACGTCGGCCGCGTCGCCGAGTACGACTCGGTGGTGCTGTCGGACGTGATGAAGGTGGAGCGGTACTCCCACGTCATGCACATCACGTCGAACGTGACGGGGAAGCTGAAGGCGGGCAAGACGACGTTCGACGCCCTCCGCGCCGGCCTGCCGGCGGGGACGGTCTCCGGGGCCCCGAAGATCCGGGCGATGGAGATCATCGACGAGATGGAGCCCACCAAGCGCGGGCCTTACGCCGGGGCCGTCGGCTACATCGACTTCACCGGCAACATGGACACCTGCATCGCCCTGCGGACCCTCGTCATGCAGGGCGACACCGCCTACGTCCAGGCCGGCGGCGGCGTCGTCTACGACAGCGTCCCCGCCGACGAGTACCAGGAGACCGTCAACAAGGCCAGCGGCCTGCTGAAGGCCATCGAGATCGCCGAGACCCAGCTCTGACCCGAATGGCACTCCCCGAGACGCCTAAACGACTGTTAAGAAACCCAGGCGGGGGAGCCCGCTACCTTCGGCGTCGTCGCAGTCCGGCGGCCAGCAAGAGGCAAGCCGCCGCGCCGGAGACCCAGGGCGCCGCGTCACGGACTCGCGCCCACGGGCGAGCGACGAGGACGCACCCCGTCCAGCCCGGTCGAGAGGTCAACTGGTCGAGGTCCATGATCGAAGGGGCATGGGGAGGATCGATCACCTGGGCCATCGTCCCGGTGACGCCGACGGGGCGCAGGGCCAGGAAGTGTCCCCCTTCCTTGTCGTTGAACAGCGCGATCGCCGGCCGATCGAGATTCACGACCGGGCCCGTGAATCGTTCCCCCGCCAGGTTCAGGCCCAGGGAACTCGACGCGGCCGAGAGTTCCGCCATGGAATAGCCCCCCGGCCGGCGGGGGGGCAAGGCGGCGTCCAGGCGCTCGACCGAGACGTCCCGCCCTTCCAACTTGAGCAGCACGAAGAGGGAGTTCGCCCCGCAGTCGAGTTGGGTCGTCCCTTCCTCCGCCCGCGTCGCCCCGACCGCCAGGATAAAGAGCGTCGAGACGAGGCATCCGGCCGCGATCCCGAACGACCTTCCGCCCGGCCTGAGGGCCGTGGGCCGCTTCCTCCTGCGATCGAGATTCATTCAGCCCCCCCGCCTCTGGACCCAGAGACCGAAGACCGACGCCACCGCGACGACCCCGAACGCCCAGGGGAGCCATCGCGTCCAGTCGCCTTCGTCGTAAATCGCGGTCACCAATCCCGACGCCTGCTCGTCCGCCTTCGCCACCTGCTCCTCAAGCATCCGACGCGCGTCCGCCGGCTTGGGGCGTGAAGGGATCTTCTGGTCGCCAAACTCGCTGGTCAGTTGCTTCAGGTGGTCGGAGATCGGCGTGCGCGGCTTGTACTTCATGGTGAACTCCTCCCGGCCGGGACGCCGGTTGAACTCCATCGTCCCCTCGACGACGCGCGTCGACGAGAGCACCGTGGGCTCCGAGGCCACGAAGGCCCCCTCGCCGGCCCCCGCCGCACGACCGACGAACTCCCCGGACGTGGGCATCCACACCTCGGCGTCGCCCACCTTGAAAGGAGAGAGGACGATGTCGTGACGGGCCGCCACGACGTCGCTCATGTAGGCGTCCTGGCGGATCACCTGGCCGCTCCGGCGCAAGTCGATCCAATAGCTCATCACATTGATGTCCTTCTCGTCCCCCATATCGACCGCGATCGTGAGGACCTTGACCGGCCGCCCTTCCAGTTCGTCGTCTCGCACGGTGGCCGACAGCCCCTCGTCCGCCACGTCGCGCTTCATCTTGTCGATCAGGAAGATATCCCCGTAGGAACCGGAGGACCAGGGGTTGACTTCCCTCGGATCCTTGATGACGGAGTATCCGATGGGGGCGTCGTTCTGGCGATAATACTCCTCGGCCTGGTTCTCCTTGACCCGGACGATGAGGTTCTGCCTCATGATGGTGCCGTCGGCCCCGTTCCGCTTGAGGCTGTCGTTGTGGGTGTCTCCCCCCCGCCGCCACGTGAACACGCCGCTGAAGGTTTCCAACAGGCCGTCCTCGCCGAGCTTGACCCCTTCGGCGGCCTGATTCTTGAGCTTCATCTCCCCTTCGAACTCGCATCGAAAATCTTCGATCGGTTGCTGGAGCGCCTCGATCGTTTCCAGGAGCCGTCTCGCGTCGGCCTTCGCAGGGTCGTCGGTGGGTGTCTCGGCGATCAAGAGGGTGAGCATCAGCGCGAGCATCGGGAGACTCCCTTCGAGAAAGGATGTACGAAAGCTTCTCGATCTCGACGCCAAGGCGAACGGGCGAGCGGGATCGAGGAGCATGAAACTGACGACCATCCTCGCAGGAGCGATCGCACGCACTGAATCACGGGCCAGCGAACTCGCGCCATATCATGCTTCACTACTGGACCGTGGGAGAATTTGGGGGATCAATCGTGCACTTCCCTTCCTGCTCCCCTTTTGCACACACCAGTTGCGACGTGCAGACGCCGTAGAACATGCTGCCGCAGGCGCCCACGCCCGTGCCGGCGTTGTACCCGCCCGTCGAACTCCCTCGGGTGTTGACGAAGGCGTTCGTCTCGCAGGTCGTGCAGAACTGGCCGTATCGCAAGCAGGGCGTGATCCCGTTGAGTTGATCGCAGGAGTCCTGGAACAGGACCAGGTTCGGGTTGGCCCCTCGGAGCGAGGCCATCTCCTGGGCGCTCAGAGAAGCTCGCCCCGTCGATTGCAGGCCGACGATCGCGCACACAAGGGCCAGGGCGCCGCCCGGCAGGATCAGCCACTTCCGGTTGCCATCCATCGGGATCTCCTTTTTCCCTGATCGTTCCGGATTTTGGGGCGGCCTGCGATGACGCCGGTCTTCCCCCCTCGCGGGGGAAGACAGACCGCGAAGCGGTCAGATGAGGGGGACGCGAAGCACCGGCTCCGTCGGAATCCGAAGGCCCGTCCGACCGGCTCGGGACCCGACGGCCGTCGCGCTCGTCCTCCCCCTCATCCGGCCCTGCGGGCCACCTTCCCCCGCCAGGGGGGAAGGACGTTAGGATGGCCGCCCCAAACTCCGGGACGGCCAGCTTTTTCCAATCGCCTCCGGGGAAGAACAGGCCTCGCACGAGGGCCGTTGGTTCGTGAGGTCGAGCGACCCGGTCGGTCACTCGACCAGTTCGTCGCCGTTGCGGGTGCCGAGCGCGCGCCACACCGGGCGGGCGATCGATGCGATGATGCGTCTCACCGAGCCGTCGCCCATGAGGCTCTCGACGCCGCCGGCGTGGGCGCTGCGGGCCGTCACGATCCCCATCCAGGGCCCGGCGGCGATCGCGTCCGGGATGGGCCCGTTCGGCTCCTGGGCGTGGCAATAGGCCGCGCATCCGAAGTCGCCGTAGGACCAGGTGAAGCCGGCGTCGCGGCGGGCGGGGAAGTCTCGCGTCGCGGCCAGCTTGGAGCAGGAGAGGGCGTAATCCGCGTCCCTGGTGATGCAGTAATCCGCCACCAGGATGTTCCCCAGGTCTCGGGCGGTGGAGGATCCGCCGTCGGGCCCCGATCCCAGCAGCCGCTCGCTGTAGGCGACGGTGTGCGAGAGGCCGTCGGGGAAGGACTGCGGCCCGGTCACCCCGGGGAACGTGTAGAAGCCGTTGCCGCTGTCCTGCGTCTCCCGCGAGGTCGCGGCATGGGGCCCCACCCCGTAATTGCCGCGATAGCTGCATCCGAAGGGGGCGGAACGGCTCCGGCCGTCGGACGGGCAGAGGTACGTCGAGACGCTCGTGCCGAAGGCCGTGACGTTCTGGGGATACGGGGCGGGCCCCTCGGCGGGGAAATTCTCAACCAGGAAGTTGATCGAGTCGTACAGCGGCCGTCGTTCGAGGTGCGGCAGCAGGCGGCAGAGGGCGGAGTAGGATCGCGAACCGATCACCCAGGGACGCCCCCGTTCGGGGTCGGTCCTCGGGTCGCCCCAGTTGAGGGGGAAACACCGATGCGACGCCGCGTAGGCGTGGAGCGCCAGCCCGATCTGCTTGAGGTTGTTCGCGCAGGCGGCCCGCCGGGACGCCTCGCGGGCGGACTGCACCGCCGGCAAGGTCAGGCTGATCAGCAGGCCGATGATCGAGACGACGACCATCAGCTCGATCAGGGTGAAGGCTCGTCGCGAACGGTCCGTCCCGAACAGTGGTCCCCGATTCATTCGCATCACAACGCCTCCGGACGGCCCCATGCAGGGGGGCAGTCGATTGATACGAAGGGAATGTCGATCCTCGGCTGATCGGGATGGGTCGTGAACACGCAGACCACGCCCTTGGCGAGCGAGGGCTCCGGAAACGAGTCGAGTTCGACCTCCTGGGCCGGCGAGTCGCGGTCCACGCCTGTCCGAAAGGGGACCTCGATATCACCCCTCGTGATCCTCGTGATGCGGAATGGGGTCTGATCCTGGGCCTGGACCCGGAATCGGATGTCGCGCCGATCCTGCGCGACCACGATCACCTTCGGCGAGACCCGGAGCGGGAGGACGACCTCCCAGGAGAGGGCCCGTCGCCCGAGGATCCGCTCGCCGAGTTGGAGCGAGAACTCATCCCGATGCGGGCCGGGCCCGGCCGACGAGTCGAGCGTCGCGACGAGCCTCCTGGCCTGCGCGACGAACCCGGCCTCCGCATCATGGGCATACTTCGGGCCGTCCCACGCCACGCCGGAAGAGGCGGAGCGCAACTCCACGCGATCCAGGTCCACAGGAGGCTCTTCAGGAGCGCCGATCGCGACCACGCGGAAGGAGATGCGGACCGGCGGCCCCCCGGCCGGCAGGGAGGCGGGCTGCGACCCGTCGGCCTCCTCGATGCGTACGGCGGGGATCGCGAAGGCCGAGGTCCGCAGGACGACCTCCGGGACCGCGGGCAGGTCGGTCACGATCCGAGTCGCGTGGGAGACCTCGCCGAACGTCTCGCCGATCCTCAAAGTCACATCGACGGCGGCCGATTCGCCCGGCCCCAGGCTTTGCCGGTCGATCCGAACCGCCCCGCAGCAAGGCTTCTGATTGATGAACTCGACGATCTCGATCGTGCGGTCCGTAGGATTGACGAGCCGATACCGGTGCTCCCGACTCGCGCTCCCCGAAGAGATCACCGTCCCAAAGCTGTGCCGAGAGTCTCCGTCAGAGATCAACGTCGGCGTGGGCGGCTCTCCCGCTTCCACAAATGGGGGGGGGGCCGGATCCTCCGCATCCGACGAGAAGCACCGCCGAGAGGGCCAAGAAGCGGCGCGCATGGGGGGAGGCCATCGCAAGCTCCATCGACTCACGGGATCGGGCGCGACCATTCCGGTCGGCTAGCTGGGGCGGCACGACTCGCCCGGGATTTGCCGTCCCCAAAGCTACTCATAAGCCGGCGAACGGTCCAGCAAAATATGCTGAATTAATCTGAACTCCTCGCTGCACACCACCGAGGGGCGATGGATGCCGGCCTTAAGCTTCACCGGCCGGCCCCGTCACCTGCGCGAACCGCTCTTCATACGCCGGGTTGTTGGTCCCGAAGACGCCGTCCCAGAGGTTGAAGTAGAGGCCGTAGTTGGACGTCACCTTCTCGTGGTGCATGGCGTGGTGGGTCGGCGTGTTGAGGAACGCGCCGAGAGGGGTGCGGAGGAACCAGCGGGGGTAGATCTCGTATCCGCAGTGGCCCATCACGTTGAAGGCGATCTGCCAGACCATGAACAGCAGGAACGCCGAGAAGTGCATCGGCACCGCGTACACGAGGATCGGGCCGATCATCGCCTGCACGAGGGCCTCCCACGCGCTGAAGCTGTAGGCGGCCCAGGGGGTGGGGTTGTTGGACAGGTGGTGCGCGCGGTGGACCGGCCGGAACAGCCGGGGGTGGTGCATCAGGCGATGGGTGGCGTAGAAGTAGGCGTCGTGGACGAAGATGCAGACGACGACGCTCGCGTAGTACCAGCCCCAGCCGTGCAGGTCCATCGGGTTGTAGAGCTGAGTCCGGATCCCCAGGGGCCGGATCAGGACGACGGCCCCGCTGACGAGCCCGAAGATCAGCAGGCTCATCAGCGACAGCCGCACCTCCCGCGAGACCTGCCCCCGCGCCGGGGGCCTCGGGTGGATCTTGCGCCGGGACATCGCCCGTCGCCAGACGACGTAGAACGCCGCCCAGGCGAGCCCCGCCAGGAGCGCGTACCAGCCGAGGGCGACGGTCGAGAACTCCCAGGTTTCCCAGAGGGCGCGGCGGAGCGGGGCGGGGAGGTTCATGGGGCGGGCTCGCGGGGAGGGTCGACGATGGGCTCACGGGCCGTCATCGAGTCGACCACACCGCGGCCGCGGGATCAATCCCGCGTCGGGGCCACGACGTAAGCCGCCCGGTGGAGGGCCGCGGCCAGTCGCGTCCGGCCGGCGTCGCTGGCGCGGCGGAGGCGGTTCGCCACCTCCCGGCGCTCGTCCAGGAACCGGATCGGCGGGACGGGCCCCGAAGGCGTCTTGAAGGCGTGGACGGCCGCCCGGGACGCCCGCGCGACGCGGTCGCCGATGCGGTCGACCGGGGCGGGCTTCGAAAGCCGCCACGCCAGCGCCGCGCACGCGGCCGAGGCGAGCAGCAACATGACGCCGGCCCTCGCCCCGATCATCAGGCCGGCGGCCCCGAAGGACGCGAGAGCCCCGGCCGCCACGGCGAGGGCGGAGGGGGCCGAGGAGGCGAGCCCGAGGGCCCGCGCGGAGGTGGTGCTCATGAAACGTCTCCCGGGAATGTCGACGCGCCCTCGTTCCGTGCGGGGGCCGTCGGTTATTCGCCCCGGCCGGGCGATTCTTGGAGCGACGGCTTCAATCCAGGTCGTGTCGGGCGGGCTTCGGCTTCACGGGGGCCTTTGCGAACAATACTCCCCACCTCCTCCCCACGCGGCGGGGCAGGCCCTCGTCGCGGAGTACCAGCCCGATCAAACCCAACATGGCCGAGCCCACGGCCAGGCCCCCGATGACGAGGTACAGGCCGGAATCCCATCGATCGTTCCAGAAAAACAGCATGCCGAGGACATATAACTCGACCATCGCCAGCCAGCCCGCCCCAAGGAGGCAGAACGGCCAGATCGGGACCTGGAGGAGCGGGCGGCCTGGAGGCGCGTTCGACCCCTCCTCCTCCGCGGCGGGGCCCGGCTTCGCTCCGTCCGGCAGGGACTGTTCACGGAAGGCGCGAAGCATGTTGCAGAACAGGACGCCGATCATGAAAAAGAGGAATTCCCGGCCCGTCATGGGACCCGCCTCCGGTGGCGATGCGGCTTCAATCGGCCACGTGATGGCTTCAATCCAGGTCGTGTTCGCCCCGGGCGGGCTTCGGCTTGGCACCCTCGGGGATCGGCTCGAAGAACGCCTCGTAGGCCGCGGCGCACGCCCGCGCCAGGCGACTGTGGAGGTCCTTGTCGCGGAGCAGCAGCAGGCCGATCCAGGCGAGCAGGGCGGAAGCCGCCGCCAGCCCGGGGACCATCAGGAACAGGAGCAGCGAGCGGGGGCCATGCCCGAAGGTCAGGTCGTAGAGCAGGGCGAGGGACATGATCGCCAGGAGGGCCGCGTAGGCCAACGCCCCCACGCCGGCGAGGATCACAGCCGTCGCCCGGAACTTCCGCTGCCGCTCCGCCTTCTTCGCCTCGTCGCCGGGAGCCTGATCCCGCTGGATGGCGCTCACGGTCAGCATCGCGAAGACCATCATCATCACGAATCCGCCGTCCATCGCGATCGCCCCCCTCATCGCAGGACCTCGTCGGTCGCGGGCCCGCACGGCTGGTATTCGCCGGTCGCCGCCGGATCTTGGGAGGATTCCGCCCCGGATTTCCGCCCGAACCAGAAGATCGGGATGCAGAGGAGGTAGATGCCGGCGCAGGCGAGCCAGGAGACGCCCGGGGTCGTGGTCTTGGTCGCCGCGTAGAGGCTCACGACGAGGAGCGGGCCGACCACGGACGCCAGGCTCTCGATGCTCACGAGCGTCCCTTGCAACTCGCCCTGCTGGCCCTCGTCGACCTGCTTGGAGAGGAGCGACTGGAGCGCCGGGACGGCGATGGAGCCGATCGCCATCGGGATGCAGAGCGCGAAGGCCATCCAGCCCTTGCTGATCGTCGCCATCGTCAGGTACGCCGCGGCGTCGACGATGAGGGCGATCATCAGCGCCCCGCGGTCGCCGAACCGCGCCGAGAGCCGGCCGGTCAGGAACGCCTGGGACAGCGCGTGCAGCAGCCCGAAGCACGCGAAGTTCAGCCCCACGGTCCGCGTGTCCCAGCCGAACTGGTCCTGGCCGTAGATCACCCAGAGCGCATTCGGGACCTGCCAGGCGCAGCAGAGGATTGAGAAGACCAGCACCAGCGGCATCACCGACCGCATGCCGAAGACCCACCCCAGCGAGCGGAACGGGTTCAGGTGCGACGGCTCGAACGCCTTGCGCCCGGCCTTGTGCGACTCGGGCAGGACGAACACGCCCATCAGGAAGTTCAGGCCGTTGAACAGCGCCGCGGCCAGGAACGGATAGCGGGGGGAGTACGACCCCACCAGCCCGCCGATCATCGGCCCGACCACGAAGCCGACGCCGAAGCAGGCGTTGAGGAACCCGTAGCGACGGGTCCGCTCCTCCTCGTCGGAGATGTCGGCCAGGTAGGCCGTGGCCACGGCCATGTTCGCGCCGGTGATGCCGGCGACGACCCGGCCGACGTAGAGCAGCGCGAGCGTCGGCGCGAACGCCATCATCAGGTAGTCGATCGCCGCCCCGGCCAGCGAGACCAGCAGCACCGGCCGGCGACCGAAGCGGTCGCTCAGCGCGCCGAGGATCGGCGAGAAGAGGAACTGCATCAGCGCGTAGACGGCCAGGAAGACGCCGTAATGGCCCTCGACGTCCTTGAGGTGCGAGACCTCCCTCAGCAGCGTCGGCAGGACGGGGAGGACCAGCCCCAGGCCGACGGCGTCGAGGGTCACCGTGACCAGGATGACCGTCAACGCCCGGTTCGTGGCGTACCGCGGGAGCAAGCAGGCACCTCATGTTCGCGGCGCCTCGGCGAGGCGCATGATGATCCGTCGACCCTTCTAGACGATCGAGATCGCCTCGGGGTTCGCGAAGGCCGCCGTCAGCCCCAGGTCCACGAGGCGCGATGCTCGCCCGCCTCCAGGCGGGCCGTCCAGCGGACGCGGCCGGTGCGGGGGTCGAACTCGGGCGGGCCCGAGCCGGCGGAGGATTGCCAGGGGCCCAGCTCCGTCAGGCCGGGGCAGGTGACGGAGACGTCGAGCGTCACGGGGGTCGAGAGCTTCGCCTCGAAGGTCAGCCGGTGGACCGCGCCCCCCAGCGGCCGTTCGAGGCGATACGCGACCTCGCCGCAGGGGAAGGGCCGCGAGACCCCCGTGTGGGGCCACGACCCGACGAGGATCGGCCGGAGCTGGAGGCGGCGGTCGACGGCGTCGTATTCCAGGCCGACCAGGTCGAGCATCGTCTCGATCATCATCGCGTGCAGCCCCCAGGCGATGCCGCCGGGGGTGGTGGCGATGCGGGCCGACTCCTGCGACCGGCCCCCGGCCCGGAGGAGGAGCCCGAGCGGGCCGAGGCGGCCGAGGAGGGCGTCGATCATGGCGACGGCCCGCGTCCAGTGCCGCCCCTGGCCGGTCTCGCGGCCCAGGTCGATGAGGTATCGGATCATCCAGAACGTGGCCAGTCCGGAGATCTCCTGCGGCTCGCCGGCGCGGCCGGAGCGGGGACGGGCCGAGGACGGATACGACATCCGCGAGAGGACGTCCCCCTCGGTGCTGGTGGTGCGCGGCGGGTTGGAGCGGAGGATCGTCTCGGCGGTCTTCAGCAGGCGGGGGTCGTTCGCGGGGAGGAGGCCGAAGGGCGTCCCCAGGGCCAGCGCGTTGACGTCGACCACGGCCGAGCGATCGGCGAGGAACGCGGGGTCGCGGGTCCAGAGCCCCCGGAGCATCGACGTCCGCCGGCCCGACAGGAACCGGCCGGTCTCCGGGTCGACCAGGCCCGGCAGGCCCTCGCGGCCGGTGGCGACCTCCTTCAGGATCCCCTCGCGCCAGATCCGCTCGGCCAGGGCGGACCAGCCCGCGGCCCGGTCGTCGCGCCCCAGGGCGTGCGCCAGCCGGGCGGCCGACCGGAGGCCGGCGACGACCGCGGCGTTGGAGTAGAGGAACCGCCCGTAGAGCTGGTCCCCCATCCCGGCCGAGTGTATCAGGTGCAGCTCCTCGTCGAAGAACAAGCCCGGGTGGCCCCCCGAGTCGCCGCCGCAGACGGCCGCGGCCTGCTCGACCATCGGCCAGACCTCGGCGACGAACGCGGCGTCGCCCGTGGCGCGGTAGTAGCGCTCCAGGCCCCAGGGGATCATCGCGGTCTGGTCGACGGCCGGCGTCTCCCACTCGGGGACGCCGTCGATGGAATACTTCTGGAACCAGTAGAGGAACGGCCGGTTGTTCGCCCGGACCCGGTCGAGCCAGCGGAGGACGTCCCGGAGGATCTCCGGGTGGCCGATCCGGGCCAGCGCCCCGCCGACCCAGATGGCGTCGCGCGGCCAGCAGTAGGCGGAGAGCCCGCGGTCGAGCCCGGCGGCGACGGAGCCCTCGTCGAGGTCGGCGTGCAGGGCCGCGGCCAGGGCGGATCGCCGCATGCTCACGGCGTAGGCGGCCCGGGGGAGCTGGAGCGTCGGGATCGGCTCCACGAACTCGTCCCACTCGCGGGCCGTCCCCTGCTCGATCGCGTCGAGGTCGGTCGAGCGGAACCAGTTCAGCGCGGGGCGCAGCCAGTGCGTGAACGTCCCCTGGTCGCCTCGCCAGCCGGTGAAGGCGCCGCTGACCAGGAGGTCGATCGTGACCGCCTCGCCGGGGGGGAGGTCGATCCAGCGGTAGAGGATGGCCTCGTTGGGGCCGGTGGGCTCGCAGTCGACGTCGCCCCGGGGGTCCAGCGCCAGGGCGAACTCGATGGTGGAGTCCCTCGCCAGCTTGCGGTTGGAGTGGCCGTGGCCGCGGTTGATGGCCAGCAGGGCGCGGTCCTGGTCGTGCCAGCTCAGGCCGGTGTCGCCGACGCCACCATTGACCTCGGCCTGGACGTAGACGCCGAAGATCGCCTGCCGCGGCTCGGCCCCCTCGTTCTTGAGGCGGAACCGCTTGATGTACTGCCCCGACGCCCGGGCGCCGGCGGCGTTCGACGGGACGACGTCCCCCGCGGCCACCAGGTCGGTGATGATGACGCGGATAGGGCCGTTGCGCCAGGTCAGCTCGGTCGTGAGCAGGTTCGTGGCGCCGGAGTAGTTCTGGAACGAGTCCCAGGCGGATCGCTCCGTGAACCAGTCGAGCCGGCGGCCGACCGCCAGCCCGCCGACGATCGCGCGGAAGTGGGACCGGCTCTGCGGCAGGTCCCCCTCCTTCGGCCGGACGTTCGAACGCAGGCCGACGGTCGGGAAGTAGACGTCGTAGGTCGACCCCCGGGAATCGACCCGCACCGTCATGCGGCGATTCCCCACCAGGCCCTCGATCGTCGGCGAGAGCAGGTCCGCCGCCTCCGTGCGGTCGGGGAGGTTGGGGCGGACGATCGAATCCTGATAGGCGCTGTAGGCCGTCTCCGACCCTTCCTTCTCGGCGACGGATCGGTAGTGGAGCCGCACCCCCACGGCCTGGGGCGGGATGGGGGCGTGCCAGTAGCTGTTCCCCCCTTTGTTCTCGATCCAGTACGTCGGGAGCCGGCCCAGCTCCAGGTCGTCGGCGTGCAGCTCCAGCCAGACCCGCTGGTCGGCCTCGATCGGGTGCGTGCCGACCACGGCCGCGGACCACATCCCCGCCCGGATCGGCCCCGCGTTGCGCCCCTTAGCCGCCGACTCGATCCAGGTCGCCACCATGCCGGGATTGCCTCAGCTCGCCGATTGCAGCCCGTCGCGGCGGCGATAGGATAGGGCGCGGGGGACGAGGGGCCCCGCGATCACGATCCGCGCGGCCGCCCGCCGGGGATCTGCTTCGAATTCTCCGGTTTTCCCCCCTTCGCGCCAAGGGGCTCCCGGGCCCTGGCTGTCGATTCGGATCGTCCGAACAGGAATATCGAGAAGCCGAAAGGGGGGGAGATGTATGCGTGCTGGAGCGCCCGGGCCGTCGGGCTGACGATGACCGCCGCCGACGCCGTCGAACTCGCCGCCGAGGCCGGCTTCGAAGGCGTCGACCTCCTCGTCCGCGACGTGGCGGAGTCCGGGGCCGACGTGAAGGCCCTCCGGCGACGCATGGACGACCTGGGGCTCCGCGGCGGCGGCTGGACGCTCCCCATGAACTGGAAGAACGACGAGGCCGCCTTCGAAGCCGACCTGGCGAGGCTCCCGCGCCACGCCGAGATCGCCGCCGAATTAGGGCTCGTCCGAACGGGAACCTGGGTTCGCTTCGAATCCGATGCGGTCGGCCCGGAGGTCAGGGAGTCCGACAGGCTTCGTCGCATCGAGGCGACGCGCTGGACGGCCTGGCAGTTGGACCGCCTGGGACGGATGGCCGACGTGCTCGCGAGCCACGGGAGCCGGCTGGGTTTGGAGATCATCGGCTCGCGGTCGGAGCGGACGGGGCAGGGCATCCCCCTCATCTCAACCTACGATGAACTGCTCGCGAAATTCCGCTGCCTGCGCAGCGTGCGCTCGAATGTCGGCGTCCTGGCGGACGCCTATCATCTGTACGCTTCGGGTGAGGAGCCGGGAGCGGCCCTGGCGTGGGGGGCGGGGGATGTGGTCTGGGCCCACGTCGCGGATCCGGCGGTGCTGGATCGATCGTCGATGCGCGACGTCGACCGGCTGTTGCCCGGCGAATCGGTGGGCGGGATGAGTCGACCCTTGCTCGCCGCGCTGGCGGCGGGGGGGTACGACGGTCCGGTCACGGCCGAGCCGTTGGCGCAGTGTCGATCGTTCCGATCGGCCGACCCGCACGAGAGGGCGCGAGCGACCCGCGAGGCGTTACGCCGCGTATGGCCGGGTTCGCAGTCTCCGGGATGATCGGCGGGGCGCGAGGCCGACGATGACAGCCGGCCCGGATCGCGCCCGATCACCCGAAGGGGGGGAGGGTCGTCACGGACGCCCGATTCAGACGCCGACCTCGTGCATCGCCTGCCCGGTCCGCTGCGGCGCGATCTCTTCGCGGTAGACGGGGACGTCGTGGGGGGCCTCGATACCGATCCGGATCTGGTTGCGGTCGATCTTGACCACCGTCACCACGATGTTGTCGCCGATGACGATCTTCTCTCCCAGCTTCCTGCTTAGAACCAGCATGATTCGCTCCCGGATGTCTTCTTGATCTGGTACGTCAGCGACCCGACGGGTCGTTTGTCGTCCCACTCAAAGAGCACGCCGCGTGCCGAACCCTCGAAAACAGACCTTGAAATCGAGCTTTGATAACTGGTGTGATTGGACTTGCGAAAATATTCAAGGGCAATCCCAGGGTCGCTCCGAATGCCCTGAGACTGGCACCCCCGCCACTCCTTCCAGGACCCCTTTGTAAAAACGGGAAGCTGGGTTGACACCTAGGCTTCGAGCACCCGGATCGGGCGGAAGCCGATCGCGTCGGCCGCGACGCAGAGGTAGCGAATCCCGCCCCGGACGCCCTGGACGGCCGCCGCCCACTGGGCCTGGGTATGGAGATGGCCGTACAGGCAATGGGTGACGCCGGCCTCTTCGAACCGCTCCACCCACGGGCCCGGCCGGCCGTAGGCGTCGAACGGCGGGAAGTGCCAGAGGAGGACGAGGGGCGTCGTCGGATCGGCTCGCAGGGGGGCGGCGGCGGCGAGCGCGGCGTCGAGCCCGGCCAGGATCCGATCCCTCTCCGCGCGGGCGGCGGGGGTCTCGGGGTCGTCGCGGTGGGGGACGGCCATCGATCGGGCACCGGCGACGACCACGCCGCCGACGGCCTCGGCCGTCCCCTCGACGGCGCGGAGCGAGGGCCGCATCATCGCCCGGACCTTCGCCAGGTCGTTCCACCAGCCGTCGTGGTTGCCGGGCGCGAGGACCTTGCGGCCGGGGAGGCCCTCCAGCCGGTTGAGGTCGGGCTGGAGGTCGCGATGGTTGCGGGCCGAGGAGACGTCGCCGGGGAGCAGGACGAGGTCGTCGCGGCGGACGGACTCGCGCCAGGCGGCCTCGATGCGGGCGGCGTGGTCGCGCCAGCGGTCGGCGAAGCGGTCGCGGCGGTCGGGCCGGGCGTAGGAGAGGTGGAGGTCGGAGATCGCCCAGACGTTCATGCGCCGCCCGGCTTCGCCCGCGCGAGGAACTCGCGGACGTAGGGGTTGGCCCGGCGCTCCTGGCCGATGGTCGTGTCGGGCCCGTGGCCGGGGAAGACGCGGGCGTCGTCGGGCAGGGGGAGGAGCTTGGCGACGATCCCGGACATCAGGGTCTCGAAGTCCCGCTCCGGCCGGCCGCCGAAGTCGGTCCGGCCGATCGAGCCTGCGAACAGGACGTCGCCGCCGAGGACGAGCGTCGGCGTCTCCTCGTCCAGGATGTAGACGACCGAGCCGGGGCTGTGCCCGGGGACCTCGCGGACGAGCATCGAGAACCCGGCGAACTCCAGCCGGTCCCCCTCGTCGACGAGGCGGTCGGCCGGGGGGCTGACGATCGGCGAGCCGAACGGGAGGCTCAGGTTCAGCGCGGGATCGGAGAGCATCGGCGCATCGATGCGGCCGATGATGAGCGGCGCGTCCGGGAAGGCCGCCTTGAGGGCCTCGTTGCCGGCGATGTGGTCGACGTGGCCGTGGGTGTCGAGGATCGCGGCCGGCGCCTTGCCCAGGCGCTCCAGCCGGCGGAGCAGGGCCCGCGAGTCGAACCCAGGGTCGACGACGATCGCGTCGCCCCGGTCGGGCCGATGGAGGATGTACGCCATCTGCGCGAAGGCCGCCGATTCCACCGCCTCGATCGAGTATCCGGCCGCCCCCACTCGCCCCTCCACGTCTCGGACAATCAATTCCAATTTTGTTCTCATGTCGCCCTTGATCGCCGCCGCCGTCGGAGCCGACAATAAGGACGGTGCGGCGCGGGACGCTTCCAGGGGATCCTATCTTTCGGTCGCGGAAAATGCGAGCCGTCCGTCCGGCCCGTCAATTGCGTGATACACTTGGCGAACGGCGCAATCCGGGGGGACGAGCGGGGCCGAATCGCCGGCCGTAAGGGGCCGGGCGGCGATGCGTATCGTCCTGCGCCGACGTCGGTCTGGTCCCGCCATCGCGGGCCCGGGGATTCGAGGGGCGGACAAACACCAGACGGCGGGGGATGCGGGCACATGATTCGAGCACGATCCGGAGGGCCGACGGTTACGGTTTCGCGGCGCGTCCCGATCGGGTCGCTCGTCAAACGCGCGTCCGCTTCCTGCCTGGTCCTCGCCCTGGCCGTCGCGGCCGACTCGCCCACCGGCCAGGAGCCCGGGGCCGAGGCCCGCGTCGCCCTGACCGAGCCGATCGCCCCCGGCGGCATGAAGGCCGACCTCTCCGCCAAGGCCGTCGCCGAGGGCCCCGCCGCCCGCGCGATCCGCACCATCAAGGAGTGCCGAGCGAAGTTCGACGAGGTGGAGGACTACACCTGCACCTTCTACAAGCGCGAACGGATCAACGGCCGCCTCACCGACATGCACGTCATGGCGATGAAGGCGCGGAACAAGCCGCACAGCGTCTACTTCCGCTTCCACCAGCCGAACAAGGGACGCGAGGCGATCTTCGTCGAGGGCCGCAACGACGGCTACATCCTGGCCCACGACGTCGGCTTCACCAAGCTCCTCGCCGGGACGATGCGGCTCGACCCCAACGGCGCCCGCGCGATGGAAAGCTCCCGGCACCCCATCACCAACGCCGGCATCAGCCACCTGATCGACACCGTCCTGGCCCGCTGGACGGCCGAGCTGAAGGACGAGGAGTCCGTCGTCCTCTTCGACCCCCGCATGCGGCTGGGCTCCGCCCCTTGCCTGCTGATCGAGGCCATCCACCCCGAGAAGAAGCCGCAGTACCTCTTCCACAAGGTCCGGCTGTTCGTCGACGAGAAGCTGGGGATCCCCGTCCGCTTCGAAGCCTACGACTGGCCCGAGAAGCCCGGCGAGGCCCCCGAGCTGGTGGAAGAGTACGCCTACGACGGCATCAAGCTGAACGCCGGCCTGAGCGAATCCGACTTCGATGCCGGCAACCCCCTCTACGCCTTCGGGCGGTTCTGACACGCCTCCGACCGCCTCGCGGGAATGCTTACTTAGGGGCGGCCCCCCGGCGTGATCCGGGCCCGCCCCTCGCTTATCCTGCGGAATCCTCATGCCCGCCCCGGGCCCGCGCCGATAGACAGGATGGCCGCCCCCGCCCCCGCGGGAGAGGCCGGGAAGGCCCCGCCGCCAGCCCCGCACGGGGGTCGCAAGCGACCTTGGCAGCCTCGGGGCCGTCCGCTAGAATCCGCCCCGCTTCGACGAGGCGGACGGGTCGATCGCGGGGGAATCATCTCTTCTCGACTGAGTCCAGGCGTTCGCGTTCCAGCACTTCTACGAACCGCCGTCGTCGGTTTAATCATGCGTCATTGCGCGAGTCGGCCCAGGGCAGGGCCGGCGAAGCGACGATCGATCCGATCCACGGAAGGAGGCTCGATGAGCACGGTACCCACCACATCCTCCCAACTCCGGGTGCATGTCCGCTGGATGATCCGCCGCGACATGCCCGAGGTCCTGGGCATCGAGCACGCCGGCTTCGAATACCCCTGGTGCGAGGAGGAGTTCCTCCGGGTCCTCCGCCAGCGCAACTGCATCGGCATGGTGGCCGAGCAGGGGGAGCGGATCGTCGGCTTCATGATCTACGAGCTGCACCGCAACCGGATCCACGTCCTCGACTTCGCCGTCCACCCGGACTTCCGCCGCCAGGGCGTCGGCCGGCAGATGATCGCGAAGCTCGTCGGCAAGCTCTCCAACCAGCGCCGGAACCGGATCGCCCTGCTGATCCGCGAGACCAACGTCCCGGCGCAGCACTTCTACAAGATGATGGGCTTCCGGGCCGTCGAAGTGATCCGCGAGCACTTCGCCGACACCGGCGAGGACGCCTACGGGATGCTCTATCATCTCGACGAGTCGGTGCTGGCCCCGCCGACGGTCGTCAACCGGATCGCCCGCCAGCTCGGGGGCTGATCCGGCCCGAAGGTCATCGAACGACGAAGCCGGCGGCGTCGACCCGACGTGGATCGACGCCGCCGGCTTCGTCGCGCGCGCCTGGCCCGGGGGCGTCGCGGGGGGGATAATGGCGACGACCTCGGACCAACCGCCCCACCCACCCGGCCTGATCCATGACGAACGATGTCCCGCCCCCCGTCGAGGGCCCGCGTCCGCCGGACGTAGCCCAGTGGTATGAGGAGACCGCCGCGATCCTCTTCGTGCTCGGCTGCCTGCTGGGCGTCCTCCGGGCCGCCTGGATCGTCGCGGCGGGGCCGGGGGGATTCGCCCCCTGGATCGAGGCCGCCTACGCGATGCTGCTGCACGTCGCGGCGGGATACCTCGCCTCCGTCCCGGTGCGCGGGCTGGGCGCCTGGCTGGGCCTGGCGGCGGATCGCGGCGCGGCCCCGACGCCCGTCGTCCCGGCCGGTCCCGCCCCGGCGACGGCGGTCGGCGAGGCCGCGACGGGAAAGCCCCCGCTCGACGCCGCGCGGTGGCGGGATCGGTTGCAGGCGGCCCGCGAGGCGAACGACCCGGTGCGCGTCCTGGAACTCCGCGAGGAGGCGCCCGAGGAGCTGGGCGAGGCGGCGCTGAAGGAGCTGGACGCGGACCTGGGAAAGTGGTTCCTGGGCCTGGTCCATCGCCGGCTGCGGTCCGGGCCGCTGCAACTGGATTTGGTGACGCTGGCGGACCGGGTCTCGGAGGTGCTCGGTCACACGAAGGATGGGGCCAGCCTCCGCGCGGCGCTGCCGACGCTACGCCGCGGGGCCGGGCTCTGCCCCCGTTGCGCGAAGCCTTACGCCGGCGTGTGGGAGGCGTGCCCGGAATGCATGGGACGGCCCGAGCCCCCCCCGCCGGTCATCCCCGGGCTCGCGACGGTCGAGGTCGAGGTCGAGGAGCTGGACGCGCCGTCGCCCGGCGAGCGATGGTTCCTCGACCCCGACGAGGAGCCGCCGGGCGCCGGCGGTAGGCCCGGCCCGTGAGGGAAATCTCGCGACGGCGCGGGGCCGGGTTGGACCGTCGCACGTCGGAATAGATAGAATCAACCGAGTATCCCGGCCGCCAAGGCCGGATCCGCGGCCCGCGTCGTTTGACCGGGGCGGGATCGTCGGCTAGGCATGTGTATCGGATTCGACCGCGCGCGCCATCTCCGCCCAGCCAAGAAGGACCCGACCATGCCCCGCCGACTCGCACTGGCCTTGGCGCCCCTGCTCCTGTGCTGGGCGGGGCCGACGGCCCACGCCCAATCGCAGTCTTCGAGCGTCGCCGTGCCGTCGCGGGCGGCCTTGTCGCGGCTGGGGCTGGAGCGGCAGTGGGTCACGGCGGCCCCCGTCTCGGGCTCGGAGAAGGTGCTCCGGATCAGCCGGGGCAAGGACTACCTGTTCGTCCAGACGAACCAGGGGATGATCCACGCCTACGAGGCGGAGACCGGCCGGCCCCTCTGGTCGACGTCGATCGGCGAACAGTCGGCCCGGGCCCTGGCGGTCGCGCAGAACTCCTACGCGGTCTTCGCCACGTCGGCCAACATCCTCACGGCGCTCGACCGCAACACGGGCCGGATCATCTGGAGGCAGGGCCTGGGCACGACCCCCACCACCGGGACCACCGCCGACGAGGACCATGTGGTCGTCGGCCTGGATACCGGGATGCTCCGGTGCTTCGACCTGAAGGAAGAGGAGGGGGACGGGCCGGCCAGGCTCCGGGCCACCCCCAAGCTCGCGTGGAGCCTGGGGACCGGCGGCCGGGTCCTCACCCGGCCCCTGTTCGGCGACCGCATCGTCTGCTTCGGCAGCACCGACGGCCGCGTCTACGTCCACATGAAGAACGAGGCGATCCCCCTCTACCGGATCTCCACCGGCGGCCCGATCGGCGCCGAGTTCGCCTCGCACGGGACGCGCAGCCTGCTGATCCCCTCGGCCGACGACACCCTGTACTCGGTCGACGTGCTCACGGCCAAGATGCAGTGGACCTTCCCGTCCGCCGCCCCGATCTCGCAGGGGCCGATCGTCGCCCAGGACGAGATCTTCGTCATCAACGACGCCGGCTTGCTGAGCCTCCTCGACCCCAAGTCGGGCGAGCCCCGCTGGACCAGCCACACCGACCGCGCCAAGTTCCTGGGCGTCAGCCCCTCCAAGGTCTACCTCCTCTCCGAGGACAACGACCTGCTCGTCGTCGCCCGCGACTCCGGCAAGGTCGTCCTCGACCCCTCCGCCACCTTCCAGCGCGCCGGGCTGGACCTCCGCGAGTTCACCCTGTCGTTCCCCGAGCGGTTCGACGACCGCCTGTTCCTCGCGACCCCGTCGGGCGTCCTGATCTGCCTCCGCGAGGTCGGCGCGACCAGTCCCCAGCTCCTCTACGACCCGAACGCCAAGCCGTTCGGCTTCGTCCCCCCCGAGGGGATCAAGGAGCTGGAGAACCCGTTCGAGGCTCCCCCGGCCGACCCTAACGCCGAGCCGACCGACCCCAACGCTCCGGCCGACCCGAACGCCGAGCCGGCCGAGCCGCCGCAGAACTGACCCGTCCGCCCGCGGAATTCCGACCCTTCCCCGAGACGACGGCGCGGCACGGCCGCCCGTCGTCTCCTTCGATTTCCGAAGCACCGAGAGAACGATGGCGAAATCCGAGACTCAGGAGGGCTGGGCGACGATCCGACGCGCCGTCCTCAGCGTGTCCGACAAGGCGGGCCTGATCGAGCTGGCGAGGGCCCTGGCCGACGCCGGCGTGGAGCTGATCGCGAGCGGGGGGACCCGGTTCGCGATCGCCCAGGCGGGGCTCCCCGTCGTGGAGGTCGCCGACTACACCGGCCAGCCCGAGATGCTCGACGGCCGGGTCAAGACGCTGCACCCGCGGATCCACGGCGGGATCCTCGCCCGCCGCGACCTCCCCGAGCACATGGAGGCCCTCGAATCGGCCGACATGCAGCCGATCGACCTGGTCGTCGTCAACCTCTATCCCTTCGAACAGACCGTCGCCCGCCCCGACTGCCCCTACGAGGAAGCCGTCGAGAACATCGACATCGGCGGCCCCTCGCTGATCCGCGGGGCGTCCAAGAATCACGACGCCGTCGCCGTCCTCACCGACCCCTCGCAGTATGAGGGCTTCCTCGCCGAGTTCCGCGCGACCGGCGGGACCACCCTGGGCACCCGCAAGCGGCTGGCTCGCCAGGCGTTCGCCCGCACCGCCGCCTACGACCGCGCCATCGCCGACTACTTGGAGGGCCAGGAGGACGCCGCCCCGGCCGCCGAGGCCGCCCCGTTCCCGTCGAAGCTCGACCTCCGCTTCGCGCTCAAGCAGACGCTCCGCTATGGCGAGAACCCGCACCAGGCCGCCGCGCTCTACGTCGACCCCGCGGCCGTCGGCCCGAACCTGGGGACCGCCCGGATCCTCCACGGCAAGGAGCTGTCGTACAACAACCTGCTGGATCTCGACAGCGCGCTGCGGCTCGTGAAGCTGTTCGACGGCCCCGCCGCCTGCATCCTCAAGCACAACAACCCCTGCGGCGCGGCGATCGCCGACGACGCCGCCACCGCCTTCGAAGGGGCCTACGAGGGGGACCCCGTCAGCGCGTTCGGTGGGATCGTCGGCCTGAACCGGCCCGTCGACAGGGCCACGGCCGAGCTGATGTGCAAGCCGGGCCGCTTCCTGGAAGCGATCCTCGCGCCGGGGTTCGACCCCGACGCGCTGGAGTTGTTGACCACGAAGCCGACGTGGAAGAACAGCGTCCGGCTGGTGGACCTCGGCGAGCCCATCGGCCCGGCGACGTCCGCCCCCTCGGGGTGGGACCTCCGTCGCATCGAGGGGGGCCTGCTGGCCCAGGGCTGGGACGAGCAGGAGCACGACCCGACCGGCGGCCAGGTCGCCACGAAGCGGCCCCCGACCGACGACGAGCGCCGGGACCTCGCCTTCGCGTGGAAGATCTGCGCGATGGTGAAGTCGAACGCGATCGTGGTCGCCAAGGGGGGCCGGCTGCTGGGCGTCGGAGCCGGGCAGATGAGCCGGCTCGACTCGGTCCGGATCGCGACGTCGAAGGCCGGCGAGGCCGCCCGCGGCGCGGTGCTGGCCTCCGACGCCTTCTTCCCCTTCCGCGACGGCCCGGACGTCGCCGCCGCGGCCGGCGTGACCGCCATCATCCAGCCCGGCGGCTCCAGGCGCGACGCCGAGACCGTCACCGCCTGCGACGAGCACGGCATGGCCATGCTCCTCACCGGCCGTCGCCATTTCCGACACTGATCGACCCCGCGAGGGCTTGCCCCGCCCCGGCCGGTTCCATTAGAAGGGACGGAGACCCGGGCGAGGCGGGACATGGGCCGAAGGCAAGCCGACGCGAATCATCCTTCTCCCCTCGTGGGAGAAGGTGGCCGAAGGCCGGATGAGGGGGCGACCACCGTCGCATCCTACGGCCGGCGTGGCCCTTGAAGTCGGCGGCCTTTGGTCGCGCCCCCCCCTCATCCGCCCCTCCGGGGCACCTTCTCCCACGAGGGGAGAAGGGGGGGCGGGCTTGCTCTATCGATGCTTACGACAGGCCAGGTCGAACCCGGGGGGCCGACTCGCGACTCCCTCATCAACCGACATCCCCCGAGCAACACCCATGCACGACCTGCGGCCCCAGGACCTGGACATCGCGTCGCTCGGCCCCTGCACGATCCCCTCGCCGCTGATCCGGCTCCAGGACGTCGGCTTCGTGGAGGATTCGACGCGGATCCGACTGGAGCACCGCACGGGGCCGCAGTTCGACAAGTACGAGCCGTTCAGCCTGGAGGAGGCCGGGCCCCGGCGCACCATCTACTTCGACCCCAGGAAGACCTGCGCGGCGGTCGTGACGTGCGGCGGCCTGTCGCCCGGCCTGAACAACGTCATCCGGTCGGTCTACTCGGAGCTGTCCTACAACTACGAGGTCCCCCGCGTGCTGGGCGTGCGCGACGGCTACATGGGGCTGAACCCCCAGGCCGGCCAGCCGCTCGTCGAGATGACGCCCGCGTACGTCGACCACATCCACGACCTCGGCGGGACCGTCCTGGGCTCGTCGCGAGGCCCGCAAGAGCCGGCGACGATCGTCGACACGATGCAGCGCGAGGGGATCGACGTCCTCTTCTGCGTCGGCGGCGACGGCACCCAGCGCGGCGCGCTGGGGATCGCGCAGGAGGCCCGGCGTCGGGGGCTCAAGAAGGCCGTCGTCGGCATCCCCAAGACGATCGACAACGACATCCAGTTCGTCCAGACCTCGTTCGGCTACTACACCGCGCTGGAGAAGGCCCAGGAGGTGCTCCGCGGCGCCCACGTCGAGGCCCGATGCGCCCCCAACGGCATCGGCCTGGTGAAGCTGATGGGCCGGCATTCCGGGTATATCGCCGCCGGCGCGGCGCTCGCCAGCCAGGACGCCAACTTCGTCCTCATCCCCGAGGTCCCGTTCAAGCTCGACGGCGAGGACGGCTTCCTGGCGGCGCTGGAGCGGCGCATCCTGCACAAGAACCACGCCCTGGTGGTCGTGGCCGAGGGGGCGGGGCAGGACCTCATGGCCGGCGAGTGCCTGGGGACCGACGCCTCCGGGAACGCCAAGCTCCAGGACGTCGGCCTGTTCCTCCGCGAGAAGATCCTGGCCTACTTCCGCTCGCGGTCGATCGAGGTGAACCTGAAGTACCTGGATCCCAGCTACTTCATCCGATCGGTGCCGGCGAACCCCTCGGACCGGATCCTCAGCGACCAGATGGCCCGCATGGCCGTCCACGCCGCGATGTCGGGGAAGACCGACCTGCTGATCGGCTACATGCACAACGAACTCGTCCACGTCCCGATCGCCACGGCCGTCGCCCAGAAGAAGCAGCTCGACACCGCCAGCGACCTCTGGACCGCCGTCATGCGCTCCACAGGCCAGCCGATGTGGTGACGACCCCGGCCGGGGCCCCGACCCGCCCTCGGCCCCCCGTCAGGCCGCAATCTCCGATCGAGGCGCCGGGAGAATCCGCCGGGACGTGTGACTTTTTCGTCCCGTCGGCAGGATCTACTCCGCGAGGACCCGCGTCGGCCGCGGTCCCCTCGCGAGCGAAGCGCCGACCGGCCCCGCGACGGGCGCCGGGCAATCACGGAGATGCACCTCGATGAACCGACGATGGATCTTTCTGCCCGCCGTGGTGACCGGCTGGGTTCTTCTCGTCTCCTCCCCACAAACCTCGGCGGGGCTGGTCGCGACGTATCAGTTCCAGGACACCCTGGCCGCCGACGAGGCGGGCGCCCCGGCGCTGACGGCCCTGAACTCGGGCGCGTTCGTCACGGCGACGAACGTCCTGGGGCAGACCCGGACCGTCTATGAGCGGACGTCGACGAATCCCAGCCACGATACCCAGTCGGCCCTCACGGTCAGCGTCGCGGCGCTGGGGCTGACGTCGAACGATTACTCGGTGGAGCTGGTCTACGACTTCACCAACGGCTACAGCGGGCCCGACTTCCGCCGGGTCGTGAACGCCAACGGCGGAGATCCCGGGCTCTATGTCTCCTCTCGGACCGGTCCCGGCAATTTGCAGATCGACGACTGGTTGGGCTACAGCCACACCGGGGGCCCGCCCCTCGCCGACGGGACCTTCTACCACCTGATCCTGAGCGTCACCCCCACCGGCGAGCAGGTCTACATCAATGGCGTTCTGGCCTTGAACCTCGTGGGGCTGACGCCGAATGCGATCACGGCGGCCAATCTGACGTTCTTTCAGGACAATGCGGGCGAATACGGCAACGGCAGCGTCGCGCTGCTGCGGATCTACGACTCGGCCCTGAACGCCTCCCAGGTCTCCGCCGCCTGGAACAACGGCGACCCGTTCGCCGCCGCGGCCGTCCCCGAGCCCGCCAGCCTCTCCCTCGCCGCCGTCGGCGGGCTGGTCGTGCTCGTCCTCGCGCGAGGCCGCCGGGGCCTCGGCTGAGTCGGGCCGCCGAGAGGGCTCGGGCGGGCCGGATCGCCGCGGCCTGCACGAGCGGGCCCGTCACGGTCGGCCACGGCGGCGACGGCTCGACGACTCATCGTACCGCCCGAGACGGGCTCGAAACGGCACAAGTCGGGCTCAGCGCATGTGCCCGCCGAAGTTCCCGCCGCCCGCGCCGCCCGCCGCGCCGCCGAACCCTCCGGCGGCGCCGCCCCCCCGCATGCCGCCGCCGAGGTCGCCGCCCCCTCGCATACCGCCGAAGCCGCCGCCGAGGTCGCCGCCCCCTCGCATGCCGCCGAAGCCCATGCCGCCGGGGCCGGCGCCGGGGTCGGCGCTCCGCATGCCGCCGCTGAAGGGGCTGCCGCCGTTGTAGACCCCGGCCCCGAAGTTCCCGGAGTTGGCGAAGCCCCCCGGCTGGCGGAAGCCGCCGCTGAAGCCGTTGCCCAGGCCGGGGGAGGGGTCGAAGCCGGGCGCCCTCATCCTCCCCTCGAACCCCGGCTGCAACGCCCCGGCGGCCCGCATCGGCCCGAGGTCGATCCCGGGGCCTCCCGGGAGCTGGGGCGCGAAGCTCGGCGACAGGGCCTGTCGAGCGTCGGCGTCGTTCCTGCGCATCCCGCCCTGCCAGGCGGCGTTCGGGTTGATGAGCGTCTCCGCCCCGCGCGGGCTCGGGAAATTGCCGGGGCCGATCTGCGGCATGAACGGGCCTTGCGTCCCGTTCAAGGATGGGAATTCCGCGAGCGCGGCCCTCGCGTCCGGCGTGGCTTGGCGCATGCGGCCGAAGCCCGGCCCGTCGGCCGCGCCCGGCGAGCCCTCGCGGATCATCGGGCCGACGCCCGGCACGTTGACCACGTCGCTCCCCGCGGCGTGGTTCGCGAACGCCGGTCGCGCCGCCTGGTGCTCCTGCCGCATCGCGGGCGCGACGCCGTTGTACGAGTGCAGCCACGTCGCCGGCCGGTCGGCCTCGCCCCGCATCGCCCCCATCCGGACGCCGTCCGGTGCGGCGGATCGCATGCCGACGAGCGCCGGGCGATCCTCCAGCGCGGCGAACGGCCGCGTCGCCGGCGGTGCCGAGACGCCCTCGCCGCGCAGACCCGTCGGGCCCTGCCGCATCGCCCCGTGCGCCGCCAGGTGCTCGCCGACGGTCCCGCCCGGCCGGTCGACCCGGTGCGGAGGCGCGACGGGATCGCGGCGACCGCTGTTCTCGAACGGGTAGCAGCCGGCCCAGACCGGGTTCCCGCCCCAGATGATCCCGGGGAAGCCCCAGCCGCCCCAGCCGAGCCCGTTCCACCCCCAGCCTCCCCAGCCGAATCCGCCCCAGCCCCAGCCCCCCCAGCCGGAGAACCAGTTGGGGAAGCCGACGTTCTGGAAGCCGGGCCACGCGCCGATGGCCGGCCCGCTCCAGCCCCAGGTCCCCCACCCGAAGCCCGGCCAGGTCCCCAGCGCCACGCCGCTCCAGCCGGGGATCCCCCAGGCGTACGCGCCGGGGTTCCAGCCCGGCCACCCCCAGCCCCAACCGCCGCCGACCAGCCCCAGGCCCCCGAACAGCGGGTAGCCCGTCATCAGCGGGAGGAGCGAGTTGCCGAACCCGTAGTACGGCGGGCCCAGCCCGTAGGCCAGCGCGCCGGGGGCGGCGTAGGCGATGGGCGACGCGTAATACGGATAGCCGAAGCCGCCGAGGGCCGGGTAGTCCAGATAGCCGTAGAACGGGGCGAGCCGGCCGTAGTCGGCGTAGGCGAAGTAGCGGCCGGCCGGGTCGTAGCAGACGCCGGGATAGCCGTCGTACCACGGGGTCCAGCGCCCGAACGCCCCGTAGAGCTGGCCGTAGAGCTGCGGCGAGACCTCCGTGTAGGGCCGATAGGCGAGGACCTGTCCGTCCGCGACCTCCCCGGCAAGCTCGGCGGGGGCGAACAGCGTCCCGCGCTCCTCCAGGGGGCGGTCCCAGTAGCCCGCCTGGTAGATCCAGCCTTCGGGCTGGCGGGTCCAACTCGCCGGGACCCAGGCCCAGCCGGGCTTGGCGTCGGCCCAGAAGCCCTTGCGCCAGGCGAGGCCGTCCCCGTCGGGGACGTACTGGCCGGGGATGTAGAAGCAGTTCGGCTTGGGCGGCGCGCCGGGGTCGTCGGGGGGCCTGCGGTCGGGGGGACCGTCCTTGCGATAGGCGATGCGGTCGGTGGAGCGGTCGCTCCAGAAGCCGGGCGTGCGCCTCCAGCCGTCGGCGTCGCGTTTCCAGAGGCCGTTGACCCAGAACCGGCCCGGCGGCGGCACGCGCCAGGTCCCCGTCACCCAGGCGAACTTGCCGGACTCGGCGAGCCAGTCCCAGTAGCCCTCGATCCATCGGGCCTCCGAACTCGGCGGCTCGGCCGCGGGCCGCTCCACGACCGGCGGCGGGGGCGACTTCGGCACGACCGGCGGCTCGACGTCCCGCCGGGGCGACAGGAACGCCTCGTGGACGGGGCCGGCGGCCATCGGCTTCAGGCCGCCGGCCTCGTCGGCGCGGAGCGACGGCGCCGGGGCGAACGCGGCCAGGATCGCGAGACGCCGGAGGTGGGCCAGGGTGCATCGCATCGTCGTCGGCTCCAGGCTGCGAGGTCGATCGCGGGGCTCATCCAGGATTATACGGTCGTCGAAGTCCTGGATGCGACGGCGACGGCCCGAAGCCCCTGGACAGGCCAAGTTCCCGCCGGCGGGGCCGCTTTCCCCCTTGTTGAGCGACGGCTTTCGACCTACAGTTCCTCGACGAGACGATCGACCGTCCGACGACGCGGCCGAAGGAGCGGGGGAGCATGAAAGCCGAACTCATCCCCGACAACGGCGACCCGCCGATCCCCATCACGCGCGACCTCACCGTCGTCGGCCGCCGCGACTCCGACGTCGTCATCGAGCACCCCAGCCTCTCCCGCCGGCATTGCGTCCTGGTGAAGACCGACGGCCTGCTCGTGATCCGGGACCTGCTCACCACCAACGGGACGAAGGTGAAGGGCCAGCGCATCCGCTGGGCCGCGCTCCTGCCGGGCGATCGCATCGCCCTGGGGGGCTACAAGATGCGCGTCTACCTCGGCCCCGACGACGCCATGTCCCCCTCCGAGCTGTGGCTCAAGCGCGCGGGCAAGGCCGCCGAACTCCGACGCGCCGAGGAGAACCTGCGCAAGGCCCAGGCCCCGCCCCCCCCCGGCCGCTTCGGCGCCTTCGCCGCCCCCTCGCTCGAAGAGATGCCCAGCAGCGCCTCGTTCGACGAGATCCGCCACGCCCCCGCCCCCGACGAGTCCGCCCGCCACGAGTTCGTCGACGACGACTCCATCATCGAGCTGGACTGACCCCTCCGGTATCCTGGACCTCGGTTCCAGGACACGCCGGAGGATCGCACCCATGCCCGCGTCGCGGATCGCACTGCTCGTCGTCTCGACGTCCCTGCTCCTGGGCGCCGCCCCTCCCGATCGCGGGCGCTGCCTGGCCGTGCTGCGCGAGGGCCTGGCCTCGGGCGAATTCTGGCCGTCCATGCACGCCGCCGAGGCGCTGTCGCGGGAAGGGGCCGGCGCGGAGGTCCGCCGGGCGCTCGCGCCCCGGCTGGCGACCGAGGCCGACGCCCAGCGTCGCTGCGGGATCGCCCGCGAACTCGTCCGCGCCGGCGACCTGGCGCACGTCCGCACGCTGCTGGACGTCCTCGCGAGCCCCGACCCGCACGGCCACGCCCACGCCTGCGAGAGCCTGTACAAGGTCCGCGAGGTCGGCGACGGCGTCCTGCTGCGCCGGGCGATGAACGATCCCGAAACTTCCCTGCGCTCGCTCATGGCCGCGGCGGCCCTCGCGAGGTGGGGCAACCCGGAAGCCTTCGCGCTCGTCCGTAGGACGCTCGCCCATCCCGACGAGACGCTCGCCCGCACCGCCGCGTGGATCCTCGCGCGCGTCGGCGACGCCCGCGACCTCCCCGCGCTCCGCGCCGGCCGCGATCGGTCCGCGGGGCCCCTGACGCGGGCCTACTTCGATCACGCCCTGGCGGCGCTCGGCGACCCGGAGGGGAGGGCGGCCCTCGTCCGGAACCTGGATCACGACGACCCGAAAGTCCGCGTCTACGCCTGCGAGTTCGCCCCCGACGCCCGCGCGACCGAGGCCGTTGACGCCCTGGCGCGTCGGCTCGACGACCCGGACCTGGACGTCCGCCTCCGGGCCGCGCAAGCCCTGCTGGCCCTGGCGAGGCCCGCGGCCGACGGGGGCGAGTTCGCCGTCGACGTCTTCCCGGCCGACGCCGAGCATCCCCGCTACAGCGAGGGCTCGGTCGCCGTCCTCCGCGACGGCCGGCTGCTCTACGCGACGACCGAGTTCGACGCCAACTCGTCCGACTTCGCCCGCGCGCGGGTCCTGGCCGTGGAGTCGGCCGACGAGGGCCGGACGTGGGGGCCTCGCCGGGTGCTCCAGGAGAACGTCGGCAAGATGAACGTGATGTCGGCCTCCCTGTTCCGGCTCCTACCGGGGGCGACGTTCGACGGGCCGATCGGCCTGCTGTATCTCCAGAAGGACTCGCACACCGTCCTCAACGCCTTCCTGCGCGTCTCCGAGGACGAGGGCGCGACGTTCGGCCCGCCGACCCGCGCGACGACCTCGCCCGGCTACCACGTCGTCAACAACGACCGGGTGACGGTCCTGTCCTCGGGCCGGCTGGTCGTGCCGACGGCCTCGACGGCCGACGTGGGGGTCGACGGTGGCGGGCGGTTCGAGGCGTCGTGCTTCCTGTCGGACGATCGCGGGGCGACGTGGCGACGGAGCCGGAACGCGGTCCCTTACGCGAAGCGAGGGGCGATGGAGCCCGAGGTGATCGAGTTGGACGGCGGCCGGCTGCTGATGCACATCCGGACGCAGCTAGGCCACATCGCCGCGAGCGAGTCGGACGACGGCGGCGAGACCTGGGGCGAGGCGCGGTCGTGGGGCGTGACGGCCCCGGAGGCCCCGTCGACCCTGCGCCGGATCCCGTCGACGGGCGACCTCTTGCTGGTCTGGAACGACTCGGTGAAGCCGGGCGCGGGCCACGGCGGCCCGCGGACGCCGCTGTCGGCGGCCGTCTCGCGCGACGGCGGCCGGACGTGGTCGCGGCCGATCGCGGTGGAGGGCTCGGCGAGCGCGACCTACGCGTACACGAGCGTCGCCTTCCACCGGGGCCGGGCGCTGCTGACGTACTACGTCGGGCCGGCGTCGTGGGAGCGGCTGTCGTCGCGATTCCGGTCGATCCCGATCGCCCGGCTGTACGGGGGAGGGGGATGAGACCGTCACCGATTTGAGGAGCCATCACGACGGCCTTCCCCCCTCGCGGGGGAAGGTGGCCCGAAGGGCCGGATGAGGGGGACGACGCGCCAGACGGCCGTCGGGCTCCCGAGCCGGTCGAACGGGCTTGCGAATCCCGACGGTTCCCGTGCTTCGCGTCCCCCTCATCTGACCCCCTCGGGGCCTGTCTTCCCCCGCGAGGGGGGAAGACGGTTCTCTTCGCAATCTCCCAGGATCTGCGAGGATCAGGAATGAATAAACCGGACGGGCGACGGCCCTGGGGGGCGTCGACCGTCCGGCGAGGATGGGATGATGGCGTTTCGTCGGCCCGCCGGGCCGGCGGTCGTGCTCAGACGTCGTCGGTCCGGGTGCGGCGGAGGTCGCGCCGGACGGGCGGGCTGAGGCGTTCGATCTGGCGGGCTTCCTGGGGCTCCAGGCGGCTCGCCTGGCGGTTCTCGCGCTGGATCGCCTCGTACACCTCTTGGCGGTGTACGGAGATCTCGATGGGGGCCGCGATCCCCAGGCGGACTTTATCGCCCCGAATATCGACCACGGTGATGACGATGTCGTCACCGATGATGATACTCTCGTCGCGGTGTCGGGACAGGACCAGCATCGTACTAGGCTCCTTCCTCCTGCCAACGAGGCCCGTGACCGTCCCCGTTCGCGCGGCCCGGGCTTTCGGCGACCGCGTGGGATGCGGGGGTGTCGAGAAGCCCTTGAATATCCGGGTGACAAGCCGCCGTCATCACGCCGTCGCTCGCAACGGGGTGAGGCCGGGCAGCACGGTCGGGGCCGAGGACTGGGGCGAGCCGACCGACTCCAGGGGATACCGCACGGGATAGCGGCTGGAGGTGAGGACGAGCTGCCGTCCCAATCGACGGACGGGGTTGAACACCAGCGGGCCCTGGAGGTTCACGGTCAACCCCCCGGACGCGCCTCGGTTCAGGACGACGTAGATCATGGCGCACCGCTCGTCGGCCAGCTCCAGCGCCGCCCTGTCGCCGGGGCGGATCTCCACGCGGTAGTCCCCGACCGCCAGGGGGGGCGCGACCAGGCCGAAGGCCAGGTCGGGCGCCGTGGCGCTCTGGAGCCAGGAGAGGCCCGAGACCACCGGGTCGGGCAGGTGGAGGAACTGCGTGTACGAGCGGAAGCCCAGCAGGCCCTCCGGGATCCGGTAGAGTTCGGATTCCGGGGCCTGGATCAGACCGAAGCGGGTCGTGATGATGTTCACTTCCTGGTTACCTCCTTGAACGCCGGGCGGGGCCCATCCCCGACGTGCCGTCGGGCGTGGCCGATCTTCCTTGCATCGTGGCGACGGGCCGTCCGGGGGTGCGACGATCGCGGCGACCTCGCCGTCCGTCGATCCCGTCCCGCCCTCCGCAGGCCGCGACGCTTCCCGCTGACTCGGCCCGCCCCGACCCGGCCCTCGACGTGAGTCTCGGGGGGAGAGGCGGGCTTGACCGACCGTAGTATCGACCCGGCTCGGACGGATTTCTTATCGCCCGACGGCCGAAATTACACGCCGCGCGCACCGCGGGACGCCTGCGCCGATCGCTCCGCTCGTGACGGCGACGCCGGGCCTGACTCGTGGCGCGGCCCCCCGCCCGAACTCAAGTCCGGTAGTTGTCTTCCAGGCCCCACAGCCGCTGCAACTGGCGGTCGCGCTTCCCCGCCTCGTAGCGGTAGATCGCCAGCTCCTCGATCGACTCGTTCGGCGAGGGCCGGTACCCCTGCTGCCGCCGCTCGGCCTCGCGGAAGACCGGGCCCAGGTGCTCCGAGCAGGCGAAGCCGTACGTCTTCAGCTCCGCGAAGCTCCCGTCGCTCCAGCGCGCGGCGATCTTGTACGAAGCCGGCTCGGAGCAGCCCTCGATCGTGCAGCAGACCGCGTGCCTGGTCACCGGACGGGCCCCGTTCGGACGGACGTACAAGGGGCGCCCCGACGGCGAGAGGGGCCGGGGGCGTCGCGACCATTGTAATCGTCGCGGCCGCATCGACGCCAGGGCCGCAGGCCTCGCGATGGGTCGGGGCGGTCGCGCAAGGTTTCTCGGCATCATACCCTTGACTTCGGTCGGATCGGGATTATTTTCAAGGTTGTCGACCGCGACGCCGCTCACGAGCGAGCCCCTCCGATCGGCCGGGGCGTCTGCCCCGATCATCCGGCCTCTTCTCTGTTCCGGCCCCGCCGACCCGCCGATCATCCGGGTCGTCGGGGTTTTATCGTTGATGCGGGTGCGATGCCGTGGGACATGGGGACGTGAAGGGGTGGCGACGGATCGGTGACGGTGTGGGCGTCGACTGGGCCGGCGGCGCGTGGACGTTCGCGGCGACCGGCGGCCGGGCGGGGCTGGTCCGCGACGGCGCGGCGGGCCCGTTCCTGTGCCTCACGGGGCTGGCCGTCGTCGGCCGCAGGGACGACGCCGCCTTCACGGCCGACTCGCTCGTCGGGCTCGACGTCGTCCACGGCCGGCTCCTCGCCACGTTCGAGCCCTCGGGCTGGCACGGCCTGACCGTCCGCGCCGGCTGGACCTTGTGCCGCGACGGCCGGGGCATGGAGCTGGAGATCCAGGCGTCCGCCGACTCCGTCGGCGAATTGCGCCGGCTGGAGATCATGGCCGAGACCCGGCCCAGGGGCCTCACGGCGAAGGATGGCGCGGAACCGCAATGGACGGTCGAGCCGCGCGACCGCTGGGCGGCCGGGTCCACCTACGACGGCCGCGAGCCGGACGCCCTGCTGAAGCGGTTGACGACCCTGCCGGTCGGTGCGCATGGGTCGCCCCCGGAGCATCCCGACTTCGGGTCCCTCTGCTGCGACCCGGACGTCGGCTTCCGCGGCTCCTTCTTCGAGATCGCCCGCCCCGACGACGTCGCCCGGACGATCACCACCAAACAGCACGCGGCCGAGCCCATCCGCTACGCCTTCTTCGGATTCGACCTGGAGAAGGGGGTCGTCCTCCGGGGCCGCCTGCGGGTCGTCTCCCTGGACGAGTCGGCCGACTGGCGCGACGAGCGCGATCGCTTCCTCGCCGAGCCGCCGCCGCTCCGGACCGATTGACCGAACCGGGCCGCGCGATGTGAGGCTTCGACGTTTTCTCCGGAATCCTGAAATCCTGCCGGGCCTGGTGCGGACCTTCTCTTGATGGAGGAGGGTTCTTTCCCAAGTCGCCAGGATCGAAAAACGGCAGGCGAGCCCAGCCGGCCCGCGGCGAGACGTCCCCTCTCCCGCCGGGAGAGGGTAGCCGCGCAGCGGCGGGTGAGGGTCGCCGGAGCGCGGAGGGCATGTCGGCGCGCGGAAGCCGAACGGGCCGACGACGACGGCCCTTCTCCCCTTGAGGTGCTGCGTCGAAAACACTCGGGATGAGAGTGATGAACGGCCTTCCCCCCTCGCGGGGGAAGGTGGCCCGAAGGGCCGGATGAGGGGGGAGACGAGCGAGAAGGCCGTCGGATCTCGCGTCGGCCCGGACGGGCGGGCCTTCGAATGCCGGCGGCACCCGTGCTTCGCGTCCCCCTCATCTGACGCCTTCGGCGTCTGTCTTCCCCCGCGAGGGGGGAAGACCATCCTCGAACCGCATCGGCATGTTTTCGACGCAGCCCCCTTGAGGGAGAAGGTGGCCGAAGGCCGGATGAGGGGTCGAACGCCGTCGCTTCCCCTCATCCGATCGGACTTCAAACGTCGACGGCCCCCGGTCGCGCCACCCCTCATCCGGCCCTACGGGCCACCTTGTATCTCCGAAGGAGCCAGAGCGGGGGTGTTGAAGCCCGGGGTTTCCGCCGAAATCACGCGCGTTTCGACCCCGGGCGGAAACACAGCCGCTTCTCCCTCAAGAGGAGAAGGGCCTTGATCGCCGAGGGCGCCTCGAACCCTGACGACCCTCACCCGGCCCTGCGGGCCGCCCTCTCCCGGCGGGAGAGGGGACGTCGATCCTCACGTCACCGCTCGGCGGAGTTTCGTGGGGGTCTCGGAAAACGCAACGCATTTCGACGATCAAACCCAATTCCCGGCCCATAGAATTCGCCGGATAATCTTGTTCTCAAAGGGCTTGCGAATTGCGGGCGTCCGGTCCCTCGGGAGCGATCGAAGCCGAAGGAACCGGCCGCGCGGCCAGCTCGCGGAGCTTGCGGACGACCTCGGGGGCGTCCCACTCGGCGCTCCCCTCGTGCATGTAGGCGAGGCGGCCGTCGGGGGCGATGAGGAACGTGGCGGGGATCCCCTCGCTCATGAAGACCGGCGGGAGCGACGTGGCGCGGAGGATGGTCATCGGCCAGTCCTTGCCGCGGAGGAACGTCCGCACGGCGTTGATCGACTCGTCGGTCGAGATGCAGACGAACTCCACCTTGTCCTTCAGGTCGTCGACCGAGGCCAGGCGGGCGATGGAGGGCATCTCGGCGACGCAGGGCGGGCACCATGTCGCCCAGACGTTGACGAACAGGGCCTTGCCGCGGAAGCGGTCGAACGTCACCTCGTTGCCGTCCAGGTCGTGGAGCGTCCAGTTGAAGTCGACGGCGCGGCCGGGCTCGGGGCCGTCGATGTCGTCGACCTGGCGCGGGCCGGCCACGATCAGGTAGGCGACCCAGAAGGCGACGAAGATCCCCGCCAGCAGCAGCCAGGGGGGCTTGCCGGCGGGGGGAGTGGGGGCTTCGGGCGTGGACATGGGCGGCCTCGGGGTCAGTCCTTGCCGCGGGTCTCGGCGACGGGGGCCAAAAGGTTCTCGACGGGGGCGTAGTCGTCCGTCAGGATGATCCCGCGCGAGCGGCTCTCCAGGACCGTCTTCTCGTCCTCGGGGCCGTACACCCGGGCGACGGACTTCCGCGTCTTCTGGAAGAAGCGCGGGTCGTCGTCGCGCTCGCCCAGGTCGGTCAGGTCGAGCGGCTGCTTGCTCGCCACCACGACGAAGGTCTCGCGGCTCCCCTCGCCGACCTCGGCGTTGGTGCCGAAGATGTAGACGTGCGGGAAGGTCAGCCGGGCCGTCTTCGTCCAGGCGCCCAGGAATCCGCCGTAGCGGTGGGCCTCCTTCAGCCGCCACGCCTTCAACTCCTCCTGCACCGAGGGGTCCGTGACCTTCTTGGACGCGATGTCCTGCTCGGCCTTGCGGAGGGCCTCGGCGTCGGACTCGTAGGCGTCGATGATGTTGATCATGTAGACGCCCGTCGGGGCCATCATCTTGGCGATCTTGTCGTTGAACTCGCGGGTCGTCAGGTGCCAGGGGACGGAGAAGTCGTTGAAGGCGTCGCCGAAGATGACGTCATACTGCTTGGAGTCCTGGTTCCGCTCCACGAACTGACGGGCGTCGCCCCAGGCGGTCTGGATCGTCGTGTCCTCGGGGAGGCCGGTGGCCGCGTGGTTGGCGCGGGTGACGGCCGGATCGATCTCCGCCACGTCGACCTCGGTGCCGGGGTAGACGTGCTGGACGTGGCGCTGGAACGTGTAGGCGCCGCCGCCCAGGAACAGGGTCTTGAGCGTCGACTTGCCGATCTTCGGCATCCACGACCGCGCCGGCGACTCCAGGATCTCCTGATCGGAGGGGGGCAGGTCGGGGCGTCGGGGGTTGGCGGGCGTCGGCGGGGCGTCGGCGAACACCTGGTCGGGGAGCTTCGAGCCGTCGGCGGGCGGGGGCGTCGCGGCGGGCGGGGCCTCGGCCGGGGTGATCTTGCCGGCGGCCTTGGCGGCGCGGTAGGCGACCATCGCGTAGATGTGCTCGTAGTCGTAGTCGAGCCGCTCGGGGTGATCGAGGATGAAGTAGCCGTGGATCAGGTTGTCCAGGACCAGCGTCCGGAGCTGGAGGCCGTCGCGCAGGGGCTCGTTGTTCACCTTGATATAGTAGTAGTTGCTCTCGTCGGCATAGGCGATGGCGTCCTTGGTGGTCGTCGGGTCGCCCTTCTCCTCGCGGATGCTCCACTGCTCGCCGATCTGCTCGGTCCACTGCATGGGGAGGAAGCCGATGACGCAGAGCCCCAGCGGGATCCCCGCCCAGACCGCGTGCAGGACCGACCCCAGGATCGTCGCCGTCAGGGCCAGGATCGCGGCGATCAGCAGGAGCACGCCCTTGGTCCCCAGGACGTCGATCAGGACGAACCCGGTCAGGAACGTCCCGAGGATGCTGCCGACCATGCCCCAGGCGTAGACCTGGCCGATGGCCGTCCCGGTCCGCTTCCGGCGCCGGAGGCGGTCGACGGCCAGCTTGGCGACGACCGGGCTGACCGTCCCCATCGTCACGGCCGGCAGGAAGAAGACCAGCGTGACGACCAGCAGCACGCGATAGGGCCAGCTCAGGGCGTAGGGGACGCCGAAGACCGTGACCTCGTTCAGGACGATCGCCCGGCTGAGGAGGCTGGGGGCGATCCCCTGGTTGGTGGCCTCGCGGAACCACTCGGGCTGGTTGTCCAGGAACAGGATCCAGAGCAGGGCCATGGAGGCGATCATGAACAGCCAGCTCGCCTGCTTCTCGTCGCGGATGCCGTTGGCCAGCCGGCCGCCGGCCCAGTTGCCCAGGCTGAGCCCGGCCAGCAGCACGCCGATGACGCTCGTCCAGCCGTAGACGCTCGACCCCAGGTGGCGCGTGACCAGCCGACCGGCCACCATCTCCATCGCCATGAACGCCAGGCTGGCGATGAACGCCAGCGTCGCCAGGTCGCGCAGGCTCGGCCCGGCGCCGGGCTCGTCCGCGACCGGGTCGGCGCCGACCTCGCCGCCCGACAGCCCGGCGCGGGTCTTCAGGGAGGTCGCCGCGGCGAGGGCCGTCAGGAGCGAAGCCGCCCCGCCCAGCACGGCCAGGTAGTTGATCTGATATCCGCCCAGGTCGAGCCCTCCCAGCCCGAGCGCCCGGACCAGCGGCGCGATCGACGCCGCGCCGAAGAGGACGGCGCTGGCGACGGCCGGGCCGCGGAGCAGGGGGTTCGCGTCCAGCGCCGCGGCCAGCAGGGCGAGCGCGGCGGCGACCACCAGCACGATCACCGAGGTCGGGGCCAGGTAGATGAGGACGAAGCCCGCCAGGAACGTCCCCGCGATCGAGCCGATCGCCCCCCAGAAGTAGACGTCGCCGATGGCGCTGCCGGCCTTGCGCGAGACCTCCACCGCCATCTTGGCCACCACCGGGCCGACCATGCCCAGCACGGTCGCCGGCAGGAGGAAGTCGAGCGTGACGACCAGGATCGTCCGCAGCTCCCAGTTCATGGTCTGCGGCGACGGGGTGATCGCCGGGATCGCCGCGTTGACCATCAGGCAGCCGAAGGTCAGGAACGACCCGAGGGCGACCAGCGGCCCGAGGGCGCGGCGGGGCTCGACCCGGTCGGCCAGCCGGCCGCCCAGCACGTTCCCCAAACAGATGCCCCCCAGGATGATGCCGATCACGCTGTTCCAGACCGTCAGCGACGACCCGACGTGGCGCGCCACCAGCCGGCTGGAGACCAGCTCCAGGATCATGATGCACAGGCTGCTGAAGAACGCGAGGGCGTAAGGAGACCAGCGGGCTGCCAGGCCGACCATGCGGGAGGCTCTCCGGGAGGTCGCCGATCCTGTTTCGGCGGGAGGGATTCCGTCCGTGGGACGCGGAAAGACGAAACGAACTGCGAGGAGACTTACGATATCCCGCCCATCCCACCGGCACAACGGCCTACGCTCTCCGCCCGCGAACTTGGGCCGACCCGACGCGCGCGTGGCGAACGACGTCGATCGGGATTAGGATCGATGGGCGTCGCGGACGGGGCCCTGCCGCCGGGGGATGGATCCGGGGCCCTCCCATCCCGACGGATCGCGAGGAGATCGACCCGATGGCGACAGATCCTATCGATCGGCGCGGCTTCCTGCTCGGCTCGCTCGCCCTGGCGACGGCGGGCCGCGGGGCGCTCGCGGCGGGGCGAGCGGCCGGCGGGCCCTACATCGACGTCCACACCCATCTGGGCAGGACCTGGAACGGAGACGAGCCGCTCACCGCCGAGGGCCTCGTCCGCTGGATGGACGCGAACAACGTCGCCAAGGCCGTCGTCCATCCCCTCGTCTCCCCGGAGTCGTCCAGCTACCTGAACCTCACCGAGCAGGCCCTCGACGCCGCGAAACGGTTCCCCGACCGCCTCATCCCGTTCTGCTGCATCGACCCCCGCACCAGCTATCGCAACGGCCGCAAGGGCCTGACGGCGATGCTCAAGGAGTACGTCGACCAGGGGGCCCGCGGCTTCGGCGAGCACAAGGTCGGCCTGCCGATCGACCACCCCTTGATGATGCGCGCCTACGAGGCCTGCGACGACCTGGGGCTCCCCGTCCTGTTCCACTGCGACGACGTCCGGGGGACCGACGAGGCGGGCCTGCCCGGGCTGGGGCGGGTCCTCTCGGCCTTCCCGAACGTGAACTTCCTCGGCCACGGGCCGGGGTTCTGGGCCTCGATCTCGGGCGACCTGAAGTCCGGCGAACTGGGGAAGTATCCGACCACCAAGGTCGCGCCGGGCGGGGCCCTCGACCGCCTGTTCGACGCCCACAAGAACCTCTGGGGCGACCTGTCGGCCGGCTCGGGGTCGAACGCGATCGCCCGCGACCTGGAGTTCGGTCGCGCCTTCCTGATCCGCCGGGCCGATCGCCTGCTGTTCGGGACCGACTACCTGAAGCCCGGCCAGGAGGTCCCCCAGTTCGGCCTCTTCGCCGGCATCGACCTCCCCGCCGACGTCCGCGCGAAGGTCGAGCGGGAGAACGCCGCGGGCTTGTTGAAGGTGTCGATCTGACCGGCCCACGGGCCGGCCCCGGAGTTCACTCGATGGGAGGGGCCTGTCGACGACCGGAAGGACCACGGCGACGCCGGCTTCGCCGTCGAGGCGTCCCGGCCTACGACCCTGGAGGGTTTCGCGGATGATCGCGCAGCGGATCGAGGAAGGCGTCGGCACGATCACCCTGGATCGGCCCGAGAAGCGCAACGCCCTGTCCCGGGAGCTGGTGGAGGCGGTCCTCGCCGCCCTGGATGTGTTCCGGGGGGCGGGCGTCCGTGCGGCCATCCTCCGCGCGGCTCCCGGCGCCAAGGTGTGGTCGGCCGGCCACGACATCGCGGAGCTGCCGCAGGGGCGCGACCCCCTGATGTATTCGGATCCGCTGGAGCGGCTGCTTCGGGAGGTCAAGGCGTTCCCGGCTCCGGTGATCGCCATGGTCCACGGCTCGGTCTGGGGGGGCGCGACCGACCTGGCCCTGAGCTGCGACCTGATCGTGGGCGACGAGACCTGCTCGTTCGCCATCACCCCGGTCAAGCTCGGGCTCCCTTACAACCTCGTCGGCCTGCTCCAGTTCTCGCGGCGGCTGCCGCTGAACCTCGTCAAGGAGATGTTCTTCACCGCCTCGCCCCTGTCGGCGGACGCCGCGGCGCGGTGGGGGATCCTCAACCACCTGGTCGACTCGGGCGAGCTGGAGGTGTTCACCATGGCGCTGGCCCGGACGATCGCCGCGAACGCCCCGCTGGCCGTGGCCGCGGTGAAGGAACAGCTCCGGATCCTGACCGAGTCCGGGCCGATCGCCGCCGGCGCCTTCGAGCGGGTGCAGGAGCTGCGCCAGCGGGTGGCGGAGAGCGAGGACTATCGCGAGGGGATCCGCGCGTTCCAGGAGCGCCGTCCGCCGGACTTTCGGGGCCGTTGAGCGGCCTCGCGACCGCGCCCGGCGTCGCATCCGGCCGATCTCCCGGCGACATCGCCGCGGCCTCGATTGACGCCGACGCCGCGGCGCGTTAAACCGGGATTGTCGCCCCCGGCTCATGGCGGGTCGGGGGGAAAGGCTATGAACGCCCCCTCCGCGCTCCACCACGACGCGCGGCAGGGGGCTTTTTTTTCGCGCGGAACGCGCGTCGCGGCGGGGTGCGACCCCCGCAGCGCCTGGAAGACGCCTCGTCATCCGTCGAGGGCCCGCGCCGAAGCCGGCGACGGGCCGGACTCGACGCCCGGCGTCGCGTCGGGAGGCCCGCCTTGAAACGGCAATATGTGACGGTCGACGGCAACGAGGCCGCGGCCTACGTCGCCCACGCGACGAATGAAGTCATCGCCATCTATCCCATCACCCCGTCCTCGACGATGGGCGAGCTGGCCGACGCCTGGTCGGCCGTCGGCCGCAGGAACATCTACGACGTCGTCCCCACGGTCGTCGAGATGCAGTCCGAGGGGGGGGCCGCCGGCGCGTGCCACGGCGGGTTGCAGGGGGGGGCCCTCACCACGACGTTCACGGCGTCGCAGGGGCTCCTGCTGATGATCCCGAATATGTACAAGATCGCCGGCGAGATGACGTCGGCCGTGTTCCACGTCGCCGCCCGCTCGCTGGCGACCCACGCCCTGTCCATCTTCGGCGACCACTCCGACGTCATGTCCACCCGCGGCGCGGGCTGGGCCATGCTCTGCTCGAACACGCCGCAGGAGGTCCAGGACTTCGCCTTGATCTCCCAGGCCGCGACCCTCAAGGCCCGCGTCCCCGTCCTCCACTTCTTCGACGGCTTCCGGACGTCGCACGAGGTCAACAAGCTCGAACAGCTCACCCGCGAGGACATGCGGGCGATGATCCCCGACGAGCTTGTGCAGGCCCACCGCGACCGCTCGCTCTCGCCCGAGCGCCCCATCCTCCGCGGCACGGCCCAGAACCCGGACGTCTTCTTCCAGGCCCGCGAGGCGTGCAACCCGTTCTACCTGGCCGTTCCCGGGATCATCCAGGAGACCATGGATCGGTTCGCCGCCATGACCGGCCGCGCGTACAGGCTGTTCGACTACGTGGGCGCCCCGGACGCCGAGCATGTGATCGTGGCGATGGGCTCGGGCTGCGGGGCGATCGAGGAGACCATCGCCCGCCTCAACGGCGAGGGCCGCAAGCTCGGCCTGGTCAAGGTCCGCCTGTTCCGCCCCTTCGACGTCCCCGCCTTCCTCGCCGCGCTGCCGACGACCGCGAAGCGGGTCGCGGCCCTCGACCGGACCAAGGAGCCCGGCGCGATCGGCGAGCCGCTCTATCAGGACGTCGTGACCGCGCTGGCCGAAGGCTGGTCCGACCGCGCCGGCGACGCCCCCACGCCCCAGGTCTACGGCGGCCGGTACGGGCTCTCGTCGAAGGACTTCACGCCGGCGATGGTCAAGGGCGTGTTCGATGAGCTGGCCGAGGCGAAACCGAAGAAGCACTTCACCGTCGGCATCATCGACGACGTGACCCACCTGAGCCTGAAGTGGGACCCGGCGTTCACGACCGAGCCGGCCGACGTCCACCGCGCCGTCTTCTACGGCCTCGGCAGCGACGGCACCGTCGGGGCGAACAAGAACACGGTGAAGATCATCGGCGAGAACACGCCGTACCACGCTCAGGGGTATTTCGTCTACGACTCGAAGAAGTCTGGCTCGGTTACGGTCTCGCACCTGCGGTTCAGCCCGCGGCCGATCGCGTCGTCGTACCTCGTCTACAACGCGAACTTCGTCGCCTGCCACCAGTTCAACTTCCTGGAGCGGATCGACGTCCTGGAGTTCGCCGACCCCGGCGCGGTGTTCCTCCTCAACAGCCCCTACGGGCCCGACGAGGTCTGGGGCCAGATGCCGACCGAGACCCAGCGGCAGATCATCGACAAGAAGCTGCGGTTTTATGTGATCGACGCCGAGTCGGTCGCCCAGAAGGCGGGGCTGGGGCGGCGGATCAACACGATCATGCAGACCTGCTTCTTCGCCCTCTCCGGCGTCCTGCCGCGCGACGAGGCGATCGCCGAGATCAAGCACGCCATCGAGAAGACCTACGGCAAGCGCGGCGAGACCGTCCTGAAGCAGAACTATGCGGGCGTCGACCACGCCCTGGCCCACCTGCACGAGGTGAAGGTCCCGGCCGAGACCGCCGGCGACATCCGCCGCGTCCCCCCCGTCCCGCCGCACGCGCCCGACTTCGTCAAGCGGGTCACGGCCATGATGATCGAGGGCCGCGGCGACCTGCTCCCCGTCTCCGCGCTGCCGGTCGACGGCTCGTTCCCGACGGCCACCGCGCAGTACGAGAAGCGGAGCATCGCCCTCACGATCCCGATCTGGGACCCGGACATCTGCATCCAGTGCGGCCTCTGCGCCCTGGTCTGCCCGCACGCCGCGATCCGGACCAAGGCGTACCCGGCCGACGCCGTCGCCGCGGCGCCGCAGGGGTTCCAGTCGCTGCCGTACGGCGGCAAGGAGCTGCCGAACTCGCGGCTGACGGTCCAGGTCGCGCCCGACGACTGCACCGGCTGCGGCGTGTGCGTCGACGTCTGCCCGGCGCGCAGCAAGGAGGTCGTGAAGCACAAGTCGATCAACATGGAGCCGAAGCTCGACCACCTCGACCGCGAGCGGGCCAACTTCGGCTTCTTCCTGTCGCTCCCCGAGGCCGACCGGACGCTGGTCAAGATCGAGGTCGTCAAGGGCTCGCAGCTCTTGCAGCCGCTGTTCGAGTTCTCCGGCGCGTGCCCCGGCTGCGGCGAGACGCCGTACATCAAGCTGATGAGCCAGCTCTTCGGCGACCGCGCCGTGATCGCCAACGCCACCGGCTGCTCGTCGATCTACGGCGGCAACCTCCCGACCACGCCGTACACGGTGGACGGGGAGGGGAGGGGCCCCGCGTGGTGCAACTCCCTGTTCGAGGACAACGCCGAGTTCGGCCTCGGCCTGCGGCTGGCGATCGACCAGCAGGAATATTACGCCCGCGAGCTGGTCCGGCGCATGGCCGGCCAGCTCGGGGACGACTTCGTCCGCGAGGTCCTGGACGCCTCGCAGGCGAACGACGCCGGCATCGAGGCCCAGCGCCAGCGGGTGGCGATCCTGAAGGAGGCGCTCGTAGGCGAGGAGGGCCCGGACGCGATCGCGCTGAGGGGCGTGGCCGACGCGCTGATCCGTCGCAGCGTGTGGATCGTCGGCGGCGACGGCTGGGCGTATGACATCGGCTTCGGCGGCCTGGACCACGTCCTGGCGTGCGGTCGCGACGTGAACATCCTGGTGCTGGACACCGAGGTCTACTCGAACACCGGCGGCCAGGCGTCGAAGTCGACGCCCCGCGCCGCGGTGGCGAAGTTCGCCTCGGGGGGGAAGGCGGTCGGCAAGAAGGACCTGGGGATGATGGCGGTCGATTACGGCAACGTCTACGTCGCCGCGGTCTCCATGGGTGCCAACCCGCTCCAGACCCTCAAGGCGTTCCGCGAGGCCGAGTCGTATCCCGGCACGTCGCTGATCCTGGCCTACAGCACCTGCATCGCCCACGGCATCGACATGACGACGTCGATGGCCCACCAGAAGGACGCCGTCTCCAGCGGCTACTGGCCCCTCTACCGATACGACCCCCGCGAGGCGCGCGAGGGCTTCAAGCCGTTCCACCTCGACAGCCGCAAGCCGACGACGGCCTTCCGCGACTTCGCGATGAAGGAAGGGCGCTACGCGATGCTCGCCCGCGCCAACCCCGCCCACTCCGAGGCCCTGCTGACCCTGGCCCAGGCCGACATCAACGAGCGCTGGCACTTCTACGAGCAGATGGCCGGCGTCGAGCGCAACGTCCACGCGACCGAGGAGTCCCACCGATGAGCGCCCGCCTGAAGACGAGATATCTGGGCCTGGAGCTGAAGAACCCCGTCGTCGCCTCGGCGGGGCCGCTCACCGCCCGGCTGGACTCCCTGATCCGGCTGGAGGAGGCCGGCGCGTCGGCCGTGGTCTTGCCCTCCCTGTTCGAGGAGCAGATCGTCCGCGAGGAGGACGAGATCAACCGGCTCTACGAGTACGGCACGGAGTCGTTCGCCGAGGCCCAGACCTACCTCCCGGAGATGGAGGAGTACCACACCGGCCCGGAGAACTACCTCCAGAACCTCCGCAACGCCAAGGGGGCGCTCACGATCCCGGTGATCGCCAGCCTGAACGGCACGTCCACTGGCGGCTGGACCGGCTACGCCCGGCTCATGCAGGACGCCGGCGCCGACGCCCTGGAACTCAACATCTACTACCTCCCGACCCACCCCGACGTCACGTCGGCGGACGTGGAGGCCCGCTATTTGAAGCTGGTGGCCGAGGTCCGCGCGGCCGTCTCGGTCCCCCTGGCCGTGAAGATCGGACCGTTCTTCAGCTCGCTGCCGAACATGGCGAAGCGGCTGTACGACGCCGGGGCCGACGGCCTGGTCGTGTTCAACCGCTTCCTCCAGCCCGACATCGACCTGGCGACCCTCTCCGTCCAGCCCCGGCTGGTCCTCAGCAGCAGCGACGAACTCCGCCTGCCACTGCGCTGGATCGCCATCCTGCGGTCGTACTTCGACAAGTCGCTGGCCGCCACCACCGGCGTCCACACGGCCCAGGACGTCATCAAGCTGGTCCTGGCCGGCGCCGACGTCGCCATGACCACGTCGGGCCTGCTCCAGTCCGGCCCGGCGCTCATCGGCGACATCCTGCTCGGCATGCGGACCTGGCTCGACTCCAACGAGTACGAGTCCGTCGAGCAGATGAAGGGCTCCATGAGCCAGCGCAACATCCCCGACCCGGAAGCCTTCGAACGCGCCAACTACGTCAAGACGATCGTGTCGTACAGCACCGAATCGGAGTGAAGCGGGGTGAGGGCCGGTGCCGAGGCGACCGGGCCGCGGGGCGGCCCCCTCGGAGTCCACGAGCGATGGCGATCCACGAGGTTTCGACGGCCGAGTACGATTCCTTCCTCCGCGAGCGGGACTACGCCGTCATCCTCTACGACGCGCCCTGGGACGTCGGCCCCGGGGCGCTCATCCGGCCTCTGTTCGAGGAGGCCGCTGCGGCCCTCGGCGGCCGGGTGAACTTCGGTGCGGTGGACGTCGACGTCTTCGGCCCCGAGGCGGGCCTACCGGTCGCGAACGTCCCGACCGTCGGCTACTTCAAGGGGGGCCGGCTGGTCGCCGCCCTGATCGGCCCGCAGGACGTCGCCGCTCGAACGCGGGCGATGCTGGAGGGGAAGCACCTCGGCTACCGCGACGGCCACGACTGAGGCCGGCGGGCTCGCTCGCCGGCCGCGGCGCGGTACAATCGCCGTCGCCATGACCCCGATCCCCATCCACGACCTGGACGATCCCCGCCTCGCCGTCTATCGCTCGCTCAAGGCGACGAACGCGACCCGCGACCTGGGCTGTTTCGTGGTCGAGGGGGAGAAGCTGGTCGAGCGCCTCCTCGCCAGCCGGTTCCCGACGGAGTCCGTCCTGCTGACGGACCGCCACGTCGACCGGCTGCGGACGACCATCCCGGAAGGCGTCCCCACTTACGTCATCCCCGCCCAGCGGATCCACGACCTCGTCGGCTATTCGTTCCATCGCGGGGCCATGGCCTGCGGACGTCGCCTGCCCGCGCCCGACTGGCGGGCCCTTTGGGGGGCGGCGACGGGCCCGCTCCGGTTCGTCGTCTGCCCGCAGGTCAGCAACCCGGAGAACCTGGGCTCGATCGCCCGCCTGGCCGACGCCTTCGCGTTCGACGGCATCCTCGCCGGGGCGTCCTGCCCGGACGCGCTCTCCCGGCGCGTGCTGCGGGTCTCGATGGGCTCGGCCCTCCGCGTGCCGGTCGCGAGGTCCGGCGACCTTTTGAGCCTGGCGGCCGAGATGAAGCGGGACCTCGGCGTCGAGTTCCTGGCCGCCGTGGCCGAGGAGGCGACGCCGTTCGAGGCGGTTTCGCCGCCGGAGCGTTTGGGGATCGTCCTGGGGGACGAGGACCGCGGCGTCGACCCCGCCTGGGTCGCCTTCGGCTCGGGCTCCGTCACCATCCCGATGCCTGGTAAGGCCAGTTCGCTCAACGTATCGACGGCCGCCGCGATCCTGCTTTATCATTTCCGTCGCCGATGAGGCGCGCCGACCTTCGCGCCCCTCGGCCCATCGGGAAGGCTCCGATCCGGACGTCGCGTAAAAATCCGGCCCGGGCGGCGTTCTAGTAACTAGGAAGGGCCGTCCCGACTGGGCGGGCGGATATCCCCGGAGATCGCGGGCCATGCCACAGGAATCGCTCTCCGCGCCGATGTTGCAGGTGCTCGGCGGCCCGGCCGTCGGGCGGCTGTACAAGTTGACGTCCGACCTGACCGTGATCGGCCGGAGCCTGGACTGCGACCTCGTGCTCGACCCCAAGACCGTCTCGCGCCGGCACGCCGAGATCGCGAGGCGGCGTGACGAGTACCTGATCCGCGACCTGGAGAGCACGCGCGGCACCTTCCTCGACGGGCGTCGCGTGACCCGGCCGACCCCGCTCTGGAACGAGGCCCGGATCCAGCTCGGCGAGGTGACGCTGAAGTTCTTGAGCCGGCCCGTCGAGGTCCATGACGACGACGACGATCAGTCGACGATCTTCGCCGCCGTCGACCTGCTCGTCGCGGACGACCGCGCGATCGCCATCGCCCGCCCCGAGGAGAAGCTGCGGGCGCTCCAGAAGATCAGCCGCGAGTTCGGCGGCGAGCTGGTGCTCGACGCGCTGCTGGGGCGCGTGCTGGACTCCCTGTTCGACATCTTCCACCAGGCGTCCGGCGGCTTCGTCCTCCTGGAGGGGCCGGACAAGGAGCTGGCATCCGAGGCGGTGAAGGCGCGGTCGGGCCGGGGGGACGGGGTGGTCGTCAGCAAGACGGTCCTCGATCGCGTCATGAAGGGGGGGCAGGCCGTCCTGAGCAAGGACTCGCGCGAGGACCTGGGCGAGGCCCGCAGCATCGCCGAGAGCCGCATCCGGTCGCTGATGTGCGTCCCCATCCTCGACACCAAGCGTCGGCCCGTCGGCGTCGTCCAGATCTACGCCGACGAAGGCCGCGGCCGGTTCTCCGAGGAGGACCTGGACCTCCTCGCGTCGGTCGCCAGCCAGATCAGCGTCGCCGTCCAGAACGCCCGCATGCACCGCGACCTGCTCCAGCAGCGCGAGTTCGAACGCGAGCTGCAATTCGCCCGCCAGGTCATGCAGGCCCTCCTCCCGGAGCGCCCCAACTCGGTCGCCGGCTATGAATTCTGGGACTGCTACGAGCCGGCCCGCCACGTCGGCGGCGACTACTACGGCTTCATCCCGATGCACGACCCGGACGACGACCGCGGCGCGCCCGCCCGTCGCTGGGCCATCGCGATCGGCGACGTCGTCGGCAAGGGCCTGCCGGCGGCCCTCCTGACGGCCCGCCTGTCCGCCGAGATCAGCCTGTTCCTCCAGGACGCCCGCGACCCGGCCGACGTCGTCACCCGGCTCAACCGTCGGCTGACCGAGAACGGCGTCCTGGACATGTTCATCACCTTCCTGCTCGTGATGCTCGACGTCGAGTCGCACACCCTCCACATCGTCAACGCCGGCCATCCGGCCCCGCTCGTGCGACGCCGCGACGGCACGATCGAGGAGGTCGGCCGCGAGACCTCCGGCGTCCCGCTGGCCATCGACGGCTCGTCGGTCTACGAGGCCAGCCTCGCCCGCCTGGAGCCGGGCGAGTTCGTCGTCCTCTACACCGACGGCGTCCCCGACGCCATGGACCTGTCCAACGCGCGCTATACCGACTCCCGCTTCCGCGACCTGCTGGCTCGCCCGCACACGTCGCCGCGCGAGGCCGGCGAGGCCGTCGCCGCGGACCTCCGGGCCCACGCCTCCGGTCGCGCCCAGTTCGACGACGTCACCCTCGTCGCATTCGGTCGCCCGGACGTCCTGGGGGGCCAGGAGACCATCCCCTGACGTCGAGGAAGTTCAGGCGAACAACCGCATCCCGCGGCGGCGGGGACGCTCGACGACCTCCAGCGGCAGCACGCGCCTCGCGGCCGCCCCCATCTCGCCGCCGAAGCCCGTCGTGAACGAGCGGCCGGGCGGGCGAAGGGCGACGCCGTCGTGGTCCTGGTCCTTCGAGCAGAGCGGCGGGGCGACCTCGATCACGAGCCGGCCCCAGGCCAGCGCGAAGATCGCGTAGGGCAGGGGGGCGTCGGCGTCGATCCGCCGCGAGAGCGAGACCCACGGGACGCCGTAGGCGTGGCGAGTCCGGTAGGCCAGGCACGCGGTCCCGGAGAACAGGGAGCCGTCGAAATCGTGGTCGGGGTTGCCGACCCATTCGATCGTGTCGGCGAAGTGCTGCAACTCCCGCGACGGCATCACGGCGATCGCCATACGGACCATCGCCTTGTACGCGCCCACGGGGACCGAGGCCGGCCCGTCGAGGGTCCCGTCCTCGGACGCGAGGGATCGCCAGAACCGGCCGAAATCGGCGTCGATGGAGCCTGCGAATTGCTCGTAGCAGTCGTCGCACGTCTCGGCCGTTGCGAGCCTCGTCGCGCCGACGGCGTCCGGGACGATCAGCCTGGCCTGCGAGAACCGGGCGCGTGGCGCGGCCCGCTCGCAGAACCGACAGCCCGGCTTGGGCCGTCCCCCCACGACGACCGGTTCGTCCGACGCCAGCGGATACTCGGCGGCCGGCCGGAAACCAAGCTGGAAAGCGACGTCCATCTCCGCGGCGGCCCAGTCCTCGCGGTCCGCCCCGTGGGCCCGTCCCCGACGCTCCCAGCGTTCATAGGCGGCAAGCTGGATCTGTTCCCAGGTAGGCGGCATCGCGCGATCCCTCGACAGTCGACGCGGTTCGGTCCCTCATCCCCGGCGACGGGCCCCGGGCCCTCGGGCAGCCCATCATAGACGCGCGACGAATTTCGAGAAAGGCCTGTCGGGCCGACGAACCGGCTTGACCCGCGATCCGCGGGGGCGATAATGCTCATGTGGGCATCATTGGGAATGCATCCCATTCAATCCACACCCTCAATCCAAGGGGGCGAACCAGGATCGACCGGATGTCCGAAGTGAACGGTGGCGTGCCGAGGTTGGTCAGCAGGCCTCGTAAAAAGCCGACTAAAACTTAACTGCCAACAACACTGTTGGTCTCCGTCTCGCTGCCTGAAAACAGCGACCGGCCCTGCGACGAGCCTTCTCCCGAGAGGCCCGGCCAGGGACGCCAATTCGGGATCGCCTGAGCCAAGCCGCTTGTTGAGGCCCGGGCTAAACACATAACGAGCTAAGCCGAAGGGGATCCTGTCGACCGGAGCCCCGACGCCGACAACCAAACCATCGACTACGCACGTAGAAGCCCTCGCCGACGCTTCTCGGGACGCGGGTGCAATTCCCGCCGCCTCCACTCAAAGCCAGCTTGCGGTTCACCGCAAGCTGGCTTTTCTTTTGCGCTTGCGGTAAAATGGTTGTTAGTCAAGGACTTGCGGCAACCGACTCGGGGCCAATTTGGTAGCCACTTAGGGGCTCGGCGGTGGCCAGTTAACCTTCCCCCACTCTCCGTGGTGGTTCAGGAGAGGACCATGGCCGCCTCCGACGAGCGCATCATCCGCCGGCATCGACGCCGCACCGACGACGGCAAGGGCTACCGTCGTTTAATTGCAGGGAAACGATTTCGCCTCCCGGCGGGGCTTGACGCCAGGGAGGCCGAACGGCGGTTCCTCCAGATCGAAGCCTTATGGAGAGACAACGAACGCTTTTGCCGAGAGTTTGAATGCGAGACTGCGTGGGTTGAGGTCGCCCTCTTCGCCGCCGAACATCTCCGCCTCGGAAAACTGCGAATCCCCATGCCGCCCATCGAGGACGTCTCCAGCAGCTTCGGGACGGCCGACTGGCCGATCCGGCTGGCCCTGATCCTGCGCCGCTACACCGACGAGGACTTCAACTGGACGTTCCCCGAGACGACCGACGGCCTGAGTTGGGACGAGTCGCTCACGTTTCACGAGGCCCTCTCCCAGCTCTTCCCCTCGGTCAACTGGCTGCTTCCCGAGCGTCACAAGGACGTGATCCTCGACAGTTCCACGAAAGAGGCCAGGCACGCCGTGGAGCGTCTTGCCTTCCTCCAAGGCCAGGCCCCGCCCGACCCTTCGACGCCGCTCATCTCCGGGACGCTCCACGAGGCGCTGCGGGCCTATGAGGAGGAACGCCGGCGCAACTTCACCCGCCCCGACGGCTCGTTCGACAACAGCGGGCATCACATGTTGGGGATCGTCCGGGCCGTCCGTGAGCGGGCATCCGACCTCCCGTTGGCTCAGCTCGACTTCGCTCGCTGTCAGGCCCTCCTGGATTACTGGCGGGGCAGGCCCGAGCATTCTCGAACGAAGGAGCCGCTCACGAAGAAGACCTGCCAGAATCACATCGGGGAGATCAAACGGTTTCTCGTCTGGCTCCACCTCACCGGGGCGTTCGGCTGGCGGAAGCCGGCGGACTTCGAGTTCCTCGACACGGGTGTTCGAGACCTCCCCTCGGATCGGCCTTCGCTCGGCGCGATCGCGGTCGGGACCTTTTCGCTCGACGAGCTGACGGCGCTTTACAAGCACGCCATCCCGGCGGAGCGGCTGCTCCTGGTGTGGTGCCTGAACTGCGCCCACGGGGCCGCCGAGTTCGGGCGGGTCGAGTGGGGTGACCTATTCCTCGGCCAGGAGCATCCCTGGCGGCGGCAGGGCCTCGACGTCGAGGCCACCGACGAGGACGCCTGGTGCGGGTTCATCCGGCCCAAGAGCGGCGTGCTGGGCTGGTGGCGCCTCTGGCCAGAGACGGTCCGTTTGATCGAGTGGTGGCGGGCTGAATGGCGGCGGAACCTGAGCCGTGAGTCCGGCAGGGACGAGAGAGTGATGTTGACCAAGGCGGGGACACCCCTGTACCGAGACCAATCCCGCAACGCCCAGACCGGCTTCGCCAACGCTTGGAACCGGCTCCTGGACCGCATCGAGGAGGCCGAAGGCGAGGGCAAGGTTCGCCGCCTGCCCTTCGGGACGCTCCGCAATCAGCTGCCGGATTGGCTGGGAGGCGGCCAGGCGGAGGCGGTGGTGGCGAGCGTGGCCCTATGCCACGGCATCCCCCACGCCGGCGACAAGCTCCTATACAAGCACTACTCGAACCGGCCGTGGGTCGGCTTGTTCAAGGCGCAGCAAGGCTTCCGGGACCATCTGCGCCCGATGTTCGCCTCGGTGCCGGACGCGCTCGCGGTCTTCGATCCGGTGGGCGATCGAGTCCGCAGCCTCTGGTCCGAGGGCGTCCACGACATCCCGACGCTGGCCGAGCGAGTCGGCGTCTCGACGATGACGGTGCGTCGGCGATTGGACGAACTGGGCCTCCTGAAGATCAATCCGCGGTAGCCAAGTGGGTCGAGATCTGGGCACGACTGGAATAATGGCGGGTCGGGACTTCGAACCGCTCTTCAAGGCGGCCGAAGCAGCGTCCGTAATCTCCAGGACCTTGCG
>MKTT01000136.1:62588-107900 GCA_001898385.1 Planctomycetales bacterium 71-10
CGCACCGCACCTTAGAACCCCGGCCCCCGGCACCGGGTACCCGGCCCTCGCAGTCGGCCGCCTTCGCGGCCACGGAGTCTATGAGTGTGAGGAGTTCGGCGTTCTGCATGGGTTGGCCGCAGTCGCCGACTACGTCCGGGACGTCGTTGGCGTCGGTCCGGAATACTACCTTACGGACGGCCCCGCCGGCCCCGCCGGCGACCAGGTCCCCTCGTGTCCGTCCCGGCGGCTTGGAAGGGACCTCCCTCGCCGCGACGGGGCGGTGAGCCTGATCTCCGGCCTGTGCCAGGGGTCCCCCCCTGGCGTACATCATGGCCGTGTGGCCGTTGACGGTGCAGAGTTCATGAACCCATCTGCGTCACCTCCTCGTGTGAGAATTCCCGAGGCCAGGTCAGACCATTCGGGCCTTACGAGGGGCTACCCGCCCGAAGAAGGCGGCACGCCGAGGGGCGATGATCGCACTGGGCCGACTCGATAAAATCGCGTAGCCGGCGACGCCTCGATCAACTCCCCAACCCGGCGGGCACCGGGGAATCCTGACGGCCGCAGGAACAGGATGAACTTCCTACGGAGCCGCGACGTCCTGATCGTCCCGACTTCCGGCTTGAGTTGAGCCGGCCCGCGCTGGACGTGCTCAAGGACCTCCATCCCGGGCATGTCGTCGAATTGGTCGATCGCCGTACCCTGACTTTCGAGGGAGGTCTCCTCCATTGCGTGATGTGGCAGATAAGGCTTCGGTTAAGACGAGCTTACTTCCGATCGAGAGAAGCACGAAGGAATCGCATGCGTGCCTCCACTGCCTCTTCTGTTTCCCATGGCAAGAATCTACGGAAATCGCCACACCCCTGGTGGCAAAATAATTGCACATATACTCCAGGAAGGTCGTTGACCGCGATCAGACGCCATGTGACACAAATTGTCAGCGATTCTAGGGGCTAGATTTGGAGGGACGAGGATTGAATCAAGATCGTGAAAATCCATCCCGCCACTCTGCCGACCACCACAGTACGATGGTCCGCTTATTCCGCGGGGCGGCGACCAGTCTGACCGACTCGGCTTTGAATGAGCATTGGTCACAAGGCGGTCCGATTCGTCGGCAGTAGCCTGCATAATGCTTCGTGAAGTAGGACAACCGCGCGGTCGATCTCAGCGGGGGTATTGAAACGGCCAACGCCGAAGCGGATCGTCCCAACAGCCCTTTCGTGCTCGAGACCCATCGCGGTCAGCACGTGGCTGGGTTGATCCGTCCCGGCCGAACACGAAGCCCCGCGGCCGAAAGCTACACCGGCAAGTGTGAGTGCGAGGGCCTCTCCATCCACTCCAGGGAAGGATACGCTGAGCAGCCCCGGCAGTCGCTCATCTGGGTGTCCGTTCACTACCGCATTCGGAATGACGCGGGCAATTCGATCCTGAAGTCGGTCGCGGAGCGAAGAGACCAAACCAGCGTCGGCTTCTAATCGCTCACCCGCCAACTCACAGGCCGCTCCGAGCCCAACGATATTCGCCACCGCAAGCGTCCCAGGCCGGATGCCCCCTTCTTGACCGCCTCCGAAAAAGAGCGGTTCGAGTCGGATGCGGGGTGATCGGCGTCGAATGTAGAGCAGCCCCGTTCCCTTCGGGCCGTAGAGTTTGTGGGCGGAGGCGCTCAAGAGATCGACGCCCAATGCATCCACGTCGATTGGCAACTTGCCAACCGCTTGGGTCGCGTCGGTGTGGATGAGGATGTCCCGGGCGATGCAGTGGCCGGCTATCTCGGCAACTCGCTGGAGAGTGCCGACCTCGTTGTTCGCGAGCATGACGCTCACGAGGATCGTCTGAGGGGTGATCGCGTCCCTGACTGCGCCCGGTCTCACCGCCCCATATTTGTCGACCGGGAGGAACGTTACTTGGAAACCTTCTCGCTCGAGATGCTGGCACGGTGCGAGGACGGATTTGTGCTCCGTCACAATGGTGACGATATGGTTCCCGCGAACCCTAGCGGCTCTCGCGGTTCCTAGGATGGCCAGATTGTTGCTCTCGGTCGCCCCGCTCGTGAAAACGATCTCTTCAGATCGAGCGGAGAGCAGCAGCGCGACCTTCTCCCTCGCCCCCTCGACGGCGTCCGCCGCATAAGCTCCGAAGTCATGGGAGGGATTCGACGGATTGCCAAAATGGACGTCAAGGAAAGGTGCCATTGCTGCCAGAACAGATGGATCGAGCTGCGTGCTGGCGGCGTTGTCGAGGTAGATGGGGGCCGCCTGGTTCAGACGTGGCAGATTAGGCATCCGTCCTTCTCTCCCTCTTCGTCCTCGTCGGCGCCCCCTAGAATATGCAGCAGCCGGCGGCTCTTGGTCCCCTTCGTCTTTCCGCGGGACTCTTCCCACTTGCGCTGGATTTCATCCATTCGTTCGGGCTTTTCGAGTTCCGCGAGGGGTTCATTTCCGCACCAATAAAATGGGCGATACTTGTCTTGGTTAGCGTATTCGTATCTCTTGGCCTCCTCGAACAGGTCGGGGTAAGTTTGCTTGAGTCGAACCCATTCGATCTTCTGCTGATAAAAGCAGAAGAAACAGCCGGATCGACTGCGACCCCATTCCGTGTACTTCGGAAGGCCGAGGCCGCTCTCCTCAAGGATGCGAATGATATCTGCCCGGACCAGCCCGTCCTCCTTGAATGGGTACACGGCCGTGATATTGGGGCGGGTGCTTATGTATCCAGTCCGATCCTCGTCCGCCCGCAGGGCTACATAATTCCGCACAGGATCGTCCCCGACATAACGCTCGAACGGCTTCAGCTTGAGCATCTTTGTGCACCAGCGACGATGGCTTGACGGGATCATGTTCCCGAATACGGCCAGCCAATGCTCGAAGCTTTCGTCCGGCGTAGTCCGATCGATCCGAGTTCCTAGGACGGCTTCAAGCCGATCGAGGTATTCGTAGGTCTCGGGAAGTTCCTTGAAAGTGTCGTGGAAGACGTACTCCATCCCCGACACGCGATCGCGCATGTAGATGGCGAGGGCGGCGCTGTCTTTGCCGCCGGACAGGCTGAGGATGTGTCGGGTTTCAGTGGTCACTTATCATTCCCCGTTCGAGCTTGTTATGTCGGGAATCGATGCCTGTGTCCTCTCATGTCGTTCCGCCTCAGCGGAGGCGAACAATTCTTTCGCGCCCCCCGAAGCGGAAGCAACCTGGCCTGGCTCGCTTCCGCCTTCGACATGCTCTGGGCTTGCTACGGTCGATGACACCTCGACATCTTGAGGCATGGTCGCTGGATGATCTTTGACGAGCAGATTCAATACGATCGGTAGGTTCGGCTTGTACTGGCCCGAAAAATCGCGTTCGTTGTAGACCCAAAGAAGGGCATCATCAATTTTCGCGGGAGTTTCGGACCTCGCGGTTGGGACGGCTTTCGGCCTACGGGCAGCCGTCAGCCAGTCCAGGCTCGGGTCCAAGAGCCGACGGATTTTGTTCACCTTATTCTCGGCACCCGTCAACTTCTCGCGGGCTCGTTGAATTGACTTCTCATCCTGGCCGGGCTTTTGAAGCTGCGCCTCGCATTCGGCCTTCTCTTTCTCGCACCCCGCGAGCGGCTCGGCGAGGCTGTTTGCAATCTTCCTCGCGCATTCGAGGGTGATGACGAATTGGTCCTCATCCTTACCGTCCGCGGAGCGCCCACGGATGACGACTGCGCCATCGAAGATCGTTTCTCCGGCCCGCTTGGACACGCCTTTATCGCCCTTGAAATAGACCTCGACGTCTGCCCGCCGGCAGATCGGGGGGCGGACCGGCATGCCGAGCCTCGCGACCCGCGTGGTAAACGCCTGCTGGACCTCCAGGGCGTATGGCAGTGCCAACCGCGCCTTTCGCCTGAGTTTCCGTTCCTCGAACCAGGCCGCGACCTTTCCGTACTCGCAACTCGTCACATGGCCCACATCCCAGAGGATTCGATAGGGCCTGTTTTCATGTCTGATGAGTTCCGTTCGCACTGCTCCCGAGTTATCCACCACCTCGTACCGCTGCAGCCGGCCCCGCATGAGCAGAACGGGTTGGTCGGGACGGAATGCGCGATCCTCTCCCGGCGAGAACGCCAAGTCGCAAGCGGCATTCGCCACCATTATGACCTCGTCACCCCCTGCTTCCTTGAAGAAGAGGTCTCCGAGTTGGAGATACGGTTCCTTCCCCTCGTTGAGTTGTTTCTCCTCGCCTTGCCTGCCCGCACGCGGATGGTGCCCCATCTCTTCGACGGCGGGTTCCGTCAAGGCACATTGATAGATCTCGGCCAGCTCGGGCGAGGGGTGCTCCTCGACCGGCACGTACTCTTTGTAGGACATAGCGTCGAGCCGCTTCTGCTGCTCCCGGACGCGGGCTTGACTATGGAGCAGATGAGAGAGCAGCGATTTGTACAGCCATAGCATGTAGTCCCCGAGGGGGTGGCCTTCCGCGTGTAGGCTGAGCGACTGGATGTTCGCGTAGTCCTCGAACCGTAGCGAACGGATCCGCCGGGTGAACTCCGCCTCCGCTCCCTTCAAGCCAACCTCGAGCGCCTCGACAAAACGTTGGATGTCGTGCCGGGCGGGGAGTTCGAGGGACCATGCGGTCAGGCGCATGAAGAGATGCGTCCGATCTTTAAGCTCGTCTTTGGCGACGAACCCGAACAGCCCCCCCAAGAGACCTGATGCCGCCCTGAAGTGATCTTTGGCCGCAGCCGCTTCGGTCGGCTTCGAGGACATGAGGATGATGAACGGCTTGTCCGCGTCCGAGCCCAGCCCGGGCTCCTCGTAGAGCCTTCTCGCACGGCTTTCGGCGAGGTGGGATGCGCTCGTCCCTGGGCCGGGACCAAGGAGCCAGTCGAGAAAGACCAGCTTGAACGGCTCAGGGAGGTCTTCCTCGCTTCCAAGGGGAATCGGTTCGACGCCGGCTTCTTTGAGGTGTTTCTTCAACTCTTCGAGCGGTGCCAGATCGATAAGCCGCTGTGCGAAAAGATGCTCGGCCAGCGGGGCGGCGAGTTTCGTGAAAGCCTTCCGGCGATCCCACAGGTCGTTAAGGACGGCGTCGGTGATGTCCTCGTCCGATATTTCGGCGGGCACCGGTTCGTCCTCGCTCGCCACGGCCATAGCCACGGCTCTCAGCTCGGCGACGCTGTCCTCATCTCTCTGGATGGCGTTCCAGAAATCGGCAATCTCCGCTTCCAAGTCGTCCCGATGGAGTGGATCGAAGGCGTCGTCGATGATGGCCGCCTTCATGATTCCAGCACGCCTAAGCCGGTCCATGATCGGGTGTTCGATCGTCTCCTCGTGAGTGTGGGCGGCAGTCACTTTTTCACTCCGAGTGTCAGCGTGAACGTGTTGAGGTGGCCGTTCTTCGGGGCTGGCGGGTCGTCCAGAACCAGAGTCGCATCATGGTATCCCGCGATCTCGCGGGAGATGTACAGGCCCAGTCCCTTTCCCTCGCCGGGTGGCTTGGTCGTAACGAACGGATGAAAGACCTCCTCCCTGCGTTCGGGGGGAATCCCGGGGCCGTTGTCCGACACTCTCAATATCTTTGACCGGGTGTCCACCTCCACATCGATACGCGGCTTAAAGCTCTTATCTAACTTCCGCTGCTGCTTGAGCCAGTAGACGGAATTGCTGAAAAGGTTCTCTAAGACTTGTACAATCATGCCCTTGACCATCTTCACCGGCATTCCGCCGGCAGGCCGGGATGGTGTGACCGTTACCGAACATGCGATATTGTGTCGGTAGAATTGCGCGTCGTGCGAGGCGATAACCTCCTCGACCAAGGCGATGAGGTCGAACGTTTCCTTGACCTGACGGCCAGCTTGGCTGAGCGGATCCAGGATTCGGAGGCGTTTCTGGAGCGTCTTGAGCTGAGCCCTCAGTGTATTGAGCCTTTCGCCTACACCCGGAGCCAGGGTGGTCGCGTCCGTATCGGCGAGCGTGGCCAGGGCGTGTGCGGTAGACCGGTTCAGCTCGTGGGCGACGATCTCCACCATAAGCCCGAGCCCGGCCAGGCTGACGAGCTGTTGCCGCCCGGTCGCGTAAGATTCCGCGAGCGCGTCGGCCTCTTTCAGAAGTACGCCCAGGCGATTAACCGACTCCTCGAGGCCGGCCGCAAGCCGTTTCTCCTCGGGATGGCGCTCGAGAAGGGTTTTGATGCTCTGGCGGATCTGCCGCTCCTCGGACTCGACACGCTTGCCGAGGTCGTCGAAATTGACCGGTAGGGCGGCTTGAGCCTCCTTGTCGACGGCGTTCAAGAAGGCCCGGAACTCGGTATCGAATAGATGCTTGAGGAGCTTTACGAGCGCGGCCTTCTCCTGGCAGTCGCGGAGCCCCTCGCGGTTCGTCTGGTCGGTCAGGGCTGGGTTGCCGAAGCGGGTGATGTCCACCTTGCCGACAACCTGCTTGCGGTTCACCTTGTAGCCGCCGGACGCGAACGCTTTGCGATCCAGGTCCAGCCAGTCGTCATCCGGACTTCCGTACGGATTCACCCGGAAGCCGTCACGGAACACCATCAGGCCGCCCGACCAGGCATTTACGAGATCCTGCACCGCCCGCTTGTCGCCGATACCCTCCACCGCTTCGAGCGCCTGCCGATTGAACCAGTAGAATGTGACGGAGAAAGGACCGAGGGAGCGGAGTACCGCGGGTGACCTGCCGGCCACACTGGTAAGGTGAGCCCCCTCGAGTAGGAACGACTTCTCCCGGTTCCTCAGCAGGTATTCGACTTTTCCCGTAAACTGGGGCCCGCTGCCTCCGAGGGTGAAATTCGCTCGTACGGCCGCATGCGCCTGCTCGAAGAGCAACTTGTCCATGCGCATAATGTCAACCGCTCGGTCGTTGAACCGGAGCGAGATGGGGTAGCGTGACCTGGACATGAACGGGTCGGTCAGCTTGCTGAACTCCTCGCGGGCGATGTCTCGCAGCTTGTCGAATGACCACTCGGAGCTCAGCCCTGTGACCCGAATTCGAGTGCCATGCTCGCCGGGCGAGGCCTTGATTTCCCCTTCTTCCGGGCTGACATCGATCTCGCCGATCTCGGCTTCCGACTTGTGGGAAAAAAGCCGCCAATCGATGTCGAGAAGATTCCAATTAGTCTCGGCGTCGGTCGAGGTCTCAATCTGCACCCGCGACCCGAGCCGCATCACTGACAGCCGGCCAATTCCCTTCTCGCCGAGTACCGGCCTTTCAGCCGCAGCGCCTCGGCCGCCTTGTTCGACCTGGGCCAGACGACTGCGTGTTCCGATCGTCAGGAATACCGTTGCCAGCTCTAGGGCGCTCATCCCCGTGCCGGTATCGCCGAACACGATGGAGTTGGCCTCGTCAAGGGAGGCAAGAAGTTGATCCCAATCGCTGGCATTGCGCAACTCGGCCACGAGCTCCGGCCCGTCAGGCGCAGCTAAATCGACGTCGTCCGCGGCTGCTGCGGCGACCTCGTGGATAGCCTGTGTGAGTGCGGCCTTTGTGCGTCGAACTTGCCGCTCATTGTGAACGGTTTCGATATGCGCCAGATAGCGATCGTGCGGCAGTCGGACGGTTACATCGATGTCCACTCGCGGAGAGCCGGCGTCGAAGGAGTTCTTGATCAGTTCGTAGAAAGCCACCCCATCGGAACTGATGAGTTCGGCCCCGAGTTGAAGCACTGTTCGAGCCATTACGCGAAATGGCATGGAAATATCGCCCCCTCACGTCCGCTCATTCTGGCTCGCTGTCCACCGCCTTCGCGGGGCCGTCCAGGCAATGCCACAGTGCTCTAGTCGCGGCGACGAGACCCACCCGGTCCTCGGCCCGTAACAATTTGAGGAAATCTGCCTCGAGCGCCCTCGCTCGCTTCTCTTCTTCTGGCCCGACGTAGATCACCCGTTCTACCTCCCTCCCGTCGGTCCGGGTGACAGCTAGACGAACTGCCTCGACCGGATCTCCCTTCGCTGAAAAGGCAGCGCTCTCGACGCGGCGATAATGGGCAGCGAGTCTTTCGAGCTCCTCGCCGAATGATCGGACGTCCGCGTCTCTCCACTTGGAGGGCGGCTTGGATAGCACGAAGCTCGCGAGCCCCTCTAACCATTCCCTTTCGGCGAGTCGATCGTCGGCGAGCCGTAGGCAATACGCCTTGAGCCGGGTATCGCTGACAGCGATCAGGAGTTTTCGAGCGGTCGCCGCCGCCGACGCCCTTGCCTCGCCGAACCGCCCCGGACGGGCCAAGGCCGAGAGCACTTCCGATTTTACCCGTTCGATCAATGCCGGATAAGCGGTCCGGAGTTCGTCCAACGCCGTTTTCAACCGCTTCACAAATTGCTCTATCAATTCCGCCTTGGGAGCAGCGTCGGTCCCGAGCCGGCCGACCCCGCACGCTGTAGGAAGCTGCGTGAAGAGGAGGGTGGCAGGCTCTTCGGCCTGGAGGATCACCTCACGGACCGCACTAGCGTATGGCGACAACGAGCCGGTCCTGTGGGTGTAGGCCGGCAGACTGGCGGCGAACTCGCAGAGCTGGCGAACCACATCCAAGATGTCGGACTTCGCAGGCCGGACTTCGCCGGGCTTGAGCAGCCGGAACACCTTGTCGAGTACGGCCGCTCTTATGCCCCCCATCCTGCAGTATTGAATCTCGAACCGACCGGGGTCCTTGAGGAGTCGCTGGAATTCCAGCCCGCCGACGGTCCGGAGAAAAGCCCCTTCCTCGAAGAACGCCACGTCGTGTTCGTGCGCCGCGGCAAAGGCGGCAAAAAGAAGAGGGGCGAGGCCGTCCCTCACCCCGAAAGGAGGCCGACGGAGCGAGGCGAATAACTCCGACACGGACACCCGGCCTTCATTTCGGCCCTCGAGAATCTCAAGCATTCGCGCAAAGACGGGGCGGACCCGGCACCGGTCGGCGAGGCCGTCCGGCAAGCCCACCGCCCATTCGTCATTTGCCACATGGTGCAGGTTGGCTTCTCGAAGTACGGACAGATACATGGACATCTCGGGCGGAGCCGACTTCGTGTCCATGCCGAGCAGGGGCTCTCCCCCGTGCTTGAAAATCCGCTCGATGAGTCGCATCCTGGCCGCCGCGGCTGCCGAACTCAGCGAGTCCCGGTTGACCAACTCATTCAGCACTCGCGGTGCATCGGGGTACACCTCGTCGCAGATGGTGGATAGCGTCGAGAGGAGCTCTCGCCCTCCAGATATAGCGAGCGGCTTGCCATGTCGATACCACCGGAGTTCGGTCGCCTGGTCGAACTGACGCAGTCCGACGTAGCTTCGAAGCCGACGGTCGAGGGCCTCCCGGGCTGCTGCGAGCTGGCGGGCCACCTCTTCGGCGGCATAACTGTCGTGATTCAAGTCCGGAGTGTTGGCGGCGACCCAATGCCAGCGGTGAAGTTCATGCACCAGGCCCGCCAAGGCCGCGAGCGGGCTCGAGACCGCGACCAATAGGTCTGGCCGAGCGCAGGCCGAGGCCGAGCGGGAGAAAGCCATCGCCTTCCGCCTATCAGGCTCAGTCTCGCAAAGAGCAACCAAGATTATCCCATCCGCTCTTCTGTGATCGTCCTCAATGAGGGCTTCGAGTTCGTCGGCCGCACCGTATCGGACGATGAAATGCCGCAGGTTGCCCGTCTCGATATAGTGACGGCGCGCAACAAGCGGTCGGGTTTCCAAATCCGCCCGAAGGTGGGGGGCGATGGGAGAAGGAACGCCAACGGCCCTGACGGCAGCCTGGTAGGCGCGGTCTAGATTCACGCTCGTATGGGGCCACAGGCAGTAACCGCCGGCTGCCCCGCGGTGATAGAGGACTCGTGTCTTACGCCTCAACTCTTGGATGGCCTCGCTCAAATCGTCGCGGGGCCTGCTTGGCGCTACGGCCAGCAACAGCGAATCGTCGGAGGCGCGCAGATCGGGATCGTCGAGCAGGTTGAGGACGGCGACGGCCTTGAGCAAGTTGACGCGGTCGATGTCGACCTTCGGGAAGCTCTCGACCACAGACTCGACCTGGTTCCAGTGGCTTCGGTAGCTCTGCACGGCAAGTCGATGTCCGAAGTTTATTCGGGCGTAGTCGTACAGGTCGTGGAGGCGGTAGAACCCAGCCTGACGTAACGGCCGCGCGGCAAATGCCCGGAGCCCGAAGGGTTCATCAGAGCAGAGATATCCGAATAGGGATCGCTCATTTTGTCCAAATCGGGCGAACAGCCGCGGAAGGATCGGGATAACCGTGGGGTGAAGCGGGTAGAGCCTAGGAGCCAGACTGGCGAGATCATCTCCGGCGGAACTCCCGTACCACCCGAGCTTTATTGCGGCTTTCATGTCGCCGGTCGCCTGCGCCGAGACCGCCTTGGGAAGCTGGTCCGTCTGGACCTGTAGAGCGTCGGCGATGAGACCTGTCATCTGCTCCAGCGGCTGATTGAAGAGCACTTCATCGAAGCGTCCGGCAACCTTTTCCCACTCCTTCTGAGCAACTTGGGTGAGCTGCTCGGCATAGGCGTTGAAGCCCTGATGGAGTAGTCCTACGACGAGGATCGTGTGCCGGCCGCTCCGGGCGGCGGCCTCCGCGAGGGTCTGGAGGAAGTACACATCCTGCCGTTCGGGATGCTGGGCCGCGTACTCGAGGAACTTTCCAAGTTCGTCCAGGATGAGAAGCAAGCCTGTCCCAAGTCCCGAAAGGCAGATGTGTTGGGCGGCCATTTCGACCGCCTTGACGACGTCTGCGTCGGAGGGGCCACCCGGAGCATTGGCTAGCCTCCTGACATGGGAGACAACCTCTTGCCTCACGTCGTCATCGGGGAGGGATTCCAAGCTGCGCTGGACTGCCCGAAGAACGGCCGTGGCGATCGGTTCCTTGGCTCCCGTCACCAGAACAGGTGCGAGTTTCGGCTTCCCGCCTAATCGTCTGAAGTCGACAGATCGGCGCAGCTCCGCCGGCAACGGTGTTGGAGCGTTCGAGACGAGTCGGGCGAGGGCGAGGGCCAATGAGGATTTCCCGCTCCCATAGTCCCCGGTCACCCTCCACGCCCGCCTACCCGACTGAAGGGTCGCCCCGGAAAGCACCTGCTCCAAACTATCCCGGACCAGTGGGGTGACGACGTACCCGGACAGTGCCGTGCGATCCTCGAAATCGCGCTCTAAATGAACGGACCTAAGAAATCGGTTTCGGACGTGCAGGAGATCGGATACGCGTTCGTCTGTCATGAGGCACCGTGTCCGAATACCGCTGGAAGCATATCTGAAGATGCGTCTTCCGATCGAGTGATGTGTTGCAAGGCGGCCGACTCCCGAAAGCAGAACGCTCCGCGCGAGTCGGCTTCTATGGTGGCTAGACGGTCGCGGATGTCTGCCTCCGACAGCTTAAACACCTGACCTGGACTCCCGTGAGCAATTGCAACGTCTCGGAGAGATAGGGTTTTTTCGCTTGCCCTCCGGCGGCTCCAGAAGTCGTTGATGCAGTATGCGAAGAGATCTGCGGTAACCTCGGGCTTCGGATCGCGTCGGAAAGCGTAGATCGGTTCACGACGGCCGGAACCGTCGAGCCGGCGGTCTCCGACCTGTTGTATGAGCTCAAGTTCGACGAGCGGGCAGTCTAGGCTGTCCTCAGGGAAATCGCCTTTCTTACCGCGCGTGGGTACATACGTGTGCAAAAACGTGTCAAAATGCTGCTCAAGAGTCACGGTCGAGAGCTTGCGGTCGATTCGCTCGGCTTCGCGGGAGAAGGACGCCAGGACGTCAGATCGACAGAACTCTGGGTGTGGCCATCGATTCAGAAGATAATCCCAGGCGAACAGGGGCTCAGGGACGTTCGAGGAGAGCTGCCAATGGACGAGCCAGAGCGTTCGAAGGTCTTCGAGGAAAGGATCGAAACCTGTGCGATCGAAAATCGCCCGCCCGAACGGGGTGACGGCGAAACTTCCGTCCTTTCCTGGCAGGGCTATTCCGCTCGCCCCCATCCAGAAGCGAATAGCCCTGACCATGTTCTTCCCGACACCAAGCACGACCATGGCCCGGGAGTCGTCTTGAAGCGCATCAGGGGCTTCAGAGACCGCCGCGTAAGCCTTTGGCAGCCAAGCGAATCGACAAGGAAATGTTTCGTGTCCGGAAAAACGGTAATTCATCTCGGGGCCGTAGCTTAGGGAGACTCGGGCGTTCACTCGCCGGGGCGTAAAATCGCCGACATGAATGATACACCAGATCGCTGCTCCCTGAACGATTCGCGGTGAATGGCCTCGGCTGATTCTCGGGGTTGTGCGGAAGATCGCGGATATTCGTCCCTCGCGCCCGCGTCCAGACATCTGCAGAGACCTTGAAACCATTTCCTCTGTCCGACAACCATCGGCCGAAGGTCGGCGTCAATCTACGGGCCTGCCTGCCTCCTCGCGCCTGGCATCAGTGACCGACTCCGTCGAGTAGCCCAGCAGTCGTAATGCATTCGCCAGGACCACGAGCGTGCTCCCCTCGTGGACGAGGACCGCCGGGCCGATCCCGAAATACCCGGTCGTCGTCGCGAGGATGAGGAGCGCGATCACCCCCAGAGAGAGGTAGAGGTTCTGGCGGATGACGCCCCGGGCCGATCGGCTCAGGCCCACTGCGAAGGGCAACTTCGTCAGGTCGTCCCCCAATCAGGGCCACGTCCGCGGTCTCCAACGCCACCGCGGTGCCGGCCCCGCCCATCGCGACGCCCACGGTGGCGTTGGCGAGCGCAGGGGCGTCGTTGACGCCGTCGCCGACCATCGCCACCCGCTCGTGCAGGGCGAGCATTTTCTTGATGGCGGCCACCTTGTCCTCGGGTAGGAGGTCGGCCTTCACCGCGTCGACGCCGACTTCTTCGCCGACGACCATCCCGACGACCCGATTGTCCCCCGTCAGCATGACGAGCGGATGAATACTCAGGCCCCGCAGCTCGTTCAAGATCTCCTTGACGCTCTCGCGTGGACGATCGGCCACGCCCAGGACGCCTAGCCATCGCTCGCCGTGCCGCACGGCCATGACGCTGCGTCCGGCCGACTGGAGCTTCTCCACGGCTCCCTTGATCTCCTCCGGGATGCTATCCCCCTCCCAAAGCCTGAGCGTCCCGATCTCGACTTTCCGTCCGTCGATTGTCGAGCGGACCCCACGCGCCGTGATGCTTTCGAGATCCCCCGCCTCTTTGACCCGCAGCTTCGCCGACTCCGCCCTCCGCACCACGGCCTGGGCGAGCGGATGCTGGCTGCGACGTTCCACCGCCGCCGCGACGCCAAGCAACTCGGACTCGTCAACGCCCGCGGAGGGGACGAGGTCCGTCACCTCGGGCTTGCCGACGGTGAGGGTGCCGGTCTTGTCGAAGGCGATCGCCCGGATCGTCCCCAGGTTCTCCAGGTGCGCGCCGCCCTTGATGAGGACGCCCTTGCGGGCGGCCTGCGCGATGGCGGCCAGGACCGCCGCGGGCGTGCCGAGCGCGAGCGCGCAAGGGGAGGCGGCGACCAGCAAGGCCATGCCGCGGTAGAAGCTCGTCTGCCACTCCCAGAAGCCGAATAACGGCGGGACTACGATGAGCAAGAGGTCGGCTACGAGAACCACGGGCACGAATATCGCCTCGAACCGGTCGGTGAACTGCTGGGTCGGGGCTTTCTGGGTCTGGGCCTCCGAGACAAGCTTGACGACGCGATCGAGCGTCCGGTCGCCCGACGCGCGCGTCGTCTCGATCTCGAGTGCGCCCTGGCCGTTGATCGTCCCCGCAAAGACCTCCGCCCCCGGCGCTTTCTCAACGGGCACGGATTCGCCGGTGATCGGGGCCTGGTCGACGGAAGATCGGCCGCTTCGGACCACGCCGTCGACGGGGATGCGGTCGGCGGGGCGGACGACCGCCACGTCGCCCTTCGCCACCTGCTCGACGGGGATTTCGACTTCGCGGCCGTCGAGCAGGATCCGGGCGACCGGCGGGGCCAGGTCGGCGAGCGCTCGGATGGCGCCCCTCGCGCGGTCCATGGCGTAGTGTTCCAGGGCATGGGCGAAGGAGAACAGGAAGAGCAGGAACGCCCCCTCGGCCCACTCGCCCAGGGTCGCCGCGCCGACGGCGGCCAGCAGCATCAGCAGGTCGATGTCCGGCTTGAACCGCCCCTTGATCGCCGACCTGACGCTGTGCCCGACGAGGTCGAGCCCGCCAAGGCCGTAGGAGAGCGCGTACAGGGCGACGGCGCCTCCTCGCGGCAGGCCCGCCCAACGCTCGCCGGCCCACGCGGCCGCGAGCAGCGCCCCGCCGGCGAGGCTCCAGGACAATTCCTTGTTGCGGCCGTACCAGCCCTCCTCACCGGCCGGCCGCGCCGGCCCTCCGGCCAGCTCCCGCAACCGGCGTTCGATGTCCTCCTGCGACACGACGCGGCGGTCGAACTCGACCCGCGCGGCCTGGGCCGGCAGGCTGACCGAGGCCCCTAGCACGCCGTCCATCGCGGAGATCCCGGATTCGACGCCGCGTGCCGCGTCCTCCCCGCCCACGAGCCGCAAGGAAAGGATCGCGTGCCCGAAGCGCTCGGAGATCCGGAGGCCGGCGGCTTGTGCCAGCCGCTCGACCTGGGCCAGCGTCGCGACCTCCGGGTCGTAATGCAGGCAGAGCGACGGCGCCTTCCCGCCCTCGCCCCCGGCTTCGATGAGGTGGACGCGGCCGACGCCCTCGCCCTCGCCTATGAGGGCCGTGAGCCGGGCCACGCAGGCATCGCGGGCGTCCGGCAGCCCCGGCAGCAGGCTTTCCAGGTTGATGGTGGTCTTGCGCTCGGTCATGCTGGCCTCCTGATCTCGGTCCGGCCTTGCCCCGGCACTCGCCGCGCGAGGTCCATGAGGTCGTCCTGAATTGAACGGGCGATGGCGTCCAGCGGCAGGAAGTCCAGGTTGCGGGGCGAGAAGGGGTCCTGGATGTCGTCGCCGATCTTGTCCAGGGCCAGGAGCGGATAGGCGGCGAGCATGGTCGCCAACGGCGTCAGCGAGCCGACCCTGGTTAGGACGTGTTGACTGTCCGGAGGCTGATCGGGTAAGGGTTTAAGGCGGATCGACCACCCGGGAGGGAGCCGACGCCGCCTTGCGACACCTGATCACCGACGAGATCTGGGCCGTCTTCGGCCCGATGGTCGAGAGCTGCCGCTCGAAGCGGGGCCCGGAGCCGGAGTTGCCCGACCGGATGTTCTTCGAGGCCGTCCTCTACTGGGCGAGGACCGGCGTCCCTTGGCGCGACCTGCCGGCCGAGTTCGGGGCCTGGGACGCGGTCTACAACCGGCTCCGCCGCTGGATCCACTCGGGCCGCCTCAAGAAGCTCTTCGACCTGATGGCCGGGCGGGCCGAGTGCGAGGACGCCCGCCGGCTGATGATCGACTCGACGGTCGTCCGGGCCCATCAGCACGCCGCCGGGGTCGGTCGAAAAAGGGGGGCGCCGAGGCGCAGGCCCTCGGCCGGTCCCGCGGCGGCTTCTCGACCAAGGTGATCGCCGTCGCCTGCGACGAGGACGGCGTCGTGGCGGTGGATGTGGCCGAGGGTCAGAGGAACGACGCGCCGCTCGCGAAAGGCGTGCTGATCGAGGCCCGCGAGGCGGTCGGTGGGGTCGCCGAGGTGCTCGGCGACAAAAGGTTCGACTCGGACGCGGTCCGCGACGTCGTCCTGGATGACCTCGACGCCTTGCCGGTGATCCCGAATCGGAAGAACCGCAAGGAGCCCTGGCCGTGGGACGACGAGATGCGTGGGATCTACAAGCAGCGGAACCGGGTTGAGTGGGCGTTCGCCAAGGCGAAGCAGTTCCGCCGCTTCGCCACGAGATATGAGAAGCTGAAGGACGTCTACCTCGGCGTGGCCCGCCTGGTCTTCGGGTTCATCCACGTCCGCAAGCTCGCTGGAACCGTCAACACGACCTAGTTTTCTACAGAGTCGTTCTGGCGCCTAGCAGCACCTTGAACCCATGTAAATGGATGGCTGCTGGCCGATGCCGACGGCTACCATGATTTTCAGAGCAGCAAGAGGCACCCCAATTCTCTCAGTCAGGGGCCTTTGCGGCATAATTCGCATGTATATTCCAATGAATTCGACTCGTGAGCCACCATCAACTTCACGCTCGCTGTTCCTGGAGTGGGCCCTCAGGGTAAAGATGACCGACGAGGGTCAGGGTGCCACCAAGAGGACCAGCCTGTCGACAAGAAGGTATGGATAGGGTCGGCTGAACGCCGTCATCTCGACCTGGAGTCGAGAATCTCCTCGATCACCGAGGGCGGGACCAGCAGTAGGTAGGCGGGCCACGCGTCTCCGAATCCCGATTCGGCCCGACTGACTCGTCGCGCCTCTCCTTCGGCCGTCATCGACTCGATCAATCGACGTCGGGCCGCTTCCCTCAGGATCGACGCGAAGCCGGGCGTCGGGCCGTCGCTCGATGCGTGCCGATGGCGCAGGATACATCGGGCCGCCGCACGCAAGGCCCGATTGACCACGCCCGCCTCGCTTCCTTCGCCGCCGGGGTGGGCGTCGATTCCTACGCCGAACTCCTCCCGCAGCGCCTCGGCCAGCGTCAGGATCAGGCGCAGCGCCTCGGCATCATCGGTGGATACCGCATCGTCCGGGTTCTGAAGACCACGCTCTCCTCCCATATCGCCATCCCCTCGTCGTCACGACTCGCTCGGGTCGTCCGGTCGTCGCCGGCCGTCGGGGCGTCCTGATGGTGTCGGAGGGCTCGTGAGACCAAATTCCAATCGATCAGGCCGGCGGGGATGGCGCATCCGTGAAAGGGGCGAACAATTCGGCGAGGGAGATCTCCAGGGTGGCGGCGAGGCGCTGGATGTTCTGGAGGCTGAGGTTCTGCTCGCCCCGCTCGATCGCCCCGATGTATGTGCGGTGCAGGCCCGCCTGGTCGGCGAACGCCTCCTGCGACAGGCCCCGCTCGCTGCGGAGCTGACGGACCCTGACGCCGAATCGTTTGCGGATGTCGTCCTCGTGCATTGGAGCGAGTGTAGGATGCGTGCCTCCTTTGGGTCGACAGTCGATGATTAGACAGTTAATAACTAGCAATCGCCCCGCCTGCATCGTATCATCGACGCCTGCCGAATCCACCGGGTCCTTGATTGGGCACGAGACGAGGACAGACACCGGTGGATCCGGCCGTCGGGTGCCGGGAATGGTCCCGCGAGCCGACGTGTTCGACCGATGGGAGTCGAGGCATGAAGCGGGTGGATGTTGTTCCGTCGCTGCTCCTGTCCGTGGCCGTCGCGGCGATTGCGACGGCCGAAGTCCGAGGCGACCCTTCGGACGCGATGTATCTCACGTCCTTGCCTCGGATCGGTGTAGTCGACCAGAACGGCTGGTGGTCGGATCGTGGCGAACTTGTGCTGGGCGGTTTGTCGGGCGAGCCGCCCATCCGCAAGCCGTTGGCGTTCGACGGTCGGCGGTCCAAGCATGGAATTTATCTGCACGCCCGCCCCAACGGCGAGACCTCCATCACTTACAGGCTCGGCAAGAGTTCCGGCACCCTACGCAGTGATGTCCTCGTCCCGGAGATGCTGCCCGAGCAAGGCTCCCCTCGGACGCCGTTGATCTTCGAGGTCCGGGGCGACGGTCGAACGCTCTGGAAGTCGAAGCCGCTCGGCAGGAAGGGAGAGCGGCAGAGCTGCTCGGTTTCCATCGAAGGCGTCGAAGAGTTGTCCTTGGTCGTGATCTGCCGGGGGCCGGAGAACTGGGGCCTGGCCGCCTGGATCGAGCCTCGCCTGGTCGGGCCGAGGGACGGCGTGATCGAAGACCGGCTCGACCGCCGGGCGAATGAGGCGGCCGGGGCGACGATCGTCGTCGGATCGGACATCGCAGCCGAGATAGGCCGCCAGAGTACGGTCATCCCCGAAGGCCGATTCAACTTCCGCTTCTTTCCCGACCAGGCCGTCGCCGTCGTCCGGGACGACCCGCCGCAATTCATACTCCGAGTCCCCCCGGACAACTGGCTGATGCAGGGCGAGACGTTCGAGTCCGCCCGGCCGGTGCGGGTGGTCCTGAAGGACGGGACCGGCGGGGCCTATGACGAGAAATGCGCCGCCGTCGGGAGCATCCATATCGATCGGGGTCGCCAGGAGATCCTGGCGTTCTGCCACGACGAGAAGGCGACCGGCGGCAGGGGGTTCTCCGGGACCGTCCGCTTCTACGCCACGATCAGCCTCGCCGTGTCGAAGGGGCGGAACATCGAGTTCCGCCAGGTCGGCCCCATCATCTCCGGCGTGCCGGAAGACCCGAACAGCACCCTCACCGCCCAGGGCGTGTGCGAACCGTCGGTGGTCGTGGACCCGACCGGCGAGTGGTTCCACCTCTACTACACCGATCAGTCCAGGATCGACCGGGCGACGGGCAAGGAGCGGAGCGTCGTCACGTGCATGGCGAGGTCCAAGGTCTCGGACGGGGGAAGGCCTGGAACCTGGTGGAAGTATTGCAACGGGGCGTTCGGCGAGCCCGGCCTCGGCGGCAGGGACGGCGAGGTGGCGAACTGCTGCATGGCCAACGTGACCTACGTCCCCGAGATGAAGAGGTACATCATGGTTGGGAACCGTGACGGCATCCGCTGCTTCACGTCGGACGACGGCGTTCATTGGGTCGGGGGCGGCGTCCTCGTCGACGCCCACGACGTACCCGTGATCGGCGAGCCGGTCGCATACCACGCCATGTTCCACCCCGACAAGGCCGCTCCGACGACGGTGGAAGGCCACCTGTTCTACGCCTACAGCCCCGAGTTCACCCGACCCAGGTTGAATCGACCTGGGTACACCCACTACCTCGTCAAGCGCCCGGTCCGCTTCCGAATCGCCCGCTGACGCCTCCCGAGGTCGGGGCGGCCGGCCTCTGCATGTGGGCCGGCTCCCGTCCTTGAAGCATCCCCTGAACGTCGATCCGACCAGCTCATTGTGGAGGGCGATGATGGCCGCCTCTTGGTACGTCGAGCAGCGTGAGCGGACGCTCGGCCCGCTCACCGGCTCGCAGTTGAAGGAACTCGCCGCCTCGGGTCGACTGGGGCCGGACAACCTGGTGCGGCGAGGCGACCACCCGAAGAAAGTGCGGGCGGCTGATGTCCGAGGACTGTTCCCGACACCGATGATGGTGTCGTCGCCCAGTGGAGCGGCCTCGGCGGCGAAAGCGGAAGACCCGACGAAGAAGTCCCAGAAGTCATCGGAGGCGGGCCGAGGCCGGCTCGTCGCTCCGGCGCGAATCCTGGTGGGGACGGCGGGCGTCGGGGTCGCCATGATTCTGGCGACATCGATATTCTCACCGGGGTCGAAGGCCGTGGATCGGCGATCGTCGGGAGCCCCGCCCGTCATGAGGTCTACGGAACCGGCGGCCGAGCCGGGGACGGCCGAGCCCGTTGCGGCGTCCGACGCCTCGAAGGCGGATGGAGGCCGTGACTTCTCCATGGACGACTACGCATCCATCCCGCCAGGTACCAGGAGGCGAGAGCAGTCTGGGATCATCGGTCGATCCGGCCTCGATGAGATCGATTCGGGAGACCCCGAGCTGGCGGGCAAGCCGGTCGATGAGCAAGGTTACCTCGACTCCCAGGATCGATTCATCCGGCAGGGGCGGCGGACCGTTTGGTTCGACGGCGATCGGCGCGTGAAGTATCGGGAAGACCTCTGGTTCGGCGGGAAGCGTCATGGTGTGCAGGTCAACTGGCCGAAGGACGGCACGAAGTCGGGGGAAGTCCCCTTCGTCGACGGTCGGCTGCACGGCGAGGTCCGCCATTGGCATCAGGACGGCCTTCCCAGCCTGAGCGCCTGGTACCGTCACGGCAGACAGGACGGCCCGCGCATCGAATGGTATGCGAACGGCCGGAAGGGGTTCGAGGCCTCCTACGCGGACGATCAGGCCCACGGCCCGCTCAGGGCTTGGTACGAGGACGGCAGCCCGAAGGAGGAGTCGCAACTGTCCGAGGGGCGATACGAAGGACTGGCACGAGTCTGGGGGCCGCAATCCCGGAAAGCGGACGAGTTGAACTACAAGGCCGGGAAGCTCCACGGGGTCGTGATCCGGCATGCCCGAGACGGCCGAGTGCTCAGCAAGGCCGCCTACCGGGACGGCGTGTTGGTCGCCCCTTCCCTGGACGTGAGGACGGTCGGGATCGGGGAGTTCCTCAAGCTGATGGAGGACGGGGCGGTCCTGACGCAGAAATCCAGGAGCACATTCCGCTCGATCTGGCGGGAGGACGCCTGGTCCGAGATGTTCGGGCCGCCCCATCAAGGGGCCGGGACGTACAGGTGGTCCTACACCTGCCTCGACGGCGTGCTGGAGCTGACGAACCGCCCCGTCCTGGAAGGCGATGAGCAGGAAGGGCAGATCTGGGTGAGCGTCTACGGCGGCTCGGATTGAGGGACGGGCGGAAGCCGGAGGGCGAATCGACACCGCCGGGGATGCGGACCGCCCGCCACGTCGGGGGGCGCGGGTCCCGTCCCCGGAGTTGAATCTCATGCCGCAGCCCCTCAGCTTAGACGCAGTCTTGCCCACGCCCCGCATGATCGTCGAGCATCTCAACCGCTCGATCGTCGGCCAGGATCGGGCCAAGAGGACGCTGGCCGTGGCGGTCGCCAATCACTACGTCCGCCTGTTCGACGTGCTCGACAGGGAGTCCGCCACGCCGGTGGTCGTCGATACCGGCCTCCGCAACGTCTCGATCGAGAAATCCAACGTCCTGCTGATCGGCCCGTCGGGCTCGGGGAAGACCCACCTGGCCCGAGCCCTGGCCGAGTGCGTGGGCGTACCTTTCGCCCTCGCCGACGCCACCACGCTGACCGAGGCGGGGTACGTCGGCGAAGACGTGGAGACGATCCTCCACAAGCTCCTCGTCGCCGCCGGAGGGGATGTCGCCGAAGCCCAGAGGGGGATCGTCTACCTCGACGAGATCGACAAGCTCGGCGGCGGCCGGGTCCACGGGGCGAAAGATCTGCGGCAGGGCGTCCAGCACGCCTTGCTCAAGATGTTCGAGGGCACGGTCTGCAACGTTCCTCCGAGCGGCGGCTACAAGGTCGTCGGAGAAACATCCGTCCCCTTCGACACCAGCCAGGTGCTCTTCATCTGCGGCGGAGCCTTCGTCGGCCTGGACGAGGTCGTCGCCCGACGGCTCGGGCTGAGAGCGTTCGGATTCGATCAGGCGGGCTCGACATTCGACGACGAGGCGGAGAATCCCCTCCGCCACGTCCTGCCCGAGGATGTCGAGGATTTAGGCCTGATCCCCGAGTTGATCGGGCGGCTGTCCGTGATCGCCACGCTCGACGCCCTGAGCGTGGACGATCTGGTGCGGATTCTCCGGCAGCCGAGGGATTCGCTGATCGATCAGTACCGAAAGCTCCTCATGTACCGCCATGCCCGCCTGGACTTCACGCCAGGGGCGATCCGAGCGATCGCCGGGCTGGCTCACGATCATGGGACGGGGGCGCGTGGGCTGCGGGCCATCGTCGAGCGGGTGCTGGAGCCGGTCCTCTTCGATCCGGAGCCCTGGCTGGACTACCGGGTCACCGAGGAATCGGTGCGAGGCGGCGAGGTCGAGGAGATGCGCCTGTTCGACGACGCCGCCCCATTGCGGCGTCCTCTGGCCAGGCGTTCGAGAGGATGACCTTTTGGAGGGACTATGCTGGCGGACCGAGGCGGGGGGTGTGGTTGATGGCCAAGCCTGGTTCGTCCAGACGGGGGGTGTCGAGAAGATCGATCGGAGCGACAAGCGGGGATTGAATCGGCTTGTCAGCCGAATACCGAGGGCTCGAGATGGTCTACATCAAACCGCTGCTCGCCGACTTCGCTTGCGACGCCCCCCAGCCCTGACCCCGGGCGGTCGACCCTCCGCTTCATCGAGAAGCTGGAACCGCCCACACACGCCGGGGCTCACATGGTTGTCATCGTCGAGATGACCACCTTGAAGTCCGGCTGTTAGAGGATCGATGGGCCGACCTTCAAGTCTGGAACCCCACCTTGGCCTATCTCCATTCGGCGGCGTATTCCGGGACTCGGTTTTTCGGCGGAATTCTTCACGTACATGTGAATCGACGGCAGGTCGACAGAAGCACAAAATGCAACAGGGTCGGATTGATCCACTGGGCCGGGGGTGGGGCCGAGATCGCAGCGATCTGCCCGGAATTCTTGGGATTTCCATTTTGCGGCCAGCCTTCGTTTGATTCAGGGTTTGGATCCTCGTCCCCTGCGACCGGACCGCGGGTGTCGAGGGGGCCGCCGAGTCGTCCCGGCGGCCCGGTCCTCGCCGCCTCGTCAGCAGCCGAGGATCATCAGGAACAGGAACAGTAGGAGGAGCAACAGGGCCGAAATCCGATCGTCCATCGCTATCCGCTCTCGTGCCGTCAATCCCATGGTCGGTCCTCGATCGAGTAGAAGATGGTCAGGGGCGTCAGTAATCCTCGGGCAAGAGCAGGCAGGTGGAGGCCCGCCACCCGTTGTCGCCTGCGGCCTCGGTGATGATCCAGATCCGCTCGCCTCGGAGCGTCCGGTAGGCGGAGAGGAGCCGGGAGCCGTCGATCAGCGCCTCGTCGTTGAGGAGTCGGTCTTCGTCGCAGAGATCGCCGCCCCAGTAGCCCTCCAGGTGGGCGGCGAGGAAGATCTCTGGGCTCTGGCCGCTGGCCCGGATCGCCTCCAGGGCTCCGGGCGTGGCGACGATCCTGCCGGGGTGGAATTTGGCCGCCTTGGTCGCGTCGTACGTCATCTCTGGTCTCCTATCGTTGATGGATATCTCGGATGGTTCGTCTAGAGGTGTCATCCTGCGCCGGTCGCTCGTCGCCGTCGGGCGTGATGATCCAGCAGCGGCTTACCGCTCGCCCTAGGCGGTGCAGCACCAGATCTGCTCGCCCGACTTGAAGTGCTCGACCCAGAGGCCCACGGAGGGGGCGGGGCCTCCACAGCCGTCGAAGATGCGCGAGGCGATTCATAAGTCGTTCGAACGATGTGCGAGGCTGTTGCCTGCTCAGCGGTCTGGCCCGGCAAGTCGGCGGTTCGGTCACGCCATCCCCCCTGTGTCAATTCGAGCCCGCGATTAGGCGGAGAGCACAGCCTCGAGCTCCACTGCCGGTTCGAGCTGCGGCGATCGGCCGAAGGCGAGAAGGAGACGCCGAGCTCGAGGGCCAGGTAGCATGCCCTGATTTGCGCTACGAGCTCGCCCATGATGTAGGTGTTGGCCGTATCCTTGCAGGACTGCTCCAGGCGGGATGGATGCTCCGACCAGTGGACGAGCTCGTGGAAGAGGGTCTCGTAGTATTCGTCCAGTCCCACGAAACACGACCTGGGCGGCATTCGGATGTAGTCGCCAGAGGGCGAATACAATGGGAACCTCCGATGCGGATGTCGGCCCCGGTGGCGGGGATCGCCGCCTCGGCGGGCTCGTAGTCGACGGCCAGTCCGGCGACGTCGCCGCACTCTGACCCAGCCCTGAGGCGGTCGAGCCCCCGCGCTGGCCGCGAGCCGGCGGATTCATGGACGGAGGATTTGGGCCGCTGGGCGGGGGGGGCCGCGTTCGACGCGAGGATGCCTTCGTTTCGTAGTTCGCGGTCGGACTCGGCCGACCTGTCGGATCGCCGGATCACTCATCCCCGGCCAAATTCGCGGCTGGCAGGAGGCTGGAAGCGGGCGAGACGCCGACCGATGCGATCGGGCAGGTGCGTCATTCCCGCGGTTCGTCGAGTTGATCAACCAGAAAGGGCATCAGGGGGGCTGCTGGACCGCCTCAGATACCTCCGTCATGCGGACGTGGTGGGCCAGTAGTCGACGGCTCCGAAGGGTGTCGGCCCCGTTCGTGGCGAAGTCCCGCCACTCGTGGTAGGCGAACTTATCCGGGAGGCGGCGGAATCGCTGGTCGTACCAGATGAGCGCATCGGCGGTCGCCGCCTGGGCGATGACCGCCGATTCGACCACGAAGAAGGCGATCCCGATAGTCCGGCGTATGGAGGTCATCTACAGACCTCGGTGCCTAAGCAAGCGGAGCGGGATGTTCTGCGGTTTCTTGGTCCATCCAATTCGGCTCGCCTGAGGTGCCCGGCTCGCATTCAAGACTTATGGAGCGCCTCGAAAGTGTAGATGATATCGGACCATTTACTTATGGCATGTCGACTGTCTGGAGGCTGATCCGGTAGGGGGTGAAGGCGGATCACGACCCAGAAGGGGGGGCGACGCCGCCATGCAACACCTGATCACCGACGAAATCTGGGCCATTCTCGGCCCGATGGTCGAGGGATGCCGCTCGAAGCGGGGCCTGGAGCCGGAGATGACCGATCCTAATGTTCTTCTAAGACAACCCTACTGGGGCCAGACCGGCGTCCCCTGGCGCGACATTCCGGCAGAGTTCGGGGCCTGGAACGTCGTCTACAATCGACACTGGCGCTGGATCCATTCGGGGCGGCTGAAGAAGCTGTTCGACCCGATATCCGAGCGTGACGAGTGTGAGGACACCCGTTGGCTGATGATCGACTCGACCGGCGTCCGGGCCCAACAGCACCCCGCCGGGCGTGGCGCGAAAAGGGGGTGGCGCGGCGCAGGCCGTCCGCCGATCGCGGGGCGGGTTCACGACGAAGTTGATCGCCGTCGCCTGCGATGAGGACGGCGTCGTCGCGCTCGACGTGGCCGAGAGCCAGCGGAACGACTCGCCGCTGGCGGAAGCCATTCGGATCGAGGCTCGCGATGTGGTAGGCGTCGTCGTCGAGGCGCTCGGCGACAAGCAGTTCGACTTCGATACGGTTCTCGACGTCGTTCTGGACGACCTCGATGCCCTGCCGGTCATCCCGATCCGGACCAACCACAGGGGCACCTGGCCCTGGGACGACGTAATGCGAGTAATTGACAAGCGACGGAACCGCGTTGAGCGGGCGTTCGTCGAGGCGAGGCAATTCCGCCGCTTCGTCACGAGATATGAAAATATCGAGGACGTCTACCCCGGCTTCGCCTCCTCGTTTTCGGACTCATCCACGTCCGAATACTCGCTCAAGTTGTCAACACGTTAACGAGAGGTGCGAGGAGGAGGCGAGGTCGCCGCGGCTGACAAGAGGGGTGAGTGGGATTCGGACGGGCCCAGCGGGCCGCTGGCTCCACCGACTCCGGCGGTTGCCAGCGGGCGGGCGTCGTCAGTGCGCCCCATCGAACGCGACTGCGTCGACCGATTTCAGGTTTCCGACCATCGTCGCGCCGCCCACGGCGATGAACGACGTGTGGCCGACGTTCAAGAGGCGGTGGTGGATGCGAGGCTTGGCGAGCTTCCCGACCGCATCCCACCCGTCCTTGGACTTGTTGATCCGGTAGACCTTCCCGTCCATGCCGCTGAGATAGAGGGCCTTCTCGGTGCCGCAGGCGGCCAGGCCGTTCCCGTTCATCGGCATGCCCGGGATCTCCGGGCCCTTCGACCAGTTTCCCGACTCGACGTCGAAAACGTCCACGTCCTGCGAGATCCCGCCTCTCGAGGTCAGGCCGCCGGTGACGTAGATCTTCCCGTCGTATGCCGTCGCGGACATCGCGCGACGCTCGAAAGGGGGCTTCGCGATAGGCTCCCACCCGCCTTTATCGGCGGAAAGGTCGAAGACGAGGGCTTCCGTCTGCCACCGCGCGTCCTTCATCGCTCCCTGCAGGTTCCAGCCGCCGAAGACGTAGATCTTGTCGCCGACGATCGCGGCGCCGTGCGAGGATCGGCCCTCGGGCAGGGGAGCCAGGTCGGTCCACGTCTTCGTCCCCGGGTCGAAGCGGGCGAAGTCGGCGGACGAGTAGAGGTCGTCCTTCGCGCCCGGCTCGTTCTTCGCGCCCATGCCGCCGATGCGGTACAGCTTCCCGCCGTGGGCGACGAGCACCAGGCCCTGGAGGCCGGGGCCGCCGGGGAGATCCTCCCACTCCCCACCAGCCTTCAGGTCGACCCGCTGGAAGCGTGCGGAGGTCTGCTTGTTGGAGTAGGAGTGCGTCTTCCCCGTATGACCGCCGTATACGTAAAGCCAACCTCCGTCGACGGCCGCCCCTAAGCTGGCGACGCCATCGGCCATGGGCGCGATTTCGGGCATGGCCTTCGCCTCATCGTCATGGGCTTTCGTTGCGAGCAAGACGCCGAAAAAGAGGGCGACCGTCGTCGCGCACCGGAACGCGTTCAGCACGTGCATTGTGTGTCTCTCGGATTGGAGGGGGAACTCCGGCGACGCAATCTGGTGGACGGTAACACCGTCCCGCCGCCGATCCCTGGACCATACCGGAGGCACCCGACGCCAACGTGACGGACGGATTACGATTCCGTCATCTCGGCGGCCTGCCCGACGCCGACCGGAGTCGCGCGAGGGAAGGTCAAACGGACCCGCGTGCCGGACCCTTCCTTGCTCTCCACCGCGACCGTCCCGTCGTGCAGGTCGACGACGCTCTTGACGATGGCGAGGCCCAGCCCGACGCCGCCGCTCGTCGGGGTCCGGGACGGGTCGGCCCGGAAGAACCGCGTAAAGAGGTGCGGCAGGTGCTCGGCCGAGATACCGCAGCCGTCGTCCGACACCTCGACGTGGACGCAGTCGTCGGCCGCCATGGCGTGCAGCGACACCGTGCCCCCGCCGGGGGTGTGGGCGATGGCGTTGGTGATGAGATTCCCGACCGCCTGTTGGAAAAGCGGGCGGTTCAGCTCGGCCTCGATCCCTTCGTCCGCCTCGAGGACCACCGTGAGGCCGGCCTCGTGGAGATGACACTCGAAGAAGTCGCGGATGGCCTCCAGCTCGCAGCGGAGGTCGCACTTATGCCGCGCGATCTGGGTCCCTGGATCCTCGGCCCGGGCGAGGAAGAGCAGGCTGTCCACGAGGCGGGCCAGGCGGTGGCATTCCTCCAAGCCGGACCCGATCGCGTCCTCATACTCCTCGGGCGGGCGCCGCCTCTCGAGCGCGACTTCGAGCACGCCGCGGAGGTTGTTGACCGGCGTCCGGAGCTCGTGGGCGATGTCCGCGGAGAATCGCGAGAGCTGGTCGAACGACCGTTGCAGCCGTGCGAGCATCTCGTTGAAGGAGCCGGTGAGGTCCCGGAATTCGGCGGGCAAGGTGGCGGACTCGATCCGCCGGTCGAGGTTGCTCGCCCGTACGAGGCTCGCCGCCCTCGTGACGTCGTGTATCGGCCGGATGCCGCGCCGGGCGACGTAGTAACCGGTCGCGACGCATAGGATGAACGCTCCGCCCAGGATGAATCGGGCGTTTCTTCGATAATGCTCCAGGAGGCGTTTCTCCTGGCCCCGGTCGAGCGCGACCTGGATGCGCCAGATCCCGTGATGGCCGGACGGGAGCCCGGCGACGTCGGACATCATCCGGAAGGGGCGACCCGGCGTGATCTCGGCGTCGACCCCTGCCGACGGGCCGTCGCCGCCCGGCGGGAAGCGGCCCGGGGGGATCGCCTCGCCCATGCCGGACGACTCGGCGACGACGCGACGGCGAGAGTCCAGGACGCGGACGTAGAGCTGCGGCGTCCGATCGCCGCGGTTCGACTCGCCGACCATGCGGACCATCGACGGGACGTCCATCGCGTGCCGCTCGATCATCGCCCGGACGAGCGTCGCCCGGTCGGCGAGCATCCTGTCGTCGCTCATGTCCATGTTCCGGACGATCGACCAGTGGAGGAGGGCGGTGGTCAGGAGGACGACGAGGAACGCCGAGGCGGCGTAGTAGGCCGTGAGCACGGCGGCGAGCGGCCACGGCCGCGCCGCCCGCCGGTCAGCTTCGGTCTTCAAGCACGTAGCCCCTTCCGCGGACGGTGTGGATGAGCTTGGCCGGGAACGGGTCGTCCACCTTGGCCCTGAGGCGGCGGACGTGAACGTCCACGACGTTGGTGTCGCTCTCGAAGTTCACGTCCCAGACCTGCTCCGCGATGATCGTCCGGGAGAGCACCTCGCCGCGGCGTCGGGCGAGGAGGCCGAGCAGCGAGGACTCCTTGGGCGTGAGGTCGAGCCGCCGGCCGGCCCGCTGCACCCGCTGCCTGGGCAGGTCGATCTCCAGGTCGGCGACGCGGACGAGGTCGGGATGCCTCCCCGGCCCGCGTCGGAGGATGGAACGCATCCGCGCGAGGAGTTCGGAGAACGCGAACGGCTTGACCAGGTAATCGTCGGCTCCGAGCTCGAGACCCTTCACCCGATCCTCGACCGAGTCCCTCGCGGTGAGGAGGATGACCGGGGTCTCCCGCCCTTGCTCCCGAATCGCGGACAGGACGTCCCATCCGTTGCGTCCCGGGAGCATGACGTCGAGGATGACCAGGTCGAACTCGAGCGTCGTCGCCAGGTGGAGGCCGTCGTCGCCGCGCCTCGCCCTCTCGGCGACGAAGCCGTGTTCGCCCAGCCCCTTGGCCAGGTACGACGACGTCTTCGGCTCGTCTTCGATGATCAGCACGTGCATAGCTCGCTCCACGGCCCTGCGAAACGTCCCGCTTGCTCGAGTCGACTTATCCGCCAAGGTACCAGAACTCCGGCCGGCTCGGCCTCCCGACGCGGATCCAGCGCCATTCGATCATACGTTGCAGGTTCGCCCCGTCTCCCGCGACGCCCATCGGATCGGACTTCGACAGGAGCGAGACGAGCGGGCCAACCCGATCCAAGGTCCTCCGGCCTTCTCGACTTGATTTGCATAGAACTTCAATGCATAGTGACTCTATGAAACTCACCAAAGACCTGGTGGCGGCCTCGGCCGTCCCCATGATCCTGTCCATCCTGGAGGGCGGCGAGAGCTACGGCTACGCCATCATCCAGCGGGTCAAGGAACTCTCGGGGGGCGAGATCGAGTGGACCGACGGGATGCTCTACCCCGTGCTCCACCGTCTCGAACAGCAGGGCTGCATCCGTTCCTCCTGGGGCGTCTCGGAGACGGGGAGGAAGCGGAAATACTACGTCCTGGAGAAGCCGGGGCGGGCGGTCTTGAAGGACCAGAAGGAGCAATGGCTCCTCGTGCAGGCGACCCTCACCCGCCTTTGGGGGGCGCAACATGCTTGATCTCGAAGGGCGGATCGCCGAGTGGAGATACACGATGGCCACGCAGCTCCTCGGACGCCGTGAAGTCCTGGACGAACTGGAGGACCACCTCCGCGACGAAGTCGACGCGCTCACCCGGGCGGGACATCCGCCCGACGAGGCCGCGCGGGCGGCGATGGACCGCCTGGGGGCCCCGTCGGACCTCGGGGCGGAATTCGCCAAGGTCCCCCCGACCTCGGCCCCCTGGCTCCCGGTCCGGCTCGCCTGGGTCGGTGGGGCCTTGCTCGCCGCCTCGATGGTCTTGCCGCTCTGGCCGAAGCTCGCGGCCGGCGGGCTCGCCTCGCTCTTGGCGACGCACATGGGCCTGGTGATGCTCGGCTACGTCTCGACCCTCCTCGTCGGCTTCCTCGCGGCGAGCTACCTCGTCGCGCGGCTCTTCGCCGGCCTCGCCGACGGCCAGGTCCGGACGCTCCAGAGGGCGGGGCTTTCGCTCTCGGCGCTCGCGGTCGCCCTCACGGGCGTCGGCGTCGCGTTCGGGTTCATCTTCTGCCCGCACGAGAAGACCGGGTGGGCCTTCGGCTACGACACCCGCGAGGTCGGCGGCCTGGTCGTCCTCGTCTGGAACCTCGTCATGCTCGCTGGGTGCTGGGCCGGGCGACGCTCGGAGAGTCCCGCGGCCATGATGATGCTCGGGCTCGTCGGCAGCATGGCCGTGGTCCTGGGATGGCTCGGGGCGACCGCGGTCGAACACCGGCTGCACGGGGCTCCCGCCGATTTCGCGACGGTGGCGGCCGTGGTCTCGGCCCAGCTCGCCGTCGCATGCCTGGCCTTCGCCCCCGCCGGCTGCCTGCGTCGGGCCGGCGCGTAACGATGACCTCGTTGCGACCCGCCGTCCGCACCGCCCTGGTCCTGGCGTGCGCGGCGGCGGCGGCCCAGGGACTGACCGCGCAGACGCTCATCGCCTACGACCTACGCTGCCGCGAACTCCGCGACACGGCCGTCCGGCACAAGGTTAGGGTCTTCACCATGGGGGACCTGGACACCGCCATGAAGCGTTGCCGGATGGCCTACCACGTCTTCATGATGGAGAAGTACGAGCGGGCCTCGGTCTGGCCGTGGCTTCCTGTATCGCCCGATCCCCCCGAGCCCGAAGATTAAAGGTTGCTCTCCGGTCGGAAAGGCCGTCGCCCCTTGAGAATTTCCACGACGGTCCGAGCGGACGTCGTGGCGAACTCCGCCGGGGTCGACGGCCGCAATCATCCCTACCAGCGCCCCCCCTTCCTGAGCGTCTTCGGCGTTTCGTATTCCGGCGGGAGCTTGCGCTTCGCCAGGTTGTCCAGATCCTCGGCCGTCGGCGTCTGGCCGTCGCGGAGGGCGTACGCCTCTTCCTCGGCCGACTCCCAATCGCCGGCCTTCGCCTTCGTAAGGATGCTTCGGAAGGCCTCGTACTCCTCGGGCGAGAGCCCCCCCTCCGAACGTCGCCGTTCGATCAACGTCGCGTTCGACTCCAGGCCGGCGGCGTCTCGCGAGGAGACGGCGGTGGCCAGCGAGACGATCAGGGCCCGGTAAGGGCCGGAGACCTGCGTACTCCCCCCGCAGCCGGACGGCAGCAACATGGTCGCAACGGCCGCAGCGAATGCGACGGCCGCGCGAGCCCCGAGTCGGGTTTCGCTCATGGATTCGTTCCCTCGCGAGAGGCCCCGGATCAGAACTCGTCCCCGCCGACGACTTCCCCGCCCGAGCAGGTGTGCAGGGCGGGCCAGACGCGCTGATTGACGGTCGACTTGGCGAAGCGGACGCTGCCGTCGCCCATAAGGACGTTGCAGCCGCCCGAGTGCTCGGCGAACATCTGGCAGAGCTTCGTGTAACGGGAATTCGGCGGGAGGACGATGGGCGGGTTCTCCCAGGGGTTCGGGCCGCTGTGCACCAGGATCTGCGTCGCCGCGACGTCGCAGGTCGAGGTGGCGAACCGAGGCGTCGGGCAGATGATGGAACCGGGGACGGCCCCGACCCAGGTCTTATCGCTGAGGATCGGGCTGTGCTCGCCCAGGAAGACCGTATTCGAGAGGCCGTCGGCGATCGACGCGACCCTCGTCCGGGAGTTGCGGTAGATCGGGCCGTCCGAGAGCGAGGTCCAGTCGTCCTCGGCGTAGGCCCAGGCCTCCTGCCGGCCCGCGTTGGCCACGTAGTGGGAGCGGCTCAGGGTCGTCATGTAAGTGCCGGCCTCGTCCTTCAGGTCGTAGGTCCGGGTGGCGTCGCTCGCCGAAGGGCAGAGGAACGTGCCGATGCTCGCCCTCGCCCCCGTGGAGTTGGACGGGGACCAGCAGGGGAGGTTGAAGTTGAGCGCGGAGTGGAGCGGGCCCTGCTCCATGTTCGGCAGCACCAGGGCCCCCCACGCCCAGCCCGGGCCCGTGTCGCGGGTCGACGCGTCGGGCGGCCCCATCAGGGGGTTTCCGCCGGGGAGGGTCAGGTAGCCGGGCGCGAACTGGCCCTGGGCGTCGTGGTAGTTGTGCAGGGCCAGGCCGAGCTGCTTGAGGTTGTTGACGCATTGGACTCGCCGGGCCGCCTCCCGCGCCGCCTGCACGGCGGGCAGGAGCAGACTGATCAGGACGGCGATGATGGCGATGACGACCAGCAGCTCGATCAGCGTGAATCCGCGAGCCCGGCCGCTGCCGGGGCGGAGTTGTCGAATGCGCATGGAAATGCTCCCGTCGGTCGTCGCCGCCGGGCCGTAGGAGGCCTGTCGAGCGGCGACGATCCTCGCCTGAAAATCTCTGTGTGTGACGATGAGGACCCGTCGGCGTGCGCCGAGGAGGGCGTCCGCCGCTTATCCACGAAGGATGGCGGAGGGCCTCAAGCGTGCGGGGGGCCCCGGCAGGACAGGCGGAGGGGGGGAGCGGTGTGGGGATCGATCCAGCTGGAGTACGCCACGGCGCCGACCACCGTGGGCGCGTGGACCAACTCCGCCGGGCAGGGACTGAGGCAGGATTGCGCCCTGAAATGGCAGGTGGGGCATCCGCCGGAATCGTGCGAGTGCGTCTCGACGCCCACGACGCTCGGCGAGGCGTCATGATGGCCGTGTCGGTGGGTGGGCTCGGCCGATCGAGGCCGATGCGAGTGGGGGGCTCCGCCGCCGTGATGATGCGCGCATAGGCTGAGGACCAGGGCCGAGAGATAGGCCAGGGTCCAGCCGATGCGGCTTATGCGGCGGTTCGAGACCAAGTCGGCGGACTCCCGTACGTCGGGGAGGAGGGCGGTCTGCGGGCTTGCGATGAGACGAGGACGGCATTCTCGGCGAACGCGACGTCGGTCGTCAATCGTTCCTTGCAGAAAGTGCAAGACCGCGAGGTGACGGGTATCGCGAAGCCGGTGCGTATTCCACGCTGCTGCGTCGATCGGACGTCGTGGCGAGTTCCGGGCTTACTGGCATCGATTTTCACAGTCCGCCCGCGGGCCGACCTTGACGGAGGACCGACGCGGTCGGAATATTTAAAATCTGAGGCATCAGCGGGGAAGAGGATCGTCGGACCGATCATGTTGCGACTCCGCGCGGGCAAACTCCTGAGGACCTTCGTGGCGACGTTCGCCCTGCTGGCGAACTTCGGCCCCCAGGACGTTTACGCGCACGCCCACCCGATGGGGGACGGCGGTCGCCATGAGACCCATCACGACCATGCCGGCTCCCATACCGATGGGCATTCGCATCAAAGCTCGCACGACGCCCGCCCGGGGCTGACGGACGCCTTGGCGCACGCGCACGGTTGGTGGTTCGGCCTCGAGACGACCTCACGTCTCGGCGACCAAGGGTCGGGCCAGAGTGGCGGCCGGGTCGAAGCAGCCCCCGCCTCGAAGGCCGCCGGGGCGACGCTGTCCGTCGGCCTCGAACTCCGCACAACCTCGGTCGTCGCATACGCTCCCATCGCATTCACCCTCGGGTGGGGGGGGCCTTCACCCTCGCGCCGTCGAGGCCGTCCGAGGTTCGGGGGATCTCCCCCCCTGTGCGACGCTGCTCGCCACGCGCGTTCGGGCGTCCTGCTGACATAACGGCCGCTTCGCGCGCCGCACATCCCTCCGTTCGGCCGTCCCCACCCGCCTCGCACGAGGCCTGCGCCGGTCCGGTTGAGCGGCTCTGCGCCCGAAGAACCGATCAGTTTCCCGTTCGACGGAGATTGTCATGGCTCGTTCCGTGTCCACGACCCTCTGCGCTTGCGCCCTCGGCGCATCCCTCCTCCCGGCAGGTTGCGGCGTCCAACCCCCGCCGCCGGCCGCGCCGGCCCTTCCCTCGAAAGCCGAGGAGAAGGCCCCCGCTCCCTCGGTTTCGGCCCCGGCCGCGGCCGCCGATCCGGACGACGTGCCCATCACCTTGGCCGACGTGAAGCGTCCGGCGGACCTCGCCGAGGCCGTCGTCCGGGTCAAGACGTACCACGACGCGATCGCGGCCGGCACGCCCACGAAGGCCCACCGCCCGCTCGACGAGCTGAACGTCGTGCTGAAATGGCTGCCGGGAATCGCCATGGAGGGGGGCGTCTCGGACGTCCGCCTCGCCGAGGTGGAAGGGGGAGCGAATCGGCTCAAGGGGTTGTTCGACAAGATGCACGGCGAAATCGACGCCACGAAGACGCCCGACTATGCAGCGGTTTCGAAGGACGTCGACGTTTCGGTGGCCCAGCTCGAGGGTGCGGCCTCCAAGTGAGAAGACTAGGCTTTCCAACTTGGTCGGCGTCCGGTCGCCCTCGCGTCCGGCCTATCGGCCCCCACCTCGTCGCGTCCGCGGCGGGGCGGGCGGCCGGGCGGCTGCTGATCGCGCTGCTCGTCCTCCGCCTCGTCAACGCGCCCCTGCCCACGGTCGACTTCCACGAGATCGTCCCTCGCGGCCGGGCGGGTTGCTCGTCCGCGCTCCAGCACCACCTGCTCCAGAGACACGCATCCGACGCGCCCTCGACGGCGAAGGTCGTCCACCTGCACTGGGGTTGGAGCCTCGACTCGGAACCCGACCGCGACGCCGGCGGCGTCGCGGTCCACGCCGACGTCCCTGGGCCGTACGACTCGGCCCGGGACTTCGAGGAGTCGTGGGTCTCGGCGGCCGCACCAGAGCCCGCCTCCCCGATCACGGTGACGAATCTCGATGCGTCGTCCGCGTTCGCCAAGGCGATCGTCCCGGCGGCCGCGGCTTGCGGGTCGCCGCCGGGGGGGGCCGGCGTCTCCTTCCCGCCTCGCATGCCGACTTCCCGCCTCCAGCGCTGGAACTGCTGAGGACCGCATCGGACGCGATGCGCCTCGCGCGAGCCGCTCCGCCTCTCTCGTGAAAGGCCCCTCCTCGCGACGTTCGCGAGGAGATCAAACGGCCCGGGCGGGATGCGGCCCATCAGGCGAGAACAGACCGACGCTCCAGCAGGAAAGGTGGGACTAATGCTCAATCAGATAATCGAGGTTTCGCTCCGCAACAGGTTCATGGTGGTTATGGGGACTTTGTTGGTGGCCGGCCTGGGCGTATATTCGGCCATGAATATGCCGGTGGACGCGATACCGGACCTGACGAACGTCCAGGTCCAGGTGCTCACCGAGGCCCCGGCGCTCAGCCCCGAGGAGGTCGAGAAGTACCTGACCTTCCCGGTCGAGGGGGCCATGAGCGGCCTGCCGGACGTCGAGGAGATCCGCTCGATCTCCAAGTTCGGCATCTCGGTCGTGACGATCGTCTTCCACGAGGGGACGGACCTGTACCGCGCCCGCCAGCTCGTCAGCGAGCGCCTGGCGCGGGCCGCGGCGACCATACCGCCCGGCTACGGGACGCCGAGCCTCGGGCCGATCACGACCGCGCTGGGCGAGATCTTCCAGTTCCAGGTCAGGGGCGAGGGTTACTCCCTGATGGAGCTGCGGACGATCCTCGACTGGACGATCGCCTACCAGCTCCGCGGGGTGCAGGGCGTCACCGAGATCAACCCGCACGGCGGCGAGCTGAAGACCTATCAGGTGCAGCTCGACCCCGACCGCCTGGCGAACTACAAGCTGTCCATGACCGAGGTGTTCGACGCCCTGCGCGAGAACAACGCCAACGTCGGGGGCGGCTACATTGAGAAGCTGGGCGAGGCGCGATACATCCGGGGCGAGAGCCAGACGTACTCGCCCGAGGACGTCGCGGCGATCGTCGTCGACGAGCGCGACGGGGTGCCGATACGGATCGCCGACCTGGGCGAGGTGCGGCCGGCGCCGATGATCCGGGCCGGATTGGCGACCCGAGACGGTAAGGGGGAGGTCGTCACCGGGCTGGTCATGATGCTGATAGGCCAGAACTCTCGGCGGGTCGTCGACGGCGTGAAGGCCGAGATCGAACGGCTGCAGGCCTCGCTCCCCAAAGGGGTGACGATCGAGCCCCTCTACGACCGCAGCCACCTGATCGACCAGACGCTCCACACCGTGGTCAAGAACCTGGTGGAGGGCGGCGTCCTGGTGATCGTCGTCCTGCTGGCCCTGCTCGGGAACCTCCGAGGCGGGCTCATCGTGGCCCTGGCCATCCCGCTCTCCATGCTGTTCGCGGCCAACGTCATGTACGCGACCGGCGTCACGGCCAGCCTGATGAGCCTGGGCGCCATCGACTTCGGCCTGGTGGTCGACTCGAGCGTCATCATGATCGAGAACTGCGTCCTGAGACTCTCGCACGACGGGGGCCGGAGGCCCAAGCTGGACGTCATCCGCGACGCCGCCGTGGAGGTCCGCAAGCCCACGATGTTCGGCGAGCTGATCATCGCCATCGTGTACCTCCCGATCCTGGCCCTCCAGGGGACCGAGGGGAAGATGTTCAAGCCGATGGCGCTGACCGTGATCTTCGCCCTCGCCGGGTCGATGGTCCTCTCGCTGACGCTCATGCCCGTCCTGGCCTCCCTAGGGCTGGGGTCGAAGGTCGAGGAGAAGGAGGTGTGGCTCCTCCGGGTCGCCAAGCGGATCTATCGCCCGGTCCTGGCCGCGGTCGTGGCGCGACCCCTGGTCGCGACGTCCCTGGCGATCGGGCTCGTCGCCGTCAGTGTGCCTTTCGCGGCCCGCCTCGGCGGCGAGTTCATGCCGCGGCTGAACGAGGGCGACCTGCTGATCGAGGCGATCCGCATCCCGTCCGCCGCCCTGAGCGGGGCCGTGGACATGGGGACGCAGATCGAGACGATCCTGAGGGAGTTCCCCGAGGTCCGGATGGTCTACTGCAAGACCGGGCGTCCCGAGATCGCGAGCGACGTCATGGGCGTCCACCAGACCGACGTATGGACCCTCCTCAAGCCGCAGGACGAGTGGCGGCCGGGCCTCGGCCGCGACGAGCTGATCCGCAAGATGGACGAGGCGCTTTCCGATCGCGTCCCAGGCGTGCAGTTCGGCTTCAGCCAGCCCATCGAGATGCGGGTCAACGAGCTGGTGGCCGGGGTCAAGAGCGACGTGGCCGTCCTCCTGTACGGCCCCGACCTTGAAGTCCTGCGCCGCAAGACGGGGGAGATCGAGCGGGTCCTCTCCGGCATCGACGGCGCGGCCGACGTGAAGACCCCCACTTCGGGCCGCCTGCCGTTCCTCCGGGTCGCCGTCCGGCGCGACCAGCTCGCCCGCTACGGGATCCGCGCCGGCGACGTGCTCGACGCCGTGGCGGCGCTGGGGGGGACGACCGTGGGCTACGCCTTCGAGGGCCAGATCCGCCACGCCATCCAGGTCCGGCTGCCCGAGTCCTGGCGGAATTCCGCAGATCGGATCAAGGAGATCCGGGTCGCCGATTCGACGGGGCGTCCGATCCCGATCAGCGAGCTGACCGACATCCGCTTCGAGGAGGGCCCGGACGTGATCGAGCGCGAGAACGTCCAGCGGCGAGCCGTCGTCGGGGCGAACGTCCGAGGCCGCGACATCGCCGGTTTCGTCGCCGAGGCGCAAGAGAAGGTCTCGAGTCGCGTGGAGCTGCCGCCGGGCTACCTGCTCCGCTGGGGCGGGCAGTTCGAGCACCTCGCAACCGCCACGCGACGGCTCATGATCGTCGTCCCGGTCGCGCTGCTGCTGATCTTCCTCCTCCTCTACAGCACCTTCGGCTCGATGCGGCTGGCGGCCCTCATTTTCCTGGCCGTGCCCATGGCCGCCACGGGCGGCGTCTTCGCCCTGGCCCTGCGGGGCCTGCCGTTCTCCGTCTCCGCGGGCGTCGGGTTCATCGCCCTGTTCGGCGTCGCCGTGCTGAACGGCCTGGTCTGGGTCAGCGCGGTCGAGCACCTGCGGGAGGCGGGCGTCGAGCCCCACGAGGCGGCGCGCGAGGCGGCCGAGGCCCGGCTTCGGCCGATCCTGATGACGGCCTTGGTGGCGGCGCTGGGGTTCATGCCCATGGCCACCTCGACGACCCCGGGCGCCGAGATCCAGCGGCCGCTGGCCACGGTCGTCATCGGCGGCCTGGTGACCTCGACGTTGCTGACGACCTTGGTCCTGCCGGCCATCTATCCATGGTTCGCGGGCGGCCGAGCGGATATCCGCCCCACGGTTCCCGATGGGGCGTTCGGCCGCCACTAGGGCCCGATGTCATCGCCCCCGGCACCGCAAGCATCGGCGACCGGGGGCTCCGGCATTCATGGCCGGGGATCAGAACGGGTGCTCGGGTCGGCGCCCGCGAGCCGGAACGAATCGTCCGCGTGGTACGGCGGGGCCTCGATCATCCCGAGCAGGTCGTCCTCGATGGTCCTGCAGATGTCTGCCAGGGGGAGGTGGTTCAGGTTGCGAGGGGAGAAGGGATTCTGAAGCTCGTCCCCGATCTTGTCCAGCGACAGGATCGGGTAGGCGATGAACATCGTAACGGCCGGGGTCAGCCAGACGAGTTTCATGACCAGCGCGAAGGGGATCGCGCCGAGGAACATGATGATGAAACGCCGCATCAGGATGGTGTAGCCCCGCGGGATGGGCGCCTTCAGGATGCGTTCGCAGCCGCCGAAATAGTCGGTGAGGGCCGTAAGGTCGCGGTCGGCCTCCAGGAAGGCGAAACGGTCCATGCCGTGATCGTCGCACGCGGCCCGGAACATGTCGGCGATGGCCTGCACCAGGGCGAGGGGCCGATTTCGGGCGGCGACGACGTCCCCTGCCGTCTCCGGCCCGAGCAACCTCTCGATATCCGCCGAGTCGCAATCGCCCTGCAGGTTGCGACGCACGGCGTGGGGGAGTGCCGCGGCGAGGCGGATGACGGAATTCCTCCACGCCTCGTCGCGAGGGCCGTACGCCGCCGCGACGATCGCCAGGTGTCGGCACCGATTGACGATGCCGCCCCAGAGCTTGCGGGCCTCCCACCATCGCTCGTAGCCCGCGTTCGTCCTGAGCACGAGGATCAGCCCGAGCGCGGCCCCGGTCACCTCGTAGGGGGCCACTTCGATCTCGAGTTCGGGGCTGTGTCCCGAGGCGATGTCGACGGCGACGACCAGGGCGGCGAACAGCCCGAAGACGAGGACGCTCCGGAACACGTGGGGCGTCGCCGAGCCGCTGATCGCCAGGGCGTCGCGCCAAAAATCGCCGGGCTTGCGGAACATATTCATGCCGACTCCTGGAAGTCCCCCTCCGACGGGCCGCATCGGCGGGGGATGATTATTGAGAAAATCAGGCGTACTCCGAATCTGGTGTCGGGCCGCTCAAGCCCCCGGCCCGACGGCCATGTCGGTATACTCCGACGGGTGCGGCAGGCCCCGCCCAGCCCCCGCCTCCAGGCGGCGGATGCGGCGGTTGAGGTCTTCGTTCGTCGCGCGCAGAGACGCGAGTTCGTCGAGGACGCGCCCGAGTTGCTCGAACGCGTCGTCGATCGTCCCGCCGTCGTCCTGCGCCTCGTCACCGTCGGCTCCTCGCTTCAGGATCCGACCTTCGTCACCGCCACAGTCGCTAGGTCGATTCATGGCTCGTTCTCCGTCAAATCGTCCCAAGTAATTGATCAACGCCCCGCCGGACGCAGCGGTGCCTCCGTGATGGCTGCTAGCTCGCCGGGCCGCGTCCCGTCTCGATCAGGTTGGGCGCGCGGCCACGCAACCGGGCTATGCCGGGCATGGTGGTGGAGATGCTCGGGGAGCCGGACTACGCGAAACCCGCGTCCAGCCCCTTGGTAACCGCCCTCAGCAGCGGAACTTCTGCAGGAGCGAGCAGGCTGTCGGGCCGTCGGGCCGCCCCACCGACCGTCGCGACGCCGTCGCCCGGGATGCCGAGGTGACGGGCCCGAATGCGGGCGGCGGGGCGACCCGTGACCAGGGAGAGGCGAGGTCGCCGGAATCGGGCGCGGTCGCGCGGGCCTCGTTCGTTCGGATCGCCCCGCCGCAGACGCCGTCGTCGCCCTCTTGCGGTAGATGAGGATGGGCGGGCTCGCTCGGCGTGGGCTTCGACGGACTGTGATGGTGCATGGCGTGGCCGACCTCGGTCGCCTGGCAGAGCGCCGGGCAGCCCGCCATGAGTCCGGTCAGGAGAATCGCGGTGAGTCTCGTCACGCCAATGAATCCAATGGGGACTTGTGTCGGCGGAGCTCCATGAGTGTGCAGGCAAGGCAAGCTGATCGCCCAAATCAAACATCATCGATGCGAACGCGGAGGAGCTTGACCGAGTTCAGGAACACGAGGACGTCCGGCCCCAAATGGAGGATGGCGGCCTGGATCGGGCCGATCCAACCCAGGAGCGCCGCGGTGATGCCGCAGACGTGGACGACGCCCACGCCCACGAACAGGTTCTCCTGGATCGTCCTGTAGGCTCGCCTCGCGATGGCGCGGGCGGCGACGATCTTCGCCAGGTCGTCGGTCATCAACGCGACGTCCGCCGCCTCGAGGGCCGCCTGCGTGCCGCCGCCCATGGCGATGCCGACTTCGGCGCGGGCCAGCGCGGGCGCGTCGTTGATGCCGTCGCCCACCATCGCCACGCGGTGCCCCTCTCCCCGGAGTTCCGCGATCGCCGTCACCTTGTCGTCGGGCATCAGGTCGGCGCGCACATCGTCCACGCCCAGCCCCGAGGCGATCGCCCTGGCTGTGGACGCGTTGTCGCCGGTCAGCATCACGATGCTCTTCACCCCCGTGGCTTTCAGCCGGGCCAGCGCCTCACGCGCGCCCGGGCGCAGGGTGTCGGCGATGAAGACCACGCCCGCCAATCGCCCGTCCACGGCCACATGGACCGGCGTCTCGCCGCCGGATTCCGCGGCGTCGGGGACGTCCACCCCGTTCTCCCGCAGCAACGCCGGGTTGCCGACCAGCACCGCCTTGCCGTCGACCGTGGCCTTCACTCCCCGCCCGCGTATCTGCTCGTAGGCGCTCGGCTCCGGCACGTCTGCGCCCTGGCGTGTCGCATAGCCTACGACGGCCTTCGCGAGGGGGTGGGCGGAGCGGCGGTCGGCCGAGGCGGCGAGCCGGAGCAGTTCGGGCCCGGGGACGGCATCGCCCCTGGCCTCCACGCGGACCACCTCGGGCTTGTTGGCGGTCAGCGTGCCGGTCTTGTCGAAGACCATGACGTCCACCTTGGCCAGCTGTTCCAGGTGGATGCCCCCCTTGATCAGGACGCCGCTCCTCGCGGCGCGGGCGATGGCGGCGATGATCACCAGCGGAGTGGCCAGCCCCAGCTCGGCGGGCGACGTGAAGATCATCAGGGTGACGATGGTGCGCACGTCGCGCGTGACGAGATAGACCGCGATCAAGAAGACGAAGACGACGGGGATCAGCCATGCCGCAACCTTGTCGGCGAGCTTCTGCACCGGCGCCTGCTCCGCTTCCGCATTCTCGACGAGGGCGATGATGCGGGCGAAGGTCGTGTCCCCGCCGATCTTCTCGGTGACGACGTCCAGCGCCCCCGACTCGACGACCGTGCCCGCGAACACGGGATCGCCCTCGAGCTTCTCCTTGGGCAAGCTCTCGCCGGTGATCGGTGCCTCGTTCACCGAAGCCGATCCGTTGCCGACCTTGCCGTCGACGGGGATCTTCTCCCCCGCGCGGGCCAGTACGACGTCGCCGGGCCGGAGCTCCCCGAGCGGCACGCTCCGCTCGCCTTCCGGGCCGCGGACGAGCGCGGACTGCGGCACCGAGCCGATCAGCGCCTTGATTGAGGCGCGGGCCCGGTCGGTGTTCAGCTCGGCGATGAACTCCGCGATGAGGATGATCACCATCAGCACGGCGCCGGCGACCGACTCGCCGTTGAACACCGCGACCAGCGTGGCCACGGTGACGAAGACCTCCGTGCCGATCTTGCGCTCGCGGACGAGGTCGAGCAGGCCGGTCTTGACGAGCGGGTACAACCCGAGCGCGACCGCCGCCCAGAGGACCTGCACCGGCACCAGTTGCCTCCAGTAGAGCAGCGCCACGAGGCCGGTCACCAGGATGCGCCCGACCTCGATCCACCGCTCCCGGGTCATGAGGGCGGACAATCCCGCGGGCGAGGTGCCGGATGGATCGTCCGTCCGCCTCGCTTCTCCCGTCGTACTAGCCATGATCGTATCCGTTCCTGGAAATGCCTTACCATCGTAAATGTCCTAAGAGGCTCTTTCAAAGTTGCCGAGGCGAGGCTGCTTGAAGCCGCCAACCACCAACTTTAAAAGGGCCTCTAAGGCTGCGGGCCCCTCGCTGGCCGGTCACGGCAGGATGCGAGCTCCGACCGCCGTGTTGAGCTTCAGCATGCTCCGCCGATGCCGGACGAGGGTGTCGCGGTATTGGCGGATGATCTCGTTCAGGTCGCGCTGGGCGTTGAGATAGTCGATCACGTCCACCTCGCCGATCTTGTACCGCCGCATCGCGTTGTCGCGGACCTGGGTGGCGTCGGGGATCAGGCTGCGCTCGATCCGCGCGAGGGACGCCCGGCTGACGGCGTAATCCCGCTCCGCCCGCTCGACTTCGGTGACGACCTGGCGCTCGACGGCGACCAGCTCGTTCTGGGACTGGGCGACGTTGATTTTGGCTCGCTGGATGTTGCCCTGATTGCGGTTGTAGAGAGGCAGCGGCACCGTGACGCCCAGGGCCCAGGAGTGTGCGCTCTTGGTGTCGAACGGCGCGTTGTTCTGGAAGGTGTACGGCTGGAACATAACGTAGACGTCCGAGTAGCGGTTCGCGTGGGCGAGCTTGACGTCCGCCTCGGACCGCGCGATGCCGAGCCGATAGGCGACGACGTCCGCCCGCTCGTTGAGCGCCAGGCCGACGAGATCCTGGACCGGCGACGGCGGCGGGGCCAGGTCGTGGAGCGTCCCGCGGAGCTCGATCGCCGTCGCCTCCGCCGGCGGGAGGTTGAGCAGTCCCGCGAGCGTCCGTTTGCTGTTGCCCAGCGCCTCCTCCGCCTCGGAGTGGATGATCTCGGCGGCCTCCCGCTGGATGCGGACCGGGTTCAGTTCGGTCGCGGTGATGGTTCCGGCCGCCCGCTGCCGTTCGGTGACCTCGGCGAGGCCCCGGAGCCCCTCGAGGCTCGCGGTCGCGAACCGGACCGTCTCCCGGGCGGCCAGCACGTCGACGTAGGCGGTGTACAGGTTGTCGATCTGGACGCGCACTGCATCCTGGTATTGGGCCTCGAGCACCTTTTTCGCCCGCCGGGCGACCTCGGTGCGGGCCCTTCGCTTGCGGGTGACGTCAAGGGGGTAGGTGATGTTGACGTCGTACTGGGTCGGGCCGCCGGCTCGCTCTTTCGAGAAGCTGCCGTAGGGGATGAGCTGGCTGTCGGCGTAGAGGATCGGGTTGGCGCGGAGGCTGGCCGTGAGGATGTCCGCGTCGGCTTGCGGGATCTCGAAGGACATGCTCCGCAGATTGAGGTTGGTGCGGACGAGCCGTTCGATCGCTACGTCGAGGGTCAGCCCGTCGGCCGCCCCCTCTTCATCCCGCGCCGGGAGGGCGAGCGGTCCATAAGTGGGTGCCTGGGCGGGATCCAGCTGCGCCGGCCGTGCGATCGCCGCCTCTTCGGGTCGCCGAGTCGGCTGCCCGCTCGGCGTCATGATGGACGGCGGCACGCGCGGGGTCGAGACGCCAGGCCGGCCGCCGAGGACGCCGTCGAATCCGCCCGGACTCGTCTGGAAGGGGCTCGCCCCTGCGCCCGGGGCCGGGCCCAGCCACGAGGACCCGCCTGGCAAAGGCTCCGGGAGGGCGTTCCCCGGCAACCCCGGCGTGCCCTGCGCCCAGGCCGATGGCGCGGCGAAGACGGCCGAGAGCACTACAAGCCAGAAGAACCACGCCAGCGTCCTTGCCGATTCCATGGGATGACCCTCCTTGGTCGAGATGAGAGATTGCGGGACCGATACGGATTCGAGGGCCGCCCCGTGCGGCTCCATTGGGGGACGGGCGTCCCCGGTTTTCCCTGACATCAGTGAGCCCCTCCCCCGGCGAGGGCCGGCTGCTCGCGCAGGGCGAGGAGGTCCTCGTCGGCGGCGAGCGGGGGAGCCGGACGACCGAATTTGAGGTAGAGCGCCGGCACGACGAGCATGTTGAGCGCCGTCGAGGTGAGCAGCCCGCAGAGGATGACCAGCGCCATCGGCGCCTGGATCTCGTTGCCAGGCTTGTCCCCACCGATCGCCAGAGGCACGAGCGCGAGCCCGGCCGTCAGGGCCGTCATGAGGATCGGGGCTAGGCGCTCCATCGCCCCGAGGTAGACCGCCTCTGCGAAGTTCGTCGCGCCCTCGGCCTGCTGGAGGTGCCGGATGTGCGAGACGAGCATGATCCCGTTGCGCGTCGCCAGCCCGAAGAGCGTGATGAAGCCGATGAGCGAGGCTACCGACAACACGCCCCCCGAAAGGTAGACGCCCACCACGCCGCCGATGAGCGCCAGGGGCAAGTTGACCATGATCAAGAGCGCATCCCGCGTCGATCCGAACGCCACGCTGAGCAGGACGCCGATGCCGACGATGACCGCGACGCTGAGAACGGTCAGGAGCCGCGTGGTCTCCTCGGCGCTCTCGAACTGGCCGCCATACTCGACGTAGTAGTCCCGGTACTGGTCGCGGCCGAGGGGCACCTTGTCCGCCACCTTGGCGCGGATCTCCTCGACGACTCCCTTGAGGTCGCGGCCGGAGACGTTGCACATCACGACGATCTTTCGCTGCACGCTCTCGCGGCTGATCTGGTTGGGCCCGGTGCTGACCTCGATCCGCGCGAGGGCCTTCAGGGGGAGCTTCGCCCCGCCCGGCGTATCGACCGGGAGGTTCGAGATGGCCTCGGCGTCGACGTTGCCGGGCTCGCCGACTCGGACCACCATGTCGAAGGCATAGCGGCCCTCAAGGACCTGCGACACCGTCTGCCCCCGGAACGCCGTGTCGACGGCGTCGGACACCTCCTTCACGCTGAGGCCGTGGCGGGCGATCGCGTCGCGGTCGAACCGGACCTTCATGACCGGGATGTCGACCTGCTGCTCGGTGGAGAGATCCACGACCCCCGGCACGCCTTGCATCTGCCGGCGGACGTCTTCGGCGAGCGTGCGGAGCTTGTACAGGTCGTCGCCGAAGATCTTCACCGCGACGTTCGCCCGGGTCCCGGAGAGCATGTGGTCGATCCGGTGCGAGATCGGTTGTCCGATGACGACGTTCATCCCCGGGATGAGCGAGAACTCGCCCCGCAACTCGTTCAGAAACTCGTCCTTACCCCGTCCGCGCGGCAGTTTGAAGGTGACGTCGAGCTCTGCCGCCTCGACTCCCTGGGCGTGCTCGCTGAGCTCGGCCCGGCCGGTCCGGCGGGCCACGCCGGTCACCTCCTCGTGGCCCAGGAGCACCCGCTCCACGGCCCGGCCCAGTTCGTCTGACTGCTGGAGCGACGTGCCGGGCAGCGTTACGGCGCTGAGCGTCAGGGCCCCCTCGTTAAACTCGGGCAGGAACGCCCGGCCCATGTAGGGGATGGCCGCGCCCGCGGCGATCAGCAGCACAAGCGACGGCAGGATGACGACCCACGGATGGCGCAGCGTCGGCCCGAGAACCACCGCGTAGATCCGCTTGAGTACGCGCACCACCCACGGCTCCCGGCCGGCGAGGATGCCCCGGCTCTTCGTCAGCAGCAGCGAGCAGAGCGCCGGGGTGAGCGTCAGGCTCACCACGAGCGAGGCGGTCAGGGAGACGACGTAGGCCAGCCCCAGCGGCATGAGCAGGCGGCCCTCGACGCCTCCCAAAAAGAAGATCGGCAGGAAGACGAGGAGGATGATGAGCGTCGCGAACACGACCGAGGAGCGCACCTCGACGCTCGCGTGGTAGATCACGGCGAGCGAGTTCTGCCGCCGCTCCTCGGGCAGTTGTGCGTTCTCTCGGAGCCGCCGGACGATGTTCTCGACGTCGATGATCGCGTCGTCGACGAGGTCGCCGATCGCGATCGCCATGCCGCCGAGCGTCATGGTGTTGATCGTGGACCCGAAGGCCTTGAGGACCAGCACCGCCGTGACGAGCGACAGCGGGATCGCCAGGAGCGTGATGAGGCTGGCGCGGATGTTCGCCAGGAACAGCAGCACGATCACGACGACCAGGACGCCGCCGTCGCGAAGCGCCTCCTCGACGTTGCGCACCGAGACGGAGATGAAGTCCGCCTGGCGGAAG
>MKTT01000136.1:107919-108508 GCA_001898385.1 Planctomycetales bacterium 71-10
CCCCCTCGGGGAGGGAGCGTTCGAGCTCGTCGAGCGTATCGTCGAGGGTCTTTGTCAGGGTCAGGGTATTTGCCCCCGGCTGCTTCTGGATGCCGAGGATCACCGCGGGCAGCGCCCCGCTCGACCCCTCGCCGCGCTTGATCGCCTCGCCGATGCGGACGTCGCCGAGCTGGCCGACCCACACCGGGACGCCTTCGCGGACGGCGACGACCGTGCGGGCGATGTCCTCCGGCGTCCGGACCCGGCCGATGCCTTGGATGAGCTGCTCCTGGCCGCCCTTGACCAGGAACCCGGCCGACACGTTCTGGTTCGTCTCGCGCAGCTTCGCGGCGACCTGGGCGACGTCGAGCCCATAGGCGCGGAGCTTCTCGGGGGAGAGCACGACCTGGTACTGCTTCACCCCGCCGCCGATCGGCACGACCTGGGAGACGCCCGGCACCGACAGGAGCCGGCGGCGCATCACGGTGTCGGCCATCGTCCGCAGCTCGATCCCGCTGTGCCGGTCCGAGGTCAGCGAGAGGAAGAGGATCTCGCCCATGATCGAGGAGATCGGCGCCAGGATCGGCTTCTCCACCTCGGGGGGCAGCGA
>MKTT01000137.1:0-6784 GCA_001898385.1 Planctomycetales bacterium 71-10
CACCAGCTTCTCGCTGATGATGATGGCGTCCTCGAAGTTGTAGCCGTCCCACGCCTGGAAGGCGACCAGGACGTTGCGGCCCAGCGCCAGCTCCCCCTTGAAGGTGGAGGCGCCGTCCGCCAGGATGTCGCCGCGCTTCACCGGCTGGCCGACCTTCACGATCGGCTTCTGGTTGAGGCACGTCCGCTCGTTGAGGCCGACGTACTTCCGCAGCTTGTAGATGTGGTTGTGGTCGATGATGACCCGGGTCGCATCGACGTAGGTGACCGTCCCGTCCTGCTGGGCCTTCACGACCATCCCCGAGTTCGTCGCCACGGCCGTCTCCAGCCCGGTCGCGACGATCGGCGGCTCGGCCACGAGCAGCGGCACCGCCTGGCGCTGCATGTTCGAACCCATCAGCGCGCGGTTGGCGTCGTCGTGCTCCAGGAACGGGATCAGGCCCGCGGAGACGCCGACCATCTGCTTGGGCGAGATGTCCTGGTACTGGATGTTGTCGACGGGGACCGCGACGAAGTCGGTCTCGAAGCGGGCGATCGTCGTGGGGCCCTTGAGCTTGCCGCCGTCGTCGACCGGCGCGTCGGCCGGTGCGAGGTGGTTCTCGCTCTCCTCGTCGGCCCGCATCCAGACGACGTGCTCGGTCGGCTTGCCATGCTTGATCTCGCGGTAGGGCGTGATCAGGAAGCCGTACTCGTCGACCCCGCCGTAGATGCCCAGCGACGAGATCAGGCCGATGTTCGTCCCTTCCGGCGTCTCGATCGGGCAGATGCGGCCGTAGTGCGAGATGTGGACGTCGCGCACCTCGAACCCGGCCCGCTTCCGGTTGAGGCCGCCGGGGCCCAGGGCGGAGAGCCGGCGCTCGTGCGTGAGCTGGGCCAGCGGGTTCGTCTGGTCGACGACCTGCGACAGCTCGCCGCGGCCGAAGAAGTACTCGATGGCCGCGCTGATGCTCTTGGGGTTGATGAGCGACCGAGGCGTCATGTCCTCGGCGTCCTTCATCTGCATCCGCTCCTGGACGGTCCGGCGGAGCTTCAGGAAGCCCTTACGCAGCTCGTCGGCGGCCAGCTCGTCGATCGTGCGGAGCCGGCGGTTGCCCAGGTGGTCGATGTCGTCGATGTGGACTCGGGCGTCGGTCCCCTTGCGGAGCGCCAGGATGTAGCGGATCGCGTTGACGTAGTCGAGCGGATCCAGGGTCATCCGGTCGTCCGGGACGTCCTGGTTGAACTTCCGGTTGATGCGGAAGCGGCCGACCTTGCCCAGCCGGTAGCGGTTGGTGTCGAAGAACTTCTCGTGGAACAGCTCGCGCGCCTTCTCCAGCTGCGGCGGGTTGCCCGGCCGGAGCCGCTGGTAGATGCGCAGCAGGGCGCTCTCGTGGTCGGTCGTCGGGTCTTCCTGGAGCGACTGGAGGATCAGCGGGTCGCGCGCCTCCTTCAGCACCCGGATGGGCCCGAGCCCGCCGGCGTCGGCGAGGACCTGGGCGAGGGCCTTGGAGATGGTGGTGCCGCTGTCGACGAGGACCTCGCCCGTGGCCGGGTCGACGACGTCGCCGCAGGCGACCTTGTTCTCAAGCCGAGAGGCGCACTTGGGGTCGGACGAATCGACGTCCTCGGCCTCGTAGAAGGCTTCCAGGATGGCGTCGTCGGACGAGAACGCCGGGCTCATCGCCCGCAGCAGGGTCATCGACGAGAACTTGCCGGACTGGTCGATGCGGACGCCCAGCGTGTCCTTCTTCGTGACCTGCAGCTCGATCCAGCTGCCGCGCTCGGGGATGACGCGGCAGGCGTGGAGCTTCTTGTCGGTCGACTCGACCTCGACGACGAAGTCGACGCCCGGGGAGCGGTGGAGCTGGCTGACCACCACGCGCTCGGCGCCGTTGATGATGAACTCGCCGCCGCCGATCATGATCGGCATGTCGCCCAGGTAGACCGACTCCTCCAGCGTGGTCTCGCCCTTGTTCAGGCGGAGCCAGACGTGGAGCGGGCGGCCGAACGTCAGCCGGAGCTGGCGGCACTCGTCGGGGTCGTATCGGGGCTTGCCCAGGTCGTAGCGGAGGTATTCGAGGCGCAGCGTCTTGTCATAGCTCTCGATCGGGAAGATCTCGCGGAAGACCCCCTCGAGGCCGGCGTCGAGGCGGCTCTCGACCGGGTCGTCCGCCTGGAGGAAGCGCTCGTAGCTGCGCGTCTGGATCTGCGTCAGGTCGGGGACCGGGAACTCGTCGTGGATCCGTCCGAAATTCCGCCTCTGGGCGGGGACGATCCTCCGCACGGTCGTCGGAGTGGGCATTAAGGTCGCGCTCCTCGAATGGGAAAAGGGGCACGGGCCGGGTTCGGGGTCCTCGTCGTCCGGGGCTCCTCCGCGGGCCGCCCGAAGCTCCGTCCCGCGGGACGCGTCCCAAACGTCAACGGCCCGCGGGGGGCCGCGGGCGTCTCCGGCTGGCGACGGTCGGGGGTCTCGGGGCGTTCGGTCGGGGGCGGCGAGGACGTTGAACCGAGGTCGATGGGGCGGGCGGGCCGGGGTGTCCCCGGGACGGCGGCGGCCGGTCGTGAGAGTCGGTGGCGCATCGTCATCCGGGCCGGGGGCCGCCGCGTCGCATCGCGATCGCGGGCCGGGCAGAGCACAGCGGGGGGGACGACGGCGGGGGCGGCGGGCCTGCGGCGATCGCTCGCCGCCGCCCTCGCCCCTCGCGACGGACGACCTTGCGGTTGGCGTCCCGGCGCGCCCACGATCGGGCGCCCGGGACCTGGGGAGGGACGGCCCTCCCCCCGGCGATCACTTGATCTTGACGGTGGCGCCGGCCTCTTCCAGCTCCTTCTTGAGCTTGGCGGCGTCGTCCTTCGACACGCCGGTCTTGACGTCCTTCGGGGCGGCCTCGACCAGGTCCTTGGCCTCCTTGAGGCCCAGGCCCGTGGCGGCGCGGACGACCTTGATGACGTTGATCTTGTTGGCGCCGACGGCCTCCAGGCTGACCGCGAACTCGGTCTGCTCGGCGGCGGCCTCGGCCGGGGCGGCGGCGGCGGCCGGGCCGGCGACGGCGACGGCGGCGGCGGCCGGCTTGATGCCGTGGACGACTTCCAGGTAGTCGCCCAGGGCCTTGGCCTCGAGGACGGTCAGGCCCACGATGGAGTCGCCCAGGGTCTTGATGTTGTCGGCGAACGACGTGGCTTCGGCGGTGGCCATGGCGAGAGCGATCCTTTCTTACACTCGGTCGAGAGTCGGTCGATGGATTCGGCGTACGTCGTCGGACGCACCCGTGAGGGATCAAATTCCGATGAAAGCGTGCGTGAGGGTCAGGCGCCTTCCGCGGCGGCCTCGCCCTCGGGGGCGGCCTCGCCTTCGGCGGCCGGGGCCCCCTCGGCGATCGACTGGATCTGGCTCGCCAGGGCCGAGACCGGGGCGTTGGCCAGGCTGAGGAGACGCTGCACCGGCGCCAGGGCCAGGGCGGCCACGCGGCCGATCAGCTCCTCCCGGCTGGGGAGCTTGGTGATGTCCTCGACCTGGTCGGGGCCGATCACCACGCCGTCGACGGCGCCCCCCTTGATCTCCGGCTTCTTCAGCTTCTTCAGCTGCGCCGAGATCTCCTTGGCCAGCTCGGCCGGGCCGGTTCCGCCCCAGACGAGGACCGAGGGCCCCTCCAGGTACTTCGCCAGGCCGTCGACGCCCGCGTCGGCGAGGACCCGGCGCGCCAGCGTGTTCTTCAGCGTCCGGACCTGGATCGACTTCTTGCGCAGGTCCATGCGGAGCTGGTGCTCGCTGACCGCGTCCAAGCCCTTGAAATCGAGGATCAGCATCGACCGGGCGTCGCCCAGGTCGCTGCGGAGCTGATCCATCATCATTTCTTTGACGTACTTGCTCATGACAGGGGACCGTGGCTTCCGTCTCGGCGGGTTAAGGTGTCACACCGGGTCGCGATCGGGCGCCGGCCCGGTCACGCCGAGACCCGGACGCCCGGGCTCATGGTGGCGGAGACGGTGACCGTCTGGATGTACGTCCCCTTCGACGTCGAGGGCTTCAGCGTCCTCAGGTAGGCGAGGAACGCGTTGATGTTCTCGACGAGCTGGTCCTCGGAGAAGTTGATCTTCCCGACCGGGACCGCCACGTTCCCACCCTTGTCGTTGCGGAACTCGATCTTGCCCGCCTTGAACTCGCGGACCGCCGACGCGATGTCCGTCGTGACGGTGCCCGAGCGCGGCGACGGCATCAGGCCGCGGGGGCCGAGCACGCGGCCGAGCGGGCCCACGACGCCCATCATGTCCGGCGTGGCGAGGGCGACGTCGAAGTCCATCGTCCCCCCCTTGATCTGCTGCGCCAGGTCGTCGGCCCCGACGATGTCGGCCCCGGCGGCGCGCGCCTTCTCGGCGTTGTCGCCCTGGGCGAACACCGCCACGCGGACCGCCTTGCCGATGCCGTGCGGCAGGGCCACGGAGCCGCGGACGTTCTGGTCGCTCTGCCGCGGGTCGATCCCCAGGTGGGTCGAGACCTCCACGGTCTGGTTGAACTTGGTGGTGTTGAACCCCTTGAGGATCTTCACCGCCTCGGCCAGCGGCACGGCGACGGTCGTCGCCTTGTGCTTCGCCGCCAGCGCGCGATAGCGTTTGGAACGGTACGCCAAGTCGTCACCCCTTTCGCCCCCTCGCGGGAGCTGCCGCCTCGCGATGCTCGTCGGCCGTCGGCGGGCGGTCGCGCCGGGTCCGGCCGTTCGACACCCCGGCGTCGGCCGAGGCGTGCGGGGCGGGCCGCGAGGCCCCTCCCCTTACCGACGGCCGCCGCGGAAGGGCTCCCCCCGCCGCGGCGGCCTGTCTCGATGGATCGACGATCAGCCCTTGATCTCGACGCCCATGCTGCGGGCGGTGCCGGCGATCACGCGGCAGGCGTGGTCGAGGTCGCGGGCGTTCATGTCCTGGAACTTGGTCTCGGCGATCTTCCGGACCTGCTCGGCCGTCACCGAGCCGACCTTCGTCTTGTTCGGCACGGCCGACCCGGCGGCGATCCCCGCCGCCTGCTTCAGCAGCACGGCCGCCGGCGGGCTCTTGGTGATGAACTCGAACGTGCGGTCCGAGTAGATCGTGATCTCGACGGGGATCGTCGTCCCCTTCATGTCCTTGGTCCGTTCGTTGAACTGCATCACGAACTGACCGATGTTCACGCCGTGCTGACCGAGCGCGGGCCCGACCGGGGGCGCGGGGGTCGCCTGACCCCCGGGGCATTGCAGCTTGACCTTCGCCGTCATCACCTTGGCCATCGCGGATTCTCGCTCCCCTCGGGGGTCTCAAGCTCGTGCTTCGGTCGTCTCGGTCGCGCGTCTCGCCCGGCTCGTCGACGGGCCCGCCGTCCCCGCGGGCTCAGATCCGTTCGAGCTGCCAGTGTTCGAGGTCGACGGGGGTCGGGCGGTTGAAGATGATGAGCATCACCTTGACCAGGCCGCGGCCCTCAATGACCTCCTCGACGGTCCCCTCGAAGTTCTCGAACGGGCCGTCCTTGATCTTCACCCGGTCGCCGCGATCGACGTCGATGCGGTACGACGGCGACTTGGCGGTGGTCTGCTCTTCCTGCTGGTTGAGCATCTGGTTGACCTCGGCCTCGGTCATCTTCGTGGGCGTCCCGTGCGCCCCCACGAAATCGCCGACGCCCGGGGTCTCGCGGACCAGGAACCAGGTCTTCTCGTTCAGCTCCATCTGGACCATGATGTAGCCGGGATACGTCTTGCGCTCCACGATCCGCTTCTTGTTGTTGCGGATCTCGGTGATCTTCTCGGTCGGCACGACGACACGGGGCTTCCCCTCCGGCGTGACGCCGAAGTAGCGCTCCAGCCCCTGGATCCGGACGCGACGCTGGAGCGCCTCGGAGATGGAGTCCTCGCGCGAACTCTGGACCTTGAGGACGTACCAGACCAGGTCCGGCGGCGGGTCGTCGTCGTCGGCCGCGGCCGGCTCCTCATCGACCTCATCCGGCGGCTCGGGGGACGAGGCGCGCGGCGAGGCCGCCGCGGTCCCGCCATCCGGCGTCTCTTCGTCGACCTCGATCGCGTCGGCCGGGAGGGAGGCCTTGGGCGAATCCGGATCGGGGGCCGATTCGTCGTTCTCGTGCGTCGGGTGGCTCATGGAACGTTACGGCGCGTCTTGAAGTACGGGGGCGAGGGAGGGACTGGTCCTCGCCCGGCCTGTCGGGCCGGGGGGACGATCGCCACCCCGGAGCGGGCCGGACGGGGCGAATCCCACGAGCTTAGCGAAGGGACGGCGGCGGTTGAAGCCCGATCCCGGGTCCGTTCAGGACGTCGAGCCGAAGGAGCCGCCGCCGCTGAACTGGAGCACGCCGACCATTCGGAGCAGGAACAGCCAGAACCAGTCGATGACGAACAGGTACACCGCCAGGACCAGGACGGTGCTCAGCACGACCATCGTCGACCGATAGAGGCTCTCCTTGGTGGTCCAGGAAACCTTGTTCATCTCCGCCTCGGTGGCGATGAGGAACTCGGCGAACGGCGGGTAATGGACGATGCGGAAGATCCCCCACGCCAGCGCCGCGAGCAGGAGGCCCGGCGCGCCGAGTCGCCACGCGACGCCGTAATCCAGGGCGGCCTCGTTCGCCTGCCAGACGGCCCCGGCGGCGATCAGGCCGAGCCCCAGCGCCGTGTAGAGGCGGGCGTACCAGCCCTGCATCGGCTTGTAGAGCCTGGCCGTGAACAGGTTCGCCAGGAACTGCGAGAAGGTGCCAACCGCCCCGACGCCCGGTTTCCCCTTGGGGGGCTTGGTCGGCTTCGGCCCCGAGACTTCGTCTTTCACTTTGCCCA
>MKTT01000137.1:6906-44154 GCA_001898385.1 Planctomycetales bacterium 71-10
CACGAGCGGAGGGAATCGAACCCCCAACCGCCGGTTTTGGAAACCGGTGCTCTGCCAATTGAGCTACGCTCGTGTATGCCGCGACTCGGCCCCGAGGCCCGGGACGATCACGATAGGACGGCGCGAGCCGCCCTTCTCGCATCCGGCCCCGACCCCGCGCCCGGTCACTTCTTGCGGGATTCCTTGTGCGGGGTGTGCTTCCGCTCGCGGCGGCAGTACTTCTTCAGTTCCAGACGGTTGGCCCCGCGGGTCTCCTTCTGGACGCGATAGTTCTTATCGCCGCAGCCGGTGCACTCGAGCCAGACGTATTCACGCATCGGTATGAAACCCCGGTTCCGGTCGACGCCTCGGCCCGCCGGACTCGCTCTGTTGGGAACGCTCGCGGCGCGGGCCGGTCCCCGCCGGGGCGGGAAAGGCGACGCGCCTTGGATCGGAAGTCGATGTCATGGGACGCCGCGACGGCCCGGCCCGGAGGCGAGGACCGTCGTCGCTCGCGCCGCGAGGCGTCGGGAGGGCGGCCGCAAGGCCCGCCCTCCCCGCCCGAGGTCACTCGAGGATCTTGGTGACGACGCCGGCGCCGACCGTCTTGCCGCCCTCGCGGATGGCGAAGCGGAGGCTGTCCTCCATGGCGACCGGGGTGTGCAGCTCGACGGTCATCTTGATGTTGTCGCCCGGCATGCACATCTCGGCCTCGCTGCCGTCCTCGGACAGCATGTTGAGGATCGAGCCCGTGACGTCGGTCGTCCGGATGTAGAACTGCGGCCGGTAGCCCTTGAAGAACGGGGTGTGACGGCCCCCTTCTTCCTTGCTGAGGACGTACACCTCGGCCTCGAACTTGGTGTGCGGCGTGATCGAGCCCGGCTTGCAGAGGACCTGGCCGCGCTCCAGGTCGTTCTTCTCGACGCCGCGGAGCAGGACGCCGACGTTGTCGCCGGCCACGCCCTCGTCCAGCGTCTTCTGGAACATCTCGACGCCGGTGACGGTCGTCGGCTTCTTGACGCCGAAGCCGATGATCTCCACCGCCTCGCCGACCTTGACGCGGCCGCGCTCGACGCGGCCCGTCCCCACCGTGCCGCGGCCCTTGATCGAGAACACGTCCTCGATCGGCATCAGGAACGGCTTGTCGATCTCGCGGACCGGATCCGGGATGTACTCGTCCATCGCGTTGACGAGGTCGAGGATCGGCTTCGCGGCGGTCGGGTCGTCCGGGTTCTCGAGCGCCGGGCGGCTGCTGCCGCGGACGATCGGGATCTCGTCGCCGGGGAACTTGTAGTGGCTGAGCAGCTCGCGCAGCTCCATCTCCACCAGCTCCAGCAGCTCCTCGTCGTCGACCAGGTCGACCTTGTTGAGGAACACCACCAGGGCCGGCACGCCGACCTGGCGGGCCAGGAGGATGTGCTCGCGGGTCTGGGGCATCGGGCCGTCGGCCGCGGAGACCACCAGGATCGCCCCGTCCATCTGGGCGGCGCCGGTGATCATGTTCTTGATGTAGTCGGCGTGGCCCGGGCAGTCGATGTGGGCGTAGTGCCGCTTGTCGCTCTCGTACTCGACGTGCGAGACGGCGATCGTCACGGTCTTGCTGGCGTCGCGGACCGTGCCGCCCTTGGCGATGTCCGAGTACGACTTGCTCTTGGCCTTGCCGCGGGCCGCCAGCACCGCCAGCAGGGCGGCCGTCAGCGTGGTCTTGCCGTGGTCGATGTGCCCGATCGTGCCCACGTTGACGTGAGGCTTGGTTCTGGTGAAGGTTTCCTTGGCCATGTGCTCAACGCCTCTTCGGCAACCTCGAAGACAAGTCTTTCGGCGGGGATCCGTCACCAAGCCCCACCCGCCGGCCTGGTCCGATTCGGACGGCCTCCCCGCCGACCGGGGCTGGTCGCGGGGCAAACTCCTCAACGCCCGAATCACGGGCGACCGACCCGAAAGCTGCCGCTGGGATTTGAACCCAGGACCTCGTCCTTACCAAGGACGCGCTCTACCAACTGAGCCACGGCAGCGTGTTCGTGTTGAACGTCTTCTCGACTCAGAAGACGGGGGTCGGTCTCGAACGCCCCGAGGGGCGATGCCGGGCCAGAGCGGGTGATGGGAATCGAACCCACACAGCCTGCTTGGAAGGCAGGGACTCTACCATTGAGCTACACCCGCGTACGTCCCTCGCCCCGGCGTCCTGTTCGTTCGCGTCCCCCGGCTTTTCCTGACATTCGATCCGTTCGTTCTCGACGAGTGGGTGGTGCAGGATTCGAACCTGCGAAGGCATAGCCACCAGATTTACAGTCTGGCCCCTTTAGCCACTTGGGTAACCACCCGGTTTCGATCCTGCCGGCCTCCGGCCCGTCCACGAGTCAGAGACGAGCAAGCCCCGGCGGGTTCGGCCTCGGCGATTTCTCGATTCGGGAGAGCTGGCGGTGAGAGTCGAACTCACAACCTACGGTTTACAAAACCGTTGCTCTGCCGATTGAGCTACGCCAGCGGCGTTCGGGCCGTGAAAATCCCAAATATATCGGGCCGGCCGACCGGATGCAAGCTGAATCTCTAACCGACCCGGGGCGAACCACGATCGGCGGGTCGAATCAATCTAGCGACTGAGGGGGGGCTTCGGCAAGAGGGGCCCGCGGAAATTTCCCCCTCCCGGACGCGGCGTCCCGCCTCACGGGCGCATTGGGCGAAAGGGGAAGAGTTTCCGGACGATCTCCGCCTGCGCCCGTGCTTCGTCCAGGGTCGCCTCGGCCAGCATGGCGTGCATCTCCTCGACGGGCCGGTGGTGCTGCACCCGGTCGATGGCGACCGCGGACGCCGCATGAGACATCGCGCGGACGGCGGCGTCGAGCATCCCCTCGGGCTCTCCCCGCCTGGGGTCGCGTTCGATCGGGATTCCAGGCATCCAGCAGGCCGCGGCCGCCGCGTAGGCGGCGTGGTAGAGGTGGCCGTTGCGGGCGACGTGGATGTCGAGCGTCCTCAGGGCTTCCTGCAAGACATCGGCGGCCGCGAACGCCGCATCGCGGAGCGTCGAGGCGGGCTCGCGCCCCGCCGCGTGGCGTTCCGCCGCCTCCACGGCGTCGCGGCTCGCTTGGCCCATGGGATCCCACGCCCGTCGGCAGAATGCGGCGGCGACGCGTCGGAGGTCGCGGTCGTCGAGCCGGTGGCGGAGGTGGAACAGGAGTTCGTCGGGCCGATCGGACGCCAGCCATTCGGGCTCGGTCACGTCACCTCCTCCGCTTCCAGGGGCGCGCGAGGAGGCCCGCGGAGGCGGTTCGGACCGGCCGCGGGCCTGGGGGGATTCGGGCGTGGGCGCCGGTGCTCAGAGCATCGGCAGGTCGAGTTCCTGCTCGCCGGCGATGCGGCGGAGCTTGTCGACGCCCCGGGATTCGATCTGGCGGACGCGCTCCTTGGTGATGCCCAGCTCGCGGCCGAGCTGCTCCAGGGTGCGCTCGGAGGCCCCGCTGAGGCCGAACCGGCTGGTGATGATCAGCTTCTCGCGATCGTCCAGGCGGTCGAGCATGCTGCGGATGGCCTCCTGCATGCGCTTCAGGGCGCTCTCATACTCGTGCTCGTCGATGCGGTTGTCGGCGGCGGCTTCGAACATCTCCTCGTGACCGGTGACGAACCGGTCGCGGCGATAGTTCTCCTCCGGGATGGTCCGGGCGTAGTTCTTCATGATCGCCCAGGAGGCATAGGTGCTGAACTTGTTGCCGCGGGCGTAGTCGAACTTCTCGACGGCTCGGATGAGGCTCATGTTGCCGTCGGAGACCAGCTCGAAGAAGTTGTTCGACGGGCCGACGTGGCGCTTGGCGATCGAGACGACCAGCCGCAGGTTGGCGCGGATGATCTGGTTCTTGACGGCCAGGGCCTGCTCCTGGAGATCCTCGATCTTGTCCAGCTCGGAGGTCTTGGCCTTGGCCGGGTCGAGCTTCTCGCGGAGCTTGACGGCCTGGGACTTCAGGTAGTTCATCTGGCGGAACAGGTGGGCTTCCTGCTCGCGGTCGAGGAGCGGGACTTCATACAGGCTGGCGAGATACGGCGGCAGCCCCTTGGGGGCCTTGGGCCGGCGCGGGGCCTTGCCGTCGGCCGGCGCGGGGAGCGGGGCCATGATGACGGACCTGGACTTGGGGTCGTCGAAGGTCTCGTTGCCGATGAATTCCAGCTTGGTCTCGAGGATGCGGTTCGCGCGGACCTCGTTGATGATGCGATAGACGCTGGAGCGGGTGCGTCGGAACTCGACGGCGAGGTTCTCGGCCGAGACGCCCATGCGATGGCGGAGGTAGATCTGGGCCTTGGCGTCGTCGTCGAGGGGGGCCGTCGAGGGGCCGAAGATGGCCCGGTCCGGGTGCTCGCGGTCGTAAGCCTTGAGGGTCAGTCTGACGGTCTCGGTCGAGCGTGCCATTTTCCTAGCGATCCTCCGCGCGACTTCGATCAGGCCCACCTCGCCCGACCGAAATTGCGACATGCGACGGGCGCGGCGGATGATCTCATCCTTCTCCGCGTCGGTCAGTTGGCGAAACTTCGAGCCCCGTTCCACCTGGCCGCGATGCTCGGCCACGAACCGTTGCAGGCTGCTCTCCAGGAACCCCACCTTGGCCCTGCCGTCGATCACGAACCGACGCGACACCAGGCCCTGCCGCCGCCACCGCGTCACCGTGCGGGTGGAGACGTTGTATTTCTTGCTCACCTCGCCGACCGTGAGCACCGGCTCGGCCGCCTGCTCCACCGGCTGCCGGACCGTGGCCGAGAGGTCCTCCACGAACTGCCGCAGGTCGCGGCGGGCCTCCTCCCCCTCGATCATCAGGGCCGACCAGTTGTCCGGCCGGAACCCGGTGATCCGGAAGCAGAGGTATTCGTAGGGGTATCGCTTGGCCCGGTCGATCTCGCCGAGGAGCTGCTCGGCCCGCTCCAACTGCTCCAGCCGCCGTTCGCGAGGGGCGTAACGGGCCTGCTGATCCTTGAGCTGCTTCATCGCCGGGTGACAATACGTCTTGCCCATCCAACCCTCCCGGCGACTCCCCCGCATCGCTCCTCATCGGACGCGGCGCGGTCTCAAGATGTTCGTCGCGGCTCGCCACTTCTTCGTTCGGGGTCATGCCTTCGAGGGCGACTCGCGGGCGATGTTTCCCATGTTTCGTCGAAGCTCTTGCCCGGCCCGGCCGGATGCGTCGGGCCTCGCCTGATCTATACGTTCGTCGATAGGGTTTGGATCGAACCTTTCGATGGTTTCACCGCCTTCAGCCTCGGCGTCCCTTCCAAGGGACGCCGTCCGGGGGGTTTTCATTCGTCTCTCCGACGGCCCCGACTTGAGAGTGGACGAGGAGATCGGCAATTCTCGTACCGATGGATACGACCCCGCCTCTTCCGCGACGCCGGCGAGATGCGTTCCCGGAGCGTCGAAACGGGACGGTGAGTTCCCACTTCTTCCCCGGAGACCGAGAACCGGCCCTCCAGCACAAACGAACGAGTGCATGAATTGAGACCGAAATTCCGGCGGATGGGCGACGGATTCTCCGATTTTCTCCGCCATCAGGCCGGAGGGCATACATCGGGGAGGGGCCTCGGGCCTTCGCATCGGCCCCCGCCCTTCCCGAAATTGACAGCCCCGGGCGACTCTCCATAATGGCCGCGTGCTCGGCGCGGCGGGCCCTTCATGGATTCCGCGCGGATTCTGCGGGACGGCGAGACGGGCCGCGGGGCGTCCGCCAGGGAGGTGCGAGATGGACCCGATCGGCCGGATGACGACCAGGTTCTGGGCCCTGCCGGCGCTGCTGGCGACGCTGACGGCGGCCGGGCCGTGGGCGAGGGGCGACGACGCGGTCGCGCTGGAGGAGAAGCTCGGCCCCGGGGCGACGACGGCCGCCCGCATCGAGCTGAAGGCGAGCGGCCTGTACCGCCCGCCGCTCCCGCCCGACGCCATGACGCCCGACGCGAAGATGCCGAAGCCGCTGGACGTGGAGATCGAGACCCGCATCGTCTATCGCGAGCGGCTGCTGTCGGGGCCGGGCCGGAAGTCGGTGCGACTCGTCCGACAGGCGGCGTCGGCGATCAACGGCGAGATCCGCCCGACCGCCCGCGAGCTTCGGCCCGAGCTGGCCCTGCTGATCGCCTCGAGGCGCGAGGGGGACGGCTCGGTGGTCGTCGTCAGCCCCTCGGGCTCGCTGACCCGCGGCGAGTTGGAGCTGGTCGAGGGCCTGGGCGACACCCTCTGCCTGGCGGACCTCCTCCCCGAGCAGCCGTCGAAGAAGGGCGACTCCTGGCCGATCCGCAAGGCCGCCCTCTGGGCCCTCACCGGCTACGACGCGATCGCCTCGAACACGCTCCAGGGGACGATCGAGTCGGCGTCCGACGAGTCCGTCAGCATCGCGATCAAGGGCGAGGTGAAGGGGTCCGTCCTGGGGGCCGAGGGGTCGATGACGTGCGAGGGCCGGATGGTCTTCGATCGTCGCGCGGGGATGGTGACGGGCCTGGACCTGGATCGGACCGAGAGCCGGGTCCCGGGGGCGGTCGAGGCGGGCCTGGACCTCAAGAGCACGCTGCGGGTCCGTCGCGTGGCGGCGGAGCCGACGGCGGAGATATCCGACGCGGCGATCGCCAAGCTCTCCCCCGAGATCACGCCCGCGCGGCTCCTGCTCCAGCTCATCGCGCCCGACGGCCGATACAACCTGCTCCACGACCGCTCCTGGCACACCTACTGGGACGATCGCAAGCTGGTGGTGCTGAAGCGGTTCGAGGGGGGCCGGGTGGACGCCCAGTGCAACCTGATCTACGGCCCGACGGTCGCCAAGGGGAAGCATCAGGACGTGAAGGAGTTCGAGGCGGACGTCCGGCGCGCCCTCGGCGATCGGTTCGGGAACGTGATCGGGGGGGGCGAGGTCGACGGCGACCCGGCGGGGAACTTCCGCTACAAGCTCGGCGTCCAGGGCCGGCAGGGGGACCTGGGCCTGGTCTGGTATTACTACCTGATCGCCAGCCCTCGGGGCGAGCAGCTCCTGGCGACGTTCACCCTGGCCGACTCCGACGCCGCGGCCTTCGGCCAGGCCGACGAGACCATCATCGGCTCCCTCCAGTGGAATGACCCGCCGCTCGAAGCCGGCCGCTGAGATCCGAGTGCGCGAGGGGCGGACGCGCCCGCCCCTGATTCAACGGCCCCGGGGAATGGGTCCGTTCGTGGGTGCCCCGCTTCCCAAAAGAACACTCCAACCCTTTGTTGGAAAACGCCTTAACACCGGACAAAACCTGGCTTCGATCGTCGACTACGAATGATGTTTTCGGCGGCGGACGGTCGCTCGGAAGTCTCCTCTCCCGCCGGGAAAGGACGGCCGTGCAGCGGCGAGCGAGGGTCGTCGCGGCGCGGAGAGCGTGCCGGTCGCGCGAAAGTCGAACAAGCCCACGACACGCATCCTTCGCCCCTTGAGGTGCTCCATCGAAACATGGGAGGAGGGTGATGACAAGCATCCTTCTCCCCTCGTGGGAGAAGGTGGCCGCAGGCTGGATGAGGGGGACGACCGGCGTCGCATCCCCGGACCGGCCGAGGCTTTGAACCCCATGGCTTGCGGTCGCGCCCCCCTCATCCGCCCCTCCGAGGCACCTTCTCCCACGAGGGGAGAAGGGAGGATTCATGCTCCCACTCCGATGTTTTCGACGGAGCACCCTTGTGAGAGAAGGGATGATGCACGCTCGCTCTCCGGGTTTTCGACGGGGCAACCCCGATCCTGAAGTCGCGATCCACAAGCTCCGAGAGGATACCTTCGCCTCGGGCGATTCCAGAACGGAACGCACTCGATCCTCGACATCGGCCGCACGACCGACTTGCCCGAATCCGGGGCGGCGACGCCGATGACCCGGGGACGCCTCCTCCAAAACCTGACCTGACGCCTTGCGTCACGCGAGGCGCCGGCGCGGCCGACCCTCGAAGACCGGGTTGTCGGCCTCGACTGCGTCCGGATTGCCAAAGAGGCGAGAGATCCACGTCTCGAATACGATCCGAGGAGGCCGGGTCGAGATTTCAGGTTTCCGCGGAAAGTGGTCGTAAGGACTCGGCGCGGGCCGGCCTCGGCCCTGCTTGTCAACGTGTCGACGCCCGTCGCGCCCGGGCCGTCGGGGCGATCGGTCAAGACAAGAAAGGACGCCCTGAACGGGGCCGAGGGTTCCCCCCGGGCGTGCCGGAAAGCTATGGTGGACTTGGGGGCGGCGGCCCTCGAAAGACACCGGGGTTTCCCATCAGGAAGGTGCGCCGACATGGGTGATGCGCGGAGCCGGACGCCGGGGCGGGAGGAGACGAGGGCGCGACGGGCCCCGGCGTGGGCGTCGTTCGCGTGGCTGGCCGCCCTGGCGTGCGTCCCGGCCCCCACCCGGGGCCAGGATCCGCCCCCCGAGTTGCCGCCGCCCGCCGCCGAGGCGCCCGCCGCCGAAGCGCCCCCGGCCCAGGCCGCGCCGGAGGAGCCCCCATCGGGCGAGGCCCAGCCTCTGAGCCTCTGGTATCACTTCACGGAGCGATACGTCGCCGCCGCCAGCCCCGCCCATCCCGCGTGGCTCTCGCAATACCAAGTGGGGGTGCGCGAGAAGATCAAGTTCTCTCAGGAACGGGCGGAAGGCGCGCCCGAGTCGAACGAGGTGACGCTCCAGACGATCTACACCGAGCGGGCGGTGAAGACGACCCCCACCAACGCCGCCAGCGACGTCGTCCGGCGGTACGAGCGGGCGCAGCTCTCGACGACGCTCAAGGGCCACCGGCCGTTCCAGAACCCGAAGTTCCTGGAGCAGTTGATGCTCTGGTATCGGGTCAGGCCGGGGCAGCCGGTCGAGCTATACAACCTGAGCGACGGCCGGAAGCTCCGGCAGCTGGAGTTCGACCGGATCACGTCCAACCCGTTCCTGCCCCAGCTCGCGACCCTCCTCCCCGGCACGCCCCGACGGGTCGGCGACCCCTGGCCGGTCCCCAGGACCTCCCTGGCGGTGCTCCTGGGCGAGATGCCGCTGGAGGACGAGTACCAGGTCGAGGCCCGGTTGATCGACGTCCGGGCCTCGGCGCCGGGGTCCGCGTCGATGACGGCCGTCTTCGGGATCCAGGGGCGGGCGCTGCTGGAATCGGGCGACGTCGCCCTGAACGTGCGCGTCAACTTCACCTTCGACGCCCCCGCCGCGAAGCCGGCCGCCGGCCAGCCGAAGGCGCGCCCGGCCGTGGAAGCCGAGGGCTGGATCTCCGAGATCCGGATGGCCGAGACCGTCACCTCTCTCCTGCCCGGCGACGAGACCGGCCGCCTGAATCAGATCCGATCGCGCGAGCTGGTCCTCGCCCGGCGGGCGCGGGCGTCCGAGATGGGCCCCGAGGCCGCCCTCCCCCTGATCGCCCCCGACGCCCCCCCCGACGATCCGACCCACACCTGGGTCACTTACGACGACCCCCAGGGCCGGTTCCACCTGGAGCACCCCCAGGGCTTGAGGATCCAGCGCATCACCCCCGACGGCGGCGTCGACCTGGTCGACCGCCGGTTCGAGGGGAGCGACGTCGTCTCGCTCAGCCTCGTCCCCAAGACCGGCGACGCCGCCGAGGACAAGCTCGCGGCCGACCCGCTGGAGCACAAGAAGAAGCTGGTGCGGACGTGGCGGGAGCAGGGCCAGGAGATCCTCATGGGGGATTCCGGCTGGCTCAAGGAGGCCGTCTGGGGCCCGCTGAACCGGCGGGTGTATCGGCTGGAGGCCGCCCTGAAGCCGGCCGGCGACCAGGGGGCGGTCCGGAGCGGCCGGATCTACGCCGACTACTATGTCGTGCAGTTCACCCGGGACGAGACCCTCGTCGTCACCGCGATGACCGTCCGCGACCCCCACGTCGCCTTCCGGGACCAGGCCGAGGGGATCATCAAGAGCTTCACCTTCGGCCCGTCGGAGGCCCCCGTCGGCGCGGCCCCTCCCGCCGGCCCGTGACCGCCCGGGCCCCGATGAATGCTTGCCTGGGTTGAAAAAATCGCCCGCACGCCGGTCGGCCCGCTGGACGCGAGGATACTATTGTCGGGGAGGCGTCCTCGGCTAACCTGCGCGCCGAGCCCGGACGATCGTCGCCCCCCCTCGCCCCGGACGCCCGGCGAGCGACGTCGAGCCGACCCCACGGAAAGCCGCCATGCGCGTGATCCTGGAAGTCCTCAAGGGCCCCCGCTCGGGACGGACCTTCACCTTCGACCGGCACGACACGTTCATCGTGGGGCGCTCGCAGTTCGTCCACTGCCCGATCAACGACGCCGCCCTCTCGCGCGACCACTTCCTCATCGAGATCAACCCGCCCCGCTGCGAGGTCCGCGACCTGGACAGCACCAACGGGACCTTCGTCAACAACGAGCGGATCGACCGCGTGCGGTTGGCCTCCGGAGACGTCATCGCCGCGGGCCAGAGTTTGTTCCGGATCACGGTCGAGCCCAAGGCCCCGTCCAGCGCCCCGCCGCCGTCGTCCAGCGTCGCCATCCCCGCCCGCGAGCCGATCGCCTGCGCCGGATGCGGGACGCCGGCGCCGATGAGCATCACCGTCGGCAGCGTGGCCGGCGCCGGGCCGAACGAGCCCGTCGAATGGTGGTGCTCCGCGTGCCGGTCCGAGGCCTCCGGCCTCCCCCAGCCCGTCCCCCACTACACCACGGTGCGCGAGCTGGGCCGCGGCGCGATGGGGGTCGTCTACCAGGCCCGCCACAACGCCAGCGGCAAGATGGTGGCCCTGAAGCTCATCATGCCCGAGACCGCCACCACCCGCGCCGCCATCGACCGCTTCCAGCGCGAGATGTCGGTCATCAGCCAGCTCCGGCACCCGAACATCGTGGAGTGGTACGAGCAGGGGACGTCGCGCGGGCAGTTCTGGTTCGCCATGGAGTTCGTCCAGGGCCCGAACCTGGAGGCCCTGGCCAAGATGGCCCCCGGCCGCTACCCCACCGACCAGGCGTGCCGGCTGGTCTGCCAGATCCTCAAGGGCCTGGCCGAGGCCCACCGCCGCGGCTTCGTCCACCGCGACATCAAGCCCGAGAACATCCTGATCGATCAGTCGGCCGAGGGCTCCGTCGCCAAGATCTCCGACTTCGGCCTCGCCAAGAGCTTCCGCGGCGTCGGCCTCTCCGGCCTGACCTTCTCCGGCGAGATGCGCGGGACCATCCCGTTTATGCCCCCGGAGCAGATGACCGACTTCAAGACCGTCCGCCCCCAGGCCGACCTCTACGCCACCGCCGCCACGCTCTACTTCCTCCTGACCGCCAAGTACATCTACGACGAGCCCGAGGGGGGGGACGACCTCATCAAGATGCTGCTGGAGGACCAGCCCATCCCGATCCTCGACCGCCGCCCCGACGTCCCCCCCGGCCTCGCCGCCGTCATCGGCAAATGCCTCTCCCGCGACCCCGAGCAGCGCTACCCCGACGCCACCGCCATGCGCAAGGCCCTCAAGCCGTTCTGCAACATCGGCACATGAACGGCGCGGCGGGGCGATTCGGCCTTGAATCCCCCCTCCCCTCCGAGAAGAATGAACGGCGTCGAACGCCAGCGACACGACGCCCGCGCCGAAGCCCGGTCCCGTCCCCGCGCTGTCTCGAAGACTGGAGGCCGAACGATGGCGCCGAGCCGACCGTACGATGGGGGCCCCGCGACCGGCGGGCTGCCGCGACACGCGTTTCGCGAGCAGGACGCGGTATGGAACGACCTGCTGGCGATGGGGGAATCGGTCGTCGGCTCGCTGGAGAAGAGCGTGACGGCCGTCTGCGAGGGGCGGGTCGACCTCATCGCCGAGGTGAAGGAGGAGGAGGAGGAGTCGGACCGCAAGGAGGTCCAGATCGAGCAGGAGACCCTGCGGATCCTCGCCCTCTTCGAACCCGTCGCCTCCGACCTGCGCCGGATGGCCACCGTGCTGAAGGTCAACCGCGACTGGGAGCGCATCGCCGACCTGGCCCTGCGCGTGGCCCGCCGTGTGCGCAAGCTCGGCCGCAAGCACCCCGAGGTGATCGCCCCGGAGTCGCTCAAGGACCTCGCCCGCACGGTGCTGGCGCACGTCCGCTCGGCGCAGGCGGTCCTCGTGAACGTCGACGCCGAGGCGGCCCGCAAGGTGATCGCCGGCGACCAGCAGGTCGACGACGCCTACCGCGGCGTCCGCCGCCAGCTCAAAGAGCAGACCGCCGCCCACGCCGACCAGCTCGACGGCTGGCTCCTCCTGCTCAACTCCGCCCGCAACCTGGAGCGCATCGCCGACCACGCCACGGGCATCGCCCAGACCGTCGTCTTCCTCCAGGAAGGGACGATCATCCGGCACTCCGGCCCGAAGTGACGCCGCGCCCTACTCGATGTGCGTCACGCTCCACCCGCGCCCGACCAGGTGGTCGGCGATCGTCCGCCGATGGCAGTCGGCCACGCGCTTCTCGGCGCACAGGAGACAGAAGGGGCCGGGAAGCTCGACAAGGCGGCGGGTGAGCAGGTCGCCGGCCCGTGCGATCAGCTCGGAATAGGGCGCGGTCCAGTCGTCCATGTCGAGGAAGACGTTCCCCAGCTCCGGCAGCGATCGATAGCCGACCCCGGCGTCGGCCAGCAGCTTCTCGATCCCCTTGTCGGCGGCCTTGGCCTTCGTGTAGGCCCCCATGCTGGCCCGCTCCGGCTTGATGCGGACGTCGGCCACCGTCCGGACGCCGTGCGCGCGCAGCAGCCCCACGAACTCCTCCGGCGGCCGGCCGCCGTAGCCGATGGTGAAGAACGCGCGGGGGTCGGGCGATTCAGGCGGCATCGACCTTCCTCCACCGCGGCGGGGCGATGATCCACGTCGCGAGGACGGCGAGGCCGAAGGTGACGTAGACCGCCGTGAAGACCCAGGGGTCGGCCCGGAAGAACATCACGCGGTGGACCCACGAGGCGATGAAGTCGCCTTCCAGCGTCTGCTGACCGGCCCGCATCCGGAGCTGATGCTCCCAGACCGTCAGCGGGCACTTCACGCCCGCCATCGCCTCGGCGACGACGATCGCGATCATCGTCAGGTGGATCACGCGGAACCACTTGTTGCGGACCCACGGCCATCGGAACACGATCCCCAGGAGGATCGCCGCCAGCCCCAGGAGGAGGAACGCGACGTAGGCGAAGTGGATCAGCACGATGACGTTCGCGAGCGCGGCCGGGCTCATGTCGGGGATCCTCCGGGGGTCAGGCGGGGGGCCCCTGCTTGACCTCCCGCAGCAAGTACGTCGTCTTGTCCTGCGATTCGTAATACGTCCGCATGATGAGTTCCGATTGAATCCCGAGCAAAATGCTCAGGCAGCCCGCGAGGAACAGCATCACGGCCAGCGACGGCAGCGGCGTCTCCACGAACGTCTTGTTGGGCAGGTCGGCCGACCACAGCAGGGCCGGCCAGGGGAAGACGTATTTGAAGTAGACCATCGCAACGACGCATAAGAATCCCCCCGCGAACGCCCACAGGCCGAACCGGCCGTAGAAGTGGATCGGCCGCTGGGAGTACTTCTGGAGGAACCGGATCAGGATCAGGTCGAGCACGACGTTGAACGTCCGGCCCAGCCCGTACTTGGTCTTGCCGGCCGTGCGGGCGCGATGGTTGACCACCTGCTCCGTGACCTTCGCCCCCTGCCACGCGGCGAAGATCGGGATGAATCGGTGCATCTCGCCGTACAGCCGGACCCCGGCCAGCACGCGGCGGCGGTACGCCTTCAGCGTGCAGCCGTAGTCGTGCAGCGGGATGCCGGAGAGCCTCGCCACCAGCTTGTTCGCGATCTTCGACGGGATCTTGCGGCTGAGCAGCGCATCCTGGCGATCCTTCCGCCAGCCGGAGACGACGTCGAAGCCCTCGTCGAGCGTCGCCATGAGTTTGGGGATGTCGGCCGGGTCGTTCTGGCGGTCGCCGTCCATGGGGACGAGGACGTCGCCGCGGGCCAGGTCGAGCGCCGCGGAGAGCGCCGCAGTCTGGCCGCAGTTGCGCCAGAGGAACGCCGCGCGGACGTGCTCCGGGTCGCGGGCCTGGATCGCTTCGAGCTGCGCGACGGTGCCGTCGGTGGAGCCGTCGTCGACGAAGATCAGCTCGTACCGCCACTTCGAGGGCCGGAGCACGGCGTCCAGCTCCTCGAACAGCGGCGCGACGTTGTCGACCTCGTTGAAGACCGGGATCAGGACGGAGAGGTCCATCAGGCCGTCCGGCGTCGGGTGGGGGGTCGTCATGAGCCCGACTCGACGCCCCCGCGCCGGCCGATGACGAACTGCTCCAGGTAGCGCCGGCTGATGATCAGCGACTCCTGGCGCGCCTCCAGCGAGCCCTCGTGCGCCCGGTCCTCGACCTCGATCGCCAGGTCCCCCTTGTAGCCGGCGTCGGCCAGCGCGCCCAGGAACGCGCCCCACTTCACGTCCCCCTGCCCCGGGAGCTTGGGCGAGTGCCAGGAGTTCGGGTAGGCGAAGACGCCGAGCTGGTTCAGCTTCGCGTGGTCGATCCGGACGTCCTTGGCGTGGGCGTGGTGGATGCGGTCCTTGAACTCGGCCAGGGGCGCGACGTAGTCCATGTGCTGGAGGACGAAGTGGGACGGGTCGAAGTTGAGGCCGAAGTTGGGGCTGGGGATGTCGGCGAACATCCGCCGCCAGACGGCCGGCGAGACCGCCAGGTTCTTGCCGCCCGGCCACTCGTCCTTGCCGAACGACATCGGGCAGTTCTCGATGGCGACCTTCACCTTCTTCGCGTCGGCGTGGTCGATGATCGGCCGCCAGACTTCCAGGAACCGCGGCCAGTTGTCGTCGATGGTCTTGGTATAGTCGCGGCCGACGAACGTGGTCATCACGTTCACGCCGAGCGCCGCGGCCAGGTCGATCGAGCGGACGATGTGCTCCTGGCCCGCCTTCGCCTCGGCGAGGTCCGGCGAGAGGGCGTTGGGGTAGTAGCCGACGCCGGAGATCGAGACGCCGTACTTCTTGCACAATTCGAGGGTCGCCTTGATCGCCCCGGCCGAGAGGTCGGTGGGATCCAGGTGCGAGACCCCCGCATAGCGGCGCTCCGCCTTCCCCGGCGGCCAGGCCATCAGCTCCACGCTCGCGAACCCCGCCTTCGAGGCGAAGCTCAACACCTGCTCCAGCGAATATTCCGGCAGGATGGCCGACACGAATCCCAGTTGCATGATCGGGCGCCTCGACGAGACCGACGGACCGCACTTCGACCCGACCAGCCTACCGCGCCGGCGGGGGGGAATCACCAGGGCGGGGCGCCGGCTCCCGACGCGACAGCCATAGGCCGATCAGGGTCGAGGCCGCGCCGATCTGGAGGACGCCCAGGCCCCAGAATGGCAAGGTCCACAGCATCATGGCCCCCGGGTTGGTCAGGAGGACTCCTCCGCCTTCCGTGTAGATCACGTTCCCGACGCCCAGAGCCCGCTCCGCGCCGACCTTCCAGATGAGCCATGACATCAGATCACTGGACCACCAGAGCGTGAGAAAACCAGCCGACGCCAGGGCCAGCGCCTCGCCGACAACGATCAATCCGAGGAGGACCGACTTCATGACGGGGCGCCTCATTCAGGGTACGATGTGATCCATCTGGGAGCGGAGGCTCCAATCCGAAAGGCGGACGGTTCGATGAACGGTGTGTCGAAGACCCTGAATCGAATCCTTCGCGGGACTTCGGACTCAAGCATCCGATTCGACGACCTGAGGGCGGTCCTGCTGCATCTCGGGTTCGACGAGAGGATTCGCGTCGGCCATCACATCTTCACGCGAGACGACGTGCCGGAGATCCTGAATCTTCAACCTCGCGGCGCCCAGGCCAAACCGTACCAGATCAAGCAGGTCCGGACGGTCCTGGTCGCCCGAGGGCTGTTGCAAGACATGGACGACTAGCGAAACGATCAGGAGGCGCGAAGGTCCGTCTCGCGAACGAATGATCCCGAATCGAGGTCCTCATGAGCCCCGAGATCCACTACGAGATCATCCTTTATTGGAGCCGTGACGACGAGGCGTTCGTCGCCGAGGTCCCCGAGCTGGCGGGCTGCGCCGCGGACGGCGCGACTTATGGGGAAGCCCTGGCCAACGTCGAAGTCGTCATCCGAGAGTGGATCGAGACGGCCGGGGAACTCGGCCGCCCGATCCCCGCACCTCGCGGCCGACTGATGTTCGCCTGAGTTCGACTTGTGCAGTTGAAGTGCAGGCGGGAGCCCGTCGCCACGGGCGCCGGGAGCGGGGGCGCGGTCGAATCGCCCCGACGGCCCCCCATCCGCGACCGGCCCCAATCCCCCGGCCCGCGCGGTCGGCTGCGAAGCGACAGGAATCGGCGTAGGGCGGGGGGCGAGGCGGGAGGGCCGGGCGTCGGGGCTCCTTCCCAAACCCGAGGGGCGTTGCTAGACTCGTACTTCGGCCATGGCCATCGGCTCGCGCGCCTGAGTCCCGCCGGCGCCCGCCTCGTCGACCGCCGGAGGCGGATCGGCTCTCCCGGCTCGGGAGGCGTTCGCGACTTATCCCAACGAGACCGAGTCCCCCGGGGCCCTCCGGCCTTCGAGCCGACCGCGACGGCGCCCCCCCCGCCCTGGGCAGGAGACCTTACGAACGTGTCACAGAAAGACCGCTACCTGTTCACCAGCGAGTCCGTCTCGATGGGCCATCCCGACAAGATGGCCGACCAGATCTCCGACGGGATCCTCGACGCGATCCTGGAGAAGGATCCCTACGCCCGCGTCGCCTGCGAATCGCTCCTGACGACGGGCCTGGTGGTCCTGGCCGGCGAGGTCACGACGACGGCCCTGATCGACTACCCCTCGATCGTCCGCCAGGTCGTCCGGGACATCGGCTACACGTCCAGCGAGCAGGGCTTCGACGGCACCACCTGCGCGGTCATGGTGGCCCTCGGCAAGCAGTCGCCCGACATCGCGATGGGCGTGAACGACGACGCCGAGAAGGGGAAGGACGTCGGCGCCGGCGACCAGGGGATGATGTTCGGCTTCGCGTGCAACGAGACGCCCGAGCTGATGCCGCTGCCGATCGCCCTGTCGCACCGGATCATCAACAAGATCACCGAGGTCCGCCAGAACGGCACCATCCCCTGGCTCCGCCCCGACTCCAAGAGCCAGGTCTCGGTGGAGTACGAGGGCTACAAGCCGCTGCGGGTCGACACCGTCGTCGTCTCCACCCAGCACGACCCCGGCGTCACCCACGCCGAGATCTGCAAGCGGATCCAGGCCGAGGTCATCGACCCCTGCATCCCGACCGAGCTGAAGACCGGGAAGATCACCTACCACATCAACCCGACCGGCAACTTCGTGATCGGCGGCCCGCACGGCGACTCCGGCGTCACCGGCCGGAAGATCATCGTCGACACCTACGGCGGCATGGGCCGCCACGGCGGCGGCGCCTTCAGCGGCAAGGACCCCACCAAGGTCGACCGCTCGGCCGCCTACATGGCCCGCTACGTCGCCAAGAACATCGTCGCCGCCGGCCTGGCCGAGCGCTGCGAGATCCAGCTCGCCTACGCCATCGGCGTCTCCGCGCCGGTCAGCGTCCACGTCGACACCTTCGGCACCGGGACCATCCCCGACGCGAAGATCGCCGAGCTGGTCCGCGAGCACTTCCCGCTGACCCCCGCCGGCATCATCAAGCACCTCGACCTCCGCAAGCCGATCTACCGCAAGACGGCCAGCGGCGGCCACTTCGGCCGCACCGACGTCGAGTTCACCTGGGAGAAGACCGACAAGGCCGCCGCCCTCAAGGCCGCCGCCAAGTCCTGACCCCGTCGCCGGGGCGTCGGCGACGCCCCGGCCCGACCCGACGGCGGCCGTCCCGGGCCCCGCGCCCACCGGCCGCCGCCCCGTCGTCCCCCCCTCCTGAATCCAGGATCCCGCCCGATGACCCCCGCCGAACTGGAAGCCGCCTCCGCCAGGGCCTTCGAGGCCGAATACGGGGGTCGGGCCGAAGTCGCGGCCCGCGCCCCCGGCCGCGTGGAACTGCTGGGCAACCACACCGACTACAACGGCGGCCTCGTCATGGCCGCCGCCGTCGACCGCTACACCGCCGTCGTCGGCCGCGCCCGCCCCGGGCGCGAGGGCCGCGTCTACGCCGCCAACTTCGAAGGTTCGGCGCGCTTCCCCCTGGCCGAGATCGAGCGCGGGCCCGTCGGCACCTGGCCGAACTACGTCAAGGGCGTGGTCTGGGCCCTCCAGGAGGCCCTCGGCGCCGAGCTGACCGGCGGCTTCGAAACGGCGATCGCCGGCGAGGTCCCGTTGGGCGCGGGGCTCTCCTCCTCGGCCAGCCTCCAGGCGGCCGTGGCCTTCTTCCTCCTCGAAGCGGGCCTCGCCCCCGGCAAGACGGCCACCCAGCACATCGGCGGGGACTCCGACGCCGCCCTGATGGACCTGGCGATGGTCCTCCGCCGCTCCGAGAACGAGTTCGTCGGCGTCTCCTCCGGCCTCCTCGACCAGTTCTCCAGCCTCTTCGGCCGCGAGGACCACGCGCTGTTCCTGGACTGCCAGTCGCTGGAGTTCGCGCGCGTCCCGCTGGGCTCGCCCGGCCCGGCGATCGTCGTCTGCGACTCCAAGACCTCGCGCAAGCTGGCCGACGGGATGTACAACCGCCGCTTCGCCGAGTGTAACGCCGTGGTCGACCACTTCAAGGCGAAGAAGGGGGAGGACGCCGTCCGCCTGCTCCGCGACGTCTCGCTCGCCGAGCTTGAGGCCGCCTGGGACGAACTGGACCCGACCTGCCGCAAGCGGGCCCGGCACGTCCTGACCGAGAACGACCGCGTCCGCCAGGGGGTCGCAGCGCTCCGCATCGGGGACCTGAAGCGGTTCGGCGCCCTGATCTCGGCGTCGCACGCCTCCAGCCGCGACGACTTCGAGAACAGCTCCCCCGCGCTCGACGCCCTCGTCGAGGTGGCCGAGGGGGCCCCGGGCTTCCTCGGGGCCAAGCTCTCGGGGGCCGGCTGGGCGGGCTGCACGGTCAACCTCGTCGAGCCCGACAAGGCCGAGGAGTTCGCCGAGGCCGTCCGCCACGGCTACTTCCGCCTCCGGGGCGTCGCCCCGGACGTCCACGTCTGCCGCGCCGCCGACGGCGCGTCGGCCCGGCCGCTGGACGCCTGAGGGCCCGCCGTCCGATCACCGCCGCGCGGCCAGCTCGTCGCGGCGGCCTCGGGCCACGGCGTCCAGGATGTTCCGGAGGGTGTCGACGTCGACCGGCTTGACCAGGTGGTGGTCGAAGCCGGCCTCGCGCGATCGACGGCGGTCTTCGGGCTGGCCCCAGCCGGTCAGGGCGACGAGCATGGCGTCGCGGAGGTCGGGGTGGGCCCGCATCTCCACCGCGACCTCGTAGCCGTTCCTGTCGGGCAGGCCGAGGTCCAGGAGGATCGCGTCCGGGGGCGCCGCGACGGCGGACGCCAGGGCCCCCGCCCCGTCGTAGGCCATGCGGACGTCATGGCCGTCGAGGGCCAGAAGCCGCGACAGCGAGTTGGCCGAGTCGACGTTGTCGTCGACCACCAGGACGCGGATCGCGTCGCCGGGCGCCCGCGTCCCCTCCGGCCGCGGGGCCCTCGGCTCGTCGCCCCCGGGCTCGGCGAGCGGGAGCCGGACGAGGAACTCGCTGCCGCGGCCTGCGCCCTCGCTCCGGGCCTCGATCCGGCCGCCGTGCATCTCCACCAGGCGCTTGACGATCGTCAGGCCGATGCCCAGCCCCCCCTGCGAGCGCGTCACGGAGGCGTCCACCTGGGTGAACATCTCGAAGACCCGCGACAGCATCTCCGGGGCCAGGCCGACGCCCGTGTCCTTGACGCTCGCGACCGCCTCCCCCCCCTCGCGGCGCACCGCCAGCTCGATCCGCCCGCCCGGTTCGGTGTACTTGGCGGCGTTGGTCAGCAGGTTCGCCAGCACCTGCGTCAGCCGGGTCGGGTCGGCGTCCAGGGGGAGCGGCTCGTCCGGCATGGAGACCGCCAGCGTATGGCCGCCGGCGTCGATCACCGAGCGGGCGCCCTCGATCGCGGCGGAGGCCGCGGCCTGGAGGCTGGTCCGCTCCCTCCGCAGGGCGATCTTGCCGCTGCTGACGCGGGCGACGTCCATCAGGTCGTCGATCAGCCGGACCATGTGGCCGAGTTGCCTCCCCATCATCTCGACCGTGCTCCGCGCCGCCTCCTCCGACGGCCCCAGGCGGAGGATCTGGAGGCCGTTGCGGATCGGGGCCAGGGGGTTGCGCAGCTCGTGGGCCAGGGTCGCCAGGAACTCGTCCTTGCGGCGGTCGGCGCGCTGGAGGGCCTCGGAGAGCCGCTTGACGTCGTCGACGTCGGTGTTGGTGCCGAACCAGCGGACGATGCGGCCCCGCGAGTCCTCGATCGGCAGGGCGCGCCCCAGGTGCCAGCGGTGGCGGCCGTCGCCGCGGCGCAGGCGGTACTCGACCTCGAACGGCCGGCCGGTGCGGACCGATTCGAGCCAGGCGTCGCGCGCCCGCGCGAGGTCGTCCGGGTGGACGAGGCGGGCCCAGCGTGCGTCGCCCAGGAAGCCTTCGGGGCAGCCGCCGTACTCGCGCCACTTGCGGTTGCAGTAGTCGATCGTGCCGTCGGCGCGGGCGGCCCAGACGGCCTGGGGCATGGCGTCGGCCAGGTGGCGGAAGCGGGCCTCGCTGTCGCGCAGGGCCTCGCGCGCCGTGACCAGGTCGGTCACGTCGAAGCCGTGGACGAACACCCCGGAGACCTCGCCGCCGGGCTCGCGGGTCGCCTGGAACACGAAGTTGACGAACCTCCGATCGACGCCCCCCGACGCGCCGTGGAGCAGGGCCGGCATCTCCTTGCCGACGTAACCCTCACCCGTCCGATAGACCTGGTCGAGCAGTTCGAAGAAGCCCTGCCCCTCCAGCTCCGGGAGCGCCTCCCGGACCGTGCGGCCGATCAGGTCGCGACGCCCGACCAGGTCGTGGTATAGCCGGTTCGCCAGTTCGAAGACGTGGCCCGGCCCGTGCAGGATGCAGATGAACGCGGGCGAGTCCTCCAGGTACGTCCGCAGCCGCGCCCGCTCGTGGCCGAGGTGCTGCAGCAGCCGCTCGCGCTCCTGCTCGGCCCGCACCCTCTCCGTGACGTTCTTGAACAGCACGGCGACCTTCGGGCCCCCGACCGGGAAGGCGTATACGTCGAACCACTGGCCGGCCAGCTTCGCCGCGCTGTTCATGAACCGGATCGGCTCGCCCGTCGCGGCGACCCGGCCGTAGATCTCGAACCAGTGATCGTCGTGGCCGGGGACCAGCTCGCGCATCGTCCGGCCCGGCGCGTCGACGAGGCCGGTGTGGGCGGTGAAGGCGGGGTTGGCCTCCAGGAAGCGGTAGTCGACCGGCCGGCCGGCCTCGTCGTACAGCATCTCGATGATGCAGAGGCCCTCGTCGATCGAGTTGAACAGCGAGCGATACCGCTCCTCCCCAGCGAGCAGGTCGGCCTCGGCCCGCTTCCGCGCCGTGATGTCGCGGGAGACGCACCGGATGCGGCCGGGCGCGCCGTCGGGGCCGAGGATCGGGGTCAGGACGCTCTCCCACTCCTTCGGCGTCCCGGCGAAGGTGGGGGCGGAGCCCTCGAACCGGACCGACTCGCCGGCCGCGGCCCTCGCGACCGCGGCCCGGGCGGCTTCGCGGGCCCCCTCGGGCCAGAGCGAGGCCCATTCCCGCCCACGGATCGATTCGAAGTCGCCGACCTCCAGCAGCCGGCGGCCGGTCTCGTTCATCGAGAGAATCCGGCCGTCGAGCGACAGGACCTTCAGGCAGTCGTGGCTGGCGTCGATCAGGCCGCGGTGCAGCCTCTCGGACTCGCCCAGGGCACTCCCGCGCGCCTCGGCCGCGACCCGGGCGGCGGAGCAGGCCGCGACGAAGGCCGAGACGATCGCGAAGACGACCACGGGGCCGGCCGACTCGGGGGCCATGGCCAGGGATCGATAAGGCGGCAGGATGTAGTAATCGGCCAGGGCGATGGACAGGGTCGTCGCCAGCAGCGACGGGCCCAACCCGCCCTCCCAGGCGACGATCATCACGGCGGCGTAGCAGAACGCCAGGGGCGTCGAGGCGCACAGAGGCCACGTCGCGGCCGTCAGCCCGACGGCGACCGCCGTCGCGGCCGTCGCCAGGGCGTAGCGCGCGAAAATCCTACCCGCCGAACCCTGCGATGAAGCCACGCACCCTCCCGTGTCAGGCCCGAGCCATCGTAATCCGCTCGGGCCCGTCCGGAACAGACCACTCCCGCGGTCGGCGGGGCGATCAGATGTGGCAGCTGGCGCCGCCGTGCTTCTGGACGTAACGCTGGTGGTATTCCTCGGCCCGCCAGAACGGCCCGGCGGCGGCGATCTCCGTCACGATCGGCCGGCCGAAGGCGCCGGACGCATCGAGGGCCGCCTTGAACTCGGCCGCCTCGCGCGCCTGCTCCTCGTCGTGAGTGAAGATCGCCGAGCGGTACTGCGTCCCGACGTCCGGCCCCTGGCGGTTCGGCGTCGTGGGGTCGTGGAGCCGGAAGAAGGCTTCGAGGAGCCGGCCGTAAGCGACCTTCGACGGGTCGTATTCCACCCGGACGACCTCGGCGTGCCCGGTCCTTCCCGTGCAGACCTGTTCATACGTCGGGTCGTCCATCGTCCCGCCCGCGTACCCGGAGGTCGCGTCGATCACGCCCGGGATGCGCCGGAACGCCTCCTCGACGCCCCAGAAGCAGCCGGCCCCGAACGTCGCCGTCGCCATTTGGTAAGGCCCCCCGGTGATGGTCCTGCGATTGAAGGGCCGCTGGCCCCTGTTCATTTGTAACGGCCGGCGCGGGCCCCGGCAAGTCACGATCGCCGGCCATTGCTCGATCCCCTACAATGTCGATCGAGACGCGGGCCCGGGCCCGCGACGCAACCCCAGAGGGCCGACCGCGCATGACCGCGTCCCTGTACGAGCCTTGCACGATCCGGGGGCTGACGCTCCGCAACCGGGTCGCCATGTCGCCCATGTGCCAGTATTCGTGCGAGGACGGCCTCGCCAGCGACTGGCACCTCGTCCACCTGGGGGCGAGGGCCTCCGGAGGCGTCGGCCTGGTGATCGTCGAGGCGACCGCCGTGGTCCCGGAGGGCCGCATCTCCCCCGGCGACATGGGCCTCTGGGACGACCGCCACGTCGAGCCCCTGGCCCGGATCGCCCGCTACGTCGAGTCTCAGGGGGCCGCCCCGGGGATCCAGCTCGCCCACGCCGGCCGCAAGGCCAGTTGCGAGGCCCCGTGGCTCGGCGGCAAGGCCATCCTCGACCCGGCGGAGGGGGGATGGCCGGTCGTCGGCCCCAGCGCGATCCCCTTCGACGAGTCGAGCCCCGTCCCGCATGAGTTGACCGTCGCGGAGATCGACGCCCTGGTCGACGCCTTCGAGGCCGCCGCCCGTCGCGCCCTGGCCGCCGGGTTCAAGATGATCGAGATCCACGCGGCCCACGGCTACCTCCTGCACGAGTTCCTCTCCCCCCTGAGCAACAAGCGCGCCGACGAGTACGGCGGGCCGCTGGAGAACCGCATCCGGCCGGTCCTGCGCGTGGCGGAACGCCTCCGGAGCGTCATCCCGGACGCGATGCCGCTGTTCGTGCGGATCTCGGCCACCGACTGGGCCGAGGGGGGCTGGGACGTCGAGCAGTCCGTCGAGCTGGCGAGGCGGCTGAAGGCGCTGGGCGTCGACCTGATCGACTGCTCCTCCGGCGCGCTCGTGCCGCACGTCAAGATCCCGGTCGGGCCGGGCTATCAGGTGCCGTTCGCGCGGAGGCTCCGCAAGGAGGCGGGGATCGCGACCGGGGCCGTGGGACTCATCACGGATCCGAAGCAGGCCGAGAAGATCGTCGACGACGGCGACGCCGACCTCGTCCTCCTTGGCCGCGAGCTGCTGCGCGATCCATACTGGGTGCTGAACGCGATGCAGGCGGCCGGTCGCGAGGCCCCCTGGCCCGTCCCCTACGGATACGTCTTCAAGCATCGACGGTGATCGCGGCGGAGGCTCGCCCATGTCCCTCAATATCCGGGTCGAACGCGGCGTGACGGTCCTGAGCAACTTCGGGCGGCTCATGAACGACCCGAAGCACTTCGACGCCGCGGCCGACGTCGCCGACCGCCTGGACCTGGGCGAGCGCGAGTTCGTCATGGAGATGAACGGCGTCCACGAGACCGGGGCGTCGTTCCTCGGCCTGCTGATGACGATCAGCCGGGAGATCCGCCGCCGCGGGGGCGACGTCGTCCTCGCCCGCCCCAGCCCGGCGATCCGCCGCCTCGTCCTCGACATGCAGCTCGACGACTTCTGGGACGTCTTCGACACCCTCGACGACGCGATTGAGTTCTATCGCAGGCATGACGACCCGACGGTCGACTGACCGACGGGACCCCGCCCGTCACTTCTTCTTCCGCTTCGCCGCCTTCTTGGCCTTGAGCTTGGCCTTCTTCTTTTTCTTGTCGGCCAGGTTGGCGGCCCGCTCCTCGGGGGTGGACTTGGCGGCGGGACGGCCGGGGCGCGGGCCTCCGGGGCCGGCGGGATGGGGGGCGGCCTCGGACCGGCGGGCCTTGCGGTTGGGCTTCATCGCCGAGGCCGGCGTCGAGGCCAGGACGAGGTCCAACTCGCGGCGGTCGACGTCCACGCGGGCCACGCGCACCTCGACGCGGTCGCCCAGCCGGTGCCGAGTCCCGGCGCGGCGGCCGATGAGCGTGTGCGTCCCTTCTTCCAGGTAGTAGAAGTCGTCGGCCAGGCTGGTGACGTGCAGCAGGCCCTCGATCGGGAGTTCGACCAGCCGGCAGAAAAGGCCGAAGTCCTCCACGCCCACGACGATCGCGTGGAACGCCTCGCCGACCTTCGTCTCCAGGTGCGTGAGCAGCTTCACGCGGTTCAGCTCGCGCTCGGCGGCCTCGGCCCGGCGCTCGGTGCGCGTGCAATGCTCGGCCAGGACGGCCAGCTCGTCCTGGTTGCTTCGCGGCTTCTTCCCCGCCAGCAGCGCCGTGATCTGGCGATGGACCTGGAGGTCCGGGTAGCGTCGGATCGGCGACGTGAAGTGGCAGTAGTCGTCGCTGGCCAGGGCGTAGTGGGTCTCGTGCTCGGGCGTGTAGGTCGCCTGTTTCAGGCTGCGCAGGAGGCCGTAGTGGACGGCGTATTCCTCCGGCTTCCCCTTGGACTCGTCCAGGACGCGCTGGAGTTCGAAGCGGCTCTGCGGCAGGTCGATGGCGAAGCCCAGGCTGCGGGCGAACTCGGCGAACTCGGCGAGCTTGCTGATTTCGGGGTCGGGGTGGACGCGGCGGAGGAAGCCGACGTGGTTCTCCGTGAGGTGCGACGCCGCCGCCTCGTTCGCGGCCAGCATGAACTCCTCGATCACCTGGTGGCTCTCGTCGTTCACCGCCAGGTGCGCCCCGGCGACCTTCCCCAGGTCGTCCAGGTCGATCTCCACTTCGGGCAGGCTCAGCTCCAGAGCGCCGCGGGTGAACCGCCGCTTGCGGAGGATCATCGCCAGTTCGAGCATGTCGGAGACCATCTTCACGACCTCGGGCGCGACCCCTTCGTGCTCGGCCTGCGGGGCCTGCATCACCTCGAAGGCGCGCTCGTAGGCGAAGCGGTGGTCGACCTTGATCGCCGTGCGGGCGAACCGCTTGGCGGTGAGGACGCCCTCCGGGGTGAAGTCGAGGAACGCGCTGACGGTGTAGCGCGTGTGGCCGGCCTGGAGGCTGGCGAGGCTGTTGGAGAGGATCTCCGGCAGCATCGGGATGACGCGGTCGGGGAGGTAGACGCTGGTCCCGCGCTTGCGGGCGACGTCGTCGATCTCGGAGCCGGGGCGGACGAAGTGGGAGACGTCGGCGATGTGGACGCCCAGGCTCCAGTGGCCGGCCTCGTCGCGCGAGAGCGAGATGGCGTCGTCGAAGTCGCGGGCGGTGGCCGGGTCGATCGTGACCGTCAGCACGCCGCGCAGGTCCTCGCGGCCGGAGACGTCGTCCTCGTGGAACGCCTTGGCCAGCTCGCGGGCCTCGTCGAGGACCGTCTCGGGGAAGACGTCGGGGATGTTGAACGCGCGGATGACGGTGAGCGTGTCCACGCCCGGCGCGCCGCGCTCGCCGAGGATCTCGGTGACGACCCCTTCGCCCTCCTGGTAGGGGGTCGGGTAGCGGACCATCTCCAGCGCGACCTTGTCGCCCGGCTTGGCCCCCTTCGCGCCGGGGTCGCCGACGTAGACGAGGTCGTGGAACGTGGTGCCGTCGACCTTGACGTAGCCGGCCCCCCCCTCCTCGCGGTAGGTGCCGACGAACGCGGCGCTGGCGCGGGCGACGACCCGGATGATGCGGCCCTCGTCGTTGGTCCCCTCGCGTCGGGACCTCTTGACGATCTTGACCGCCACCTCGTCGCCGCTGGAGGCGTCGCTCGCGCCCTCGGGGGGGATGTAGATGTGGTCCGCCTTCGAGGGCGCCCCGTGGGGGCGGACGAACCCGAACCCCTTGGACGAGCGCCGGAACAGCCCGATGACCGCGCCGGAGTCCGCGGCCTTCGACAGCGTCTTGTCGCGGCCGACGTCGAGCTTCCCCTCCTTCACCAGGCCCTTGATCTCGGCCCGGAACGCCGGGTACTCCTCCGGGTCGATCTGGAAGTGCCGCGACAGCGCCTTGAGCGTCCGAGGCTTGTACGAGGGCTCGGCCACGAGTTGGAGCACGCGTTCGGCATGGGTCGGCATGGTGGACCTCGACGGGACCGGGCGGGGAGACGGAGCCTATCCATGTTATGCCGACCTCGCCCCCGCGCGAACGCCCCCCCGCCGGGCCGCCGGGGCGATCGCGGCCCCGCCCGAGATCCGGCTTCCGCCGGCCGACGGCCTTGCGTCGCAAATGACATCCGTCGTAGACTCGGGGCCGACGAGCATTCGATTCGACCCGAGGCGAAGCGGACGCCGAACGAACACGATCGATCCCTGGTTTTCCCGGCCCGTCGTCCTGCGGGCCGGTCCTCCCCGTCTCGGGGACGAGCGGCGGTCCCGACGCTCGACCGGGGGCCTTCGGCCTCGGGTTGAAAGCCCACGTCCTGGCTCATTTCAACGTCCTTGAACTTGCGGGTGGGGATCAGCCGTGGCGCCCATGCTTCACCCGCGCGGAGGCGATTCGATGTCCGGATGCGAGTCTTCGAGGCGGGGCTTCACGCTGATCGAGCTGCTGGTGGTGATCGCGATCATCGCGGTCCTGATCGCCCTGCTCCTCCCGGCCGTGCAGGCGGCCCGCGAGGCCGCGAGGCGCATCCAATGCACCAACAACCTCAAGCAGCTCGGCCTCGGGCTGATGAATTACGAGAGCGTCCACGGGGCGTTCCCGCCGAAGTCGATCCAGACGGGGGTCGGGACCAACATCCCGAAGACGGCCTTCGACTGGGGGATCAGCGCCCGGCTCCTGCCCTTCATGGAGCAGGGGAACATGTTCGACGCGATCAACTTCAACTTCAAATATCTCGACCCGTCCGACGCCACGGTGGGCGGGATGTCCGTGGCCGCCCTCCTCTGCCCCAGCGAGCCCAACCAGCAGCGCCTCCTGTTCCGGGGCTATTACTACGGCGTGAACAGCTACGCCTGGTGCGTCGGCGACTGGTACGTCTACGGCGGGATGAGCGGGCCGGACACGCGGAGCGCCTTCGCCACCAACCGGAGCCGGAGGATCGCGGACGTCGCCGACGGCACCAGCCAGACGGCGTTCGCGGCGGAGGTGCGGACGTACCAGCCGCAGCTTCGCCACTGCTTCCCCGAGGGGAGCGGGGGGACGTTCCCGAACCTGAGCAGCCCGGCGAGCCTCCCCGACGTCGCCGCGTCCGTCGCGTTCATCACGGCCCCGTCGACGTTCGGCCAATGCCAGATGATCGCCGAAGGCCACACGCGATGGGTCAAGGGGGACAGCTATCACGGCGGGTTCACGACCGCCCTGCCGCCGAACACGAAGGTGATCGGGCCCCAGGGCCTGGACCTGGACCTCGCCTCGATCGACGAGGACGACGGCGGCCCCACTTACGCGGCCATCACGTCGCGGAGCTACCACCCCGGCGGGGTCAACGTCCTCTTCGGCGACGGCCGGATCCAGTTCATCAAGAGCACGGTCAGCGGCCAGGTCTGGCGCGCCCTGGGGACGATCAGCGGCGGTGAAATCGTCGGGTCGGACTCCTTCTGATCGACTTCGACGCGCGACGTGACGGCCCGAGGCCCCTCGCCTCAAGTCGAGATCCGATGCAGAGCGGGCGGGCGGTTCAAGTCCTTGCGAGCCTCGGCCGGGATGGATTAGAGTCGTCGCCTGGAAAAACATTCTTCACCGAGACCGGCCGCCCTGCGCGGTTCGTCTCAGAACGTTCGGAGATGTCACATGGAACCGGTGTGGAGCGCGGACGCGGCGGCCAGGCATCTCCGGTCGCACGCCCAGCAGCACTCGCAGGGCCGGTGCGCGGCCTACACGCGCGAGGCGATCGAGGCCGGCGGGGGCGGGGTCAAGCTGAAGCGCACGGGCTCCGCCAAGGACTACGGCCCGAGCCTGGAGGCGGCCGGGTTCCTCCCCATGAACTTCACGCCCGTCGGCGGCTACCAGGCGGGCGACGTCGCCGTCATCCAGCCGATCCCCAAGCACCCCCACGGCCACATGCAGATGTACGACGGCCGGCAGTGGATCTCCGACTTCGTCCAGCGCGACTTCTGGCCCGGCCCGAGCTACCGCGCCCAGCGGCCGGCCTTCACGGTCTACCGATTCCGGACGCTGTTCCCCCAGCGCACCACCAGCACGTCGGCGATGTGCTCGACCAGCACGTCCACGGCGACCGCCACCACCGTCCACTGACGCCGCGCCCCGGCCCGGTTGCATCGGGGCGACCGCTCGCTTACAACGGGCCGGACCACCGGCACCAGGCGAACCGACCCCCGGCAGACAGGACCAGGCGCATGATCGACGCGAGATCGCGGCGGACGTTCCGGGCGTGCTTGACCATCCTCGCGACGGCGCTCGTCGCCCCCGTCGCCGCCGCGAGCGAGTTGCACGCGGGGGCGGCGAGCGTGAGCATCACCCCCGATCGCCCCGTCGCCCTCTCGGGCCAGATGCACACCCGGGTCTCGAAATCGGTCCGGAGCCCGGTCGTCGCCAACGCCCTGGCCCTGGAGTCGCGCCAGGGGGATCAGGTGCTCGACCAGGCCGTCCTGGTCGCCTGCGACCTGGTGGCGATCCCGGAGCCGATCCTCCGGAAGGCCCGCGAGCTCGTCGCGGCCCGCATCCCGGGCCTCGACGCCTCCAAGCTGATCCTGAGCGCGACCCACACCCACACGGCCCCCGTGCTGGAGGAGGGATTCTACGAGATCCCGAAGGACGGCGTGATGCAGCCCGGCGAGTACGCGGACTTCCTCGTCGCCCGCGTCGCCGACGCGGCCGTCGCGGCGTGGGAGTCGCGGAAGCCGAGCAAGGTCGGGTGGGGCCTGGGGCACGCCGTCGTCGCCCAGAACCGCCGTTCCCTCTACGCCGACGGCCGCGCCGTGATGTACGGCCCGACCGACCGCCCCGACTTCCGCGGCATCGAGGGCCCCGAGGACCACGGCGTCGAGGCGCTGTTCCTCTGGGACGAGACCGGCAAGCTCCGCGCGACGGCCGTGAACCTCGCCTGCCCCTCGCAGGAGGTCGAGGGCGAGTCGTCGGTCGACGCCGACGTCTGGCACGAGATCCGCGAAACCCTGAAGGCCCGCCACGGCGCCGACTTCGTCGTCCTGGGCTGGACCGGCGCGGCGGGCGATCAGTCGCCCCACCTGATGTATCGCAAGCGGGCCGAGGAGCGCATGCGGGCGCTCCGCAAGCGCTCCCGCCTGGAAGAACTCGCCGCGCGCGTCGTCGCCGCGTGGGACGAGGCCCACGAGGGGGCGAAGCAGGAGCCCGTCGCCGGCGCCCCGCTCGTCCACAAGGTCGAGTCGCTCGACCTCCCCCCTCGGATCGTCTCCGAGGCCGACGCCGCCTCCGCCGCCGCGAACGTCGAGAAGCTCTCCAAGGACCCGGCCAACCGCCGGCTCGTCCTCTGGCATCAGGACGTCGTCGACCGTCGACGCCGGCAGGAAGCGGGCGAGAAGCGGCTGTACCGAATCGAGCTTCACGCCCTGCGCCTGGGCGACGTGGCCATCGCCACGAACCCGTTCGAACTATACACCCAGTACGGCATCCAGATGAAGGCCCGCAGCAAGGCGCTCCAGACCTTCCTGATCCAGCTCGCCGGCCCCGGCTCCTACCTCCCCACCGAGCCCGCCGTCCGCGGCGGCGGCTACAGCGCCATCGCCGAGAGCAACGAGGTCGGCCCCGAAGGGGGCCAGGTGCTCTCCGACCGGACCGTCGAGGTCCTCAACGCGATGTGGCCGGAGTGAACCCCGGGACGCCGGGCGAGAGTCGTCGGAGTACCAACGATCGGGCCCTTCTCTCCTCTTGGTTCCCTGCCGAAAAGCTGGGGAGCGAGCACGCCTCCCCCCTTCTCCCCTCGTGGGAGAAGGTGCCCCGAAGGGGCGGATGAGGGGGGCGCGACCGAGGGCCGCCGACTTCGAACCTCGTAGGCTGGGTCGCGACCCAGCCCGGGATACGCGACGCCTCATCTGGGCTGGGTCGCGACCCAGCCTACAAGGAGGGCCGGCCGGGGAATGCGGAGGCGGTCGCCCCCCTCATCCGGCCTTCGGCCACCTCCTCCCACGAGGGGAGAAGGATGCTTGGCATGAGCCGGCGAAAATCTCGTGCACCCCTCACGCCTCGTCCGTCCCCGCGGCGTTGCGCGGGGCACCCTTGAACAGGCGGCGGCCCGTCGACTGCTGGTACGGGGTCCAGGAGGACTCGCGGACGGGGTCGTCGCGGATCTCGCGGCCGAAGGCGTGGAGCTTGGCGTCGAGGTTGTCCAGGTAGTGCAGCGCGACGGCTTCCAGGGTCATCGGCAGCTTGGGGCTGCCGTACTCCAGGGCACCGTGGTGGCTGACGATCATGTGCTTCAGCCGCAGGAGCAGCTCGTTGGGGAACGGCTCGCCGGTCAGGTCGGCGGTGCGCTCCACCTTGTCGCGGAGCATCTCCACGCCCATGACCAGGTGGCCGACGAGCTGGCCCTCGTCGGTGTAGGCGAACGCCCGGTCGTACGACAGCTCCTCGATCTTGCCGACGTCGTGCAGGAAGATCCCCGTCAGGAGCAGGTCGCGGTCGACGTCCGGGTAGAAGCCCAGGATCTTGTCGGCCACGTTGAGCATCGTGACGACATGCTCCAGCAGGCCCCCCTGATAGGCGTGGTGGTTCTTGATCCCCGCCGGGGCGGCGGTGAACTTCGCCACGAACTCCTCGTCGATCAGGAAGCACTCCACCAGCGCCCGCAGGTGCGGGTCGTGCATCCCGAGCAGGACGTCGCGGAGCCGGTTGTAGAGCTTGCCGACGTTCTGCGAACTCTGGGGCAGGAAGTCCTCGGGCTCGACGCGCGAGGCGTCCATGACCTCGATGTGGGTCAGGATGACCTGCAACGAGCCCTGGAAGATCTGCGTCTTCCCGCGCGCCAGGAGGTAATCGCCCGGCTCGAAGGTGCGGGCCAGCTCCTCGGTGGCGTTCCAGAGCCGGGCGCCGACGCTCCCGGTCTTGTCCCGCAGTTCGAGCTGGAGGTACAGGTTCCCCTGGCGATTGGCCCGGAGCTGCTTGTCCGCCACCAGGAAGGCTTCGTCCACCGAGTCCCCGTGCGAAAGCTGATTGACGTAGCGACGGCTCATGGAGGGATCGGCTCGGCTCGGGGGGGCTTGGGCGGGGGGGACGGACGCGGGTCGATTCTAGGGACCCCGGCGGAGCGGGGTCAAGGGAGCCGCCCCCGGGGCGCCCCTTTGGGATTCGGCATCATCACGGCCTTCCCCCCTGGCGGGGGAAGGTGGCCCGGAGGGCCGGATGAGGGGAAGGACGAGCGGGAAAGCCGTCGGGATCCCGAGCCGGTCGGGCGGGCCTTCGGATCCCGACGGGGCCCCTGCTTCGCGTCCCCCTCATCTGACGCCTTCGGCGTCTGTCTTCCCCCGCGAGGGGGGAAGACGTCGAATACGCTCCGCCGAATTCCAGAAGCCCACCCGGGCCCCCGCCCCGCCGCCGGCCTCAGTAGGTCACGCCGACCGGCAAGCCGTCGGGCGGATTCTGGAAGACGTTCGTCGACGGAGAGCCGACGACGCCGGTCGACGCCTCGCCGTTGACCGTCGACACCAGCTTCACCAGCTCCAGCCGGTTCGCCGGCTGGTTGGGCAGGTTCAGCTTGTTGTAGGGGTCGATCACCACGCCGAGGTAGTAGGTGCTCGGGCTGGTCGGCAGCGCGGCGTTCACGCCGTTGATCGTCACGATGTTGTTCCGCTGGGTGACGATGTTGTGGCGCAGCCAGCGCGTGCCGCGGGCGTGCCGGGCGGCGTTCGGCAACGGCGTGGAGTTCACGCCGCCGATCCCGCCGGAGATCGTGTACAGCGACACGACCGAGCTGCCCAGGTTGAAGTCGGGCGAGGTCGACGCCACCACGGCCACCTCGACGTCCGACGTCAGGGCCGCCGCCCCCAGGTTGGCGATCTGGATCTGCGGCGCGATCACGTCGCCCGGCGACAGGCCCGTCGCGGGGAGATCGAACGAGACGGCGCGGAGCGTGGGCGTCGCCGGCGCGGCCGTCAGGTTGACGAGCATCGGCGGGCTGACGTTGTTGCGATAGCTCGACTCCAGCACGTTGCGGTCGTAGTTGGCGACCAGCCGGACCGTATATTCGCCGGCGGCCGCATAGCCCGCGGGCCGCTCGGGGAGCGTCAACGTCGCCTGGAACTGCTCGATGCTGTTCTGGCCGACCGCCGGCGCGTCGATCGTCCCGACCTGCACGCCCGACGCCAGCCCTCGCCCGCGCGGGACGAGGAACACGGCGACGGTGGACGCGGCCGCGTCGGCCTGGCTGGGCGTGTAATACGGCGGGTTGACGGTCCCGTCCGGGCCGACGCCGACCTGGAACGGCGGCGTCAAGGCCGTCGGCTCGGTGATGGTGCTGGCCCCGAGGTTCCGGAGCGTCACGTCGACCGTGAGCGTCCCGCCCCACTGGGTGGCGGGGGCGGACTCGCCGGTGATCGACAGGTCGGCCAGCGAGAAGCCGAGCGAGGTATACGCCATCAGCTCGCGGCCTTCGAGCCGCTCCGGCGCGGCCGGCCCGACCCGGCGGCGCGCCCGGCGAGCCCGACGCCCGCGCAGTGAATCCCATGAGAACACCGAACACCTCCCTGTCGCGGAGCACGGTAATGACGGACGGACCGGGTCGCGCCCTCCCCGCCGGCGGGCCCGGGGCGCGCGAACCTCTCGATGGTCTGAACATCGTCCCGACGTCGCGCGGACATCGCCGCGAATCGCGCGCTTCCGCCCCCCTCGGTTCGCGTCGCGCCCGTCGCTCCGTGCGCCCCGCCCGCACCGCTCGCACCGGCCGCGCCTGTTCGTCCGGGGGTTCCGTCCGCGCGGGCTCAGGGGGGAGGCGACGGCCCCCCCTGCTCCTCCCAGCGCGGCAGCTCGTCCCGCAGGCGGGCGCGGACGGCGTCGGCGAGCTTCTTGTCGGCGTGGGGGGTGAGGGCGTCCAGCCGCAGGGCCTCGCGGGCCTCGGCGGCGGCGTCGGCGAACATGGAGATCTCCGCGCTGGCCTCGGCGAGCCGGGCGTGGAGCGACGCGTTGGTCGGATACAGCCGCGAGGCCGTCCGCACGGCCTCCACGACGCTCGCCCGCAGGGGGATGATCTCCTTCGGCGAGAGCGAGCCACCCACCCGCTTCAGCAGGTCGCGCACCGCCCCCGCCCGCTCGCTGTGCAGGCCCCAGGCGTCCGGGCTCCGCGGCGGCGACGCCGCCTTCAGCAGGAGCGCGGGGATGGTCCGCCAGCGCAGGTCCTCCGGCTTCGCCCCGCGCGCCTCCCACGCCAGCGACTGGAGATACGCGTGGCCCAGCCAGGGCCGCACGTTGTAGGGGTCGGCCGCCTCGGCCGCCTGGTACGCCGCCTCGGCCCGATCGAACTGCTGCGTCCCCAGCGCGACCTCCGCGCGCTCGATCGCGGCCTCCGACCTCCAGAACGGCAGGGTCGCCCCGAAATACGACCCGACCAGAGCCGCCCAGCCGATCGCCAGCGCCCCGGCCGGGATCCGGCTCTCGACCTCGCGCAGCCGGCCGCTCCCCCGCCCTTCGCGCAGGTTCAGCCCGAGCGCCAGGAAGCCCCACAGCATCATCGCGACCGCCGGGAAGCTGAGGCCGCCTACCGCCAGCAGCGCGACCGTCACCGCCGCGCCCGCCGCCCCCAGCCCGAACGCCGGGACCGACGCCCGCCGCCAGAGCGGCAGCAGCAGCGCGGCGAACAGGCCCCACGCGACCGCCAGGACCAGCCATCGGATCAGCAGGTCTTCCAGGAACAGGTTCATCCGGCCCAGGACGAGGACCATCGCCAGCCCCAGCCCGGAGGCGGCCACCGGCCACGTCGGCAGGTCGCCGCGGGTCTCCTCGTCCCGGTCGTCGCGTAGCAGGATCAGGCCCAGGCCCGTCGCCAGCGCCCCGCCCAGCGCGAGGAACGCCCAGAACCCGGCGGTCGCCCAGGCTTCCAGGAACAGGTCGTGCGGGTCCTGGACCTCCTCGCTGGCCTGGGGCAGCTTGTAGCGGACGTAGTGGGCGCCGAAGTTCCCCGGCCCGACCCCGCGCCAGAAGTTGCCGGCCTGGATCGCCCTGCCGAACGTCGGGGCCTCCTCCGTGATCATGGCCCAGGTCGCCCGCCAGTATTCCGCCCGATAGCGCATCGACAGGTTCGACTGCGTGAGCACCTGCAGGTCGAGCCTCCCCGTCTTCAGGCCGACGACCGCCGAAGCCGCGACGACCACCGCGCCGGCGATGCCCAGGCCGATCAGCGCGCGCCGGGGGAGCAGCCGGCGCGCGTGCCACGCCAGCAGCGCCGCGGCGACCATCAGCCCGATCCAGGCGCTGCGGCCCTTGGTCATCACCAGACACGTCAGCAACACCAGCCCCGGGGCCGTCGCCGCCAGCAAGGCGGGCCATCGCGACGCGCCGGGCTCGACGGGCGTCGACAGGCCGCGAAGGCCCATGGCCATCACCAACACCAGGGGGCCCACCAGGAACCCCGCCAGCGAGTTCGCCAGGCCGAACGTCGCGAACGGCTCGTTCGACTGGAGGACGCGATTCTCCAGCGCCGCGCGGCGGGGATCGTCGGTGGGGTCGGCCCCGCCGGGCGCGCCCATCTGCTGGCGCATGGCCTCGGGGTCCCGCCGATACGCCTCCTGAAGTTGGGGGATCTCCACCACGCCCTGATAGATCCCGTACGCCCCGACCGCCGAGGCCGTCACCACCATCCCCAGCGCCAGCGCGGCGGACTCGCCCCGGCCGCGCGGCAGCCAGCGCAGCAGGAAGTACGCCACGCCCATCGCGGCCCATTCCCACGCCAGGTTCACGCCGATCCGCCAGTCCCCCGCGCGGCGGGCGCTGACGGCGACGAGGAACATCAGGGCCGCGACGAAGCCGTCGGCCGGCGAGATCCGGAACGCGAACCGACCCGTCAGCAGCGACGGCGCGAGCGCGATCGCCGCGACGAGGAAGACGGCCAGGTCCCACCCCAGGCCGGCGGCGGCGCCCTCGCGGAGGGAGGGCTCGCTGGGCCAGTAGCCCCGCGCGGCGATCAGGGCCGCGAGCAGCCCCAGCGCCAGGCGGCGGAGGTTCTCGGCCCATCGCGACGCCTCGGACGCGGCGTCGTCGCGGGAGAGGTCAGGTGCTTCCCGGTCCGGCGTCGTCGCCCCCCGGCGGTCGGCCGGCCCCCGCGGCGAGGGGCGCGGCGGGTTCGAGCCTCGCCTGGCCAAGAGTCCGCTCCGTTCTCGTTCCCGGTCCCGATCCGGCCCCCGAAAGCTCCAGGACCGCGACGATCCCCAGCAAGCAACCGGCCTGCGCCAGCACGACCCCCGCCCCCCAGGCGTCGAGCCGGTGGAGCAGCAGCGCCCCCAGCCCGCACGCCAGGGTCACCAGGTCAATCGTCCAGACCGCCTGCGGCGGCGTCAAGCCGCGGCCGACCAGCCGGTGCGAGAAATGCCGGCGGTCCGGCTGGAACGGGCTCCGGCCCTCGCTCAGCCGGATCAGGATCACCGACGTCATGTCGTAGAGCGGCACCGCCATCACCAGCAGCGGCGTGAGCACCCCGAACGGCGACGCCGTCCCCTCCTGGAAGAAGTTCCCCGCCACGGTCATCGACCCCAGCAGGAACCCCAGGAAGTTGCTCCCGGCGTCCCCCATGTACAGCCGCGCCGGGGCGTGGTTGTGCACCAGGAACCCCGCCAGCGCCCCCGCGACGATCGCCAGCACCGCCGGCGCGAACAGCCCCCCCACCGCCGCCTGCGCCGCCGCGAACAGCACGGCCGCGATCAGCGCGACGCTCGCCGACAGGCCGTCCATGTTGTCCAGCATGTTGAAGGCGTTCGTCATCGCCGCGATCCAGAGCGTCGTCACCGCGCCGCCGATCAGCGGGTGCGTGAACGGCCCGAACAGCGTGACCCGCACCCCCGACGCCGCCACCAGCGCCGCGCAGCCGAGCTGCACCGCCAGCCGCGGCTTCCAGCCCAGGCCGACGCGGTCGTCGACGAACCCCATCACCATCATCACGGTGGCCAGCCCGAGGATCGTCGCCAACTCGCCCGCCCGCGACTGGAGCCCCGAGGCGTGCCGCGCGACCCCCTCCGGCAGCCGGCCGCCGTCGAGCAGCACGGCGGCCCCGCACGCCCCCAGCACCAGCACGACCGCCAGCCAGATCGCCACACCGCCCCCCAGCGGCACCGGGGCCTTGTGCCCCTTGTGCCCCCCGGGACGGTCCAGCAGGCCCCACCGCGGCGCCATCGTCCGGGCCAGCGCGCACAGCCCCGCGCAAAGCACGAACGCCGCCCCCGCCAGGGCCGGGCCGATCGTCAGGAGGAGGCGGACGTTCTCGGGCATGGTCAGGATCCCGTCGACGGATCGTCGCAAGGCGGGGGCTTCAGCAGCCATCGCCGGACGGTCAGGCAGGCGACGAGCGCGGCGGCGAACACGACGAGCAGGCCGATCGTCCCGGCCCACTCGACCGTCCGGTCCGGCGGCCAGCCCCGGCGCTCGCCGCCGGAGAGGAGCCAGGCCAGGCCGAGCGGCCCGCCGAAGGTGATGGCGGACATCGCCCCCAGCAGCGCGTACGCCGCGTTCGAAACCGGCTGCGTCCCCTGGCCGCTCATGACGACTTCGCCGCCTCGCGCTTCGACCGGCCGACGAGGCAATGGCTGTGGAGCTTCTCCTCGGCCGCCTTCAGCTCGGCGAGGATCGAGTCGGCCGCGGTCTCGGCG
>MKTT01000137.1:44189-51380 GCA_001898385.1 Planctomycetales bacterium 71-10
CCACCCGGAGCGGGAAGCCGATCAGGTCGGCGTCCTTGAACTTGAACCCGGGGCGCTGGTCGCGATCGTCCAGGATGACGTCGTAGCCGGCGCCCTTGAGCTTCGCGGCGATGGCCTCGGCCGTCTCCATCACCGGGCCCTCCTTCACCGTCAGCGGCACCACGACCACCTGGTACGGGGCCAGGTTCAGCGGCCAGATGATACCGTTGGCGTCGTTGCCGGCCTCGACGGCCGCGGCCACGATCCGGTTCACGCCGATGCCGTAGCAGCCCATGATGAGCGGGATCTCGGTCCCCTTGTCGTCCAGGAACGTCGCGCCCATCGCCTTGGAATACTTCGTCCCCAGCTTGAAGACGTGGCCGATCTCCAGGCCCGCCTTGACGACCATCGCGGCGCCGCAGCGCGGGCAGGGGTCGCCCGCGTCGGCGTTGCGGACGTCGGCGACACGGTCGAGCTTGAAGTCGCGGCCCGGCACGACGCCCGTCAGGTGGACGTCAACCTCGTTGCCGCCGACGACGATCGTCGGCATCGCGAGGATCGCCTTGTCGACGATCATCGGGATCTTGATGTCGACCGGCCCCAGGAAGCCGATCGGCGCGCCGGTGGACTTGAGGATGCTGTCGGCGTCGGCCGGGGCGAGGGTCGCGGCGCCGAACGCGCGCCGGACCTTGGCCTCGTTGGCCTCGTGGTCGCCGCGGAGCAGCACGGCGACGGGCTTGCCGTCGGCCAGGAACACCAGCAGCTTGCCCGAGGTCTCCTCGTCGACCTTCAGGTACGCGCAGACGTCCTTGATGGTCTTCTGGCCGGGGGTCAGCTCCGGCTTGTACGGCGGGGAGTCGGCGGCGGGCGCGGCCTGCTCGGCCCTGGCCTCGCCGACCTCGGCCTTCTCCTGGTTCGCCGCATAGCCGCAGGCGGGGCAGTGGATGACCTTGTCCTCGCCCGTCTCGCAGGGGACCATGAACTCGTGCGAGGCGTCGCCGCCGATCGGGCCCGACTCGGCCTCGACGACGACGTAGGGGACGCCGCAGCGGTCGAAGATGCGGCAGTACGCCTCGTACATCGCGTCGTAGCTCGAATTGAGCTGGTCGACGTCGGCGTCGAAGCTGTACGCGTCCTTCATCAGGAACTCGCGGGTCCGGAGGATGCCGAACCGCGGCCGGGGCTCGTCGCGGAACTTGGTCTGGATCTGGTAGAGCGTGACCGGCAGTTGCTTGTACGAGTTGATCAGGTCGCGGACCAGGTCCGTGACGACCTCCTCGTGCGTGGGCCCGAGCGCCATCTGGTGGTTGCCGCTGATGCGGAGCTTCATCAGCAGGTCGCCGAAGGTCTCATACCGGCCGGACTCCTGCCACAGCTCGATGGGCTGGAGGGCGGGCATCAGCAGTTCGAGCGCCCCGGCGGCGTCCATCTCCTCGCGGATGATGGCCTCGGCCTTCTTCAGGACGCGGAGCCCCAGCGGCAGGTAGGTGTACGCACCCGCCCCGAGCTGGCGGATCATGCCGGCCCGAAGCAGCAGGACGTGGCTGGGCGCGACGGCGTCGGCCGGGGTTTCCTTGAGCGTCGGGATCAGGGCGCTGGACCACCGCACGGGGGCGTTCCTCCGGGACTTGGGGCGGACGGCAGGGACGGGACGGACGTCGTCCCGAGCAGTCTACCAGATGGATCGACCGGAGGAGAGGCGGGTTCGGGAGGTGCCGTTCACCGCTCGCCGTCCCAGGTGACTTCGAGATCGGGACGCTCGCGCCGAAGGGCCGCGACGCCGGATGGCGTGACCTTCGTCCCCCTGAGATCCACCGACTTCAGGGATGAGATCCCCGCAAGTCCCGCGAGCCCCGCGTCGTCGACCTTCGTATCTCGCAGGGAGAGCCGCTCCATGGCGGTCACCTCCCTCAGCGAGGCGAGGCCGGGGCCGGCGACGCCCGTCCCCGCCAGGTCGACCCCCATCCAGTCGCTCCACTCCTTGTCCCAGTCCTTCAGGGCCGCCGCGATCCGAGGCATGTCCGAATCGCTCACCGCCGGGTTGTGGATCCAGGCCCCGACATGCCTGCGAAAGTCTCGACGGCCGTTGCCGAACCCGCCGCCGAACGGCTTCATGCGCCGATCCATGTCCCCTCGCCTACGAGCGGCGACCTCTTCCTGATATGCCATGTGGGCCAGGGCGATCGCTCCGATTCCGCAATGGATCCAAAACGCCACGCGGATCAAGCGACGCCAACGACCGGGACGGGTCACGGATCGTCGATCGTCCGGACTCGGCATCTCACCCCTCGGGTCGCGAAGTGCGCCGGTCGCTTCATCAGGCGTCGGGCGCGGCCTGCTGGACGGCGGGCATCAGGTCGTTGAACTCCTCGATCCGGAGCATCCGGATGTCGCGGACGGAGGCGGCGAACCAGGGGAGGGCGCGGGCCAGCTCGATCGCCGCCAGCACGCAGGTGACGGCGTTGATGCTCTCGCCGCCGAAGTAGACGCTCCCCTGCTGCCAAGCGACCCCCTGCTTCACCAGGACCTTCCGGATCTCGGCGTAGGCGCTGTTGTACGGGTCGCCGTAGTTCAGCTTGAGGGACTCGATGTCCATATCGAAGGAGATGGCGTACACCCGTCCTCCCTTCGTCGGGATCGTCGGTGCATCGTCGAGGCGCGGGGCTGGCGTCGGCTTGAACAGGGTTTGGAGTGCCATGCAGCTTCGCCCCTTCAGAAAGGGTGGAACGGGATCCGCGGCCCTCTGCGTCTCCGGCCAATTGTAACGGGGACGGCGAGGGCGGTCATGGCGAATCGACATCGGTTCCCTCTCCAGGTTCCGCCCTCTCCGCCTTCATGTCGCCGGGGCGCTCGTCTTGAGTCTGGGGGACGAGCTTGACCGTCCGCACCCTGAGTCGCTTCTCCAACGGCTCGCCGGACCGGATGGCGTCGATGATCGATTCCAGGCCGGAGATCAACTGCTGGCCGAGGCTGGGGATTGCCTTCTTCGTCCGCTTCATGGGCATCTCCGATCATCGACTCGGCCTACCGACCCATAACCACCTGAACTGTATCCCGCGGGCGATGACCGACAACAGAAGCCTCGGCGAACGTTCCCCGCACGGACGGCCCCTGAATCGCCACGCCCCGGCGACTTCGCGGAGGAGTCGCCGGGGCGAGGGAGAAAGACGGCGTCGAGACGTCTTCCGTCACTTCGTCTTCGGCCCGTTCGGCCCGTAGAAGTCCATGAAGACGTTCTCGCGCTCCAGCGGGAGGGCGAAACCGTCGGAGACGCGGGTCATGTAGAGGCCGCGGCAGAGCCACCAGAAGGTGGCCATGGCGGCGTCGGGGCCGAGGTCGGCTTCCAGGGCCTTGTACTCGCCCGGGGTCACGGTCCAGGGGGCCTTGGTCAGCTTGCGGGCGTAGGCGTAGGCGCGCTGCTCCTCGGGCGGGAAGGCCGACCAGTCGTCGCCGGCCAGACGGCGGGTGCGCTCGGCGATCGCCCCCTTGTCCAGTCCGGCGACCTCCAACAGCATCTCGCAGTGGCCCATGCAGTAGTTGCAGCGGATCGCCCGGGTCTGGACCCAGAACAGGCTCTCCTCGAAGACCCGGTCGGGCTTCGCCTCGGCCCACATCGTCCGCGTGGCGCGACTCCAGGGGAGGGCCAGCTCGGGGACGTAGCCGGAGCAGACGAGGTTCCAGACGATCCGCGTCGGCCGCTGGGCGAACTCGGGCGGCAGGCCCTTCTTCACCTCGTCCCACGTCGGGACCGGCAGCCGGGGCTTCCGAGCCCGCTGGGTCTCCAACCGCGATTGCAGCGCGTCGTACGACAGCTCCGACCACTCGGGGTCGCGGTCGACGACCGTCGCGCCGTCGTCCTTCAGCGGCTTCAATTCGGCCTGCGGCGGCAGCACCGGTGTCGACTGGAACGCGCCCGGCGCGAACTTCACGGCGATCGGCTCCAGGGGGGCCCCCGATTCGCCCGGCAGGTTCAGGCCCAGCACCACGCGGTCCTGGAAGTTGCCGTAGGCACCCAGGAGCACCATCGCGGCGGCCTGCTTCTCGCCGTATTTCGCGACCAGCTTCGCGAACAGGGCGTCGGGGATCGAGGGGGCGTCGACGGTGTGCAGCCGCGCGAACTCCAATGCGTCGCGATACTCCGCCGGCCACCCCGAGGGGTCGCCCGTCACGGCCTTGACGGTCGCCTCGTCCATCCCGGCGCGGCGGGCGTCGGCCAGGGCGTAGGCTTCGGAATAGGGGCAATGGTTCTGGTGCGCGATCACCCAGCGCATCGCGGCGCGGAGCTTGGGGTCGACGGGGCTTTTCGTGCGCTGGGCGAAGTCCAGCTCCAGCATCGCGGCGGCCGTGCGGGGGAGTCGAGTCGCAACGGCCTTCGCCCAGACGGGGAGCGGGCCGCCCCCGCCGGAGGCGACCTCGGGCAGCTTCTTCCACGTCTCCTGGTCGGTCGGCAGGCTCACGGCGGGGTCTCCTTCGGCGCGGGCGGACGAGAGGAAGGCCGCTGCGGCCAGGCCGAGCCCCAGGGCCATGCGGGGGAACGTCATGATGCGTGGTCCTCGATAGGAAGAGTTGAGAATTTCGGTCTTTCCGGAGCGGTCGAATGAACGCGACGTCCCCTCTCCCGCCGGGAGAGGGGACGTCGGCGCGTTCGACGGATCGTCCGTCAGAAGCTGTCCGAGCTGACGACCTCGCCGCCGGCGCGGGTGCCGAGGGCGCGCCAGGTTTCGCGCGCGACGAAGTCCTTGATGAACCGGACGGTGCCGTCGCAGAACAGGACGTTGACGCCGCCGGAGTGGTAGCTGGAGGCCAGGTTGAGGATCCGGCCGGGCGGGAACATGCACGAGCGGCCGTTGGGCGCGTCGCCGTGGCCGAAGACGCACGACGTGCTGCCGGCCAGCCAGGGCGAGCCCTGCGACGACACCCCCTGGCTCGACAGGCTCGTCACGTCGACGCCGCGGCAGTCGAGGATGGCGGCGTCGGCCGTGGCGGGGAACGTCTTGGGGAGGAACAGGTCGCTCCGGGGGGTGGAGACCGCGTTGTTGAAGTCCCCCTTCACGCGCTCGGACATGGCGGCCGTGTTGCTCGTCCCGTCCGTGACCGCGGCGATCGTGGTGTTGCTGACGCTGAAGAAGACCCCGTTCGGCGCGGGCATCCCCGAGTTCGCCCCGCCCGTGTCGCTGGGCCCGTAGGTGAACAGGATGCCGCTCCCCTCACTGAAGCGGTAGCTGACCGGGGCCTCCCCCGCCGGCACCGTCGCCTGGGACTCGGACGGGCACGAGAACATGGCGATCGACGTCCCCTGCGCCGTGGTGTTGTCGGGCGCGTTCGGCAGCAGGACGAAGTTGATCGTGTTGAAGACCTGCGTCTGCTCCATGTACCCCAGCAGCCGCGCGAAGCCCGAGAAGGTGGCCGTCGCCGGGAAGTTCGGCGCCGGCGTGCTCAGCCCCCGGCTGTGCGGGAAGCAGCCCTGCACGTCGTGGTAGTTGTGCATCGCGATCCCGAACTGCTTCAGGTTGTTGACGCACTGGATCCGCCGCGCCGCCTCACGGGCCGACTGCACCGCGGGGAGCAACAGGGCGATGAGGACGGCGATGATCGCGATCACCACCAGCAGCTCGATCAGCGTGAAGCCGCGTCTCTTCATGATGAACCTCGGGATGACGAAAATGAGAGGGACGAAAATTCGGAAACGATTTCTCAAGCCCGATCCGCCGACGGAACAAGCGCTTGCGACGCATCCGGGGACGTCCTCCTGGGAATCCCCCTCGCGCATCGCGATTTGTGTAGCACTTCTCCGTGACAGGGTCTCGGAGCGGCGATCTTTGGCAATTCGACGATGATGAGCACAAGCGGCCGGCCGCAGCGGGCGAGCGTATGCGCCCGACGCTCCCTCTCCCGCCGGGCGAGGGCGACCGGGCCGGGGCGAGCGAGGATCGACGGAGGCCCGAGGCCATGCCGACGGCGCGGTCCCCGAGCAGGCTTACGACAAGCGGCCTTCTCCCCTGGCGGTGCTGCGTCGAAACGTGCAGGGGCGAGTCGAAGACGGTCTTCCCCCCTCGCGGGGGAAGACAGACCGCGAAGCGGTCAGATGAGGGGGACGCGAAACACGGGCGCCGTCGGGCTCCGAAGGCCCGCCCGACCGGCTCGGGATCCCGACGGCCTCCTGCTGGCGCGTCGTCCCCCTCATCCGGCCCTTCGGGCCACCTTCCCCCGCGAGGGGGGGAAGGCCGTTCATCGCTCGCCTCCCAAATGTCTTGACGGTGCCCCCTTGAGGGAGAAGGGCACAATCGCCGCGGCCGTCCCGAGATCCGACGACGGCGGCCGACGAAAAGTCCACATCGCACTCGACGATCGAAGCCAACTAGAAATCGACCCAAGTCCAATACAAAATAGGACTTGCATCAACCACGACGACGACGCCGACGAGCAAAGGGACCCAAATCCGCCGGCCGGTCAGGCTCGCGGCGGATGGAATGGGGCCGGGCCGCCGTGGGAGGGGCGGAGCGAGGCCCGCGGGGGGACGGGGTGGGGAGTGGCGAGCGGATCGGCGACGGCGGTCGTCGCCAGGCAGCCCCAGCGATCGGCGCGGTCGACCGTCGGGATGGTCGGCGCGGGTCCGGGGGCGGGGTCGTTGGAGCAGCGGAGCCCGTCGCACGGCGAGGGCGGCGGCGGGGATGGCTCGCCGGCCAGGGCGCCGAGGTCGGACAGGTGGTCGAGGCTCGCCGCGCCGGGGGGTGTCGGCCCGAGCGGGTGGAAGCAGCCGGCCCCCACCGCGGACGGCACCGTCGCGAACGCCAGCAGCGCCAGGAGCGCAGCGACGACCGTCCGCGACGGGATGGAGGGTGGCTTGGGCATGGCCGCTCGTCGGTGGCGGGGTCGCAGCCCGAATCGGGCCCGTCGCCCCCCCTGGCATCGAGACCTGGGAATGACGGGCAACTCTACCAGCCGCCCGGCGCGTCCACAAGGGGCCGGATCGGTCGGCCTTTTCAGGGCGGCGCGTCCCTTTACAATTGGATCCGAGCGGTATCGGGAATCGAGGCGAAGGGACGACGGAGGGGACGATGACGAACGGCAGGACGTCGATGGCGGCGACGGTCGCCGGCCATCTGGCCACGGCCGGGATGACGCTGGCCCTGGCGGTGCTGCTCCTGGGATGGCGGCCCCACCCCGGGGGCCAGATCGCGGCCCAGGTCCCCCCCCCCCCCCCCCCCCCCC
>MKTT01000137.1:51389-69487 GCA_001898385.1 Planctomycetales bacterium 71-10
CCCCCCGCCGAGCCCCCCGACGGCGCGACGGTCCCCGGCGAGGTGCCGCAGGCCGACGCCCTGAAGGACCTCGACGCCGAGGAGCGGAACAACGTCGTGGTCTACGCCTCGGTGAACAAGAGCGTGGTGAACATCACGACCGAGTCCGAGGTCCAGGGCTTCTTCGGCGCGGAAGAGACCTCCACCGGCACCGGTTCGGGCTTCGTGGTCGACAAGCAGGGGCACATCCTCACCAACTTCCACGTCATCCAGGGTGCCGACGTCGTCCGCGCCACCCTCTTCGACGGCTCCGCCCACCCGGCGCGGGTCGTCGGCGTGGACGCCTCGAACGACGTGGCGGTCCTGAAGGTGGAGGCCGAGGCCGACAAGCTCAACCCGGTGACCCTGGGCGACTCCTCCCGGGTGCTGGTCGGCCAGAAGATCATGGCGATCGGCAACCCTTTCGGCCTGGAGCGCACGCTGACGACGGGGATCGTCAGCAGCCTGGACCGGTCGCTGAAGGCCAAGAACGGCCGGATGATCAAGGGGATCATCCAGACCGACGCCGCCATCAACCCCGGCAACTCGGGCGGCCCGCTGCTGAACTCGCGCGGGCAGGTGATCGGCATGAACACGGCGATCATCAGCAGCGTCGGCCAGTCGGCCGGCGTGAGCTTCGCCGTGCCGATCAACTCGATCTCCCGCATCCTCCGCCAGCTGATCGAGCAAGGCCGCGTCATCCGCGCCGAGCTGGGCGTCTCCCGCGTCTACACCACCGAGGAGGGCCTCCTCGTCCTGGCCATCGCCGAGGGGGGCCCCGCCGAACGCGCCGGGATCCGGCCGATCCAGGTGAAGATCGAACGCCTGGGCCCCGGCTTCGTCCGACGCTCCCTCGACCCCGACTCCGCCGACCTGATCGTGGCCGTCGATCACAAGCGGGTGAAGACGGTCGACGAGTTGCTGACCGAGGTCGAGAAGCACCAGCCCGACGAGGAAGTCCGGATCACCATCATCCGCGAAGGCCGGCCGATGGACGTGAGCGTGCAGCTGGGTCGGTCGAACTGAATGCCAAGCCGTCGCAGGTCGGGGACGAGCGCGATCGAGCCGCGAATCGGAGGACGAGGAACATGAATCCCGCGAGCGATCTCGTCGCCGATTACCCGTCCCCGAACCATGACTATAGATTGACGTTCGACGACGACGGCCGGGTTGCTTATGCTTATCTGAAGCATTTCAACAAGATCGTCGGCGACGTGTGGATCTACAACCGCTGCGAGACGCCGGATCAGCCCGAATGGCGGGATCGCACGAAAGCCCCGTTCGCCAACGCCAGGGCCTACACGCTGGCGGACGGGCGCGTGCGCGATCCCGTCGCTCTCGACGACGTTCAAGTGCGATGGGACGCCGACGACGGCCATGTCACCGCCTACATTTATATCAATGGCGATCTCGTGGCGTCCGTCGGGGAAGGTGATAAACCCGGCCGTTCGAAGTTCGCGGCGAAGGACGGCCCGCTCGCGAAGCGACTCGAAGGGACCTCCTGACGCCTTTCTCCCTCGCGGGGGAAGGCCGTCGGGCACGAGATAGGCCTAACCCCTCGGGCTCCCCTCCGCGGCCAGCCACCAGAGGATCCCGGCGACGACCAGGGCGTGGTCGACCTTCCCCGACCGGACCAGGCCGAGGACGTCGTGCATGGGTACCTTCTCGACGGTCAGTTCCTCGGTGTGGTCGAGCTTCGGCTCGGCCACCTTGCGGGCGTTGCGGATCACGATGGTCGTGGTCCGCGAGGTCACGATCGACGGGTTCGACCAGAGGGTGCCGATCAGCTCGGGCGGGTCGCCGGCGTAGCCCGTCTCCTCCAGCAGCTCGCGAGCCCCGGCGACGAGCGGGTCCTCGTGCGGGTCGACCAGGCCCCCGGGGATCTCCAGGCTGTCGCGGCCCGAGGCGGCCCGGAACTGGCGGACGAACAGGACCTCCCCCTCGGTCGTGATCGCGATGGCGTGGACCGCGTCGGCCAGGTGGATCACGAAGAAGTCGTGGGCCAGCCCCGACGTCCGCGACCGGAACCGCTCCTTGCGGAGGGTGAACAGCCAGTTCTCCTCGATCGTCCGGTCGTGGGCCCCGCCGTCGACGCGGGCCCAGGAGGGGTCTGCCAGGTTCTCGGGACTCAAGGCGAGAGGCTCCGGATTCGGGGGCTGAGACCACCCCGGCCGTCGCCGGGGCCCCGCCCAGCATAGCCGGAACGGCGGGGGTAAACGAGGAGGGGGACGCCGAAGCGCCCCCCTCCGATGGATCCGATAGCACGATCGGCGGGTCACCAGCTCCCGCCGTCGTCTCCCCCGCCCCAGTCGCCGCCGCCCGAGTCGCCCCAGGAGCCGCCCAGGCCGCCGTCGTCGTCGCCGCCGATGATGGCGTCGCCGCCGGAGTAGGAGTCGTCGCCCCCCATGGGTGTGTAGCTGGAGGCGTCGGTGTGATGGCCGTGCGAGCGGCCGGAGAACTGGTCGTACAGCCAGTTGCCCGCCAGGGCGCCGCCGAGGCCGCCGAGCATGCCGGAGAAGAACCCGCCGCCGCGGCCGTAGCCGGGGCCGCCCATGCCGGGGCCGCCCATCCCCATCCCCATGCCCGGGCCGGGCCGGGGCATCCCCTGGGGATAGCCGCCGCGGTTGCCGAGCGACCCGCTCAGGAGTCGGATCACGAACAGCACGCCGAGGATGCCTGCGCCGATCGCGAACAGCGTCCCCAGGCCGAACTGCTGGTCGTTTTGGACCTGGCGGTTCGCTGCGACCTGGCCGCCAGGGGCCGGCGCGATCGGGACCAGCCGACGGGGTGCGTTCGCGGGCCGGGCGGCGACCGGGGAATCCGGCAGGGCGGCGTCGATCGTCGAGGCCGCGGCGGCCAGGCCGGCGTCGTAGTCGCCCGCCTTGAACGGCTCGATGAACGCGTCCCGGATCTTCAACCGAGTCGCCTCGGGGAGCACGCCGGCCAGCCGATCGCGGACCAGGACGTTGGAGAGGACCTTGTCCTTCTTCGAGAGGAGGATGTAGATCCCCCGGTCGCCGATCTCGCGGTCCCGCTTCTCGGCGAGGGCGTTGATGGCGCGGAGCTTCGTCTTGGACGTCGCGTCGGCCGGCAGGTCGGGGATGGCGTCGATCGTCTCGATGACGATCGGCACCCCGGCCTGCTTCTCGACCCGGGTCAACTCGGCCTGGGCCTTCCGGACGGCCTGGGCGGAGAACATCCCGGCGCGGTCGCGGACCTCGGCGGCGTCGGAGACGGTCGCGGCCAGGGCGATCGCGGCGGCGAGCAGAGGGGCGGCGGTCCGTCGGAGGGTTCGGAGCATGGGCCTTTCTTCCTTCCCGGCCCGGCCTGGAAGCCGGGCCTCGTCGAGCGTCGCGGGGTCGTCGTAGGGTCGTTCGCCCCCCGCGGCGGTTTCTTGCACGGACTTGTTACGGCCGCGACCGCGATCGGTTCGGCGGAATCCGGGACGGCCGTCCAGGTCGGGTCAGCCGGTGGCGACGTCCGAGAGCCGCGAGACGGCGACGACGTCGGCCAGGCGGAGCAGGACGCGCTCGCGGTTCGGCCGGATCCCCAGGGTCGCGGACTCGTAGACGTAGACCTCGCGGGTCGCCGCCCCGTCGCGGAAGTCGTGCAGGTCGGCGTCGCGCAGGTCCAGGAACAGCGGGTCGAACCCCGTCAGGACGCCCAGGCAGGCATAGGTGGAGATCAGGTCCACCACGATCACCTGGCCGATCAGCTCGCTCAGCAGCGGGGAGTCTTCGGGCACGGCCACCTCGGATGAAACATCTTGAAACTTCACTCTTTACAAAGAATTCCCGGCCCCCTGGTTCGGCTTGACGAATTGTAGGGCCAGGGGTAGGGTCCCGCCACCATATCCCCCTCAATTTCTCGACGCGACGCCCGGGGCCGGCCGGCCGAGGGCTGCGTTTATAGGGCCTCAGCGGTCATGATCCAGTCGAAAATCGTGCTCGTCGTCGTCGCCCTGTCCGCCCCGGGGCTCGCGGCCCGGCCGGGCCAGGATCCGCCGGATCCCGCCGAAGCCCCCACCGCCTCGGCCGCGCCGACCGCGCCTGCGGAGAAGTACGTCCTGCTCCGCAACGGCCGGCTGGTGAAGGGAGTCGTGACCGAGAAGGACGACGAGGACGCCGTCGTCATCACCAGCTCGCTCGGGGCGGCGACCTACCGCGGCGACCGGATCGAGAAGGTCTGCGACACGATCCGGGACGTCCACGCCTACAAGTGCACCCTGGTCCCCGAGGACGACCCGGACGAGCAGATGAAGCTCGCCCAGTGGTGCCTCACCAACGGCCTCCGGGACGAGGCCCGCGGGCACCTGGGCCTGATCCTGAAGCTCGACCCCAAGCACCGGCAGGCCGTCGCCATGCGCGGCTCGCTCGACCAGGCGGACGTCCGCCTGGCCAACGCGAAGCGCGAGCCGGTCGACGAGGACGTTCGCCAGGCCGGCGGCGACGTCGTGGACGACCGCCCCGCGGCGCTCGACCCGGCCATCGTCCTGGGGGCGCGGCGGATGGGCGTCAGCGACCTGCCGGTCGTCTTCGACCTCCCCCCCAACGCGGCCGTCAGGCGGGCCCAGGAGTTCCGCCAGTACGTCCACCCGGTCCTCCAGCTCCACTGCGCCAAGTGCCACGACGAGCGGCACGACGGCGAGTTCCAGCTCGTCCCGATCGGCCGGAAGGCCGACCAGACCGCCGCGGCCCTGCGGGCCAACCTCGACGCCACCCTCCGGCTGGTCGACCGAGAGGAGCCGGGCAAGAGCGAGCTGCTCTCCAGCTCGCTGCGCCCCCACGGCAACGCCAAGAACCCGCGGCCCATCTTCCAGGGCTCGAACGACAGGGCGTACCAGATCCTCTCGGCGTGGGTGAACAGCCTGCGCTCCAAGCCCGTCGCGAACCCGCTCGCCGGCCCGGCGCGGCCCGCGGCGGCGGCGGGCGGCGGGGAGGAAGGCTTCGCCGTCGACCGGAGCCGGATCACCCGAGGCACGGCGACCATCGACCCGATCGCGGGCGAGGCGACCTTGGCCCCGCCCCCGACCCGCCGCGTGATCACCACGCCCGACCTGAAGTACGAGGCCGGCAGGGGCTTCGTCGAGGATCAGGGGGGCGACGACGCGCCGGTCCCGTTCGCCGTCTCCGGCAAGATGCCCAAGGGCCTCTCCGCGCGGCCGGCCCCCGCCGACGACGCGGTGGCCCCGACGTCGACCGCCGGCCCTTCCTCCCCGTCCGGCCGAAGCCCCACGCTCACCCCCGAGGTCGCCCAGGCCCTCGCCGAGGCCGAGGCTCGCGCCGCCGGAGGAGCCCCGCCCCTCCCCCCCCCCGGCTCCGAGGCCGAGGAAGACGACGCCCCGGACCCCGCCAAGGCCGCCAAGAAGCCGGCCAAGGCCATGAAGCTCGACCCCGCCCTTCTCCAGAAGGCCCTGGAGAAGAAGAACGCGGCCGGGGGCTGAGCCTCCTCGATGCGGGCGTCGCGGGCTTGCTCCCGACGCCCGTCACACCCACCCGTGCCGCTTGCGGAGCCACCACTCGAAGGTCAGGCAGAGGGTGAACAGCAGGAAGAAGGGCCAGTTGTCCCAGATGCGGTGCTCGGTGGGGCTGAAGTATTCGGTGAAGGCGGACTGGTCCAGGCCGCCGAGGTGCCTGGCGAGCTGCTCCGACGGGACGGCCTCGCCGGCGGTGATCTCGGCGATCTGGCGGGCGAGTTCGGGGTCGGCCGACGGGTTCTCCAGCTCGCGGTCGTCCTGGTAGACGAGGAACCGGGCGGAGTCGCGGCCGACCTCCTGGCCGTTGCGGCGGCCGATCACCGTGACCTTGTAGTCGCCCGGCTTGCCGCGGGCGGGGTACGACCCGCGCCACTCGTCGCCGCGGGAGTAGACCTCGACGGGCTCGGCGGCGGCCGGGGTCTCGCCGGGGGTCGCGGCGGGGCCCTCGCGCTCGACCTTGGTCTCGTAGACGACGTCGGTCAGCGGGGCCCCCTTGGCGTCGCGGCCGGTGACGGTCAGCTCGACGCTCTGGCCCACGGCGGCGCGACGGCGGTCGATGGCCAGCTTGACCTGGTCCGAGCCCTGGTTCTCCTTGTGGGCGAGCCAGAAGATGACCTGCCGCCAGAACTTCCGGTGGACCGGGATGCCGTCCTCGGTGCGGGCCCAGACCCAGGTGTCGCCGCCGTAGGCGATCGACCGGCCCTTGCCCGTCTCCTGAACGACCATCATCGGGTCGGCGTCGACCCCGTTGGCCGTCCCGAGGATCTCGGCCCCGCGCTTGGGCGTGAACCGGTTCGCCCCCCGCAGGGGGCGCAGCGACTTCCACATCTCGGCGGAGACGGCGGGGTCGGAGCCGACCTGGAGCAGGTAATTGTTCAGGCCGACCGCGTTGGGGACGAAGCGGACGCCGTCCGGGGGCTCGATCTGGCCGTCGCCGGGATGGACCTCCACGGGGAGCACGTCGGCCACGGCGGTCCGGCCCCAGCCCCCCGGGCCGAAGCTGCTATGCCCCCCTAGCATGATGAGCCCCGCCTGCCCCTTCCGGACCGCCTCGGCCAGCAGGTGCTGCTGCTTCTCGGTCAGGAAGTCCGCGGCCATGTCGCTGAGGATGTAGACGTCGTAGCGGCCCGGGTTGAACTCGTCGTCGTCGATCCCCCCCTTGTCACCGACGGCCGGGGCGCTGATCAGCTTCGGGTTGACCTCGATGTCGGGCGAAGTCGCGATCGAACGTATCAGGAACTTGGCGTCCCATGTGAAGTCCGGCCCCTGGAGGAACCGGACGTTCAGCCCGCCGCTCAGGACGGTGACGAACGTGCCGACCTCGTTGTTCGTCGTCACCAACTCGCCCGGGCGTTGCGCGACCTTGAGGGTCAGCTTCTTGTCGCCGGGCGACTCCGGGATGTAGTTGAGCCCGGCGATCGGCACGGACTCGGCGTCGACGGGGACCTTGACCTGGACCTTCGCGACGGCCGGCCCGTCGTCGACGAGCAGCTCGACGTCCAGCGTCTCGCCAGCGAAGCCCCGGGCCGAGAGCGTCCCGCGCACCTCCAGCTTGTTCTTGACGAACACGGTGGGGCCGGCGGTGATGTCGCGGACGGCGATATCGCGCGAATCCGCCCCGGACGCCTGGGTGCCGAGGACGATCGTCGTGACCGGCGCCTGCTGGTCGCGATACCGACGCGCCGCGACCAGCGGGTTCGTCCCGTTGTTCGAGGCGAAGTCCGACAGGATCACGAGCCGGGCGAGCCGCCGGCCCCCCTGGGACTGGCGCTTGTCCAGCTCGATCATCATCGACCCGAGCTGGGTCTCGCGGCCCTCGGGGTCGGGGGGCGGCTCGTCGGGCTTGAGGTCGCGCAGCTCGGAGTCGAAGGCGAACTCGCGGACCTCCAGGTCGCCCCCCAGCCCCTTCGCGGCCTCCACGCCGGCCTTCAGGGCCTCCTTCGCCGCGGCCCACCGGGATTGGCTGTTGGCCTCGTCCTGGATCTTCATGCTGCTGCTGGAGTCGACCAGGAAGACGACCGACGCCGCCTGCCGCTTCTTCTCCTGCATGATCACCGAGGGCCGCAGCGCCGCGAGGATGCAGAGGAGCAGCGCGAACAGCCGCAGCCCCAGCGCGAGCCACCGCCAGCGCGCGCCCGGCCCGCGCAGCTTGCGCGCGTAGGCGGCGACCGTGAGCCCGACGACCGCCGCCGACGCGACGATCAGGAACGGCCACGGGACGATCGGGTTGAGGCTGACGCTGAATCCGGGTTCCGTCACGTCGAAGGGGACCTGATGAGGGGGACGATGAGGGAGGGGCGGCCCCGCGACGATTGTCGCATCGCGGCCCGCGCGGCGTCCAGGGCGTCACGCGGCGGCCTGGGCGGGGGCGGTCGGCGGCGCGGCGGTCGGGCCCCCGGCCGGCTCCTTGTAGAAGGTGTTGGCCAGGTAGTTCTCGGCCGTGACCAGGATCAGGATCAGGAACATGATCCAGGGGAAGATCTCGTGGCCGACCCGGATCAGCTCCGTCACCTTCTTCAGCGCCTTGTCGTCGCCGGCCAGGGCGTAGCCGTCCTTGCCGAAGAGGGAGTCGAGGTCGCCCTTCTCCAGCTCGGCGTACCGGCTCTCGGCGCCGGGCGGGTTGAGGCTGAACCCCAGGGTCTTCTTGGCATCCCCGGGGCCCGAGACCACGACGATCCAGTGGCCCGGGAACTGCGGCGCGGCGACCTTCAGCGGCTCGCCGGCGGGCGGGGGCGTGGCGGCCTCGGTCGTCTTGCCGTCGGGGCCCACGATCCGGACGTCGGTCGCCGCCGCGCCGGGGCCCAGGGGAAGGATGGCGTCCTCGCCGGCGTCGAAGACGAGCTTCTCGCCCGTCGACCCCGAGAGGTACGGGACCGTCAGGTTCATCACGACGGGGAAGACCCAGTAGCTCAGGTTCGGCAGCTCGTTCCAGGCGGCGGGGTCGGACCGCTGGACGCGGCGGGCGAGCGGGGTCGTCCACATCAGGACCCGGCCGGTCCGGGCGCCCTGGAAGGTCCGCTCCAGCAGCGCGGGGGCCCCGTCGGCGAAGGTCAGCAGCGTGCGGCCGGCGTTCGGGGTCTTCAGCTTCCAGTATTTGTAGACGGGCATGATCGAGAACTGGGAATCGTACCCCTCGACGTAGCGGTCGAACAGCGGGTGCGTGACGTCGGCCACCTTGCCGAACGTCGCGGCGTTCGGCTGCGTCGGGGTCGGGGCGTCGAGCTGCGCGGGGAGGATCTGGGAGGGGATGGGTCCGTTGTAGTTGTCGGGCCGGCAGCGCACGCCCGCGCCGACGACCAGGCCGCCACCCTCGTGGACGTAGGCGTTGAGCAGGCCCCAGGCGGAGTCGTCCAGCACGGCGACGTCGAGGAGGAAGACGGCCGCATGGTCCTTGAGCGAGTCGCGATACTTCGTCGTCAACTCCGTGCCCCGGGCCCGCACGACCTGGTACGTCCGGGCGGCGCCGGCGCCCGGCTCGGGGTCGAGCGCCAGGGCGACGAAGTCGGCGTCGTCGTCCAGGTCGGAGACGACCAGGACCTTCATCGGCGGGCGGGCCTGGAAGCTGATGTAGCGGGCGTCGTCGAACGCCAGCGGATCCGGCGCGCCGGTGACGCGCAGCTCGGCGCGATGGACCTCGCCCTCCTTGAGGCGGGGGGGCGTGAAGAACTGGACCTCGGCCTGGCCGCCGGGGGCGATCTCGACGGTCGTCTGCCCCTTCTTCACGGGCTGCTGGCCCTTCTCCACGCCGCCCATGTAGAACTCGACGACCCGCGACGCCGGCTTGCTCCCGTGCGAGCGGACCAGGCCGCGGACCTCGACCGGGTCGCCGGTGGAGGCGACGCCGGAGGGGATCTCCATCTCGTCGATCGAGACGTTCTCGCGCTCGGCCGCCGGCGGGCCCAGGCGGAGGACGACGGTGGCCACCTTGCCGCCGGGCGTCTCGCCGGCCTTCGCGACCTTGTCCAGCCCCTCGGCGGGACGGCCCAGGTCCCACGACGTCTTGGCCAGGTCGCTCAGGACGTAGACCTCGCGGCGGGGCCGGTCGCACTCGACGACGGCCTCGTAGACCTCGCCGACCGCGATGTTCAGCGGCCGGTTCACGGCGTGGACCGCCAGGTCGTTGATCCACTGCCGCGCCGCGGCCGGCGACCGCCCGGTCTTCGAGGCCGGCGACGCCGAGTCGGCCGTGAAGACCAGGCTCGAATCGGGGACGCGGTCGATCAGCTCCAGCGCCCGCTCCTTGGCCAGGTCGAGCAGCGTCCTGTCGTTCTGCTTGTAGCCCATCGACAGGCTGGTGTCGAAGACCAGGCCGAGGGCCGTGGGGACGGAGTCGTCGCCCAGCGGCGTCTCGGAGTGGAGCCTCGGCCGGGCCAGCGCCAGGGCCATCAGGGCCAGCACGAGCATGCGGGCGGCGAGCAGCAGCCAGTTCTTGATCCGCATCTTCTTCTTCGACCGCTTCTGGCGCTCGCGGATCAGGCGGAGGGCGGGGAAGACGACGTGCTTGGGCGTCGGCCTCATGAAGAGGTGGAGGAGCACCGGGATCGCCGCCATGGCGGCCCCCGCGGCCAGCCCGGCGTGCATCAGCGAGAATTCCATGCGTCAGCCTCGCGCCTGGCGGGACAGCAGGTAGGACATCAACGCCTTGTCGAACGGCATCCCCGTGTGCAGCGGGACGTAATCGATCCGGGCGCGGACGCACTCGGCCTTGTACGCCGAGCGGAACGACTCCACCTCTTCCAGGTAATCGGCCTTGATTGCGTCGGCGTCCACCTCGATCAGCTCGCCCGTCTCGTTGTCCTCCAGGCGCACCATCCCCTCGAAGGGGAAGGCGGCCTCGGCCTCGTCGAGGAGGTGGAAGAGGATGACGTCGTGGCCCGAATAGCGCAGCCGGTACAGCGCCTTGCGGATCGGCTCGGGGTCGGCCAGCAGGTCGCTGAAGATCATGACGAGGCTCTTGTGCCGCATCATGCCGGCGACCTGCGTCAGGCTGGCCTGGAAGTCGGCCACGCCCTCGGGCTTGAGCTGGGACAGCACCGAGAGGATGTTCGCCAGCTGCGACCGCCGGCTCCCCGGCGCGAGGCTCCGCCGCACCTTCTGGTCGAACGCGATCAGGCCGACGGGGTCCTGCTGGTGGATCATCAGGTAGCCCAGCGCGGCGGCGAGGCTGATCCCGTATTCGAACTTGGTCAGCTCCTGGCGGTGGGTGTAGCCCATCGACGCCGAGAGGTCCATCACGAGGTAGCCGGTGAGGTTGGTCTCGGCCTGGAACTTCTTGGTGTAGAAGCGGTCGGTCTTGGCGAAGACGTTCCAGTCGATGTCGGCGATGTTGTCTCCGGGCGAGTATTTCCGATGCTCGGAGAACTCCACCGAGAACCCCTGGAACGGGCTGGCGTGCAGCCCCGCGATGAACCCCTCCACGATGAACTTGGCGCGCAGGTCCAGCCGCGCGACCTGGCGGATCACCTCGGGCTTCAGGAACTTCTCGGCGTTACCCATCGGCGCTCCGGACGTGTGCTCGACGCGCGCGACATCGGGGACGACCGGCACCGCGGCCGTCCCTGCCGATCGCGCAAGCCCTGCGTGTCGGGCCCATCGCGGGACGCGAGCCCGCCACCCATCCTACGCCGGCCGCGCCCGAAAAGCCCGGCCGGCGGGCCGGCTCACGCCCCTTTTCGCTCGTACTTGGGCGTCTCCGGCTCGCGGACCTCGGCGACGAGGCGCTGGATGATGGACTCGGTGGTCTGGCCCTCGGCCTGGGCCTGGAAGTTCACGCTGATCCGGTGGCGGAGGACCGGGATGGCGACCTTGCGGACGTCGTCCAGCGACACGCTGTAGCGGCCGTCCATCGCCGCCATCGCCTTGCCGGCCAGGATCAGGTTCTGGCCGGCGCGCGGGCCCGCGCCGTAGTCGACCAGGTCCTTGATGAACTGCGGGGCGCGCTCGTCGGCCGGGCGGGTGGCGCGGACCAGCCGCGCGACGTAGTCCACCGTGTAGTCCGACGCCGGCACCGACGTCACCAGCTTCTGGAGGTTCACGATCGCCTTCGCCGAGAGGATCTTCTTCAGCTCCGGGCTCTCCCCCTTCGTCGTCCCGGAGAGGATCTTCTTCTCCTCCTCCAGGCTGGGGTAGCCCACCCGCACGTCGAACATGAAGCGGTCGAGCTGGGCCTCGGGGAGCGGGTACGTCCCCTCCTGCTCGATCGGGTTCTGGGTGGCGATGACGAAGAACGGATCCGGGAGCTTCAGCGTCTCCTGGCCGACCGTCACCTCGCGCTCCTGCATGGCCTGGAGGAGGGCCGCCTGGGTCTTGGGCGGGGTCCGGTTGATCTCGTCGGCGAGGATGATGTTCGAGAACAACGGCCCGGGGACGAAGCGGAACTCGCGGCGGCCCGACTCCGGCTCCTCCAGCACGTTCGTCCCGGTGATGTCGCTGGGCATCAGGTCGGGCGTGAACTGGATGCGCTTGAAGCCGACGTCCAGGATCCGGGCGATCGAGCCGACCATCAGCGTCTTGGCCAGGCCCGGGACGCCCACCAACAGGACGTGCCCGCGGGTGAAGATGGCGGCCAGGATCAGCTCGACGACGTCGTGCTGGCCGATGATGACCTTGCTCAGCTCGGCGGTCATCACGTCCCGCGAGTGCCGAAAGTCGTCGAGGAGTTGCGTGATCCGGTCGCTCGCGGTTGACATCCGGTGGTCCGTCCCCAGAGGGTGCTCGGGCGGCTGCGACTCGGCCCGTCCGCCCGCCCTCGGCGTCCGGTGAGTGAGACCGCAATTGTAGGGCCTCGCGGATCGCCGATTCAAGGACGCCAACCGTCGGCCGCCGCGCTTCCGCCCGGCCGCCCGCAAACGGGGCGGCCCGCCCAAATCCTCGACGCGCCGGGCCCGCCCGCGCGGATCGGCTCGCGACCCGCCGGGGAATCGGGGGCCGTACAAGCGATTGCATGGACCGAACTTGCAGCAGAAGCCGACATTTCCCGCGCGGATCGGCGGCGGACGGCCTCCGAATTGCGTCAGGGTGGTCCGACGGAACGCAGGCGACTTGTAACCCTCCAAACTCTCCTCTCCGAACGCCCGCCCCCGCCACCTCCCCGGACGGGACGGGCCGAACGACGACGCTCGACCGAAGGGCCTCCGCGACCCGCTCGCCGGCCCCATGGACCGTCCCCGCACGCCCCGAAGCCGAGGCGGGCCTCCCCGCGGGGCCGAAAACGAAGAAATTGAGACTGGTGGTCCGACATGTTCACGAGCCTGCACACGATCGCCCGGCTGGGGGTCCTCTCCCTGGCCGCCTCGTCGCTCGCCGCGCTGACGGCCGCGCAGCTCCGCCCGGAGGCGGCCCCGAAGTCGTCCGCGCCCAACCCCTGGCAGGCCGTCTCGGCGCGGGGCGCGGGGATGGAGCTGGTCCATCGCGAGGACGGCCGGACGCGACGGCTCGCCGCGCCCCGCTCCGAGCGGTGGGAATACGTCTCGACCTCCCCGTGGGCCTGCGAGGACGGCTCGATGGAGGCCGTCGCCCGCTTCGCGACGCTCAATCGCGACGCCTGGGCCGAGGAGGGGTCGGTGGGGCTGGTCCGGCTCCGGCTGCCGGAGGGGGAGGTCCTGGAGCGGATCGAGACCGACGCCATGCCCACGGGCCGCGCGGCGTGGGATCCGGCGGGGGGCGACCGGGTCGTCTTCCCCGGCTCCACGGGGCGGCTCTACTCCTACGGCTTCGGCCAGGGCCCGGCCGGCGAGGGGTCGACGGTCGCGGCGCTGGAATGGCGGGGCGCCCCGCCCGAGGGCCGCGAGCCGTTCATGATCGACCCGTCGTGGCCGCAGCTCCCCGGGCCGAAGCGGTTCCTCCTCGTCTCCATGAGCCCGGCCCAGGGGATGCTCCCCGCCGGGACGTCGCGGCCGATCGCCCCGTGGTGGCTCGAGCTGGACGAGGACGGCCAGGCCATCGTCGACGCCGGCCCGCTGTTCGACCCCGAGGATCCGATCGCCCTCGACCCCCGCGGGCGGATCCGGCACCCCAGCGTGATCGAGCGCGACGGCCGGCCCCGCCTCCTCTTCCTCCGCTACGAGCCGATGCAGGGCGGGGCCGCGATCTACCTCGCGGACCTGGACCTCGACCCGGCGACCGGCCGGCCGAGCGTCCGGCCCGGCACGGTCGCCCGGGTCGGGGACCGGGCCACGGCCCTCGGGCCGCTGATCCCCTCGCTCGACTATCAGCCCTCGTCGCCCAACGATGAGAGCGGCCGGGCCCTGACCGTGCTCTTCGCGAGCTTCGCCCTGCGATGAGGCCGGGCCCCGATTTCCTCCCGACGCTTGTGGACGCCCGACGCGCCCGGTAGGATCCGGGCGGCGTCGAAAGCTCTCGATCCACTCGGCGGGCGGAGGCGACATGGGACCCTCGCGCGAGACGTACGGGACGCTGCTCCCCGTGGGCGGCGGCGACCCCATCCCCCTGGTGAAGGCCGAGCTGACGGTGGGCCGCCGGCCCGTGTGCGACGTCCGGCTCGACTTCGAGAACGTGTCCGGCAAGCACGCCGTCCTGTCGATCATCAACGGCCTGTGGCACGTCCGCGACCTGGGCAGCACCAACGGCACGACCGTCAACGGCTCGCGCCTGAGCAGCCCCCACACGGTCATGCCCGAGGACGAGCTGGGCTTCGCGGGCCACCTATTCACGATCGACTACACCCCCACCGGCCCCGACTCCCTCCTCTCCAGCCACCAGGCGCTGGACCAGGACGTCCAGGACGAGCGCAAGCGGCACTCGCTCATGGAGCTGGCCGGCCTCGACACGGACGAGAAGACCGTCCGCGTCGGCCGCCCGAAGACCGCCCCCGCGGCCATCGAGCGGCTCTCGGTCGACGAGGCCGAGTTCGACGACACCGTCCCGAAGCACTTCAAGCCCAAGGCCCCGGCCCGGCCCAAGAAGGCCGACGAGGACGACTTCCTCAAGCTGATCGAGGACGAGGTCGTCAAGAAGCCGGAGGAGTGAGCGGCCGGCCTCGAAATCCGACGCCGCGGCGAGGAAAGGCCGGTCGGCCGCGGCGGGAACATCGCCTTATCTCTATTGAAGCTCGGGCGGCGCGGCCCCGATCGCGTGGCCGCCGCCCGGCCTACTCACGACGCAAGCAAGAACGGGAGACGATCGCGATGAACACCCTGAGCAAGTCCCTCATGGCGTTGGGCCTGGCCGCCCTGCTGGCCGCCCCGGCTTCGGCCCAGGAGCGCCGCGGCGGCGGTATGATGGGCGGGCGCGGCATGAGCGTCTCCATGCTTCTGTCGAACCGCGGCGTCCAGGAGGAGCTGAAGCTCGACGACGCCCAGAAGGGCAAGGTTTCCGAGGCCGGCCAGAAGGCCCGCGAGAAGATGGAGTCGGCCCGCGAGTCGCTCCAGAACCTCGAAGGCCAGGAGCGCTTCGCCAAGATGCGCGAGCTGATGAAGGAGTCCGACGCCGAGACCATGAAGTCCCTGGACGGCGTCCTCAAGCCCGAGCAGGTCGCCCGCCTGAAGGGGATCCGCTACCAGGCCCTCGGCGCCGCCGCGTTCGAGGACGAGGAGGTCCAGAAGGCCCTCAAGCTGACCGACGACCAGAAGTCGGCCGTCGAGAAGGCCGTCGCCGACTCCAACGCCGCCATGCGCGGGGCCTTCCAGGGCGACCGCGAGTCGGCCGGGGCCAAGATCCGCGAGATCCGCAAGGAGGCCGTCTCCAAGATCGAGTCCAAGCTCACCGCCGAGCAGAAGGCCGAATACGCCAAGCTGACCGGCGCCCCCTATGAGGTCCGCTTCGAGGGCGGCCCCGGCGGCGGCGGTCGCGGCCCCGGCCGCTGATCCGTCCCCCACGACGCGCATGAGAGAACGGGCGCGGCGACCCCTGGCGGGCCGTCCGCGCCCGGCCTTTTTCCCGACCGTCGCGGATTTCTTGGCGGCCATCCTAACGGCCTTCCCCCCTCGCGGGGGAAGGTGGCCCGAAGGGCCGGATGAGGGGGACGACGCGCCAGGAGGCCGTCGGATCTCGCGCCGGCCCGACGGGACGGGCCGGCGAATCCCGACGGTGCCCGTGCCGGTCGTCCCCCTCATCTGACCGCTTCGCGGTCTGTCTTCCCCCGCGAGGGGGGAAGACCGTCGTCATCGCAGGCCGCCCCATAATCCGCGACGGTCAGCTTTTTTCGAACCGCCCCGCCCACGGCGCCCGGCTTGCCTCTCTCTCCGCCGTGGAACCCGACGTAGGCTCCACGAACCGCGGACGACCCACATCGCCCGTGTATCCTTGTCACAGGCCCGACGAGAGGGAGCCATGCCACACCGATCCGACTCGGCCCGAAGGCTCGCGCGCGCGTCCCTGCTGATCCTGGCCGCGACCTGGGGGGGCGCGACGACCGCGCAACAGGTCGCCCCCGCGGAGAAGCCCCTCCCCGACCCGGCCGCCGAGGCCGTGTCGCCCCGGGAGGTCCCGATCGAGCGGCCGGAGCAGAAGCTCACCGACCACGACCGGTCGCCCCTGTTCGAGCCCGGCAAGCCGTCGCCCGTCTCGCCGGCCCTGAAGTCCCAGCCCAACCAGGGCCGCGTGCTGGGCTTCGACTTCGCTCGCGACCCCTACGGCTCGCCCAAGCCGTTCACCTCGGCCGCCGAGGTCCAGACCAAGGAGGCCGCCGCCAAGCCCGAGGTCACGGCCGCCCAGCGCAAGTACCTGGAGGGGCGGTTCAACCTCGCGCCCAAGCTCGACCCGGTCGCCACCATGTCGCGCGGCAAGCCCCTGCCCGTCGGCCCCACGGCGAAGCTCCCCGAGGGGATGGACTTCGACGCCCTCGCGAAACTCTCGCCCGAGGAGATCCAGGAGCGCGGCGTCTTCCCCTACGGCTCCCTGCCCCACCCGCTGCACGCCAACGGCGGCCAGGTCTTCCCGCAGGTGCAGACCGCCATGTTCCCGAGGTTGGAGCGGTTCGACGTCGAGTTCGACCTCCCCAACGAGTTCCTCCCCGAGTTCCCGCCGGCCATCTTCCTGACGAACCGGCCCGAGTTGGGCGACGTCTCTCGGGGCCAGGTCGTCTCGGCGCACAACTTCCACGCGCTGTTCAAGGACATCGTCACGCCGGTCCAGCTCGACGGCCTCCGGATGCTGGTGACCCCCCTGCCCCAGGAGGAGTTCAACCTGACCGACGACCGCAAGTCGCCGCACCCGCAGCTCGGCGTCGCCTGCTTCGACTGCCACGTCAACGGCCACACCACGGGCCAGTTCCACCTGAATCCCGACACCCGCCCCGAAGAGCGCCGGATGCGCCTCGACACCGTCAGCCTCCGCGGGATGTTCAACCAGCAGATCCACGGCTCCAAGCGCAGCCTGCGGTCCGTGGAGGACTTCACCGAGTTCGAACAGCGCACCGCCTACTTCAACGGCGACCCCATCCGCGCCATGAAGAAGGGCTTCACGGAGCTGCCGCGCGAGATCATCCCGCACATGGCCCAGTTCCAGAACATGCTCGACTTCCCGCCGGCCCCCAAGCTGACCATCCTGGGCAAGCTCGACCCGCGCAAGGCGACGGAATCCGAGGTCCGCGGCGAGGCCCTGTTCCACGGCAAGGCCCAGTGCGCCGCCTGCCACCCCGCCCCGTTCTACCTCGACGACAAGATGCACGACCTGCACGTCGAGCGGTTCCTGAAGGACGAGCCGGGCGACGGCCCGATCAAGACCTTCACCCTCCGCGGCATCAAGGACAGCCCCCCCTACCTGCACGACGGTCGCTGCCTCACGCTGGAGGACACCGTCGAGTTCTTCAACCTCGTCCAGGAGTTGAAGCTCACCGCCCAAGAGAAGGCCGACCTCGTCGCCTTTATGCGGGCGCTCTGATCCGGGCCGGATGGACGATGGATGAATTCGAGGCGTCCCGCGTCGGGGAGACCGTCGCGGGACGTCTCGCGTATTGAGCTTCACAAAATCGGCGGGGCGGGGAGAATCCCCGGCGTACGGCCCGGCCGACGGCCGATAAGAGACGGATGGCGACGCCGTCGTCCCCGAGCAGGGAGGTGGGCCTTGGACCGCTGGCGAATTCTCGTCCTGGGTGGGTGCGTCGGCCTCGGCGCGATCGGCTCGCCGATCGTCGAGGCGCAATCGGTGAGCCGCGAGCGCAACGTCTCCGTCACCGGGCCCGGGGGCAGGACGATCGAGCGACACGTCTCGGCGAGCCGGGGGGGCGGGCAGATCGACCGCCAGGTCTCCGTCAGCCGGCCGGGCGGGACTTTGGAGCGTTCGGTCCACGCCACGGCGGCCCCGGCCTTCCGCCCCGGTCCGGGATTCCGACCGGGCCCCGGCTTCGGCGGCCCGCGCCCCGGCCCGTGGTTCGGCCCCCCGCCGCCGTCGGGCCCGAACCCGCTGCTGTCGTTCGGCCTCGGGGCACTCACCGGGGCGGCCGTGGCCGCGCCCCTGGCGCGCATGACCGCGCCGGAGACCGTCGTGGTGGCCTCGCCGCCGATGATGGTGGTCGACCAGCCGGTCGTGGTCGCCGCGCCGCCGACGGTGGTCGTGGAACAGCCCGCGGTCGTCGCGAGCCCCGTCGACCCGCTCGACCCCGTCGCGCTGGCGGCGCAACGGCTCCAGAGCTACCACGGCGGGA
>MKTT01000137.1:69503-90715 GCA_001898385.1 Planctomycetales bacterium 71-10
CGCTGGTCGACGCCATGAAGAACGACTGGAACACGAGCGTCCGCGTCGCCGCCGCCACGTCCATCGGCCAGATCGGCGGCCCGGAGGCCGAGGCCGTCCTCGGCCGGGCCGTCGTCTACGAGAAGAAGGACGCCGTCCGCGACGTCGCCGCCCAGGCGCTGCACGTCGCCCGCGCCAAGGCCGCGGCCCTGGCCGCGTCCGCGCCGACCGAGACCGTCATCGAGTCCCGCGTCGAGCCCCCGCCGCGGACCGCCTCCCGCTCGACCACCCCGCGCCCGCCCGTCCCCGCGCCTCCCACGCCCCGTCCCGAAGCCTGGAGGCCGAAATCCCGGGAATCGGCCCCGACGGAGCTGGAGGCCATCCCCCTCGAAGCCCCGAGCCTCGACGACGAGCCGACGACCGACCGCGTCCCGCCCCCGCCCCCCGCGCCCGTGCGGGGGTGAGCGAAGGCTCATCGGGCCCGGCTCAGTCGTCGTGGTCGTTCTTCTTGTGGCGGATCTCGTCGACCTGCGGTGGGGTCTCGGCCTGGAGCTTCTTAGCGACGGCCTCGGCCTCGCGGAGGGCGCGCAGGGCGTTGCCGCCGAGGATCTTGTGGATGTCGGGCTCGGAGTAGCCGCGACGGAGGAGTTCTTCGGTGATGCGGGGATAGTCGGAGACGTCCTCCAGGCCGACGGGCCAGGAATTGATGCCGTCGAAGTCCGAGCCGATGCCGACGTGGTCGATCCCCGCCACCTTGACGATGTGGTCGATGTGGTCGACGACCGTGGCGACCGTCCCGCGGATCGCCCCCGGCTCATTCTTGTACCACTCGGCGATCGCCTTCCGCGCCTCGGCCCGGTCGGGGTGGACCTTGCGGATCTCGGCCTTGGCCTCGGCCGCCTTCTTGTTGGAGTCGGGGACGAGGAAGGCCGAGTAGAAGTTGACCATCACCACGCCGCCGTTCGACTTGAGGCCGGCCAGGATCTCGTCGGGGACGTTCCGCGGCACCGGGCAGAGGGCGAAGGCGCTGGAGTGGCTGGCGATCACCGGGGCCTTCGCCACCCGGAGGACGTCCGCCATCGTCTCGGCCGAGACGTGCGAGATGTCCACCAGCATCCCCAGCCGGTTCATCTCGGCCACGACCCGCTCGCCGAACTCGTTCAGGCCGCCGTGCTTGCGCTCGCCGGTGGCGGCGTCGGCCCAGGCCAGGGTCTTGTTGTGGGTCAGCGTCATGTACCGCGCGCCGAGCTTGTGGAAGGCGCGCAGCTCGGCGAAGCTGTCGTCGATCGCCACGCCCCCCTCGATGCCGATCAGGCTGGCGATCTTGCCGGCCTTCACCGCGGCCTCGACGTCGTCGGCCGTCAGCGCGAGCTGGAGGTCGTCCGGATACTTCTCGACGAGCCGGTTCACGAAGTCGATCTGCTCGACCACGGTCCTCGTCGGGTTCGGGTAGTCGCTGGGGATGTAGACCGACCAGAACTGGGCCTTGAGGCCCCCCTTCCGCAGCCGCGGGATGTCGGTCTGGCCGGGGGCGGATTTGGCGAAGTCGATCCTCGCCATCCCCATGTCCCCCTCGTCGCGGATCAGCCAGGGGTAGTCGTTGTGGCCGTCGAACAGCATCCCCGCCGCGTGGACCGCGCGGGCCCGCTCGGAGACCGGCGGCAAGGTCGGCCCGGCCGGTTCCTCGGCAGTCCCCCCGGCCCCCAGGCCCAGCATGATCGCCAGCGCCGCCCATCCCGCCGCATTCGCTCTCACCATCGTTTCGAAGCTCCCGCGCGTCCCCGGCATGTCGAAGTCCCCATTCTCGCCCCCGGCGCGCCGCGCGACAACCGATCGCCCCGGCGCGCACGGCGGAACTCCCGCGGCCGGGCCGCGCGACGAATCCATTCGGACTGGACGGAGGTCGGATCGACGCCGAGGGCGTCGCGGCGGAGTCGAGAGGTGGAGGGTCGCGGCGTCGCGGCCCGGGAGATGGGCTTACTTCGAGTCGTCGACGCCCAGGACGAAGATGGGCATCTCGCCGGAGTCGATCAGGAGCTTGGGGGCCTCGTCGGGGAGGCGGCGGGCCTCGTAGCTGATGATCCCGCGCCGCGCCGCGCAGGCCAGGCAGAGGCGCTCGGAGTCCTGGTGCAGGTGCAGCTCGCCGTCCATCAGGCGATGGTAGTAGTCCTGCCCCGGGGTCATCATGTGGCAGAAGACGCGGTCGCTGCCGCGCTTGATGCTCACGCGCCAGCCGGGCTCGTGGACGAACAGGCGCGCGCCGGCCGGGGCCTCGGCGCGGGGGGCCGGCGCGGGCGTCGAGGGGTGCTTGCCGTTGATGTTCATGCTGCCCTCACCGTCTTGGCGACAGGTCCCGGGCGCGGCCCTCGGTCGCGGAAGAATCGCGACCCTGAGAGGAGGGGCCGGCCGGAGAGACCGGGGGATGGAGACCGCAAACGTCGTCCGTGCAGGCCGCGTCGCGCGGCCGCGAGGACGCCACTCGATCGTACACGATCCGCCCCACGTTCGCGACCCCCGGCAGTGCGCCGACGATCGCCAGCGGGCGGAACAGCGGCAACCATGAACCGACCCGCACGACGGCGTCGTACCCCGCCTTCACCTTCCCCGACCGCTCGACGACGTGCATCGCCCTCATGCACGCCTCGGGCGTGAGGCTCGGGTGGACGGCCTTCACGTCGACCGCCGTCAGGTCGATCGGCTCGACGACGTGATCGGGGTCGGCGGCCGTGAGCAGGGCCATCGACGCGCGACACCTCGGGCACGCGCCGTCGAACAGCACCCGGACCGCCGGCTGCTCGTCCTCGCGGCCGGTCGCCAGGCCGCGGAGCCATCGCCCCGAGACGAACGCCAGGTTCGCCGCGATCATCGCCAGGCCGAACTCGGCCAGCCCCGGGCTCACCAGCGCGATCCCCAGGTGCAGCAGCACCGCCCCGGCGATCATCAGCGGTCGCGTCGCCCCGAACCAGACGAGGATCGGATAGGCGATCTCCAGCGCCAGGCTGCCGTGGGTCAGGACGTTCAGGACCATCGGCCAGGCGGCGAGCCGCGTGAAGTCGAGCCAGGCGAACTCGCCGGCGGTCATCGTCCCCCACAGCGCCATGCCCGTCCACCACGACGGCCCCTGGAGCTTCGCCAGGCCGGCCATGCCGTAGATGAACGCCAGGTGGAGCTGGATCAGCCGCAGGCCCAGGTTCGCCGAGACCGTCGCCCCGGGCCTCCCCGGCGCGTCCGGCGAGACCACCCGCGCCCCCTTCGGCCGGACGATCGCCGCGTTGAGGCGGGCCTCGCGATACCGCTTCAGGAACCGATCCAGCGACACCGCCTGGCCGCTCGCGCCGCTCGCCGCGAGGTACAAGGCCAGCGTCGAGAGGATCTGGTCGAACCCGAACAGCGCGATCGGGATCCGCCGCACGGTCGAGACGATGACGACCCACGCCAGCACCGACGTCGTCCGGCTGAACAGCCCCAGCGTCATCAGCGCGAACACGCCCAGCGACGCCAGCCACGCCGCCCTGAGCATGGGATCGGGAACGAAGAACCAGAGCGACCAGCCGAACGGCGGCATCGCCTCGTAGGCGTTCGTCGCGTCCGACCACCCCTGCGAGCCCAGGTAGGCGTGCAGGTCCAGGCCGATGACGAACAGGCTCCAGAAGCCCAGCAGTCCCACGGCGACGCGGATCAGGCCCAGCGGCGTCGGGTCGGCGGGGAGGAAGAAGAACCGCGACCAGCCCCGGGCGAACCCGGAGGCCAGCCCGCGCAGGTAGTCGACCGCGTCGATCAGGAACCGTCGCACGGGAAGTCTCCGATCCATCGGGGCGTGGTGAACATGGACGGCGCGAACAGGTCGAACGGGCCCCCGGACTCCTGCAACTCGTCCAGCACCCGGTCCGGCGCCGGGATCAGATGCTGCTGGAGCTTCAGCGTCACCGACGCCGTCCCCGGGTGCGTCCGTCCCAGGTGCCGCGCGTACGATCGGGCGAGCCACGACTCCCGCGGCTCGTCGTCATGGTCGTGGTCGTGATCGTCGCGCGGCGGGCGGCTCGCGGCGAACAGCGCGTTCGCCAGCGCGAGCTGCCGCTGCCGACGCATCGGCGGCCCGGCGACGTGGCGCTCGGGGAGGCGGATCGTCTCGTCCCCGCCGTCCTCGCGATGGAGCGTCGCCACCACGAGCGGCGTCGGCGGCGGCTCGGCGTAGTAGCGATAGGCGTAGCCCTGGTCGAACAGGCCGTGATGCCAGGTGAAGAGGTCCGCGAACCACCGCTGGAGCCGCGACGACGGCGGCACCCCCAGCGCGCCCCCCGCCACCGCCGCGATGTGGACCGCCAGCGCGGCCGTCGCCAGCCCTCGCGCCCACGGCGGCCACGGCGAGCCCTCCGTCGACGGCACCCCCTCGACGAGCGGGTCGCCCCCGGGGCCCGACCCTTCCGCCTTCCGGGTCTCCGGCTTCCTCCCCATGCGATCCCCCCTTCTCCATCCAGGATGGTCACCGCCCATCCGCTCGAAGCTCAATCATAGCCGATCGCCGGCCGCGGCCCGACCCGGATCGACGATCGGCCGGATCAACCGCGCCAGGCGGCAGGACTATTTTTCCCAAACCACCTCGGCTTCCTAATCATCCAAGATTTCGTTGCCGGCCCATGGAATGCGTATTAGAATTTGGTCTGCCTGGACAGAGATTAGCGATCAAGGGGACCCCACAGGCCGCGGGACGTGAGAGGCTTCACCGCCCCCGTCCCGCCCATCGATCCACAACGGGAGACATGACATGCATGGGACGGTCGTGATGCTGATGGCCCTGAGCGGCCTCGGCTGTCACCACAAGCACGCGGACGTCGCTTACGTCCCGTCGTGCTACACCAGCTCCTACGACAGCTGCTATTCGTCGTACGAGCCTTCGTGCTACAGCGGCTGCTATTCCTCGGCCGACTACATCGGCGGCTGCTACAGCGAGAGCTGCTACAGCGACCCCTGGCCGAGCTGCTACAGCGAGCGGAGGGGCTGCTTCCTGAAGAGGCTGTTCCACGGCGGCCTGTTCAAGAAGCACCACAGGTCGTACGCCCCGATCGAGACGAGCTGCTACTCGTCCTGCTACAGCGGCTGCTACTCGTCGGTCTACGAGCCGCCGGTCTTCGGCTCGTCGATGCCGATCTACGAGACGCCGTACGCCTCGCTCCAGGCCCCGTCGAAGTCGGTCTATGCGGCTCCCGTCGCGGCCCCCGCCGCCACCGAGGCCGCCAAGCCCGCCGCCGCGGCCCCGGCCGCCCCGGCCCCGGCGACCCCGCCGGCCGACCCGGCCCCGGCCTCGGCCGTCGAGGACGCCGTGAAGTCGGTCGTCCCCGACGCCGTCCCGGCCCCGCCGCCGGCCAGCGTCCAGCCCTGATCGCGGCGGCCCTTCGCGGGGCCGCTCCGTCCGAATGCGTCCGCCCTCGGCCTCGTCCAGGCCAGGCGGACGCGTTCGTTTCGAACCCCGATCCTTGATGCTCCTTCAGCATCGGAACCCCGATCCGCTCGCCGGCACTTACTGGGTGTCCCCTCGCCGCGAGGGGCCGCCGGCTCGAACGCGAACGGGAAACGATGCCGCCTCGAAGCGCCCGCACCATCCTGCATGTCCTGACCCTGTTCCTCGGCATCCTGTCGCTGGGGGATCGCGGCCTGCATCGGCTGACGGGGACCGAGCACGGGCCTTCGCACGCGGGGACGGACGAGGGCACCGCCGTCTCGGCCGCCGAGGCCGACGGGGCATGCCCGCTCTGTCGTCTCGCTTCCGAGCCGAGCTTCCCGGCCGGCGCCTTCCGACCTCACCCCTTCGACCGGCCGATCGCGCCGGCCGAGGCCGCTCTCCCGGCGGGCGAGCGGCCCATCGCCTCTCGCGACGCGGCGGCGTCTCGCGCGCCGCCCGCCTCGGCCTGACCTTCGCGGACGACGCCTCGGCGCCGCCCTCGGCATCCCGCCGCGCCTCGCCCGTCGCGACGACGGGCCCGACCTCCGTGCGCCCCGCGTCTCGCGACGCGAACGGGCGACGCCCAGCCCGCGCGCCGACGTCCCCGACGCTCGTCGGGGCCGCGCGGGATGGTTCCCCACCGCCGACGACCTGGAGATACTCCCATGCGCCTCCCGACCTCGCTGACGACCGCCCTGCTCCTCCTGACCGCGACCGCCGCGACCCGCGCCGACATCGCGCCGTTCCTCATCGGCGTCGACGGCCGGACGACGATCCCCTCGGGGACCTACGCCGGGCTCCCCGACCCCAACGGCGGCCGGCTGACCTTCCTCTACAATCACGGCGACCACTACCACGCCAAGGCCGCCTACACCTACACCGGGCCGAACCTCGGCGCGGGGACCGAGGTGACCGTCAGCCCCTCGAACTACGTCCCCGAGGGCTCCGCCGCGCCGTTCGCCCTGACGCCGGGCTCCGGCGTCTTCTCCGGCCTTTACATCTCCGATCCGACGGGCGCGAACACCGCGATCGGGTCCGTGGAGTCGCTGCGCGGCTTCGCCCCGGATGCGGACGAGACGACGCTGCTGAATTCGAGCGGGGGCCGCTGGAACGGCTCGATCGCCGACGCCGAGCTGGTCATCGAGCTGGTGGGCGCGACCGCCGGCCTGTCGATCCTCGACGCCTCCGGCCTGCCGATCTTCTCCGGCGGGACGACGCTCGCCCTCGGGCTGGCGAATGCGGCGCTGAGCTTCTCGCCCATCTTCACCGCCGTCGCACCGGGGGACTACGCCGCGCAGTTCCGAGTGTATGACGCCAGGACGAACGGGTTCGGCTCGTCGGGCGTCTTCGAGTACCGCTTCAACGCGACCGCCGCCGTCCCCGAGCCCGGGAGCCTGGCCATGGCGTCGATCGCCGGGCTGGCCGCCACGGGCTTCGCCCTGCGGAGGCGCCGCCGGGGCGTCCGCTCGATCTGACGGATGCAGCACGGAAGCGGCCCGCGCCCCGATCGGGCGCGGGCCGCGTCGCTTCACGCCGAGGTCACGCGCTCGGCCGGCAGGGTGTAGCGCTCGTCGATCGCCTCCTTGATCTTCGCGCGACTCTCCTCGGCGGAGAGGCCGGCGGCGGCGGCGACCTGCTCGGCGGCGGCGGCCAGGTCGTCGTCCTTGATCCCCTCGCGGAACCACGTCGCATAATCGCCCTGCTGGAGGTGGTGCTCCCACGTCGCGTCGTCGACCCCCTCCGCGAGCTGGAGGAATGCGACGAGGTTCTGGGCGCGGAGGTTGAGCTTCTCCTCCGGGCCCTTGAAATAGAAGCTGCGGTCCGGCCCCAGGTTCCCCTCGGCGTACTTGCGGCTGTGCCGCCGCCGCTGGATCTTGGGCGGGGCCGTCTTCACGCGGAACGGCGGCCGGCCGTCCTTGACGAACCAGGCCAGGGTCTCGCCGCGCTCCAGCTCCGTCGGTTCCAGGCCCTCGGGCTCGGGGAGGCCGGCCGTCTCGCAGAACAGGCGGATCGTCTTCTCCGGCTCGCGGCCGATGGCCAGCAGCACGTCGACCGACTCCAGCAGCGCGGGGGCGATGGCGTCGGGGTGGACGGTGATGTAGAGCATCCCGCGCATCTCCTTGGGGATGACCAGCGGGGCCGGCTGCCAGGCGGCGGGCATCAGGTGGTGGACCTCGTCCACGACGACCCAGTGCGGCCGGCCGGTGTGGGCGCGGAGGTCCTGGAGCCGCGGGATGAGCTGGTCGGAGAAGCTCGGCCGGTCCTTCAGGTCGATCCCCAGCATGTTCACCGAGACGTTCGGCGTCTCGGGCCGCGACAGCAGCTCCTCGACCTCGTCCACCGTCGGGGCGTTCTTGGGGTCGCCGAGCTTCATGGTCAGCTCCAATTCGTCGTAATCCCCCTCCGGGTCGACGATGACGAACTGGTAGCGCGACTCGGCCAACCGCTCCAAAAGGCCGGTGGTGAGCGTGGACTTCCCCCCGCCCGACGTGCCGGCGACCAGGATGTTCAGCCCGTAGGGGTTGACCCGGACCTCCTCGCCGTCGTCGTCCTCGCCCAGCAGGACGTGGTGCCGCGTGAGCTTCGGCTCCAACTCGGCGAGGTCGTCTTCGAGCAGCTTCCGCACGAGCTGCGTCACGCCGCGGCCGTGGTCGGCGGGCGTGGTCCAGTCGGCGCGCTCCTTCAGGGTTTCGAGGGCGTTGGAGACGGCCACGGCGGCCTCGCTGGAGCCGAGGAACGCGTGGTCGTTCTCGGCGTCGCCGATCCCCACGACGTTGTGCGCCGAGAGGCCCATGTCGCGGAGGCACGCCTCCAGCCCGGTCGCCTTGTTGACGCCCGAGGGGAGGACCATCACGGCCCCCTTGTTGAAGATGACCTGGAGTTCCAGCCCCATGTCCCGGACGACCTCCAGGACCGTCGACTCGTGCGGCTCCCACGTCGCCACGATCACCCGCCCCACCGAGATCGGCCCGACCCCGCGGGCGACCAGCCGCTCGGCGAACTCGGGCGGCGGGGCCTCGGCCAGCTTCACCTCCTCCTTCGTCTCCGGCCGATAGAGGAGCGCCCCGTTCTCCGCGACGATCCGATCGAACAGCGCCGGCTCCTCGACGAGTCCCAGCAGCTCGTCCAGCTCGCGGCCCGTGACCATCACGAGCTTGCGGCCCGACTCCTTCAACAGCCTCAGCGCCTCGATGGTCGGCGGATCGATGCGGCCGTCGGTGGCCAGGGTCCCGTCGTAGTCGGCGGCGAGGACGTGGTAGCGCATGGCGTCTTCTCTCGGGCGATGAACGGCGATGTCCACCTGCGCCTGAAGCAACTCACGCGCCGAACGATCCCGCGACGCGGCCGGGGGCCGCCGCCGGCCCCGTGGTTGCGCGAGTCGTCGCGACGGGCTTCCGAGCCCGGCGGCCGGTTGACGGGGCGAGAGCGACGGTATAAGGTCGTCCCGACGCGCCGGCGTAAGGCGGGCGCCAACCTTGCCATTCCTTCATGTTCGAGGCGAAGATGTATCGTCGTTCTCTCCTATCAAGCCTCTGCGCCATGCTAGTCGGCGGCGCCTTCCTGTCGGTCGGTTGCAGCGAGCAAGGGGCCGCCAACATCCCCGAGGAGAAGGTCATCACCAAGGAGCGGTCCGACGACATGATGAAGCAGTTGGAGGAAGGTCGGAAGTCGATGGGCAAGGCCCCGAAGTGAGGCCCAGTCCCCCTGGAAACGCGACGAGGCCGCCGTCGGGATCATCCGACGGCGGCCTCGCTCGTTTTCACGCCCATCGCGCCGGGCCGGCGGCCCGGGGAGGGTCAATAGCTGTCGGCGCCGACGACCTCGCCGCCGGCCCTGGTGCCGAGGGCGTACCAGGTCTGGACGTTGATCGAGTCCTTGATGAACCGGACCGAGCCGTCGGCCAAGCAGACGTTCACGCCGCCGGAGTGGTAGCTGCGGGGCGTGTGGAACCCGTAGCCGATGCCGTGCGAGCCCCAGTTGGAGCAGTCCGGCGTCTTGTTGTTCGGCGTGATCATGAAGTTGAACGTCGTCTGGTTGTAGTTGCTGTTGCCCCAGTGGGCCCCCGAATGGTCCCAGGTGCTCTGAGGGTTCGCCTTCGCGAACGCGGCGCAGGCTGGCATCATCTGGGTCCGAATGAACTCGGAGTCGGCGGCGTTGGAAGCGACGTAGGTCGGGGGGCCGGGCATGCCGGCACCGACGTAGATGTCGCTGGGGCTCTTCTTGGCGGCGCTGTTGTCGCCGCGGGAACGCTCGGCGAAGGCGACGGTGTTCGAGGTGCCGTCGGTGATCGCGGCGATCGTCCCGGCCCCGTAGGCGCTGGGCAACGTCCAGTTGTCCTGGTCGGGGCGGCCGAAGACGCCTGCGCCCTCGATCCGCGAGTGCCAGTCGTAGTTGGTGCCGTTGGACAGCATGTAGTTGTTGCGACCGATGCCGCCGCCGTCGCTCGGGCAGAGGAACGACGAGATGACGGTGCGGGCCGCCGTCCCCTGGATCACGTCCAGGTCGTAAGAGTAAAGGAACTGGTGGCCCCAGGCGTAGTTGAACGCGTTGGCGACGGTCTGCTGCTCCAGGTAGGGGAGCAGCAGCGAGTGGCCGCTGCGGCCGTGGGCCACGTCGATCGTGGTCCAGCTAGAGCCGGGCCGTCCGCAGGCCTGGTTCCAGGGGAACCCGCCCTGGGCGGACTCGTAGTTGTGCATGGCCAGGCCGAGCTGCTTCAGGTTGTTGACGCACTGGGAGCGTCGGGCGGCCTCGCGCGCCGCCTGGACGGCCGGGAGGAGGAGGGCGATCAGGACCGCGATGATGGCGATGACGACCAGCAATTCGATGAGCGTGAATCCCGAAGGCCTGCGACGATCAGAGACGAGCATGCACTGCTTCTCCAGAAGAGGGACCGAACGATCAAGCCGTTCGTGCACGATGGAGCCAGGTCGGGCCTCGACTTACGATCAGGAAAAGACCCGGGCAACCGGCAATTGACAATACTCGACCGCCGATCGCAAGGACCATTCGGATTTCTTTCTAAAATGTAGAATTTTTCATGATCCAGGAATGTGGATGTTCGCTATGCCGCCGGCTCGTCCCCATCTATGGTTCCGATCGGCCGAAGCCCGGCCACTTCCTGCAATTGGGCCCGGAAACGAAGACGCCCGGCCGCTCCCCGAATGAGTGGGGAACGGCCGGGCGGATGGACGCACCTGGCGATCGGCGGCCCGGGGTCAGTGCCGGGCCTTCTTGCCGGGCGGCGGGGGCGGCTGCATCTGCTGGATCTTCTTGGCGGCTTCCAGCCCGGCGTCCGGCCTGTTCTCGTCGATCGGGGCCGCGCCGCCGCTGCCGGCGTCCTCGCCGCACCCGGAGAAGGAGGCGAGGACGGCCACGGCGAGGCCGACGGACGCCATACGTATGAAAGACATGGAACGAACCTCTTTTCGACCAGCGGGATGGAGAGACGCGGCCGGGATCTGCGATCGCCCGGCCGCCGCGACGACGATCAGAGCGAGTCGGAGCTGACGACCTCGCCGCCGGCGCGGGTGCCGATCGCCCACCACGTCGGGATCGAGATCGTGTCCTTGATGAACCGGACCGAGCCGTCGGCCATGCAGGCGTTGACGCCGCCGGAGTGGTTGCTGGTGGCCGTGATGGCGTCGATGGCCTGGCCGGGGGGGTAACCTTCGGCCATGCACGACATGCCGTTAGGCGTGTTGAAGTGCGTGTAGCAGTTGAACCGCAGCGTGTTGGCGTGCGAGCCCGCCCAGACCGCGCCGCCGATCCAGGAGTTGTTCGTCGTGTTGGCGGTGGTGGCGGTCGCCGGCAGGCTGCGACAGGCCTGGACGAACGCCTGGGCCTGGACGACGCCCCCCGTGTCCGCCGTCACTCCGGCCCCCGTGGGCTGGAAGGTGACGCGCTTCGCGTTCGGCGAGCCGAGGGTGACCACGACGTCGCCCGGGCCGACGCCGACCAGCCGCTCGCTGAACGCCACGGTGTTCGACGTGCCGTCGGTCACGCTCTGGATGCCGACCGTCCCGCAGTTGTTGGGGTAGTTCGTCCCCACCCGCGTCTTGCCGGGCTCTTCCCGCATCGGGATGATGATGCCACTCCAGGTTGCCATCGACGCGGGGCCGCCGACGTTGGCGCTGTAGTTCATCCACGACGACGCCAGCCACGGCCCGGTCGCCAGGCTCTCCGACGGGCAGATGAACGTCGCCACCCGCGCCCGGCAGACCGTCTGGTAGTTCACCGGGTCGTTCGAGCCGAACGAGTAGTTCATCGCGTTGGCCATCTGCTGCTGCTCCATCATCGGCAGCAGCGACGCGGCCCAGCCCAGCGGCCAGTCGCCCATGACGGGCTTCGCGGGGCCGGATTCCCACATGTTGCCCGCCAGCGGCGGGAAGCAGTTCTGCTGGGAGACGTAGTTGTGGAGCCCGAGCCCGATCTGCTTGAGGTTGTTGGTGCACTGGGCGCGGCGGGCGGCCTCGCGGGCCGCCTGCACGGCGGGGAGGAGCAGAGCGATCAGGACCGCGATGATGGCGATCACCACCAGCAGCTCGATGAGCGTGAAGCCCCCGGGCCGCCTCTGGGGCGCGATGTGCATATGCACGAACCCTCATACAAAAGGACTGTCGAACCGACCGATTCGCACGACGCAAGGAGATAGGAAGGATGGGACTTGCGATCAAGATCCGACCCTTGGCCACTTAGATTATAGGCGACTTCCGCGGCCCCGCGGCAAGGGGACCTTCGCCCACCGCCCGAATTTCCTCGCGGCCTGCGGCCGCCCCCGCCCGCCGCGAATCGACGGAATCCGGCCGAAAGCGACGGGAGCCGTCCCCGACCCGGCGACCGGCCCCGTCAAACCTTGGCATTAAAACACATACACCACCATCGCCCGCCTGGCCCGTTCCCGCCGCACCCCGGGGGCTCGCCTCGCAGATTGACGGCCGGATATGATTGCCGGGCGGGGCGATTAGGCCGGCACGCCCCCATCACCTCACTCGAACACCGCGGAGCGCACGGGCATGGGGAGACGGCCCTTGAATCGTCGGGACCTGAGGGCGGCGGCGGAGGCCGCCGAGGCGCGGGGGATCCCGCAGGGGCCGGACCCGTCGCGCCCGCGGCCCCGGCCCGAGTCGTCCGGGAGGCCCAAGCCGAGCGCGACGGCGCGGATGAAGGTCGTGTGGGCGGTGTGCGACGTCGGCGGCCGGACCGTCGCCACGTTCGACTACGTCGACAAGGCCGCCGCCGAGGCCAGGGCCGCCGACCTGAAGGCCAAGGGGAAGGGGATGCACTTCGTCCGGCCCGTCAAGGAGCCCATCGGCTACGACGGCGCCTCCTCCCCCGATTGACCCCGCCGCGCGAACTCGCCGGGGCCCCGGCGCCTCTGGCTCGCGGGCGCCGCGAGGGCGCGAAAATGTCGGGTCGCGTCGGGTTGTGGCCCGGGGGCGCGATCCATTAAGATTGTCAGCTTCCGGGCGAGCGGATTCGACAGCACGCCGAGACGCAAGACGAGGAACGCCAGTGGCCGCCATCGACGATCGCAAGGTTCCCACCGCAACGAGGCCGACGACCGGGGCCGACGTCCTGGTCGAGTCGCTGGCGAGGCACGGCGTCGAGGTGGTGTTCGCCTACCCGGGCGGCGCCAGCATGCCCATGCACCAGGCGCTGACCCGCTTCCGCGACCGGATCCGCACCATCCTCCCCCGCCACGAGCAGGGGGGCGTCTTCGCCGCCGAGGGCTACGCCCGCGCCAGCGGCAAGCCGGGCGTCGTCATGGCCACCTCCGGCCCCGGGGCGCTGAACCTCGTCACCGGCCTGGCCGACGCCAAGATGGACTCGATCCCCGTGATCGCCATCACCGGCCAGGTGCCGACCCACGTCATCGGGACCGACGCCTTCCAGGAGACGCCGACCGTCGAGGTCTGCCGCGCCATCTGCAAGCACACGTACCTGGTCACCGACGCCCGCGACATCGCCCGCGTGGTCAAGGAGGCGTTCTACCTCGCCACCACCGGCCGCCCCGGGCCCGTCCTGATCGACATGCCCAAGGACGTCCAGAACACAATCGTCCAGGATCCCGACTACGACGTCGAGATGCAGCTCCCCGGCTATCGCCTCCCCCCCCCGCCGACCCCCGCCAAGATCCGCGAGGTCGTCGAGGCGCTGAAGGCGGCCGAGCGCCCCATCATCTACTGCGGCGGCGGCGTCCTGGCCTCCGACGCCGGCGACGAGCTGCGCGAGTTCGCCGCCAAGGCCGGCATCCCGGTCGCGATGACCGTCCACGGCCTGGGCTCGATCCCCAGCGACCACTACCTGTCGCTGGGCATGCTCGGCATGCACGGCACGGTCTACGCCAACACGGCCGTCAACCAGGCCGACCTGCTGCTCGCCCTGGGCGTCCGGTTCGACGACCGCGTCACCGGCAAGCTCACCGAGTTCGCCAAGCACGGCAAGATCGTCCACGTCGACATCGACGCCTCGGAGATCAACAAGAACAAGTACGCCCACATCCCGATCCACTCGGACGTCAAGTCGTTCCTCCGCGAGCTGATCCCCGTCGCCCCGGCCGCCGACTACCGCGCCTGGCACAAGCAGGTCGACGAGTGGCGCGCGGCCGACCCGATGACGTACGACCAGCGCGACGACGCCATCATGCCGCAGTACGTCCTCGACGAGTTCTCGCGGATCACCGACGGCGAGTTCATCATGTCGACGGGCGTCGGCCAGCATCAGATGTGGGCCGCGCAGTGGACGAAGTTCAAGAAGCTGCGGACGTGGATCACGTCCGGCGGCCTGGGCTCCATGGGCTACGGCCTCCCCGCCGCGATGGGCGCCCAGGCGGCCTTCCCGGACGCCCTGGTCGTCGACATCGACGGCGACGGTAGCTTCGTGATGAACGTCCAGGAGCTGGCCACGGTCTTCTGCGAGAACCTGCCCATCAAGATGATCGTGCTGAACAACCAGCACCTGGGCATGGTCGTCCAGTGGGAGGACCGCTTCCACGCCGGCAACCGCGCCCACACCTACCTCGGCCCCGTCGACCACCCCGAGGCCGTCGGCCAGGGCTCCGGCGAGCTGCCCGACGTCACCTATCCGGACTTCGTCTCGCTCGCCAAGGGCTTCGGCATCAAGGCCCGCCAGATCCGCAAGAAGTCCGAGGTCGTCGAGGCCCTCAAGGAGATGATCGCCCACAAGGGCCCCTACGTCCTCGACGTCATGGTCCCCTACCAGGAGCACGTCCTGCCGATGATCCCCGCCGGCGGCACCTACCGGGACATCATCAAGAGCTGAACCCAGGACCTCGAAGGGCCGCGCGGCCTCCCCGGCCGCGCGGCCCTCGCATGGGTGTCCGACCATGCCTACGACCCAGTCCCGTAGGCTGGGTCTCGACCCAGCCCGGATGACGCGCCGCCTTCTCCGGGCTGGGTCTCGACCCAGCCTACGCGATCAGCCCGACCCCGCGCGCCGGAGCATTTCCAACTCCTTCGAACGCCGGAGGCCGCGGGTCGTGGCGTCCGCGTCCCAGTCCATGTCCTCGGCTTCGAGGAACTGGATCGCCGCGGCCAGGACGTCGGGCGGGATCGGGACGCCCAGTTCGGCGTGCCGGACGACGATCCCCGCGTAGCCCAGGCGGTCCAGGTCGTCCCACTGCTCGCGCTTCGAGCCGGCCTCGTCCAGGAACAGGTCGAGGGCCGCGGCGAGCGTCTCGGCGCTCGCCAGCCTCGTCTGGACCTGTTCGAGGGTCAGCGGGTTCTTGTCGTCCATGAGGTCGTCGTACACGTCGCCGTGGACGCGTTCGAAACCGCGGTCGAGCGCCTCGTGGGCGTCGTCGTTGTCATAGCTCTTGATGCCCCAGCAGCCCATCGCGATGTCCGTCTTGTTGGTGTCAGGAGAGCCGATCCGCGGGGTAGGCCCGCGCCGACCTGAGGAGGGATTCCAGCCGCCTCGGGGCGGCGACGAACGTGGGGACGGGGACCGGCGTCCTCGCGACGAAGTCCGCGGGGTCGATCCTCCCGTCCCGCACCGTGCCGACGGCGCATCCGGCCTCCGTCGAGATCACCACCCCGGCCGCGACGTCGTGGGCCTGCTCGCCCAGGAAGACGGTCGCCTGGAGCCGTCCGGCGGCCACGAAGACCTGCTCGCAGCAGGCGCTCCCCAGGTCGCGGAGCCGCCCCGGCATGCTGCGGGGGTCGACCGTGCGCATGGCGTTGGTCCCCAGGCAGACGTTGTCCTGCTCGTGGAAGGCGTCGGCGTCGCGGACCTCCAGGCGACGGCCGTCGAGCCACGCCCCCTTCCCCTTCACGGCCCAGTACGTCTCGCCCAGCGGGGGGATCACGATCGCGCCCAGGGTGGGGACGCCGTCGACGATCAGGCCGACGCTGACCGCCCAGAGCGGCAGGCCGTGGACGAGGTTGCCGGTGCCGTCGATGGGGTCGATCGACCACCGCCGGGGTCCGTCGCCCCCCTCGGCGGCGTACTCCTCGCCGGTGATCCGATCGTCGGGGAAGGCCGCGGCGAGCCGGCCCCGGATCAGCCGTTCGAGATCCTTGTCCAGGTCCGTGACGTAGCTCTTATTGGCCTTCTCGACCGGCGTCACGCTCCGCGACCGGGACAGGGCCAGCCCGGCCGCCTCGGCCAGGACGTCCAGCACCAACTCCAGCTCCGCCGCGTAATCCCGCTCGTCCGTCATCGCAACTCCCGATGGCTCGCCTCAGAAGATGGGCGTGCCGACGACACGCATCCTCCCTCGTAGGCTGGGTCGCGACCCAGCCCGGAGTCCGCGTCGCATATCTTGGGCTGGGTCGCGACCCAGCCTACGAGGCCCCGAAGACCGAGGCCCCGGTCGCGCCGGGTCGGTCCATCTTCGGCTCCGGCCCCCTCGGCGGCAAGTCACAAATCCCAGACGCGCTCGCCGTCCAGGAAGCACGAGACGACGCCGTCCTCGCTGACCTTGAGCACGGGGCCGAATCGGCTGGCGACGATCGCGGCGGTGGTCCTCGCCCCCTCGGCGACGTCGCGGTGGGCGCGGGGATCCGAGAGGTCGTGCCGCAGGATCGCGCCGAAGGCCAGCAGCCGGCCCTCCGCGTCGACCGCCAGCGCCCCGTCGAGCGACGCCAGCGCCTCCACCACGGAAGGCGCCATCTCCAGCACCGACCGGCCCTCGGCCAGGTAGTGGATCGACCGCTTGGAGAGGGCCTCGCCCCGCGCGCCCGAGGCGACGTGGGCGTCGAGCGCGTCCTCCGGGGCGATCACGCGGCCGATCACCAGCGCGGGGTCGGGGAAGACGACCAGCAGGCCCCCCTGCCGCTCCTCGGCCAGCTCCAGCGCCGTCTGGAACAGCGAGCGGGCCAGCCGGGGATCCTCCACGGCGTCGCGCCAGAGCGCGAACTTGGACGCCGGGTCGAGCACCCGCCATCGGCCGTGGGCGAAGGCGAACGTCTGGGCCCCGCCGGAGAAGACCTTGATCTCCTGGTGCGGGCTCAGGACCAGGCAGACGCGGCCCCCGTCGCGCGTGGCCAGCGCGTGCGAGCGATAGATCCGAGGCGACGGCACGTCCGGCTCGCCCGCCCCGGGGGCCTCCCGCTCAACCCAGTCGCGGACGTCGACCACGCCGGCGAGCCGGCCGTCGCGATCGACCAGCATGACCGTGCGGCGACCGTCGCAGAGTCGGTGCAGGCTCTTGAGGCTGGTCAGCTCCACGCCGAACCCGAGCGCCCCGTCCGGCGACGGGCCCGCGGCCGGGTCGGGCCCCAGGATCAGGACGCCCGTGGTGACGCGGCGGTTCTCATACGTCGCCAGGGCCATCGTGCGCAGCGTGAGCACGGCCTCGGCCACGCGGCTCGGCCCCGCGGAGCCGGGCGCGTACGCCGAGGGCTCCAGCCGGGCCGCGACGTAATGGTCCTCGGGCATCCCCCGCAGCAGGTGGAGGATCGACATCCCCGAGCGCCGGAACAGGATCTGGTAGTTCAGGTCCAGCACGGCGCCCATCGCTCGGATCAGCCGGACGTCCTCGTCCCCCAGCCCCATCGGCCCCTCGGGGACGATCCGGTGCCACGACCCGAACAGGGAGACGGCCACACCGCGAGTCTTGCCGTCCGAAAGCTCCTCCACCAGCCGGAAGTCCAGCCCGCCCCCGGGCCGAGGCCGTCGCGAGGCCCCTCCCGGCGCGTCGTCGTCGAGCGGCTCGACGCGGCAGTTGGGGAAGAACGATTCGAGGTCGCGGAAGAAGACCCCGACGAAGACCTGCACGAACGCGCGCGGGTCCCGCAGCGCGCCGAACCGGCGGCCCTCCGGCGCGCCGGAGGGCGAGTGGATCGAGATCGACATCGCCGGCCCCTCCATGAGCCCAGCCCGCGCCCGCCCTCACCTCGGCCGAGTCGGACGGGGGATCGTATCCCGCCCGCCCCGATCCGGGAAGGCCGATCGTCCCCCGCTGGCGTCGCTCTGTTTCCTGGATTCCGCCCCGTCCCTCGGGGAGACAGGTGGTCCGGGCGGTCCGCCCGGACGTCGGCGGATTTCGGCATGGGGACGTCCGGGCGGACCGCCCGGACCACCGTGAAAGCGCCGCCACCTCCGGTTTCGAGAGTGACGCCCGGCCGCCGCGACGACGCGATCAGCCGCCCCGTCTCGCCGCGTCGAGCGAATACGTCGGGTCGGCCTCGTCCCACGTCACGTCGCCCGACGGCCCGTAGATCGCCGGGACCGGCTCATGGCCCGCCAGGCGCAACCAGCCCTGGACCTGGGTCCGGTGGTGGCAGGTGTGGAGCACCCGCCGCCAGAAGATCCAGATCCGCTCGCGTTGCAGGCCGCCGAAGAACGGCCGGCCCTCCAGCCACCAGGCCGACGTCCCCCGGGCCAGTTGCGGCAGGCGCAGCCGCACCTGCCCGACGTACTTCTCGATGTACGCCCCGGCGGGCGGCGTCTCCCCGGCCGGCAGAAGCCCGTCGACCGGCGGCTCCTCGGTCCCCACGAACTGGGCGAAGAAGCGGCGCTCCGAGAGGAGTTGGTGGGCCAGGATCGCGCGGATCGTGTTGGTCTTCTCGTGCGGCCGGAATTCGAGCAGGTCGTCCGGCACCGCCCGCCACATGGCGGCCGTCTTGTTCGCCTCGCTGACGTAGGTCGTCAGGACGTGCTGGTACGCGGGCTCGACCGCCCTCGGGATCTCGGAGTCGGGGATCGCGGTGAAGTCATAATGCATGGCCGTCGTCCGCTTTCGGCATGGGCCTCCATTCCAGGGACCGTTCGATCGATCGTTCGTCCTCGGCGTCGCCTTCATCGAAGCCCGGCAACCTGGGATGGCCATCGTGGGGAATGGGCAGCCTATCGGGCAGGCCGGGGCCGTGCAGCAGGGCCTCGAACAGGCGGAAACCATCCTGCCGGTCGAGGAACCGGGACAGGTACTCGTCCGGATCGCCGAGCTGGACGCCGCAGCAATCGCAGAAGAAGGGGCTCAGGTCCTGGGATTCGGCCGACCGGTCCGGGAAGTAAGGCCGCAAGACGGCCGCGCCGGATCGCATGTAGAGGACCGCCGCATGCTCGGCGTTGAATTGGAAGGAGACATGCTCGTCGCCGGCCTCGGCGGAGAGATCTCCGCGAGCGAAGTCCCGGAACGCCCGCACGACCTCCGGCCAGTCGAGGTCGCGGAGCGTGGCCGTGTCGCCGTCGAAGTGGAACCGCCAACAAGCCGGCACCTCTCGCATCGATGCCACCTCCATCCCCACTCGCCGAGCCCCAGACTCACACGGCCGCCGCCCGCATCATACCCGGACGGAAGGCCGGGACGGCGCGGGCGGCGAGGGCCGAGGCCGCCGCGCGGAAGGCCCGCGAGCCGGCCGCGCGGACGTTGCGGGCGCTGACGCGCCGGGCCGCCGGAGCGGGCGCGACGTACGCGTCGCCGGCCGGGCCCGAGCCGGACACGCCCACGGCCTGCGCGGCGTCGACGATCCCGCCGGAGGTCGTCACGCCCGCCAGGCTCGCGACCCGGCGGACGGTCGCCTTGACGTGCGCGACCACCTGCTCGGCCGACCAGCCCGGATGCTGCCCCACCACCAGCGAGACCACCCCCGCGACGTACGGCACGGCCATCGACGTGCCGGAGAGGGTCGCGTATTTGGAGCGGGATGCGTAGGTGCTGTAGACGTCCACGCCGGGCGCGGCGAGGTCCACCGTGTTCGCGCCGTAGTTCGAGAAGCTCGCCAGCGATCCCGACTTGTCGACGGCCGCGACGACGAGGATGTTGGGCAGGTCGAACGTCGCCGGATAGACCGGTCGCAGGTCGTCGTTCGCGGACTCGTTCCCGGCGGCGACCACGACGACCACGCCCTTCAAGCCGGCGTAGGCGATGGCGTCGTAGAGGTCCTGGCTGAACTCGTCGGTGGCCCAGCTCGCGCTGACGACCCGGGCGCCGTGGTCGGCGGCGAACCGGACCGCGGCGGCGGCGTCGGCCGGCTCGCCGTCGCCGCGGGCGTCCAGCACCTTCAGGATCATCAGCCGGGCGTTCCAGTCCACGCCGACGATCCCCCGGCCGTCGTTCGCCGCCCCGAGGATCCCCGCGACGTGCGTGCCGTGGCCGTAGTCGTCCCGGACGTCGCCGTCGTTCGCGACGAAGTTCCACCCGTACGACGGCCTCCCGCGCCGCGAGGCCGACGGGTTCACCCACAGCCTCCCCTTGAACTCGGGGTTGGAGACGTCCACGCCCGAGTCGATCACGGCCACGATCGTCGCCGCCGACCCCGTCGTCGCCCGCCACGCCTCGGGGGCGTCGATGTCCACGTCCGCCGGGTCGTTCAGCCCCCACTGGCGGGCGAAGTCGGGGTCGGCCGGATAGTTCGGCGCGACCCGCGGCAACCCCGAGGCGCTGAGCGCCAGGCGGGCGTCGAGGCGTTCGACCCCGAGACGGACCGTGCGCGAGGCGCGCCGGGCGGGTGGGCGGTGCATATCCGGGTGTCTCGTCATGGTGCGGGCCGAGATCGACTTCGCGGGAAGTCTACACGGCGATCGCGGCCCGTGCCATCTTTCTATGGCACGAGCATGCAATCGTGACGCCCCGGCCGTCCGCCGAGGCGCCATCGCAACATTTCCGTCCGCCGTTCTTCGAGACTCGGGCAGGATTTCTAGGTTTTTGGGAGCAACGGGCTCGCACGCTGGGTTGCCCAAGAGTCCATGACTGCGTTCCGCATGGCCGTGGACTACCCCATAGGGCCTACATCAGGGCGACTTGAATTTATTCGATTCCATTCAAAGTATTCGAATACGGGCAGCCCACCGGGACCTGGCTTCATCCCAGTGGCCTTGTGCCGGAATCGTACGTCCGGCAGGAGTGGTGCACTGGTATAGGTGACGGTGCCTTTCATCTTGTATACCGTGCCGCCTGCGCCCGGACCAACAGCCGTTATCGTGTTGACGGTCGTTGAACAGGTGAATGACGCCGGCACGTCATTGCCGCTTGCATCGACGGAATACGGCTTCACCGACCCTGAATTCGGATCGAGAATCACGCCGTTCGGCACAGTGAACGTCGTTTCGAAGGAAACCAGCGAACCCGCCCCTCCGGTGTGCGCACCGGCCGCGGGGATGGGGTTCGTGACAGGCGTAGGATTGACCTGAGCCCTCGCCGGCGAAGTGCAGACGGCAACCACGGCGAGCGAAACGAACGCAGGCATGATCGAGCGACGCATGACTCCATCTCCTAGTGCGTCCTCAGGCTTAAGAACTGGGGTTGGTGGCTTGGGGGCTTGCTGGGTAGCTTTGGGGCCTACGGAGGTGCCCCATGAACAAGAAGTATATCGTCCGGCTGTCGGAC
>MKTT01000138.1:0-44032 GCA_001898385.1 Planctomycetales bacterium 71-10
TCAATCCCGCGACCTGCTCGACTTCCTCGTCCAAGCCGTCTCCGCCCACCGCTCAGGCGGCGCGCCGCCTTCCCTCGTCCCCGCCGGGGCGTGAACGGTTACGTGCTCGGAGATCATCGCGATGGATTCGGCCACGGCCGGGGGAGGCTCGTCATGAGCACTGAGCGTAGCGTGGCGCAGATCATCCTGCGTTCGGCGATCCGCTTCGTCGATGCCCGGCTGGGAAGCGGGCCGAACTGGCTCGATGCCTTGATCAGCGTGCCGGGCCTGATCCCGCAGAAGCGGATCTTGCTGGAGCCGGTGCGGCACCGCCGGTCCGACCAGGCCGAGGAATGGTTCGTCCACTCCGACGAGGACGAGCTGAACGTGCAGGTCTTCCCTCGGCTACAGTGGTTCGCCATCCCGCTGGGCGGATTTCCGACGTTCACGCTCGAGGAGCCGCTGCGGCTGACGGTGGCGGAGCTCGAGCCGGAGCAGGGCCGCGAGCGCTACCAGATCACCGGCGGCGCGCTCACCCTGCCGCTGGGCCAACTGGGGAACACCGCCTGGGCGCGGAACATCGCCCAGATGTGGCCGACCGGCGCGGCCGGCGACATCTCGCACCTGCGGCTGGAGCCGGCCGGGGCCCACCTCCAGGGCGTCCTGCCGGCGGGGTTCTATCCCGATCGCCAGATCGTCCCGGTCGTGCTGCGCCTGCCGCGTCGCGAGGACGATTACGTGCCCGAGGACGACGCCAACCGGCCCGAGCTTGCCGGCCGGCACATCTGGCGCATGCCGTCGACCCGTTCCCATCCGTCGCGGCGACCTCCCGGACGATCGTCGCCGGCTGGGCCGGCGTGTTCGGCTCGTTCCGAATCGGCGGTTCGTCGCTGATCCCCAGCCTCGTCGATTCGACGACGACCGAGCCTGGTACGGCGTGCGAGGTCCGGGTCTTCGCCCGCGTGGCCGAGGGCGCGGGCGTGAAACGGATCGATTGGGAGGCTCGCGAGATCAACACCCGGTTCAATCTCGGCGGCGCGGGCACCGCGGAAACGACCTTCACGCCCGAGTTGCTCGCCGGCGCCGACCGCGAATCGGGGGCGGGCCGCTCCGCCCGCGAGGTCCGCTTCCTGACGACCGCGCCCCCGCCGGATCAGCTCAGCCCGGCCCCCGAGCCGCCGCTGACGCTGACGATCACCGACGCGGGTGGCGTCACAACGACCGGCCGGGCGACCGTGCGCGCCCTGACCAGCCCCGCCACGCCGTTCACCGCGCCCGCGACGGGTTCGACCAGCACGACCGTGGCGGGCTTCCGGTCGTGGCTCTGCACCGACACCGGCTGGGCCGCGCTCGAATCGCCCGGGTCGCAGGCGCGGATCAATCCCGCTCGCGTGACCCAGAGCGCGATCCTCGGCGTCGTCGAGATCGACCGGCTGATCGGCCTGTTGCGCGGCGAGACCACCCCAAGCGACGGCCTGCGAATCCGGGTGCAGGCCCTGCGCTCGGGCGGCTGCTCGCTGGCGCTGGCCGAGGCGGCGGCCGGGCCGGTCCAGTTGAGCCTGCGGATCGACGACCCGATGGCGACCGTCGTCACGCCTCGCTCGTTTTACCGGGAGCCGGTGCCGAAGGACGTCGAGCACCCTGGCAACCTGCCCCAGGCCGTGCTGCCGACGCTGACCTGCGCATCGGGGCTGGAGGGGGAGGTCGCGGAAGAGGCCCGGAACCAGTTGCTCCAGAAGCTGGACGAGGAGCTGTCGGGCCGGTTCGAGTCGGCCACTTTCGTCTCGGCCAATGTGCTGTTCGAGGAGGCCGAGCCGAATCGGCCGCTGTCGGCGACGCTCGATTTCGCGGGCCAGGGCGAGGGCCGTCTCCAATTTCCGGTCGAGGAGCTGCGGCTCTGGCACCGGCCGTCGCAGGCCCCACTGGCGCGGAACTTCCCCTGGCCGATCAGCCAGGAAGTTCGGTCGTTTCTGGACGCCAATCGCGGCCTGCTGCCGTTCCGGCCGGCGGGTCAGGTGTCGCTGCGGTTTCCCGCCGCGGGCCTGCCTCGCGCGGTGCCGCCGCCGGACCTGGCGAAGATCGTCGCCGGCACCGACGCCTGGGAACTGGACCCTCTGGGGCGAGGCGCCAACGCCTTCCTGCCCGCCTTGCCCGGCGCCGAGCTGAACCTGGCCGCCGCGCAGCCGATATGGCGCTACCGACTGGCCGTGCCGGCCCTTGACGAGGCCTATAGTGAGGCCGCGGAGTCGCGCGACGAGGCCGGGCGCCGGCCGGATCTGCCGGTGGGGTTCGACCCCACTCGCGTCGCCGGCGCGGTTGCCTTCGCCTTCACCGACACGGTCGCCAGGGGCTGGATCCACCCCACCGACGAGCACACCGCGGGGGATCTACCCCTGCGCCTCGTGGGCACGCCGGCGCTGGCCGGCCGGGCGCCGCGGCTGGAGATCGAGCTCAAGAACCACAACGGTCCCGGTACTCTGCCGATCGTCTTCTCGCGGACCGAGAACACGGCCGGTGCGACGATCCCCCTGGTGATCACGCCACGGACGGGCGCGGAGCTGCCTTCGTTCGGTGTGATCCTGGGCGACACCCCCGGGGCGAGCGACTACGTCGATCACGTCCGCCGCAATGGTCAGCCGCTCCTGGCGGCTGTCGATCCTGGCGCCGGCCCGGTGGTCACGCACGACGGCGAAGGCTGGATCCGCGAGCAGACCGCTGAGCCGACGCAGCGATCGCGGCGCGTCGGTGACGAACGGCTCATCACTTGCCTGACGACCCGCGCGGAGGTCTCGCCCGACCTCTGCCTCGACCTCGCCGCAGTGCGGCTGAAGCAGGGCGAGGAGTCGGCTTTCGAAGGGCCTCGTGCGCAGGCCTGGCTGCTGCGATCGGCGGCCGGCACTGCCCCGCGGATCGCCGGGTTCGCGTTACGACCCCTGAAGCTCGATGTCCTGGAGCAGACGGCGACCGGGCTGGTGGCGAGGCTGGAGGCGATCCTGCTGCCGCGTGACGATGTGCCGCCCGATGCCCGGGGCGAGGGGATCATCACGCTCACGCTGCAGCAAGCAGCCGGCTCGTCGTCGTGGTCGCTCGCCGAGGTGGGCGGCACGATCGACTGGCGGTTCCCCGCGCCGGCCGGAGAGCTGGGCGCGCCCCGCGTGATCCGGCTCGAGGCGACGATTTTGCCCCGCCCGGCGGGGGCGACGGACGAGACGTTTCCGCTCCAGATCGATCGGGTGGACCTGGAGGGCCCGACGGGGCTGCTCACGGTCGCTCTCGAGCGGTCCGGGACGCTGGCCGACGGCAAGCTGGTGGTGAACGATGCGGCCGAGCCGGAGCCGCCGCCCGGATTCTCCGCGCATCTCGGGAGGTTCACCGTGGCGCAGGGCCAGGCCGAGCCGCCGGAGCCCTCGGCCTTCTTGTCGTGGTCGATCGGCCCGACGCCGGCCGGCGACGCCGCGCGGCTGAGCTTCCGCGCCGGCAAGTGGGGCTTCTCCCTGCGGCGAACCTTGCCCACGGAGGTGGTGACGCTGGTGTCGACGGAGCTGGAGGCTCTGCCCGCGAGGCTGGGGACGGTCCTGTTCCGCTCGGCATCGGGCGGTGAAGCGACGGCCATGCCGGCCGGCTCGTGGTTCCAACGCCTCGCGCCCGACTTTGCCCTGCTGGGCGCAACGTTCGCCGCGCCCGACTGCCTCGCCGAGCTGGGCGGAGAAATCCTCGTCCGGCTCAAGGTCGAAGATGGTGCCGCCGGCCTGGTGGGCCGCCTGGGTGTCCAGTTACGCATCGCGGGCGGTGCTGGGCTGACCATCGAGCCGCGCGTCACCGGCGAGCTGATGCTCAAGAATCAGATCGGCCTGCGGCATGAGGGCGTGAACTGGACGCACGTGATCACGCTGACGATGGACCGCGCCGACTGGACGCTTGAAGCCCTGTTCCTCGGCCTGGGGCCGGCAGCCCCCCGGAATTGCCCGGCCGTGGCGGCGCATCGCATTCATGCCGGTGCCGCGATCATCGAGTGGACCGTCGTGCAACCGGTCACACTCCGGACGGCCGCGGACTACGCGAGCCGGTTCCTCGGTGGTGGGGCGACCAGCGAGGCTCTGGTTGTCGATGCCGGCTGGGTGTTCTGGCTCGCCGAGCTGGATCCCGCCGAGGCGGCGGATCCCACGGGGCTGCCGCACCTGGAGCATCCCGCCCTCGGGTGGCAATGGCTGCTTGCCGGCCGTCCGGCCGAGCGGCAGTCGTTCGTCGATCGCGAGGCGCACATCGTCCGCCTGCCGTTCGCCAACATGGGTCGCGGCACCGCGTTGACGTTGCCACAGATCACGATCCGCATGGCGGCCGGCGAGGTTAGCCGGGTTCTGCCGGTGCCCGGCGCGCAGATGCCCGAGTTCGCGCCGGCGGCGATCCCCGAGGTGCCGGCGGCGGAGACAGCGTTCGCGCGTCGCAGGCAGCTCGCCCACTGGTTCGACCCGGCATTTCTCCGACTGCTGTTCACGTCGTTCGACGACGATCTGCTGCCCGCCTTCGGCGCGGCGGACGGTACTGTGTCGAACCGGCTTCCGGGCTCATACGGCGACCTGAAGTGGCTTGCCCCGGATCCAGCGACGCCCCCACGGCGGGCCCTCGTGGCGGCGAGCCTGCGCACGCCTTACTTCCCGCTACGGGCTCCTTTCCCGCTACTGAGCTCGACGCTGCTGAGCTTTCCCTTCGCCCTAGAGCGCATGGATCTTGCCGGGCTGAACGACGCCGGCCACGTCGATGCGCAGCTCCTGGCGATGATGCCCGGCGGCCTGGGCCGGCTGAAGCGCGAGCGGCTGGAGCTGGGATTCCGCAAGGCCGAGGTGGTCGTGCCGCTCTGGGCGCGGCAGGCCCTCGACGCCCTGCGGCGGGATGAGGGGGTGCTGGTCCTGAGCGACTTTGGCTTCGTGGAATCGGCCGTGGCGGCGATTCCGCGGGGGCCGAACGCGCACAGGCGCGAGCGGCCGCGCTGGCCCGCCGCGCCGATCGCCGGGCCGGGTGGCGGTGCCCAGGGGCAGCCGCCGGCGGCCGACCCCGACCGCCGCCGCGAGCCGGCCGGCGCGATCGTCCTCGACGCATCGCCGATCGACGCCCTGCCCGTGTTTGCCGCCCGGCCCGAGCCGGGGCTCGAACGGCCCCCGGACCGTGCCGTGGCGGCCACGCGCTTCCGCCTGGCCGCGGAGCAGCGAGGCGTGCTGCGGGATGCGCGGGCCGAGCCGCTGCGGCTCGATTCCGGATCGGTCCTCGGCGAAGGCCGGCTTGTGGGACTGACGCGCTGTGACGACGTGCCCTTCGAGCTGGGAGACGCCCGGCGCAGGGCCTGGGAACGCTACCCTCTGCCGGGCGCCGAGGTCTTCTCCCTGCGGGATCCGCTTCCCGACGACTGGCCGGGGCCAGACGACGGCACGGCCCGCCTGACCACGGTGCGGCCACCGCTGGTCGACGTCGTCAACTGGGCGCGACGGCCCGGCGAGCTGACGCGGACCACCTGGCTTGGCGAGTCGTTTGGGTACGCCCCGGGCCACCCTCGGTCGATCGCCGCCGCGGCCCCGCGCGAGATAACGCTGCGCCGCCCCCGCGCCCTGGCCGGGCCTGACGAGGCGGTACGCCTCGAAGTCATCCGGACCCGCCCTCTGGTTCTGGGGATGTTCCAGTACGCGCGGTTCCGGCTGACCCAGCGGATTGCGCGCACGCCGGTACCCGGCATCACGGACGTGTATGCCGTGCTCGCCGGCAAGGCGGAGATCTTTCCCTCCGCGCGCACGAAGGACGAGGCCGCGACCAAGCCGGCGATGCTCCGCGCCGGGGCCTCCACGATTGAGAAGGCGAGCCTGACGCTCATTGCCGAGAAGCTGTTCACGCCTCGCATCCTCTTCGAGGACAGCTCTGAGGAGCGGGCTGTGACGGTGCTGATTGCCAGCACGACCGGGGAGATCCCGGACTTCGACGCGATCCCGCCCGCGTCGGTGATCCACGCGGACCTGCCGCCGACTGACGACCCGGCCTGGTGGTCGCTGGGCGGCGACAGTCGGGCGTTTGTGGCGGCGGACCTCTCGGCTCTGTCGGCCATGCTGCTGCCCGCGCCCCGGAGGCGTTTGTCTTGCTGATCCGCTACACGAAGGACCGCCCCGGCGAGGCATTCCGGACGCCGGACGCGCCGCTGGCGGCGATCCGCGCGGTGTCGCTCGACGCGGCGCGTGAGTTCATCAAGCCCAAGATGGCCCTGGCGATGCTCTCGGCACCGATCGCGAGCCGGACCAACGACGAGGCCTACGACCTCGGCGGCTATGGGCGGCTCGACGACGACGATTTCGCCCCGATCGGTCCTGAGCCGTCCGACGACGGCCGGATCTCCTGACTCGCACGGCGAATCTGCAATCGATCGACCGCCTGGCCGATCGGTCCCTGAGCGAGGACTCTTCACTCGCCTACGACGTGATTGTGTATGGGCCCGGCGGCGAGTTGCTTCCCAACGAGTCCGGCCCAGAATTTCGGCCTCTCTAAGAGCCGAAGGTGATCTACCACAGCTTCTTGCTACCAGGCGAAGTCGTGGGACCGCTCGCGCCGGGTAGTAGCCAAAATCGAATGTCACGCGGGAGAGCTGTTGGTCTTCCGATAGCAAACAGAGACCGGGCCAAACAGGGTGCTAGGCTCCGGCCTCCTGGGTGGGGGCGACGTCCGCTTTCGGGCCTGGATACCAGCGTTCGAAGGTCGGCCGCAGGTCGTCGTTCAAGACCTGCGTGCGGACCTGGAGCAGCAGGTGGGCCCCCCGTTGGCTCCAGCGCATCTGCTGCTTCTTGACCATCCGCTTACTCACCACCTGGTCCACGGTCGATTCCACTTTGGGCCGAATTCGTGCGACCGGCCGGCTGGTCAAGTGGGAGAATGTCGAACGGCGCTCGCCGCTCTTGCTCGATCACATCGACGTGATGGTTCGGTACGAGTTCGTCCTCAAGGAGTCGGTGCGACGAGGGCGACTGCGGCCGCTCCGGAACCCCGACGAGTCCGATGACCTGGCAGCGTGACGGCCCTTGCGCCGGTTTCTTGTTCCATCGCTACTCCGGGGCCAATAATGGCTGATATACATCAGCCCGGAGCGGCCATCGCTGAAACCGTGAGACGGCACTGAGGGCCGATGTTTAAGTGCCAGACAGCTCCAAATAAACCGTTCCAAATAGCGGACAACTTAACAGGGGATGACCGATAAGATCAAAGAAGACGACGATGACGGGCTGCCTGGGCCGGGCCCGGAGGACGACTCGATGGCGGACGAGACGCTCGTGCCGGCGACGCTCGAGGACAGCCCGGGGCTGCCGCCCGTGCTCTTGGGTCGGGCGACGCCCGAGGTCCAGCGCCAGGTCGCCGGGTTCTACGACTCGGTCGCCCAGATCTTCGAACGCTGGGTCGCCCGCCGCGAGTCGCCCCACACGAGGCGCGCCTATCGTCGCGACGTCATGGCCTTCTGCGAGGCCGCCGAAATCCGCTGGCCCGAAGACGCGACCTGCATGCTCACGGTATCCATCGTCGACGTCCAGGCGTTCCGCGACCTCATGCTCGAGTCCGGCATGGCCCCCAAGACCGTCAACCGCCGCATCGCCAGCCTCTCGAGCTTCTACAAGTACCTCCAGGGCGCGGCCTCCGAGTTCCGGCTGCCGATCGTCGTGCCCAACCCGGCCCACGCCCAATTCATCCCCCGCGGCTCGTCCGACCCCCGCGACGAGACCAAGGCCCTGTCGGCCACCCGAACCCGCCAGCTCATGGGGCTCCCCTCGGGCGACACGGTCTTCGACTTCCGCGACCGGGCGATCCTGAAGGTCTTCCTCTACACCGGGGCCCGCATCGGCACCGTCTGCCGCCTCCGGATCAAGGACTTCCACCAGGACGGCGACGAGGCGACGCTCGCGTTGCACGAGAAGGGCGACAAGCACAGGCGGATCGGGCTCCACTTCGCCGCGGCCGAGGCGGTCTCCGAGTACCTGGCCAAGGCCGGGCTGACGAGGGGAGCCTTGTTCCGCGCCCGGCGGTGTTCGAGGAAGGCGGAGCTCGGCGACAAGCCGATCGGCCTCGTGACGATGTACAACCTCGTCCAGCGCTATCTGGCCAGACTGCCGGGATCGAAGGTCGAGGAAGAGGTGCCGGACGGCGAAGGCGGCGTGCGGAAGGTGAAGACGTACGTCTACACGCCCCATTCGCTGCGGGCGACGACCGCCACCCTGCTCCTCGACGCCGGGGTCGACATCGTCAAGGTGAAGGACCTGCTCGGCCATCGCCACGTCACCACGACGCAAATCTACGACAAGCGACGCCGCAGTTTGAAGGAAGGCGCCTCGCACGACGTGCCGATTTGATCCCCTGCTCTAGGTTCTGTCTGACGGCTCGATGAGCCGGAAGCAGCGGCGGAGCTTGGCCATGGCCAGGAAGTTGACCGCGAGCTTCTCGAAGAAGAAGCCCGGTGCACACAGGCGACGGCCCCAGCACTGCTTGTTCAGATGGCTGTACTCCTGCAGCAGCTTCCGCGACGTCCTCTCCTTGAGCCCCTGCATCAGGGCGATCGCCGACACGTGCGGCGGGCACGACACGAACAGGTGCACATGGTCCTTGCTCATATGCCCTTTGATGATCTCCACCTCCAGATCCGAACGGATGACCCGCACCAGCTGCCGCAGACGGACGCCCACGTCCGCCTGCAGCAACTTCTTGCGGTGCTTCGTGATCCACGCCAGGTGGGACTTGATGTCGAAGCAGGTATGGGCGGTCCTTCGGTAGTGCTCCATGCTGGAGGCCCACTCGATCGCGGTGACCCACGACTGACGTCACGGCGAGGCTGATTCACCGTGCGTATTTAGATAGAGCGGCGGGATCCGTCGCTAAGGGAGGCTCAAGAGGCGTGGCGCGGGGGTGTCGCACCGAGCCTGATCGAGATGCCGCGAAATGCGGCTCCGTGGGTTGACGATCCTCCTGGCGAACCGTACATTAAATTTTATTAGTGCATGTCGCCCTGCGGGCTCGGGGATTCGACTCACCAGCCAGGTCCGGGACTCGCCATGCCGCGGTCGATGATTGCGACCAAGATCCTGGCCACGCTGCTCGTCGCCCGCGCCTGCGCGTGCCCCATCGCCGCCGGCCATGGTTCCCCCCTGGAACGAGGCCGTTTCATCGTCCGGGTCTGCCAGTGGCCCGATCCCCGCCCCGAACGACGTGGGTTCGCCCTGAGGCGCACGGCGGCGGACGACGCTCCCGATTTCTTCGGGGCCGGGACCTCGCCTCATCTCTCGAAGGTCCTGTCCGTCGCCGCCGGTTTCCGGCCCGGATCCGCGTGCCCAACTCGGGATATCGGCAACTCTCCACGCAAGCTTCCCCTGCGTTGTTGAGGCCGTTCGAACGCCCCGGGCCGATTGAAACCCCGCCGTACGGGCCGCGGCCCTTCGTCTCATGAACGAGAGTCGGGCTCTCGCGCGGCGGCCGTCTCGACATCCGACGGAGAGCCTCGATGAACGGCTTGATACGGGCCTCGCTGCGCAACCCGCACGCGGTCGTGGTCTTCTGTTTGACGCTCGTGATGCTGGGGTTCGTCGCGATCAACCTGATCCCCATCGACATCCTGCCGGTCTTCCGGAGCCCGGCGGTGCAGGTGCTGACGTTCTACTCGGGCATGCCGGCGGCCGGCGTCGAGAAGGACATCACCAACCGGATGGAGCGCTGGGTCGGCCAGGCCAACGGCACCCGGCGGCAGGACTCGCGATCGATCGTCGGCGCCAGCGTGGTGCGCGACTATTTCCGCAGCGGCGTCGACCCCAACGGGGCGCTCACGCAGGTGAACTCGCTGGCCACGGCGGCCATCCCCGCCCTACCCCCCGGGACGCTGCCGCCGGTCGTCCTGCCGTTCGACCCGACCGGGACGACGCCGGTCGGCATCCTCGCCGTCGACAGCCCGGACGGCTCCCAGAACGAGTCGATCCTCTACGACGTGGGCCGGTACGAGGTCCGGAACATGGTCATGAGCGTCAACGGCGCGATCGCCCCGGTGGTCTACGGGGGCAAGATCCGGGCCGTGATGGCGTACCTCGACCGCCAGAAGATGGAGGCCCGCCGCCTCTCGCCGCTCGACGTCATGAACGCGATGGACGACTACAACGTCTTCCTCCCCACCGGCGACGCCAAGATCGGCGACCTCGACTACGCGCTCGACTCGAACTCGATGTTCGACTACCCGTCGGACATGGGCGACATCCCGCTCCGCTCGGAGATCGGCAACGTCTCGTACCTGAAGGACGTCGCGACCCCCAAGGACGCCTCGTACATCCAGACGAACGTGGTGCGGATCGACGGCCGCCGCGAGGTCTACATCCCGATCTTCCGCCAGCTCGGCTCCAGCACCCTGGCCGTCGTCAACGGCGTCCGGGACCGGCTCGACGAGTTCACCGCCCGCCTGACGCGCGGTGGGATCCAGCTCAAGCTGGTCATGGACCAGTCCGTCTTCGTGCGCCAGGCCATCTCCAGCCTGGTGCAGGAGGGGGTCCTGGGGGCCGTCCTCTGCTCGATGACGATCCTGCTGTTCCTGGGCCAGTGGCGGATGACGGCGATCGCCGTCATGACCCTGCCGATCTCGGTCCTGTCGGCCTGCATCCTGCTGTATTACGCGGGGCAGACGGTCAACGTCATGACCCTCGCCGGCCTCACGCTGGCCATCGGCCCGATGATCGACAGCGCGATCATCTGCCTGGAGAACACCCACCGGCACCTCGGCCTCGGCGCCCGCCCCGAGGAGGCGGCGTACCTCGGCGCCAGCGAGGTCGCGCTGCCGGAGTTGATCGCGACCCTCTGCACCTTCCTGGTCCTCGCCCCGCTGGCCCTCATGCCCGGCATGGGCGAGTTCCTCTTCATGCCGATGACCCTTGCCGTGGCCTTCGCGATGGGCTCGTCCTACGTCCTGTCGCGGACGCTCGTCCCGACCTGCAGCGCCGCGTGGCTCTCCGGACACGGCCACGGCCATGGAGACGGCTCCGAGGAGGAGGGTCCGCGGCCCGGCCTGATCGCCCGGGCCTTCCGGCGCTGGGAGAAGGGCGTAGACGCCGTCTTCGCGTCGTACTCGCGGGTGCTGGGCGTCGTCCTTCAGTATCGCGTCCCCGTCATCGCGGCCGCCTTCGGCCTGCTGGCCGCGACGCTCGTCTTCATGTGGCCGATCATGCGCCGGGAGTTCTACCCGGACGTGGACGGCGGGGCCTTCGAGATGTACATGCGGGCCCACAGCGGCACGCGGATCGAGCGGACGGAGGAGAAGGTCGCCCAGTTGGAGGACCTGCTCAAGTCGACGATCCCGCACCACGACCTGGAGCAGTTCGTCTCGGAGATCGGCGTCAACGCGGACTGGTCGGCGGCCTACACCCCGAACGCCGGGCCGATGGACGCCGTGGTGAAAGTGCAGCTCGCCGAGCATCGCTCGAAGTCGGCCCAGGAATACGTCCACCTCGTCCGGACGGCCGTGGCGAAGGACCCGCGGTTCCAGGGCTGCGACTTCGGGTTCGACGCCGGCGGCCTGGTCCGCGGGGCCATGAACGAGGGCAAGTCGACGCCCATCAACATCCGCGTCACCAGCAAGGACCAGAAATCGGCGCGGGCCGTGGCCGACCGGATTCGCGCCCGCTGCGAGCGGATCGACGGCGTCGTCGACGCCCGGATCATCCAGCGTCTCGACTACCCAGAATACGTGATCGACGTCGACCGGGCCAAGGCGTCCGACCTGGGCCTGACTCAGGTCGAGGTGATGAAGAACGTGGTGGCGGCGCTCAACTCGTCGATCCAGTTCAACAAGCGGAACTTCTGGATCGACCCGATCGGCGGCAACCAGTACTTCGTCGGCGTCCAGTACCCCGAGGGGGACGTCAAGTCGATCGACACGATCCTGAACATCCCGGTCACCAGCAAGAACCAGGGCGAGGCGATCCCGCTGAGGAACCTGATCTCGCTGCGGCGGACGACCGTCCCGACCGAGGTCACGCACGACAACATCCAGCCGACGATCGACCTCTCGATGGGGATCCACGGTCGCGACCTCGGCCACGTCTCCGACGACGTCGCCCGGGCGCTCGACGAGTTCGGCGAGCGCCGGGAGGACGGCTCGTGGGCGCCCTACGACCCCGCGTCGAGCGGCCCCGCGGTCCTGAAGGGGTCGAAGATCACGCTGAGCGGCGAGTATTCGCGGATGCAGGAGACCTTCAAGAACCTGGGCCTGGGCCTGATGGCGGCGTCGGTGCTCATCTACTTCCTGATGGTAGCCCTCAGCAAGTCGTGGGTCGTGCCGCTGTCCGTGATGGTGAACGTGCCGTTGAGCCTCATCGGCGTGCTGCCGATGCTGTACCTGACGGGGACGGCCGTGAACGTGCAGTCGCTGCTGGGGGTCATCTTCGTAGTCGGTATCAACGTCTCGAACACGGTCCTCATGACCGACTTCGCCCAGGAGTTGCGGCGTTCGGAGGGCCTGACGCCGTTCCAGGCGATTTTCAAGTCGGCCTCGATCCGCGTGAAGCCCGTGACCATGACGGCCGTCGCCGCCTTCTTCGCGCTGATACCCGGAGCCCTGGCGCTGGAGCGCGGCAGCGAGGCGAACGCCCCGCTGGCGCGGGCCATCCTGGGGGGGCTGGCCGCCAACGAGCCGGCCACGCTGTTCGTCCTCCCCTGCCTCTATTCGCTGCTCGTCCGCCCCGGATCCGAGGGGGGTGACGAGGACGAGATCGGCGAAGCCGAAATCGAATCCGACGAGGGCGAAGAGTCGGCGAGCCTTTCGGAGTGACGCGCCTCGCCATCCGTCGCGTCCTGGTGAATCCTTGCGAATCGAAGGAGACGACCGCCGTGTCCAACGCAGCAGTGGGAGTCGGAGGCGTGAAGTCGTTCCGCGGCGAAGGCCGCCCCCGCGCGAGATGGGCGTGGGCGGGGCTCGGGGCCGTCGTCGTCGGCCTCGCCGTCGCCCTGGGTTGGTGGCATTTCGCCGGCCGGGACTTCCCGGGCCGCTCGGCCGTCCCGAGCCCCGCGGCGAAGGCGGGCTCGTCCGTCGAGCCGATCGCCGTCCAGGTCGTCAGTTTGTCGCCCGGGGGGATCCGCAGGACCAGCGCGCAGGTCGGCTCGGTGCGGCCGTTCCAGGAGGCCGACCTGTTCGCCAAGGTGTCGGGATACCTCGCGAAGCTGCACGTCGACTACGGCGACCGCGTGAAGGCCGGCCAGGTCCTGGCCGAGATCGACGACCCGGAGGACGTCGAGGAGGCCAAGAAGACGGCGGCCGACGTCGCCCAGGCCGAGGCGGCCGTCGTGCAGGCCCAGGCCCTGGTCGACTCGGCGCGGGCGGACCGGGCGGCCTCCGCGACGGCCGTGGAGCAGTCGGAGGCCGAGGTCGAGCGGTACGAGTCGATGCGGAGCTATCACGAGAAGAAGTTCGCGCGCTACCGCGACCTCGTGGCCCGGCAGGCGATCCCCCAGCAGATCGCCGACGAGGAGGAGGAAGGCTACGAGTCGGCCATGGCGTCCGAGACGGCCTCGCGCAAGGCCGTGCTCAACGCCAAGGCGCAGCTCGAGGCCGCGGCCGCCCGCGTGAAGAAGGCCGAGGCCGACGTCGTCGCCGCCAGGGCCGCCGTCGACGTGGCCCGGGCGAGGCACGCCAAGGCTCAGGTCTTCGTCGCCTACATGAAGATCTCGTCCCCGTACGACGGCGTCGTGACCCGCCGCAACTTCTTCCCCGGAGCCTTCATCCGGTCGGCGGCCGAGGGGGGCACGGTCCCGCTGCTCACGATCGCGCGAATCGACAAGGTCCGCGTCATGACCCATATCCCCGACCGCGACGTCCCGTACGCCGACGTGGGCGACGAGGCCGACGTCACGCTCGACGCGCTGCCGGGGAGGGTCTTCAAGGGGGCCGTCTCCCGGTTCGCCGACTCCGAGGACCCGACGAGCCGGACCATGTACACCGAGATCGACCTCCCCAACCCCGGGGCCGAGCTTCGGCCGGGCATGTACGGCGTCGCCACGGTCGTCCTCGACCAGTCGCGGAAGGCGTCGACGCTCCCGGCCTCGGCCCTCGCGGGCGAATCGCGCGGGGGCAAGGGCGACGTCTTCGTCGTCAAGGACGGCGTCGCCAGGAAGACGCGCGTCGACATCGGCGCCGACGACGGCCTGAGGATCGAGATCCTCTCCGGCCTCGAGCCCGAGGAGCAGGTCGTGCTCGACGTCGGCGCGGTCGCCGACGGTACGCCCGTCCGCCCGGCCCCGCAGGAGGTCCATGCGCAGGCGGCGGTGAAATCCCCCCGTCACGAATGACGGATGAGAGCCGCCGGCCGCCGCCTGCGCATTTGGTGGAGCGGGGCCCGCCCCCTGCCGATCGAACCTTAGATGGGGGCCGGGAGCCTCCGCACCGCGTGCGGACGCGGGCCGCGATCCAAGGTTCGAGGCGCAGGAGGGATGATGCCCTTCAGGAAACGCAAATTCACCCTGGGCGTCGAGCCTCTCGAAGGGAAGCGGCTGCTGAGCGCGGTCCCGAGGGCCGCGCGGGCGCTCGCCGCCGATACGACCCCGGTCGACGCCTCGGCGTTCGACGGCATGACGACCCTGGAGGCGCTCCGGGGATTCGTCGCCGCCTACCCCAGCATGGCCGGCGGCCCCCGCTACAACGCCATCTACGACCTCAACCACAACGGCCAGGTCGGCCAGGACGACGGCCGGATCCTGCTTCGGCTCCTGCCGCCCGTCGGCCCCAAGATCCCGCTGAGCGTCCAGGTGAAGCTCGCGCCCCAGGATCAGGCCCGGGGCGGCCTGCCCCAGAACAGCGGCGGCGTTGCGATCAGCCGCCAGCCGAAGGTGATCGGCCGGACCCAGCCCGGTGCCCTGGTCTTCTCCGGGACCGGCACGACCGACCTGAAGCTCCGCGGCCCCGCGGCCGTCGCCGACGAGAAAGGGTATTTCGAGTTCACGCCGACGATGACCGACGGCATCAACCAGTTCGACATCCAGGTCGTCGACCGCTACGGCCGCCAGACCCTCCGCGCCTTCCCCATCTTCTGGACGGGCTTCGCCCAGCACGAGGCCGCCCACCCGCGGTCGGCCTGAGCCGGCTCCGCGGCGGTCTCCTGATATTCGCCTCCCCCTTCACGGGGCGAGGGCGGATGAGGGGACGATCGCCGTCGGATGTGCATGCGCCGAGTCGCTCCGAAATCGGCGCAGGCCCCCCCTCATCCGGCCGCTTCGCGGTCGCCGTCCCCCTGTACGTACTCGGCGCGTACACCTCCGCGAGGAGGGAAGGCCGTTAGGGTGGGCCCACAATCCACGGCGGCCAGGGCCGGTCAATGACCATGCCAGAGGCCGGGCCCTATCAACCGGGCGAGGGGAGGCAGGGGCGGCGAGGCGATCGGTGGGGCCGTGGCGGGCTCCGCCGGGTTCGCGATGAGCGGCGGCGGCGACCCCAGCGAGACGAACAGCCGGAACTCGGCCTGGTTGTAGTCGGCCACGGCGCGGATGCGGGCGATCCGAGCGTCGTTGAGCAATTGCAGGCTGTTGACGACCTCGAGCGGCCGGCCCACCGTGCTCCGGATGCGGTCCACGTCCTCGCGAAAGCCCGCGCGGGCGCTTTCCAGCTCGATGGCGGCGACGTCGAGGCGGCGTCGCGAGGCGTTCACCGCCGCGTACGCCTCGGCGACCTCGGCCCGGACCTCGGCGATGGCCCGCTGGCGTTCGCCCTCGGCCTGGCCCAGCTCGGCCGACCGCCTCCGGATCCGCGCCAGGTTGCCTCCGCCGAGGTTGCTGAGCGTCCAGAAGAGGCCGACGTCGAGATCCGTGCGGCCGCCGACGTTCGCGACCTGCGTCCCGAACAGGTTGCTGCCGCCGCCGAAGGCCCCGCCGCTGAACCCGACCAGGATCGTCGGCAGCGCGGGCCGGTATTTCTCCTGATCCACTCGATACGCCGCTGCGTCGACGGCGGCGGCCCGGGCGCGGACCTCGGGGCGGTAGGTCAGGCCCGTCCGGAGGAGCTCGGGCAGGGGGACGGCCGGGTCGACGATCGTCGTCGTCTCGAAGGCGGGTGCGATCGGCCGGAGCTGCACCGCCTGGTCGAGGTGCAGCCGACGCGCCAGCCGGACCCCCGCGACGGCCGCCTCTTCCTCGGCCCTGCGCACCTCCACGCCGATGAGCCTCAGCTCGGTCGCGGCCCGCATCGCGTCGGCCTCGCGCCCTTCCCCGGCGTCGGCGTAGGCGCGCGTCAGCCGGGCGACCTCGCCCCCCTTTTCGGCCATCTCGCGGCGGACGTCGAGGAAGCCCTCGGTCGCCGTCAGCTCGAAATAAAGCTGCGAGACGTCCATGAGGACGCTGTTGGCGGTGGCCGTGGCGTCGAACCGGGCCCGATCGACCTCCTGCCGTGCGGCGAGCGGCTCGAATATGGCGTCGGTCAGCGGGCTGACGATGCTCACGGCCGGGATCTCGACGGTCCCCGCCGCGACGACGTCCACGCCGCCCCCGAAGTAGAGCGACCGCTCCCTCAGGTTGAGGATCCGCCCCGACGACCGCTGGAGGTTGCCCAGGTGGTCGTGGTAGTTGGCGCCCATGTTGAGCGACGGCAGCAGCAAGGCCCTCGCCCCCTGGAGGACGGCGACCGCCTCCCCCACGCGCTGGCGGGCCACGGCGATCTGCGGATTCTCGGCCTCCGCCAACCGCAGGGCCGACGAGAGGTCGACGGCGTATTCGCCGCCCGACTTCGCCGGGATCGACGCCCCTCCGAACCCCGAGACCTCTTCCGCCGCGTCCGCCGACGCGACGACGACGGCCTCGTCGCGCCCCTTCGCCTTCCACGAAAGCGTCATGCACCCGGGAAGGAGGGGGATCGTCAGGGTCGCGGCGAGCGCCAGGCGACGGTTGCGCGACCGCTTTCCGCGCCGCCGTCGCGGCGCTCTCTTCTTCCCCGGCTCCGCAGGAATCGAAGGTTCCATCTTTCCCCCAATCGCAACGAGACCGTGGTTCAACGTCCGGCCGGCGGGGGCTCGGTCGGAGGCGGAGCCGCAACGCCGAGGGCGCCGCGATTGGTCGGCCCGACCCCGTCCACCGGGGCGGGCCGGGCCAGGGCGTCGGCCGGGGGTTGGCCCAGGGCGACGTACAGCTCGAACTGCGCCCGGTCGTAGTCGACGATCGCGTCCAGGTAGGCGTTGCGGGCCCGGGCCAGCAGCCGCAGGCTGTCGACGGTCTCGATGGCCGGGGCCACCGTGTTCTCGATCCGCAGCAGGTCCTCGGCGAACCCCTTGATCCCGCTCTCCACGGCCCGCTCCGAGGTCTCGATCCGGGCGTAGCGGGCGTGGGTCTTGGCGTACGCCTCGGCGACCTCGGCCCGGACCTGGTCGAGGACGAAGATCTCCCGGTACTTCGCCACCCCGAGGCGCGCCTTGGCGACGTTGATCAACGACGCGTTGCCGACGCCCAGGTTCTGGAGCGTCCAGTAGCCGACGGCGTCGAAGTCCTGCCGGCCGCCGAACCCGCCGACGACGGGCCGCACCAAATTGCTGCCGCCGCCGAACCCGCCGGCGCTGTAGCCGATCAGGACCGTCGGCGAGAACGGCAAGGCCCGCGCCCCGTCCAGCGCCATCAGGGCTTCCCGGATCGACGCCCGCCACTCCTTCACCTCGGGTCGCTGGAGCAGCCCCAGGGCGATCAGCTCGGCCACGGGCGTCGGGTCGGGGACGATCGGGTGCGGCACCACGTAGGCGTCGGTCGGGTGCAGCCGGACCGAGGGGTCGATGTTGAGCACGAAGCAGAGCCGGGCCGAGGCGACGAGCACCGCCTCCTCGGCCTCCTGGATGTCGTACTCGCGGGCCTGCAATTCGGTCAGGGCCCGGTGGGCGTCGGCGGCGCGGCCCTGGCCGGCGTTCGCGTAGGACGCGGTCAGCTCGGCGACGCGCCTCGCCTCGTCGCGGACCTGCAACGCGATGGCGCGACGGCCCTCCGCCCTCAGGAGGTCGGTGTAGGCCTGCGTGGTCTGGAGGAACGCCTGGTTGCGGACCGCCCAGGCCTCGAAGCCGCGGGCCGCCTGGAACTGCCGCGACGCCAGATACCCATAGACGGCGACCGCGGCGTTCCCTTCGAGCACGAGGCCCGGGATGCTCACGGTCCCCGCCGCCACCGCCCCGGTCCCGGCCCCGACGTACATCGCCGATCGGTTCACCGACAGGATGTTGCCGTTGGACTGCTGCAGGTTGCCCGTGTGCAGGTCGTAGTTGCCGCCCAGGTTGAGCGAGGGCAGGAACTGGGCGGCGGCGAGCTGCCGCAGGGCCGTCGCCTCCACGACCCGCTGCCGCGCGATCAGGAGCTGGGGGTTCTGGGCGCCGGCCAGGCGCAAGGCCGTGTTCAGGTCGATCGACCGGACGTCGGGTGTCAGCAGGCTCCCCGGCGATGGCGGCGTGACGATGGCGGCCGTGCGGCCGGGCCCCCCGCCGCGCCCCATTTCGCCGAGGGGCGCCGCTTCCGGGACCTGGATCGACTCGCCGCCCGAGCGGGCGGTCCTCGGGATCGGAAGCGACCCCGAGAAGGGGCCGGACGAGGGCCCCGAGGTCGGGGCCGGCGCCGGCGTCGCCGCCTGCCCATCGGCTTGCGGCAGTCGGGCCGAAAGGCCGGCCAGAACGAAGGCCAGGAAGATCGCGGGCCGGACGTTTACGACCATCGTACAGCCTCCGTGAGACCGGCAGTTCGCCGGCGAACGGCCCTTGCGTCAATCCGGGCCGATCCATCCGCTTGCGTAAAACGTGCACCTGCGCCGCGGGCTCTGCTTTTGCTCATAATAAATGACGAGGCAGAGCCTCGCCGGTCCTTCCTTGAAAAGCCTTCGAAGGCCCGCGTAGGACCGTCAAATCTCCCCGAATCGTCGCCCCTGTAATTTGGTTTATCGGCCCTTACCCCCCTTGGATTAACTCTCAGAAATGGTGAATTTACATGCCGGCGACGACTTCATCCCATTTCTGCCACGGCGAGATGCGAGAGCGCCGCCCCGTTCGAGTCCGAGGGCGGGCGTGACGCCAAGCATGCTGCATCCATCGAAGGTGGCGTCGTCCAGGCCGTGCAAGCCTTCGGCGAGCTCGACGTCGTCTTCGCCAACGCCGGACGCGCCGCGATGGCGTCCACCGGCCGGACGAATCTGGCCGAGCTTGAAGATGTCGTTCGTATCAACTTGACGGTCACGACCATCCCTCTCGCGACGTCCCTTCGGACATCTATTGACAAGGAATTCGCTATTCAATAATCTCATTGAATAACCATGGACACGCAGAAGAAACGACGGTTCAAAGCCAGGCTCTTCGGCGAATTCGCCCGGATCGGCAAGGCCCTGGGCAACCCGCATCGGCTGCAAATCATCGAGGTCCTCGCCCAGGGCGAGCGGACCGTCGAGCAGCTGGCCGACGAGCTCGGCTGCCCGGTCGCCAACGCGTCCCAGCACCTCCAGGTGCTGAAGGCCGCCATGCTGGTGACGATCCGGCGCGAAGGCCTCTACGCCCATTACTCGCTCGCGGACCCGAAGGTGTTCCGTGCCTGGCAGGCCATCCGCGAACTCGGAGAGGCCCGCCTCGAAGAGGTCGAGTCCGTCGTGTCCGAGTACCTCGAAGACCGCAGCAAGCTGGAGGCGGTCGACGCCGCCGAGCTCAAGCGTCGCCTCCAGGACGTGGTGATCCTCGACGTCAGGTCGCGGGCCGAATACGAGTCCGGGCACATCCGTGGGGCCCGCAACGTCCCCCACGACGAGCTCGAGGCCCGGCTGCGGGACCTGCCCCGCGACGCGGAAATCGTGGCCTACTGCCGGGGGCCTTACTGCGTCTTCGCGGACGAAGTCGTCGCCGCCCTGCAGGCCAAGGGCTACCGGGCCCGCCGCCTCGCCGAAGGCTATCCCGATTGGCGTCAGAGGGGATTTCCGGTCTCGACCGGTATTTCAACCGAGGGAAGATGATGAACACCAAGCTGCTCGCCGTGGGCCTCGTCTCGGCAGCGTTCGCGTGGGTCGCCCCGGGCGTCTACGCCCAGCACGCCGGGGAAATGAAGGCCGCCGTCCATCGGTCGGACAAGATTCGATGGAAGGCGGGGCCGCCTTCCCTGCCGCCCGGCGCCGAGTTCGCGGTCCTGGAAGGCGACCCGTCGAAGCCCGGCCCGTTCGTCTTCCGGGTCAAGGTCCCGGACGGCTACCGCATCCCGCCGCACGTCCATCCCAAGCCGGAGCGGGTGACCATCATCAAGGGCACCTTCCACCTGGGCATGGGCGAGACCTTCGACGCGTCGAAGGGCGAGACGCTCCCCGCCGGGACCTACGGCGTGTGGCCCGCGGGCATGAAGCATTACGTCTGGGTCGAGGGCGAGACCGTCGTCCAGTTCCACGGCGAGGGCCCCTGGGTCATCGAGTACGTGAACCCGGACGACGACCCGAGGAAGAAGAAGTGACGAGCAGGATGGACGCCCCCGAGAAACCGAGCCCTTCGTCAGGACGCTTGCCCCTCCTCGACCATCCCCACGATGCACCCTCGGAGTTCCGGCCCGAGGACCTGGTCGACGCCGTGCGAGGGCAAAGGGGCCTTGGGGCCTCAACCCTCCCCGAGGTCTGCATCCTCGATTTCGACGGGGATTTGACCGACGCCATGGTCGAGTCGGGCGAACTTACGCGGTGCCGGGAATGGGCCTGCTTCCACACCGCGATGTGGAGTTTCGAGGTCGACGGGCGTCGTTGCGGCCTCATCGACCGCACCATCGGCGGGCCTTACGCCGTGCTCGTGGCCGAGCAGCTCGCGGTCTCCGGGGTCAAGGTCGCGGTGGGGGTCACCTCGGCGGGCCGCATCGGCTCCGAGCTGCCTGTCCCCGGGCTCGTCGTCGCCGAACGAGCGGTGAGAGACGAGGGCACGAGTTACCACTGCCTCCCGCCGAGCGAGACGGTCGCGGCACGTCCCGACCTGGTCGACGCCTTGGCGACGGAGCTTGAAGCGGTGGGTCTGCCCATCCGTCGCGGCCTCGTCTGGACCACAGACGCCCCCTACCGAGAGACCGCCGAGCAAATCGCCCGCTATGCGGCTCGCGGCGCCCTCGCCGTGGAGATGCAAGCGGCTTCGCTCTTTGCTTTTGCTGAAGCTCGGCGGTTCGCTGTCGGCGTCGTCGCCCACGTGACGAACGCACCCGAGCACGACGAAGAGCAGTTCGACAAGGGGACACACGACCTCCAACGCGACTTGCTGCACGCGGCCTGTCGCGGGGCTTACCGCTATCTGGAGGGGCGGTCGTGATGTTCGAGACGAGCCGAAAGAATCATTGGGAGGGGGTCTACTCGTCGAAGGCCGAGACCGACGTCAGTTGGTATCAGGAGGAGGCCCGCCTCTCCTTGGACCTCATCAGGGCCTTTTCACCTCCCGAAGGCTGCATCATCGACGTGGGCGGCGGGGCCTCGGTCCTCGTCGACGGGCTCTTGAAGCTCGGTTACGAGCGGGTGACCGTGCTCGACATCGCGGAAGCCGCGTTGCAGAAGGCGAGGAGCCGCCTGGGCGATGATGCCGCAAAAGTCCGATGGGTGGCGGCGGATGTGACCTCCCTTCAAGACTTGGGGGCCTTCGACCTCTGGCACGACCGGGCCGTCTTCCACTTCCTGACTTCGCCCGACGACAGGGGGCGATACGTCGAGCTGGCCGAGCGGACCATCCCTTCGGGCGGGCACCTGGTGATGGCCACCTTCGCCAAGGGCGGGCCGACTCGGTGCAGCGATCTCGACGTGTGCCGCTACGACGCGGCCTCGTTGTCGGCCGAGCTGGGGCCCGGCTTCGTGCTGGTGAATGAGACCTGCGAGCGGCATGTGACGCCCTGGGGGGCCTTGCAGGATTTCTTCTACGGGGTGTTCGAGCGGCGATGAAGTTAAGGGATCGGACGATGAAAGGCCGCGGGAGCGGCATGCCGGTCGAGGAGCAGCCTCAGACGGTGGCCGATGCCGGAACCTCCTCGAGAAGCTCAATTCGCTCCTCATCCCGGAACTCGTCCTCCTCATGCGGCCCCTTCCCGAAAAGAAGGTACATGACCGGCAGGGCGAGCATCGTGAGCAAGGTGTCGCAGGCCATGCCGAAGACGACCACCGTGGCGAGCGGCTTCTGCACCTCGGCCCCGATGCCGGTCGAGAGCATCATCGGCACGAATCCCAGGGCGGCGACGGTGCCCGTCATGAGCACGGGCCGAAGCCTGGAGAGCCTGGCGTCCTCGATGGCCTCCCGCTTGCTCATCCCGTGCGACATCCGATCTCGTATCGCCGAGACCAGCACGAGCCCTTCCAGCATCGAGGCCCCGGCCAGGGCGACGAAGCCGACCCCCGCCGAGATGGTGAACGGCAGCCCCATGACGTAGAGGCCGAGGATGCCCCCCACCCGTGCGAAGAGAACCCCGCTGAAAATCATCAAGGCGTCCCGCAAGGAGTGGAACGTCAAGTAGAGCAGGCTCAGGATGAGCACGAGTGCCAGCGGCACGACGATGTAGAGCCTTTTTTCGGCCCGCTCCAGGTGCTCGAACTGCCCGCCCCACCCGACGGCGTATCCCGCGGGCAGCTCCACCTCTCTCCCGATTCGTCCCTTCGCCTCATCGACGAACGAGGCGATGTCGCGGCCCCGGACGTTGGCCTGCACGATGATTCGTCGCTCGCCCCAATCCCGCTGGATCGTCGATGGGCCGACGGTCTCCTCGATGTTCGCGAGCCTGGTGAGAGGTAGCCTCTGCCCGGTCGCGGTGGTGATGAACACCTCGTCGAGCGCCTTCGGGTCTTCGCGATAAGAAAGCGGCAGCCGCACGACGAGCGGAAACCGCCTGCCCGGCTCGATGATTTCGCCCACGTCCACGCCGCCCACGGAGCGGATGACGTCGGTGACGGCCCGGGCGGGTACGCCGTAGCGGGAGAGTGCTTCGTTGTCGACGTTGATGCGGAGCACGGGGAGCCCCGTCACCTGCTCGACCGTGGTATCGGCGGCACCTGGGATCGAGGAGATGACCCTCTCGATTTCCTCCGCCTTCTTCTTCAACGTCTCCAGGTCCTCGCCGTAGAGCTTGACCCCGAGGTCGGCCCGGATGCCTGCGACCATCTCGTTGATTCGCATCTCGATGGGCTGCGTGTAGACGGCCCGCATGCCAGGAAGCACCTTGGTCGCCGCGGCCATCGCGGCAACGAGCTCCTCCTGCGTCTTGGCCTTCTTCCACCGCTCACGGGGCGTGAGCGCGATGAAGACGTCCGAGAGTTCCAAGCCCATGGGGTCGGTCGCGACTTCGGCGCTCCCCGTCCTCGTCCAGACGTCCTCGATCTCGTCGGGGAAACGCTTCTTGAGGTAGCCCTCGATTCGCGTCCCGTAGCGGAGCGACTCCTCCAGGCTCACGCTCGCGAGCCGGATGGTGTTGACGACCACCGAGCCCTCGTTCAGCCGAGGGACGAACTCCGAGCCCAGGCCGAATCCCATGACGGTCGCAATGATCGTGATGGCCCCGACCGAGACGAGCGTGGCCCTCGGATGGTTCAGGCCCCATCCCAAGAGCGGTTGAAAGAGCCTGTGGGCGATGCGGTCGACGAACGTCTCTTTCTCGGAGGTCCTTCGCTTGAGGCCCAGGGACGCGAGCACCGGCATGAGCGTGAGCGAGAGGATGAGCGAGGCGGAGAGGGCGAAGATGACCGTCAGGGCCATCGGCCTGAAGAGCTTGCCTTCGATTCCTTCGAGCGTGAGGATGGGGAGATAGACGATCATGATGATGAGCTCGCCGAACATGGTGGGCTTCCTCACCTCGATTGCGGCGTCCCGGATGATGGCCATCTTCGAGCGATTCGTCCGGTCGTGTGCGAGCCTCCTCACGCAGTTCTCGACCATCACCACCGAGCTGTCGACGACCAGCCCGAAGTCGATGGCCCCCAGGCTCATCAGGCTCCCGGCGATGCCGACCCGTTCCATCATCGAGACGGCGAACAGCATCGAGAGCGGGATGGCGGAGGCCACGATGAGCCCGGCACGGAGGTTGCCGAGAAAGGCGAAGAGGACGGCGACGACGAGTATGGCCCCTTCAAGGAGGTTTCGCTCGACGGTGCGGAGCACGTGCTCGACGAGGTCGGTCCGCTTGTAGACGACCTTCACCTCGGCGCCGTCCGGGAGCGAACGCTCGACTTCTTTCATCGCCGAATCGAGGGCCTCGGTCACGTCGCGGGAGTTCTCGCCCATCCGCATGAAGGCGAGCCCCAGGACCGCCTCCCCTTCCCCTTCGGCGGTCACCCCGCCCCGGCGGATGGCGTGCCCGATCTCGACCTGGGCGACGTCCGAAATCCGGACGGGCACCCCGTCGTACGCCTTGATGACGACATCCTCGATTTGACCGACGGTGGCGGTGCGGGCCACCCCATGCACGAGGCTGGCCTCCCCCGAACGCACGACGTAGCCCCCGCCCACGTTCTGGTTGTTCTGCCTGAGGGCCTGCGTGACGTCGTCGAACGTGAGCCCGCGGCTGGCGAGCTTGGCGGGGTCCGCCTGCACCTCGAACTGCTTCTCGTAACCGCCCCAAGCGTTGATTTCGGCGACCCCGGGCACCCTCAAAAGCCGCGGTCGGATGACCCAATCCTGGAGCGTGCGAAGCTCGGTCAGGTCTAATTCGGGATTCTTGCTCGTGAGGAGGTAGTGGTAGACCTCGCCCAGGCCGGTCGCCACGGGCCCCATCCTCGGCCTCTCGACCCCTTCGGGGAGCTTCGCATCCCCGAGCCGCTCGTTGACCTGCTGCCTCGCGAAGTAGACGTCGGTCCCGTCGGCGAAGATGGCCACGACCTGCGAGAAGCCGAACTTCGAGACCGAGCGGAGCTCTTCGAGCCCCTTCAAGCCTCCCATCGCATACTCGACGGGGAACGTGATGAGCCGCTCGACCTCCTGGGGTGAGAGCTCGGGGGCGGGGGTGTTGATTTGCACCTGGACCGGCGTCGTGTCCGGGAAGGCGTCGAGCGGCAGGTGGGCGGCCGAGCGGAGGCCCGCGACGACGAGCAGCGAGGTGGTGAGCAGGACCAGGAAGCGGTTCCTAAGGCTGGTCTCGATGAGGGCGTTTAACATGGGCGTCCAGCTCCGTGGGGTGTGCCGCCTAGTCGCAGCAACCGGCCCCGATGGAGCCCTTCATGATTTCCGTCTTCAGCAGGAACGAGCCGTCGGTGACGACGCTCTCTCCGGCCTTGAGCCCCCAGACGACCTCGAGGGCGTCCTTGCGGTCCATCGCGGTCGACTTGATTCGCTGCGGGCGATATGTGGACTCGGATTGCTTGAGGAACACCACGTCCACGCCTTCGTGTCGCTGGACCGCCCCCTTGGAAACGACCAGGGCCTTGTGAGGTTCCTCGACGCGGATGCGGGCCTTGCCGAACTGATTGGCCCGGAGCTTTCCGCCGGGGTTGGGAAGCTCGGCACGAACCCTCGTCGTCCGGGTCGTCTCGTCCACCTCGGTCCCGACCCACGTCACTTCGCCATCGAAGACGTCCGGGGTCTCATCCGGACCTGACGACAAGACGGCGAAGGCGACCTTCTGCCCGGGAGCGACTTTGGGGACATCCCTCTCGAAGACGTGGATCCAGAGCCACATCGTGGAGACGTCGGCCACCGTATAGAGCTTCGTCGTCGGCTCGACCGCCTCGCCGAGCACGGCGTGACGGAAGACGACCGTCCCCCCGAGGGGGGTGGTCACGTCGAGCAGGGGCCGCGTGTCCTTCTCCCTCAGGATGCGGACCAGGCCCGCGTCGTCGAAGCGGAAGTTCCGGAGCCGTTGCTCGGCGTCGAGGAGGGTGGCCTCGGCCTGGTTCATCGCGGAGCGGTCGGCGACCAGCTTCGCGTCGGCGATGACCTTGGAAGCGGCCAGGACCCCGGTCCTGCCGAAGACGTCCTTCGCCAGCTCGTAAGCCGAGCGGGAGGTGATGTACTGGGCCTTGGCGGTGCTCACCTCGGCCGAGTCGACCACGGCCACGCGGTCGCCCGCCTTCATGCTCCGCCCGAGATCGGGCGTGGCCTCACGCAGGAACCCGGCGACGCGAGGATGAATCTCGGCGTAGCGGTTGGCGTTGTAGGCGGTCTCGGCGTTGGCGGAGAGCTCATGGGTGTGTTCCTCCTCGATCACCGGGGCGGTGCTCAACCCGACCTCGCCCGCAAGCTCGGTCGATGCGAGCCGGACCATGGGCAAAAAGGTGCAGAACTTCGGCTTCCCGTCGGCACCCTTCTCGCCGAACTGCTTGCACCACCCGTCGTCGATGAGGTTGGGCCCGGCTGAAGCCGAGTCCCCTTCCTTGAAATTCTCCGGGTGGCACGTCGTGCAGAAATGGGCGGGCAGGCCGTGCTCGCACGGCTTGATGTCGTACTTCTCGGCGTTCTCCGGATGGCACTTCGTGCAGACGTCCTCGGGGATGTTGCCGTGTTCCGGGCAGAGCAGGAGCTTCTCCTTGAGTTCCGGATGGCAGAGCGTGCAGAACTTCTCGGGCACGCCGTGCTCTTTGCAGTAGAGGCCGTAATCGTCCTTGGTCGAGGCCACGCCCAACTTGGGCGTCAAATCGGGCCGCAAGAACGCGACCGCTGCGAGCACGAGGGCACCCAGGCCGAGGGCGAGCGACGCCCCGATGAGGATCTTCTTCATGGTCTTTCCGACTCCAAAACTGTTTCGATGGTGAGACGCCAATCGCGAAGGAGCGTCGCGTGGGGACGGACGTTCTTCGCACACACGCCGCAAGGCGGCGGAGTTTGAACTCGGCGTAAAACGCCGCTAGGCGGAACTCCTCGAGCGGGGACGCTCAGGACTCCGATGCGGCAGTCTCAACAGCGAAACGTTTGGAGCAGGAGATGGATCGGGACGCGACCGGGAGCGGCCCTTTCGGGCGGCTCGACGATCGGCAAAACCGCCGGAGCGGCCCATGAGACGTGGGCGGGTACGGGCGGGAGGCTCGGCGGGTCCCAATCGCCCAGGACGATTTTCGCCTCGGCCCTCGATTCGGAATCCCGCACCGCTCCCGCACAGATGCAGCTGACCGCTTCGTCCTGGATGGGCTCGGGAAGCTGCGGACGGCCCGAAGCCTCCCCGTCCTCGCAACGGTCCGCACAACATCCCAGCGACTCCGCCCGGCAAAACTGCGGGCAGGCCAGGAGCAGGACGGCCAAGAGGATGGAGAAGGCGGATTTCACGCGGGCCTCGAGATTTCTGGGGGAATCACGCCGGGAAATTCTATCCGACAAATTGGATTAAGGGAAATACGAGAGACGTATCCTCGGGTAGCCCCTCACGATGCTGGCACGGATTTGCGGGGCGTTTGGCATTCGAGGGCCGAAGTTAGGGCGATTTTTCGCCCCTCGGCCCAGATCGCTCGCGTGAGGTCGTCCACGTGGACCGGAGGCGGACGTAGTCCGACACCGACCAGGCCCGCACGCTCAGGCCGGCCGCCATCGCCGGGGTGCGGCCCTCCAGAGAGCCGTGGATGCGCCCCCAGTTGTAGAGGTCACGCCACAGCCACAGCGACCACTGCAGCCGACGCTCGTCCCGCGAGCCGCTCCGCGTGCGTCGCGTCAGCCGCGCCTGCTGGCCGCGCAGCGTCCCGTTGAGGCGCTCCAGGTGCGACGTGTTGACCGTCGTGCCGATCCCCAACGCCGCCACTCGCTCCTTGATCGCCCTCAGTCGGCCGAACAGCGCCCGGCCGCGGACCTTCACCACATTCCCCGAGGCGTCGCGGACCTTGTGGACCACGCCGACCAGCCACCCCTGCGGCGGCTTCAGGCCGGGAGACCTGCGCCGGCCGCGTCGCCGCTTGCGACGACGATGCAGGATCTCGCCGAAGACCTGGAGCAACGCCGAGGGGTACGGCAGGTGGTTGTCGACCAGCATCAGCGGCGGGGCCGCCCCGGACGGGAGGCACAGGGCCACCGAGGCGATCAACTCGGCCGCCGTGGCGAGGTCGCGCGGCCCGACGCGCAGGTCGATCACGAATCGGCCGACGACCGCCAGGGCCGCGTGAGCCCAAACCCGACCCTATAGTGGACCCCGGTTTTGAGACCGCTCGGTAAGTTATCCTTGAGGGATCACCACCGAGGTTCAACCATGGGTCACATTCGCAAGCGACACTCGGCGGCGTTCAAGGCGAAGGTCGCTCTGGAGGCCGTGAAGCAGGACAAGACGATCGCCGAACTGGCCAAGCTGCATCAGGTCCATCCGGTGCAGATCAGCCAGCGGAAGAAGCAGCTGCTGGACGGCCTGGAGGGCCTGTTCGAGAACGGGGCGGCGGCTCGCCGACCCGACCCCGAGAAGCTCCAGGTCGAACTCTACGAGCAGATCGGCCGGCTCCAGATGGAGTTGGCCTGGGTGGAAAAAAAATCTGGAGCCTGACGTCGCCGCCCGGCGTGGTCGGATCGATTCGGAGCACCCGAGCCTGAGCGTCCGCCGCCAGTGCGAACTCCTGGGCCTGGGGCGAGCCGGCCTCTACCGCGAGCCGTCCCGCGAGTCCGACGAGGACCTCCGACTGATGCGGCTGATCGACGAGCGGTACCTCGCCACGCCGTTCTACGGCAGCCGTCGCATGGCGGCCTGGCTGGCCCGACGCGGCGAGGCGGTCAATCGCAAGCGTGTGCAACGTCTGATGCGAACCATGGGCCTGGAGGCGATCCATCCCGGCCCCAGGACCACCACGAGGGACCCCGACCACGAGATCCACCCCTACTTGCCCCGAGGCGTGACGATCGACCGACGCGACCAGGTCTGGTCCACCGACGTAACCTACCCGCCGCTGGAGGACGTCTACATGTTCCTGGCCGCGGTGATCGACTGGCATAGTCGATTCGTCCTGTCCTGGAGGCTGTCGAACACCCTCGACGGACGCTTCTGCCTGGAGGCGTTGGACGCCGCCCTGGAAGGAAGACGCCCCGAGATCTTCAACACCGACCAGCGCTGCCAGTTCACCGCCAGGGCTTCCACCGGGAGGCTCAAGGAGGAAGGGGTCGCGATCAGCATGGACGGACGAGGACGGGCCTTGGACAACGTGTTCGTCGAACGGTTGTGGCGGTCCCTGAAGTATGAGGAGGTCTACCTGAAGTCGTACCGGAACGTCCGCGAGATGGAATCGGGCCTGGAAGGATGGTTCGCCTTCTACAACCACCAACGGCTCCACCAGGGCCTGGACTACCGCACCCCCGCCGAGGTCTACCACGACCCGACGCCGATCAACCCACGAGGGAAGGAGACGCCCCGGACCATAACTTAAAATCGGGGCCGAGTGGTCTCGACATCGGGGTCCACTTCAATGGCGGTGCAGAAGTTGTGAATCCCGATGCCCTGTAGTAATCAATCACCTCTACGGAATCAGGGGGGTCACTCGCAGGTAAAAACCGGTCAGCCCTTCCTTCAACCGCCTCGTCCATCGAATGCCCACCGCTTATGCCACCCATTCCGCCGGAAGCCAACGCCGACCGCGTTGCGGTTTACTTCTCCAGCATCTCATTCAGCAGGCGAGCAACTCGGACGCGGGTCCCCTACAATGCCGGCGGTGTCGATCCCCGCGAGTCCCAGGACCATCCTCGAATGAGCACGAAAGCCTACGCCGCCCAGGCCGCCGAATCCCCCCTCGCCCCGTTCTCGCTGACCCGCCGCGACCCCCTGCCGAACGACGTCGTCATCGACATCCTCTACTGCGGCGTCTGCCACTCCGACCTGCACCAGGCCCGCAACGAGTGGGGGAACACGATCTACCCCTGCGTTCCGGGCCACGAGATCCTGGGCCGGGTGGCCAAGACCGGCTCGGCCGTGAAGAAGTTCAAGGAGGGCGACCTGGCGGCCGTCGGCTGCATGGTCGACTCATGCCGCACGTGCCCCGCGTGCGAGGCCGGGCTTGAGCAGTTCTGCGAGACCGGCGGCACGGTCTTCACCTACAACAGCCCGGACAGGCATTCGGGCGGCGTCACCTTCGGCGGGTACTCCGAGAGCATCGTCGTCGACGAGTCGTTCACGCTGAAGGTCTCCGAGGGGGTCGACCTCGCCGCCACGGCCCCCCTGCTCTGCGCGGGGATCACGACGTACTCGCCGCTGAAGCACTGGAAGGTGGGCCCGGGGAAGACGGTGGGGATCGTCGGCCTGGGCGGGCTCGGCCACATGGGCGTGAAGTTCGCGCACGCCTTCGGGGCCCACACCGTCCTGTTCACGACCTCGCCCGGCAAGGCCGAGGACGCGAAGCGGCTGGGCGCCGACGAGGTCGTCGTCTCGAAGGATCCCGACGCCATGGCCGCCCGCGCGCGGAGCTTCGACTTCATCCTCGACTGCGTCTCCGCGCAGCACGATATCAACGCCTACCTGAACCTGCTGAAGCTCGACGGCACCCTGACGCTCGTCGGCGCGCCGGAGCGGCCGCTCCCGGTCGCGGCGTTCAACCTGATCCTCCCCCGCCGCAACTTCGCCGGCTCGGCCATCGGCGGCATCCCCGAGACGCAGGAGATGCTCGACTTCTGCGCCGGGCGCGGCATCGCCTGCGACGTCGAGACGATCGGCATCCGGGACGTCGAGACGGCCTACGCCCGCCTCCTCAAGTCGGACGTCCGCTACCGCTTCGTGATCGACATGGCGACGCTCAAGAATCCGGCCTGACCGGCGGGCCCGCGCCGCGCCGGACGAACTCGACGTCCTCCCAGTCGTACGAGCCGGCCTCGATCAGGACCCGGCCGCACTGCTCGCAGACGAGCAGGAAGCCGGGCCCGTCGAAGCCCTGATCCTCGGCGTCCTCGCCGACCACGAGCGCCTCGACGAACGCCGGGGCCCCGGCGTGCCGGACGTGGTCGTCGGCCTGGATCTCCTCGCCGTCACGATAACGAAGCATGCCGATCTCCGCATGGAAGCGTCGCCCGGTTCATCGCGCTTCCAGCACGACGTACAGGGCGTCCTTGGGGAGCATCACCTTCAGCGCCGGTCCCGAGCGGTCGACCTTCACGTCGCCCGTCGGGACGCCGTTGGGGTCGAGCGCCGCGGCCGTCGCGAGGTTGGGGTTGGCCAGGGTCACGATCACCTGGGACGGGATGATCATCCACGGCATCTTGCCCGTGTCGATGACCTGCTTGCCTTTGTACTTCGTCTTGCCGTCGCCCCCCGTGAACTCGGCCTCGCGCTCCGTCCAGCCCGAGGGGCGGGCGACGGTCCCGACCTGCACCAACACCTTGCGGCTGGTCGCCAGCGGCAGGTCGTCCAGGGCCACGATCGTCACGGCGGCGTAGTCGTTCTGGACGTCGAGGGTGGCGTCCTTGAGCTTGATCGGCGACGCCTGCTTGAGGAAGCCGCAGGCCCCCTGCACGCTCGGGGCGTCGACCGTGCAGACGCCGCGGCCGAAGTCCCAGGCCAGCTCGCCGGTGACGCTTTGGACGACCTGCTTCCTGGGGTCGATCAGGCGCGACAGGTCGGCGACCTCGTCGCGGGCGTCGGAGCCGAACGCGACCTTCACCGGGCCGGCGAGGAACGCCAGCGGGTCGACCTTGCCGCGGACGTCCGACCGCCGGGGCGCGTCGCCGGAGTCGCGGTTGGGGTCGAAGGCGGGGTCCTCGGAGATCAGCGGGATCGCCCGCTCCCACAGGTCCTTCAGCGGCCGATGCTCCACGACCACCGGCTTCCCCTCGCGGATGTACCCCTTGCGATACGCCAGCGCGACGGCCGGGAACTGGCCCAGCTCCATCGGCGTGTCGACGGCCCACTTCTTCCGCGACGCCGCGTCCCAGTCGGCGCGGTCGGCGTTGGACCATTCGGGCTCGCCGACGCCGAACCAGTAGAAGGCGTCGATCCCCGTCAGCGACTGGTACGCCGACACCAGGAACGGCGCCTCCGCCAGATACCCCAGCGGCGGGACCCAGTGGCTCTCCGTGACCATCATCGGCCGCCCCGCCGGCTGCTTCAGGTTCAGCGGGAACGCCGATGGGTTCAGGAGCGCGGAGACGTCCTGGAAGTGGTCGCCCTTGTTGATCCGCCAGCCGACGTCCGGCCCGACGTGAACGGTGTCGTAGTAGCGATTGGTCGCGATCACGTCGTTCGCCGTGTAGCTCCAGCGCTCGACGTCGTCCAGGCGGGTCGCGTCGGCCGTCCGCCAGTTGCCGGCGTTGACGAGCTGCTGGCAGCCGAGTTCCTCGCGGAGGTAGCGGGCGGTCTCGGCGTTGAAGCGGTGCATCGTCTCGCCGTAGAACTGGAGCTGGTCGTCCAGCCGCTTCTTGCGGCCCCCGGCGCGGGGCTGGGTCCACTCCCAGACGATGTGCAGGCCGACCTTGCCGCGGGCGAGGTCGTCGCCGTCCATCGCGTCGCCGTCCCATGCGGCCTTCGCGCGGTCGAGCGAGCCGTACTTCTTCGCGAGCCATTCGCCGAACCGCTCGCCCAGGTATTCGAGCTGCCGCCCCTTCACGGCCTGCATCGTCCAGAACAGCATGCTGTCCTCGTTCTGGAGCTGGATGATCGCGACGGCCGGGTCCTTCGCCAGCGGGATGCCGGTGTACGGGTTGGGCGGGGCCAGCAGCGCCTTGAGCCAGGCGCGATAGCCTTCCTGGAGCTTCGGGTTGAAGAACAGCAGCGCCTGGGCGTCCTGGCCCTCGGGCCACCCTTCGATCTCCCACGACGCCGGGACGCGCTTCAGCGCGGCGGCCCAGTAGGGGCTGATGGTGGTGTAGATCCCCTCCTTCTTCATCGCGGCGACGAGCCGCCACGCCTGGTCGACGGCCTTGGGGTCGACGTCGGTGAGCTTCGCGTCCTTCCCCTTCGGCTCCATCGCGCCGTGGAGGCGCACCATGTTCACGCCTCGCTTGGCGAGGAACCGCGCGTGATGCGCCAGGTCCTCGTCCGACCCGCGCTGGGCGTAGGTGGTGGCGGCCCAGAACCGCGCGGGCGTGCCGTCGCCCAGGACGAACGACTCGCCGTCCGGGCCCAGGCGCACGAAGCCCGACTGCCCGGCGACCTTCTCGTTGAGACCGCGGAGGTCGAACCGGGCCTTCGCGTCGAAGGCGTCGCGGGCGGGGAGGAAGGGCCAGCCGGTCGCGCCCCCTTGCGAGCCCTTCTTCGCGCCGGGTCGGGCCTTGCCGTCGGGGAGGAAGGGCTCGGCCGTGAAGACGAAGGCGTCGATCGCGCCGTGGCGGTTGTTCTCGCTGCTCATCCGGAACGCGATCGCGTGCCGGCCCTTGGCCAGCTTCACGTCGCCGACGCGCTTCCAGGCGATGAACCGAAGGTCGGGCTTGTCGTCGGCCGCGACGTTGACGGTGTCGATGACGTCGCGGGACATGTCGATCGGGGTCCACGCCCCCCTGTCCAGCCGGCAGGCCAGCTTCGTCGCGACGGGGTTGGCGCGGAGCCAGAAGGTGTACGAGCCCTCGGCCGGGGCCTGGAACGCGTACTCGACCTCGCCGTCCTTGTCGGCCGACCAGTTGGAGATCCAGTCGCCGCCCGAGAGGAGGTCCTTCTTGACCTGGTCGTACCACCCGGGGTGCCGGCTCACCGCGGCGCGGGCGGGCTTCTCGGCCTCGATCCACACCGTCTGGCCGAGGCCCGCGGCCGGGGCGATCGTCGCCGTCGCCGCCGCCAGAACGACCGCCCGCCGCGCGCCGACGCCGCAACCCGCCATCGCCGAGCCCTCCCGGGAACAGAACCCCGCCGGACCGGCCTCGCCCCGGTCACCGTCGCGGCAGGCCCCAGCATACCCGGCCCGGCGGCCGACTCCAGGTTCAGGACTTGAACCGCCGCGATTGGCGGAAGAAGGCGAGCGGGTTGTCGTACACGACCTTGCGGATCAGGGCCTCGTCGTGGCCTCGGCGCTTCATCTCGAAGATGAACTCGGGGACGGCCAGGGGGTCGCTGTGGCCCCAGTCGCCGGCCGAGTTGACCATCACGCGATCGGAGCCGTACGCCTCCACCATGTCGGCGGCGCGCGCGGGGGTGCACTTGGAGATGGGATACAGCGTCATCCCGACCCAGTGCCCCGCGTCGAGCGCCGGGCGGATCGTGTGCTCCTCGACGTGGTCGATGCAGACCCGCTCCGGCTTGATGCGGCCGTCCCCCTTGACCATGTCCAGGATCATCCGGGTCCCCTGGTACTTGTCGGCCAGGTGGGGCGTGTGGACCAGGACCAGCTCGTCCATGCGGGCCGCGAGGTCCAGGTGGTCGAGGAAGACGGTGGCCTCGTTCTTCGTGTTCTTGTTCAGGCCGATCTCGCCGATCCCGATCACGCTGGGGTGGTCGAGGAACTCCGGGATCATGGCGATGACCTCGCGCGACAGCGCGACGTTCTCGGCCTCCTTGGCGTTGATGCAGAGCCAGCAGTGATGCGCGATCCCGTAGGCCGCCGCCCGTCGCGCCTCGAAGTCCACGAGCTGCCGGAAGTAGTCCCGGAACCCCTCCACCCCCGAGCGGTCGAACCCGGCCCAGAAGGCCGGCTCGGAGACCATCACGCACCCCGCCAGCGCCATCCGCTTGTAGTCGTCGGTGGTGCGAGAAACCATGTGGATGTGGGGGTCGATGTACTGAGCCATGATGGCAACCTCGTCGCTTCCGGGTATTCGGCGTCAGACCTGCATGGGGCCGCGATCGATCTCCTGTCGCAACCTCATGATCTCGCATTCCGCCAGGTGTAAGGCGTGGCCCAGGGAGACCAGCCGGGCCTCGGGCGAGGCGAATTCATGCTTGGCGACGGGTTCCAGACGTACCCGTTCGTAGAGCTGATGCGACAGCCGCCGCCATTCGCTCATGAGGGCGGAATAGATCTGGACCTCCACGACGGAACCCGACCTGAATCGGACCAGTCCGTGATAGGCGAAATATCCCGAGGCCATCTTCATCTCGGGCTCGAAGGCGATCGACTCCACCCGGCCCTCGTATTGCTCCTTCAGCTCTTGGTTGTACAGGAGGCCGGGGAGGTCGTTCATCCGATGGGCGAGGAACCGCGCCCCGTCGAGGGTCTCCGTCCGAACATCGGTCCGGATCAAGTCCGTGATGGAACGACGGAGATCGGAGAGCGTAACCCCCGGCTCGTCGCCCGCCTTCCGCCACATCTTGTTCACGATGGACGGCGCGGACTTGAAGAGGTCGCTGTAGCGAGGCGACGGATTCCCGCTGGGCCCGACGCTCGGGAGCGCCTCCGACAGCGGCGTCTGGTAGCTCGCCTCCTGCCCCCTGGCCCTGCGATATTCGTTTCTCGCGTAAGTAAACATGTAAGTCAGGACCTGATAGAGCAGGTCGAGGTCCGGGCGAGCCTCCGCCATCAAGCCTCGTCGAAAGTCGTCGAGGCGGTTGAGCAGGCCGCGATCCGCTTCGACGGCCTCCTCATGCCATTGGACATACCCTTCCTGGCTATATGGAGTCGGCTTCATCGTCGGCCCCTCGGCGGCGGTACGGTCAGACTCGACTCGCGTCGAGGAGGTCGTAAGACCGGGCCACTTCTTCGGCGATGCTCTTCACCTCGACGCTGCAATAACTCGACTGGAAGGCGTCGTAGAGCAGCCGGGCTCGCGGCAGGCCGCCGTTGAATCCCGACTCCGTTTCATAGAGGCCGACGAGACCGGAGACGACCATCACCTCCTGGCCTACCCAGCGCCCCCCACAGTTCTTCTCGAACCACGATTGCTCGGAGGTGAGGAGGCTGGCGAGCGAGGACAACGATCCAGACTCCGGGCGCGACCAGATTTCGCGCCAATGCGAGGCGGCCTTTCGATAATGGACGACGATCGACTCCTCGCCCCGGACCAACAGTTCCAAGCTGTAGCGCATCGTCGGCCCCTCCTTCGCCCCCCGGCCGCGCCCCCCATGTCTCGGTGTCGGCTGCGTGGAACGTCGTTCAAGTCCAGTCGGATCATCCGGGGGAGGACGGCTTCTTTCCTGTAAGGATATCAGAACCGCGCAGGACGAGGAATCGTCAGCCCGGCGGGAGACGTTCGGGCCGTCATCAGGATTCCACTCCGACCTGATACTCCAGGATGTCGGAGGATGACGTCCCGACGTTCGAGTCCGTGCGCGTCGGATCGAGTTTCGTCGGTTTTCCGTCGCTGTGCCGCATTTGTGTAGCAACAGCCTTCTGAAGGGCTGCGCCGCGGCGGCGTCGGCGGGATGGGGCGAGCGGGGACGAGATGATGGGCGGGAGGGGTCCGACGAGTTCCGAGGAAGGATCGCACGTCCACTTCACGCGCCTGCGCGTAGGAATCTCGATGCGCCCCGCATCCAGGCGGCCGTTTGACCATCGCTCTCGCCGCGCCCCGGAAGGCCGCGCCCGTCGCCAGGCGGCCGGCCGTTCTCTACGCCTGGGCCAGTCGACCCACCTCGCCCGCAGCTTACGCCGACTCATCGATTTCGCGCAATCGAAGCCAAAATCCGCCGCCCGAACATCAAACTCAATCCCCAATGATAAAACGACTTGCGGCAATCCTGAAAAACCTCGCCGCATGACGATCGAACCCGAAGGGACCCAGGGGAAGCCATCGGGCCTGGCGGGGAAAATCGGATTATGCGGGAATTGCGCGAAAGTCGGGCCAGGCACGCTGCCGATGGATGAGCGAGGGAGCGTCGGCGTCGAGGGACGGCGCGGGGGTCGGAGCATGCTCGGCGAGGCGTCCATGCAAGAATCAGGGCCGATCGACGTCCGGATCGCGCGCCGGACCTTCCTGGCGACGACGGCCTCGCTAGCCCTCGCGGGGACGGCCCGCGCCGGCTCAGTCGACGTCGGGAAGACGCTCGCCCGCGCCGACGGGTCGCGGCGTCGGGCCCACCTGGCGGAACACGCCGGGGCGAAGGAATGCATCGACCTCTATTATGAAGGGGCGGTCTTCGCCTACGCCGCCCTCGCCGCCGATCCGTGCGGCCCGCGCTCGAACCGGGCGCTGGGCGTCTACAATGCGAGCCTGGCCGGCTGCCTCCGCGCGGCGAGCCGACACCGCGCGATCGATCCGCGCTCGCACCTGATCGTCCGCGGCCCCGGTGGCGTGACGAGCGTCCCGGTCGTCCATCGGGGCTTCGTCTGGTCGCCGGCCGACTTCCACGGCCTGCTCGACCCGTCCGCCTCGCCCCGCAACCCGTCGAACTTCCGCGACCACTCGCGCGTCGGCGTGGGCGCCCCCCAGGTCGTCGTCCGGAAGAACGTGCGGGCGACGCCGGAAGACGCCTTCCTGCACGACCCGATGTTCTTCCCCGCGACGGCCGTCCTGAGGCCCGACCTTAACGCCTGGCTGGGCGGGGCCGGCGGGCCCGGCGACGTCCTGGAGTTCCACGACCCCTTGCGCGTGGGCCGGATCGACATGCCCGGCTCGAACGGCCCGCTCGCGGCCGACTTCGACGCCCCCATCGCCTACCTGGAACGGTCGACGAAGGGGCTCGAATCGGGGTGGTCGGGCCTCCTCAACCCCAGCCAGGACGTGAACCGGGCGTTCCTGGGCCTGCTCGAACCGTTCCAGCCGGGGAAGATCCCGGTGATCTTCGTCCACGGGCTGTACGACACCCCGTACACGTTCACCGACCTGATGAACGGCCTGCGGCTGAGGCCCGGGTTCCTCGACCGCTACCAGATCGCCGGCTATCGCTACGCGACCGGGCTGACGTTCCTGCACTCGGCCGCCCTCTTCCGGCGCGACCTGCACAACTTCCAGGCGACCTTCGACCCCTCGCAGGCCGACCCCGGATTCCAGGACTCCGTCCTCATCGGCCACAGCATGGGGGGCCTCCAGGTCAAGCTCCAAGTCGTCTCCAGCGGCGACGCCTTCTGGGACCTGGTGTCGTGCCGCCCCCTGGGGGCGCTGGCCGCGACCGACCGGGTGCGGTCGACGCTCGGGTCCCTGTTCTACTTCGACCCCGTCCCGTTCGTCCGCCGGGCGATCTTCCTGGCGACCCCGCACGACGGCCTCAGCGCCGCGGCCTCCCCCGGGGGCGTCCTCAGCGAGCGCCTGACCCGACCGCCCCAGGACCTGAAGAACCTGGCGGCGCAGGTCGACGCGGACAATCCCGGCGCGATCCGGCCGTACATGCACGACCTGCCGAACAGCATCGGCATGCTCCGCCGCCGCGAGCCCCTCCACCGGACGCTCCGCGACCTGCCGATCGCCCCCCACGTCCGGTACAACACCGTGGCGGGGACCGGTCGCTTCATCCCCCCCGCGATCGCGCGCGGCGACGGCATCGTCCCCGTCAAGAGCGCGAGCCTGGACGGGGCCGAGACCCAGGTGCTCGTCCCCGAGTCCCACACCACGATCAACACCAGCCAGTACACCCTGGTGGAAGTGGACCGGATCCTCCGGGGCCACGCCGCCGGCTGACGCGAGGGGCCTCCTTCCTTAATATGTGGGTTCGGGGCGACGGTCGGCCTTCCAGGGCGGATCGCCGGCCCCCTCCCAGACGGCCGCGTCGGGCCCGCCGCGGAGATAGCGGAGAAACTCCTTGGCGTGCTGGGGCTCGGCGTATGGCCGGCGCACGAGCATCCGATCGTCCAGGCTTCCGTCGCCCAGCAGGATGCGGATCCTCAGGGCGTAGCGGAGGTCGGTGCAGCCCCGCCGTTCCATGGCCCGGCGGACTTCCTCCCAGGTCGGGATTGCCGGGAGGGAGGCCAACTCCCCCGACAGGCCGGCGAATCCTTCCGACGCCAAGCCTTCGACCTCCAGGATCCGGGCGGTCAGCCGGGGCTCGGAATCGTCCGTCGCGGCCGTCCCCGGCGAGCCGGACGACCACGACCGGACCACCAGCGACGGCACCAGGAACAGCCCCGCGGCCATGACGGTGTAGGCGACCCCCCCCATCCCCCGACGGCGCATACCATCCTCCCGCGCGGCGACCCGCGCCCGTGGCGAATCCGCTCGACCGAGAACCGAGGATGCCGCCGCGTCGACGACGACGCGGGGAACGGGGCCCGGGATCGACCCGGGCCCCGGCGAAGGTCAGGGCGCGCCGGCCGCGGGGGGCTTGACGCCGTCCTTCAGCGGGTAGACGAGGTCGCCCACCTGCATGTTGCCGAGGTTGCGAGCGGCCCGTTCGTCCTTGAGGTCGGGGCCGACGCTGTAGAGCAGCCAGCAGCCGTCGCTCGGCTTCAGGATCCGGCGGTCGATCACCGACGTATACCCCTGGGAGGGCATGTCGGCCAGCGGGATCAGCGGCTGGCCCGACGAGGGGATGTAGCCGAAACGGTCCCCGGCGAAAGGGTCGTGCCTCTCGGGGTCGTCGTCCGAATTCCGCGAGCCCAACGGGGGCGGGAGTTCGTCGAGCGAATGCGGCAGGGCGCCGTCGTGACGGGCCTGGTAGAGCCGCAGCCGCAGGACCATCGCCAGCGCACGACGCTCGGCCTCGATGCGGGGATACCGCACGCCGTCCTTCCCCGGCAGGTCCAGCCGGACGATCGGCGTGGACGCTTCGAAGCCGCTCAACTCCGCGGGGCCGAGCAAGCCCACCGTCTCGCGCGCCGACCGGAGCGTGAGGGTCCGGTGCGAGTCGAGCGGCAAGGCCCGCCAGCCCATGCCGTGGGGCCCGGGCTCCAGCGGCAGGGCGGCGTAGGGACGGTCGCCGAGCATCTGAATCCACGAGCCCGCCAGCAGGTCGTAGACCTTCCGGGCGCGGGCCATCTCCCACGGCGTCGTCAGGATTCGGGCCCCGATGGCCTCGGTCGTGTCCACCTTCTTGCGCCTCGGGACATACCCGCGGAGGTACAGGTCGATGAGGTCGTCCTGGGGGAGGTTCGCCGTGTTCCGGAAGGCGTTGCGATCGAGCCTCGCCCGATCGGCCGGGGTGAATCCCCCCGGCAGCGAGCGATACGAGGCCAGGGCCCGCTCCAGCGAGGCCGCCGTCTGGCCCGGGTCGGCGGCCCACTCCATCGCCAGGCCGACGGCCTGGGGCTCGATGCTGAAGTACGCCCAGCCCCGCACCTTCGAATACTGCCGCGCCATCCGGAGCAGCGTCTCGACCTCGTCCCACGACCCGTCCAGGTCGCCGCGCCCGAGCCGGGCCCGGGCGGAGTCGGACAGGAGGTTGACCAGATGGGCGTAGGAAGGCTCCTGGGGCAGGGTGAAGATCGTGGCCTTGCGGGGATCCTCGTAGTCGCAGTTCGGGAGGAGCGCAGCCTTCCGCACGATCGCCAGGGCGGAGTCGACCTTCTCCGACCGATCGGCCGGGGCCGACCCGGCCACCGCGAGGACCAGGCGCTCGGCCTCGCGATACAGCGGGGCGGCGTCCTCGTCCGGGGGCGAGGGTTGGCCGAAGCTCTCGGGCTGGAACAGCGACTGCGCCTGGTCCGCGGGGAGCGTCGGCACGTCCCACGCCCGGCCGCCGATGTAGCCGGAGACCAGGACCGCGGCCGCCGCGCCGCACCAGAGCGCCAGCCGCGCCCACTTCCCGAAGCCCGGGGCGAACCGGAGCCAGTCGCCGCTCCAGGCCCAGCTCACGGCGAGCAGGGCGAGGGCGGGGTACAGGAAGACGAACGGGCCCGCGATCCCCAGGGCCAGCGAGGCCCCGAGGAAGTACCCCAGCACGATCAGCCCCACGACGGCGATCGAACCGGCCATGATCCCCCGGCGGAACACCATCCCGCAGAGGGTCCCCAGGGCGAACGGGAACGTCAGGCCCCCCAACACGCCGGCGACGATCGTCCCCGCGCCGTAAATCCCGGGGGCCCGCCAGACGTCCGGGAGCCACCGGAGATTCCGGACATGGACGAGGCCGCAGAGTGCGATCATCGTCGACCACCAGATCACGAGCTTGACCGCCCAGGCCACGCCCGGCCGGACCCCGTGCTGATCCAGGAAACGGTGCGTCCGCCCCCGGTTCTCCCCGTTGAACGTCGAGATCCCCGTCATCATGGCGACGAAGGCCGTGGCGATGACGAGGATCTCGCTGAAGCTCTGGCGATTCCACTCGGTCAGGCGGTTGAACGCCAGGCCGCCCAGGGCCACCGCCAGCAGGACCTTCAACTCCATCCGCACCTGACGCCACGTCTCCCACGCGAGCCGCCCCACCGAGTACGTCCAGGCCCGCGCCGGACGACGAGCGACGGCCGCCGTCGCGGACGCTTCGGCGCGCTCGACGGCCTCGGGCACCGGGCGGGCGCGATGGGGCTCCCACCGCGGCGGCCCCGTGCGGACGAACGCGAAGGCCGAGGCCGCCGCCGTGGCCAGGCCGATGGCGATCAGCAGCGGCGCGGCCTCAGTCGTCGGCCCCTCCTGGAGGTTCACCAACGCCGCGAGCGTCGCGCCCAGCGAGGCCATCGCCAGGACCGCCGCGTGCATCGCATTGCCCAGGACGGCCGACCAGAGCAGCCCCCAGCCCAGCGCCACTCCCCCCCAGATTAGCGCAGCGCCCGTGATCCGGAACAGGTTCGGCACGAACCCCATGTAGGCCACGGCCGACAGCCAAAGCAGGAGCCCCAGCGCCAGCGTCGTCCCCAGGGCGAACGACGCCTTCGCCCCCCAGAGCCGCAAGCGGTCGATGGGCAGGGCGTCGAGCATCCCCAGCGTCCCCGCCTCGCGCTCGCCCGCGAAGACCGCCGCGGCGATCAGGAACAGGTAGATGACCGCGACGAGGCCCGCGATCACGACGTACCCTTCCTCCTGACCTTCCCCCGCCAGGAGCCGGACGAGCCCCTGCAAGGCGAGCCCGACGCAGGCCAGGAAGCCCCACGCCGGCCAGGTCTGGCGCGCCTCTTTCCACCACAATCGCGCGAACATGCGATCCTCCTTTCCGGATCGATGGATGAAGGGGCGGTCAGGCGACGTGGGCCGCGCCGGGCGTCGGCGCGGGGGCGGGGCGACGGGCCCTCATGTGGCCGACGTAGACGTCCTCCAGCGAGGGCGTCTCGATCCGGACCGACTCCACGCCCGGCAGGTTGCGCACCGCCTCGCACGCCGCGCGGTCGCGGGCGCGCACCAGCCAGTGGGCCTGTCGCGGGGCGTCGGCCGCGTCGATCAACTCGATGGGGAGCGAGGCCGGCGGGGCCTGGTCGTGGTCGCGGCTCTGGAAGTTCACCGCCAGCAGGAACGTCCGCGCCCGCAGCTCGTCCAGCGGCTCGGCGAGGATCAGCTTCCCCTTGTGCAAGAGCGCGACGTGGCTGGCCACCCGCTCCACCTCGCCGAGCTGGTGGCTGGAGAGGAAGACCGTCCGGCCCGACGCCGCCAGGTCCACCATGCTCTCCATGAACTCGCGCCGGACCATCGCGTCCAGGCCCGAGGTCGGCTCGTCGAGGATCAGCAGCGACGGGTCCGACGCCATGGCCAGCGCCAGCGACACCTTCGCCCGCATCCCCTTGGAGAGCGCCTTGATCTTGCGGTCCGCCGGCAGGCCGAAGCCCCGGATCGACTCGCCGTAGCGCGACAGGAACCCGGCCGTCCCGACGACCGCCTCGGGGTGGAAGCCGGCGGCGAACCAGCCGATCTCGGCGACCGTCATCCAGTCGTAGAGCGCCGGGATCTCCGGGACGTATCCCACCCGACGGCGGACGTCCAGCCCCTCCCGCGCCGGGTCGAGCCCCAGCACCTTCGCCCGGCCGGCGTCGGGCCGGATCATCCCCAAAAGGACCTGGATCGTCGTCGTCTTCCCGGCCCCGTTCTCGCCCAGCAGCCCGAAGACGGAGCCCTCGGGCACGTCGAGCGACAGGCCGTCCAGCGCGACCTGGTCGCGATAATACTTGCTCACATTCTCGATCGAGATGGCCGCTTGGTCGCCCATGGCTCAGGCCCCCTTCCCGTTGGCTCGGTCCCCGCCCCCCCGCCCCCACTCCTCGTGGAGGATCGCCTCGATCTCGGCCCCCGGCAGGCCCGTCTCACGGGCCTCCTCGATCGCCGATCGGAGCCGCCCCCGGACGAACTCGACGCGGGCCGACCGGCATCGCTCCGTCGCCCCCGAGGCGACCTGCAACCCCGTCCCCCGCACCGGCTCCAGCAGCCCCTCCGCCTGGAGGTCCCGATACGCCCTCGCGACCGTGTTCGGGTTCACCACCAGTTGCTTCGACAGCTCGCGCACCGACGGAGCCAGCTCCCCCGGCCGCAAGACCTCCCCCGCGATCGCGAACTTGATCCGGTCGGCGATCCGCCCATAGATGGGCCGGCCGTCCGACTCGCTCAGGTCGATCAGCATCGCCCCAGCCTCCTAGTGTATGATCTAACTACCACAGTATTGACGTGTTTCAGACATCTGTCAATGACCCGGCCGCGAAATCCGCCGGGTCATGGCAACGCGCGGCTCAGAGACCTTCGGATTCCACGAGCCGACGCAGGATCCGCATGGCGCGGGCGACGGCTTGGACGTTGGCGGGCTCGTTGAGCCAGCGGCTGACGCCGGAGGGGTGCGGGAGCGGGATGTACAGGACGCCGTCGCGCTCGGTCGCCTCGCCGACGACCGCGGCGAGCGACTTGACGGGCCCGAGGAAGGTGCGCACGGCGAGCAGGCCGACGAGGAGCACCACGCGGGGGCGGACCGCGGCGACGACCGCGTCGAGCCAGGGCCGGCAGCGGGCCTGCTCGGCGGGCGACGGCACGCGATCCCCCTTCGCCTCGGGCAGCCGGCCCGGGTAGCAGCGGGTGACGGCCGTGAAGTGGATCTTGCGCCAGAAGTCCTCGCGCGGGACGCCCCCCGCCTCGAACCAGTCGCGGAGCCTGTCCCCGGCCGCCCCGGCGAACGGCCGGTCGGTGATCGTGGCGCGCAGCCCGGGGGCCTGGCCGACCAGCAGGATCCGCGGCATCGGCGCGTCGGGCTCGGGGTCGCGGGCGATGGGGACCGACTCGACCTCGTCGAGACGACCCGCCGCGTGGCAGGCCCGGCAATCGCGGACCTCCGCATTCAGCGCGACGAGACGCCGCCGCGCCCGTTCCGACGCGGCCTCCGTCGTCGACCTCATCCGGCCGCCCCCCGGAGCCCTTCGACGAACGCCGCGTGCTCGGGCGAGGCCAGGCCGCGGTTCAGCGTCGCGAGCACCTTCGCGAGATCGTCGGCGAGGAGCGCCGGGGCGTCGAGCCACAGTCCGGGAAATGCCCGACTGTGCAGCAGGCCGTCTTCGCCCGGCCCCATCGCGTCGTATCGATCGTCTCGAAGGACGAACCAGTCGATCGCG
>MKTT01000139.1:0-1929 GCA_001898385.1 Planctomycetales bacterium 71-10
GGCCTCCACCGCGCCGGTGCTGGTCGCCAACTTCCCGGGGACGGACGCGACGGTGCCGATGAGGCTGGCCGCGACGCTCCGCAAGGCGGGCGTCGGCTGCGAGATCTACCCCGAGCCGATCCAGGTGGGTAAGCAGATGGCGTACGGCTCGAAGCACGGCCACAAGCTGGCGGTGATCGTCGGCCCGGACGAGGTGGCGGCCGAGGTGTTCAACCTCCGCGACCTGGCGACCCGCCACGAGGACAAGGGCCTGGCCTGGTCGGTCTTGGAGGACTCGGTCCGCGGGGCGCTGGAGGTGATCGAGCACCGGGGGGCCGAATCATGAGCGCCCCCACCGAACGCCACGTCGGGCTCGCCCGCGGCACCCGGGACTGGCTGCAGTCCGATTACGCCCGGCTCCTGGGCTATGAGCGGACCCTGATGGGCCGCTTCGCCCGCGCCGGGTATCGCCCGGCTCGGACGCCCGTGCTGGAGCTGTCCGACCTGCACGAGCGCAAGAGCGGGGCGGGGATCGTGGGCCGGCTGTTCGAGGTCTCCGGCGCGGGGACGGCGGGCATCTGCCTGCGCCCCGAGCTGACCGCGGGCCTGGTCCGGGCCTACGTCGAGGCCGACGACCCGCCGCCCTTGCCGTGGCGGGCCGCGGTCTCGGGCCCGGTCTTCCGGTTCCAGCCGACGGGCGACGGGAAGGACCGCGAGTTCTCCCAGGTCGGCGTCGAGCTGATCGGCGCCGGGGGCCCGGCGGCCGACGCCGAGGTCGTCTGGCTGGCCGACTGGTCGCTGCGGGCGCTGGGCGTCGCCGCGCCGAGGGTGCGGGTCGGCCACGTCGGCCTGATCCTGGAGCTGCTGGGGGGCGCGGGGCTGCCGCCGGCGGCGACGTCGGCCCTGGTCGAGTCGCTGAGCGAGGCGGCCAGCGAGGGGAAGGACGTCAAGACGCTGGAGGCGGCGCTCGACCGGCTGACCGCCTGGCTGGGGACGGCCGGCGCGGAGGCCGCGGCGCCGTTCGCCTCGCCGACGGGCGAGCCGGACCCGGCCGTCGACCGGCTGTTCCGGCACCTGGTCCCGGACGTGACGGGCCGGCGCTCGGGCGGCGAGATCGTCGGCCGGCTGCGGTCCAAGTGGGCGCTGGAGCACTCGCTGCACGACGCCCTGGGGAACGTCCGCGGGATCGTCCGTTCGCTCTCCGAGCTGCGGGGGCCGGCGGCCGAGGTGCTGGCCCGGCTGGATCGCGAGTTCGCCGCGAGGGCGCCGGGCTCCGTCGCGGCCATCGTCGAGTTGTGCGACATGCTGGACCGCCTGGGGGTGGACCTGGGGCGGGTCGAATTGGACCTCGGCTTCGGCCGGGGGATCGGGTTCTACACGCAGATGATCTTCGAACTCTCCGTCGACACGCCCGAGGGGCCCGTCGAGGTCTGCGGCGGCGGCCGCTACGACGGCCTGGCCCGCGTCCTGGGCGGGCTCGACCGCGACGACCGCGGCGCGGGCTTCGCCTTCGGCCTGGAGCGGCTCGACCTGGCCCTCGCCGCGACGGCGACGTCCGCCGACAAGCCCGGCCAGGGCTGGCTCGTCACCGGCGACCCTCGCCAGGCCGCGGCGCTGGCGGCGTTCCTCCGCGACCGCGTCGACCTGCCGGTGGTGGTCGCCGACCTGGCCATCGAGCCGGCGGTGGCCTACGCGAAGTCGATGGGCCTGGCCCGGATCGTCACCGCCGGCGCCGAGGTCGAGGTCTGGGACCTGGAGCACGGCGACGTCCGCTCGGTCCGCGAGGGGGAGCTGGTCGAGCAGCTCAGGGGCCGGCTCTCGCTGGCGAAGGGGGACGCCCGATGACCGCCCCCATCGACCCGATCCGCCTGGCGATCCCCTCCAAGGGGCACCTGTACGAGGGGATCATCGACATCCTGAAGACGGCCGGCTACAAGGTCCGGCGCGCCA
>MKTT01000139.1:1960-44447 GCA_001898385.1 Planctomycetales bacterium 71-10
GGTGGTGGCGGTGCCGGAGAGCTGGGTGGACGTCGGCCACGTCATGGACCTGGTCGACCTGACGGCCGAGTTCAAGGCGTCGGGCAAGACGTTCCGGGTCTCCACCAAGTACCCGGCCCTGGTGCGGCAATACTTCCGCAAGTGGGGCGTCTTCCACTATCAGTTGATCAACTCCGACGGGGCCCTGGAGCTGCACCCGAGCCTGGGGATCGCCGACGTCATCGTCGACCTGACCAGCTCCGGCGTGACGCTGAAGGACAACCGCCTGCGCGAGATCGGCGGCGGGATCGTGCTGGACTCGGCCTCGTGCCTGATCGGCCACGCGCCCAGCCTGCGGGAGCTGGTCGCGGAGGGCCACGGCGGGCCGCTGGCCCTGCTGCTGGACGCGATGGACGGCGTGCGGCGGTCGGAGGGGCTGCTGCACCTGGAGGTCGTCGGGCAGGGGGCGGACTCCAGGAATCAGGCCGCGAAGGTGGCCGAGTACCTCTCGGGGCAGGGGGCCCAGCACATCGCCCGTGGCGAGGTCTGGGACGAGGCCGGCCGGCCCGGCTGGCGCGTCACGGCGCTGGTCGCCGCCAAGAAGCTGACCGCCTGCCAACGGTCGCTGTTCGACCTGGGCGCGATCCGGATCGCCGGCCTCCCCGCCCAGTTCGTGTTCGACCGCGACGCCCCCTCGACGTTCGACGACCTGAAGGCCCGACTGGCCGGCGCGCCGATCGCATAGGCTCCCGCCGGAGCGTTGGAATCCGGAGGCCGCCCTTGAGACCGACCCGCGTCCTGATCGTCGACGACAACCGCGACGCGGCCGACCTGGCGGCGATGCTCCTGACCGTCGAGGGCCACCAGGCCGAGGTGGCCTACAACGGCAGCGACGCCCTCCTCGCCGACGGGCGGTTCCGGCCCGACGTCGTCCTGCTCGACCTGGGGCTGCCCGACATGGACGGCTGCCAGGTCGCCCGCTCCCTCAGCCGCGAGGAGCCGCCGCCGCTCTTGATCGCCGTCTCCGGCCACGCCGAGGACCAGGTCGGCGGCCGGGCGCGCGCCTCGGGCTGCTCGCACCACCTCCTCAAGCCGGTGGACATCGAGGCCCTCCTGAAGCTCGTCGCCGACGCCCCCAGCCGAGAACCCTGAGACGACCCGACCCGACCCGACCGGAGCCGCGATGATGCGAGTCGCCGTGTTCAGCACCAAGCCCTACGACCGGACGTTCCTCGACGCCGCCGCCGAGGGGACCGGCCACGAGCTGCACTACTTCGAGGCCCGGCTCACCGCCGACACCGCCGGCCTCGCCCGGGGCCACGACGCCGCCTGCATCTTCGTCAACGACGAGGCCGACGCCGACGCGCTGCGGACCTTGAAGGAGGGGGGGACGACGCTCGTCGCCTGCCGCTGCGCCGGGTTCAACCAGGTCGACGTGCCGGTCGCGAAGGGGCTGGGGATCACGGTGGTCCGCGTCCCGGCCTACTCGCCCCACGCGGTGGCCGAGTACGCCGTCGGGCTGATGCTCGCCCTGAACCGCCACGTCCCCCGCGCCTACAACCGGGTCCGCGAGGGGAACTTCATGCTCGACGGCCTGATGGGCTTCGACATGTTCGGCAAGACGGCCGGGGTGGTCGGCACCGGCAAGATCGGCGGGCTGGTCGCGAAGATCCTCCGCGGCTTCGGCTGCGAGATCCTCGCCCACGACGCCTACGTCAACCCCGACTGCACGGCGCTCGGCGCGGGGTACGTCGGCCTGGACGAGCTGCTGTCGCGGTCGGACGTCGTCTCGCTCCACTGCCCGCTCACGCCCGAGACCCGCCACCTCATCAACGCGAGGGCCCTGGGGCTGATGAAGCCGGGGGCCATGCTCATCAACACCAGCCGGGGCGACGTGATCGACACCGGCGCGGTGGTCGAGGCCCTCAAGTCCGGCCGGCTCGGCTCGCTGGGCATCGACGTCTACGAGGAGGAGGAGCGCTACTTCTTCGAGGACTTCTCCAGCCGCGTGATCGAGGACGACGTCCTGGCCCGGCTGCTGACGTTCCCCAACGTCCTGGTCACCGGCCACCAGGCGTTCTTCACCCGCGAGGCCATCGGCAACATCGCGCAAACGGTCGTCGACAGCTTCACCAATTATGAGAAAGGGCTGCCGCTCCCCAACAAGGTCGAGCCCCCCGCCTGACCGCTCGCGTCGAGATCCGGAAACGTCGCCCGTCTCGGAAAGCCTGACCTAGGCTTTCGAAGGAAGCCGGGCGAGTGGCCCGGGGCCTGAGCCATCATCTCGACGAGCCTGACAGCATGAAATTCCACAGCCATCGCCTGAGGGGGGATTCGCCCCAGCTCAACAGCCCCGTCCTCGACCGTCGCCACTGGCCCCGGCGCGAGACGCCGTTCGCCGAGGCGGCGCTGACGTGGACGCATCGCCTGGCCGAGTGCCGCGTCGAGGCCCGGGTCGTGAACCTGAGCCAGGGGGGCGCCGGCCTGATCGTGCCGGTCGTCCCCCCCGAGGACGCCATCCTGCGCCTCGTGCTGGGGGGGCGCTGCGAGGCGGTGGTCGTCGAGGGCTGGACGGTGGCGACCCGCGAGGACCCCGACACCGGCTGGAACTTCCTGCACATGAAGTTCTCGCACGGCTGCCCGGAGCACGTCCTGGACCGCATCCTGGCCGATTCGACGGACGAATGACCCCCACGGCCGCCGGCCGGCCTCAGCGGGCCGCGCGGAACTCGCGGACGATCGCGGCGTACTGGGAGGCCAGGTCGCGGACGCGGGCGAAGTCGCCCGCGGCGACGGCCTTGGGCTCGACGAGCGTCCCCCCCACGCCGAGGCAGCAGGCCCCGGCCTTGAGGAAGTCGGCCGCGGTGGTCAGGTCGACGCCGCCGGTGGGCATCAGGCGGATTTGGGGCAGGGGGCCCCGGATCGCCTTCAGGTATCCCGGCCCGCCGACGTCGGCCGGGAAGACCTTCACCACGTCGGCCCCCGCCTCCCAGGCGGTCAGGATCTCGGTCGGCGTGAACGCGCCGGGCATCACGGCCTTGTCGTAGCGGCGGGCCAGCCGGATCACGTCGAGGTTGACCGTCGGGCTGACGAGGTACTCGGCCCCCGCGAGGATCGCGGCGCGGGCGGTCTCGGGGTCGAGGACCGTCCCGGCGCCGAGCGCCACGGCGTCGCCGAGCGCCTTGCGGGCGTCGCGGATCACGTCGAGGGCGTCGGGGACGGTGAACGTGATCTCGGCCGCCGTCACGCCGCCGTCGGCGAGCGCCTCCACCACCTTCACCAGCGACTCGCCGGACTCCGCCCGGACCACCGCCACCACGCCGCCGTCGAGGATCCGCCTGAGGGTCTTGTCGCGACTCATGGGAATCACCTGCCACCTTGAAGGATCGACCCCGCGCGGGCCCGGACCTTCATGATAGCCGGTCGCGCGGGGCCGCGCCAGCCTCCCTCGCCGATCGACCGGCGATGCCGCGCCGGGGGCCGGACGGTTGGGTTCCTTCGCCGGAGCGTGCGAGGCTGTTGGATCTGTAAGTTGAATCGAAGACTTGCTTTATGGGATTTCCGATTGGCTTCGATCGTCGAAGTCGATGTGGAATTTTGCTGGGCGAGCCATCTACTCCCCTCGCGGGAGGAGGTCGCCGTAGGCCTGACGAGGGGACGGTCGCCGTCGCATCCCCGGGCCGCCCTCCCCGTAGGCTGGGTCGCGGCCCGGCCCGGGATACGCGACGCCTCCTCCGGGCTGGGTCGCGACCCAGCCTACGGGAGTCCGAAGTCCGGGGCTTTCGGTCGCGCGCCCCCTCATCCCCCCCTCCGGGGCACCTTCTCCCGCGAGGGGAGAAGGGGGCTTCATGCTCGCACTCCGACGTTTTCGACGGGGACGTCGGGGCCGTCTTGAGCTGCTTCCGAATTGTCAAGGAACGGCCTCTCGCCTGATATGATCCGGCCGCGACGTGGCGGGATTTCAGGATTCCCGCGGGATTTCGGGAATCCCGTTCGAGGTTCGGAGACGGGCGGCGGAATCGGGGGCGGGCGGCGGATCTCGCATGGAAAGATGCGCCGGGTTGCTATGATTTCATGGGGCGTCGCGATGACGGGCGGCCCCGCCCCGAGGAGGTTCGCTTGCGGGACGAATCCGACAGCTTCGCTCCGGTGATGAGGATCGTCTCGGCCGTCCCGGAGGCCCCGGACGCCCCGCTCCGCGACCTGCTGCACGGTCGGCTGCGGTCTTGCCTGGTCGTGCTGGCGTCGGCGTTCCTGGTGTTCCTGATCCAGGGGGCGGTCGCGCCGACGCGACGGACGGTCCCGGTCGCGTACCAGGCGGCGGTGGGGGGGCTGCTGGTGCTGGCGTCCGTCCTGCTCAACGGGCCGAGCCGGCCGTCGTTGCGCAAGCTCCGGGCGATCGAGGCGGCCGTCTTCGGCGGCCTGGCGCTGTACCTGGCGGTCGAGCTGTTCGTCGCGATCCGGGTCGGGGTCCGGGATCCTCGGATCGACGACTGGCGGATCGCGGCGTCGTTCAAGGCGAGCCTGGCGTACGTCACGGCGCTGATCTTCACCTATGCCATCTTCGTCCCGAACGATTGGCGTCGCGCGCTGGCGATGGTCTCGGCGATGGCGGCCGGGCCGCTGTCGGCGGCGGCCGTCGCCTGGGCCGCGCTCCCCGAGTTCCGCCGGCTGGTCGCCGAGGAGCCGACGATGGCGTTCGAGAACCTGGGCGAGCACCTGCTGCTGCTGGCGACGTCGGTCGTCGTGGCGGTGGTCGGGGTCCGGACGATCCACGGCTATCGCCGCGAGCTGGTCCGCGAGCGCGAGCTGAACCGCTACCGCCTGGGGCGGAAGCTCGGCTCTGGGGGCATGGGGGAGGTCTACCTGGCGGAGCATCGCCTGCTGAAGCGGCCCTGCGCCCTGAAGCTCATCGCCCCGAAGCTCACCGCGAGCGAGACCTCGCGGGCCCGGTTCGAGCTGGAGGTCCGGGCGACGGCGCGGCTCTCGCACTGGAACACGGTGGAGGTGTACGACTACGGCCGGGCCGAGGACGGGACGTTCTACTACGTCATGGAGTATCTCCCCGGCCTGAGCTTTCAGGAGGTCGTGGACCGCCACGGCCCCATGCCGGCCTCGCGGGCGATCCACCTGCTGCGCCAGGTCTGCGAGGCCCTGCGCGAGGCGCACCTGGCGGGGCTGATCCACCGCGACCTGAAGCCGCCGAACCTGTTCGCGGCCTACCGCGGCGCCCGCCACGACGTCGCCAAGGTGCTGGACTTCGGCCTGGTGAAGTCGGTGGTCGACGACGCCTCGCCGCTGTTGACGCTCGAAGGCGTGGTGACGGGCTCGCCGCTGTACATGGCCCCGGAGCTGATCCTCAAGGATCGCGTCCCGGACGGCCGCGTGGACGTCTACAGCCTGGGGGCCGTGGCGTACTTCCTGCTGACGGGCCGGCCGCCGTTCCTCGGCTCCGACGCCATGGCCGTGATGATGGCGCACGCCCACGACCAGGTCGAGCCCCCCTCGCGGCACGCCCCGGGCGTCCCGGCCGACCTGGAGGCCGTCGTCCTGCGCTGCCTGCACAAGGAGGCCGGCGACCGCTTCCTCGACGTCGAGGCCCTCTCGCGGGCCCTCGGCGCGTGCCGCGACGCGGGGGGCTGGTCGGACGAGGCGGCCGAGGGCTGGTGGCGGCGGAACGAGCCGATCGGCCCCGAGCCCGAGGCGATGGAGCCCGAGGCGATGGAGCCCGGCGCCGGCGATTCGCTCCCGTCGCTCGGAGAGGCCGATTTCCCCGGCGTCGCCGCCCCCGAATCCGACGACGCGCCCCCCGACCCGCTGTTGACCATCGGCGAGCCGCCGGCGTGATGACCCGCCGCCCCGCGAGCGCCGCTCAATGGTGGAACGACGCGGAGCCGCCGGCCCCGCCGGCGTCGATCACGCGCTGCTGGTCTTCGGGCAGGTGCCGCGAGCCGAGCAGGAAGAAGAACGCGCCCACGGCCAGCACGGGGGCCACGACCAGCATCGCGACCGTGAGGTTCTCGCCCTCGACCGGCGTCGCGCCCAGGGACGCGAAGAACGAGCCGATGGGGGAGTTGGCGACGTCGGGTCGGCCGAACAGCTTGGAGATCCCGCCCAGGATCACCGGCGAGCTGATGTCGCCGAAGACGTGGATCAGGAAGATGTACAGGGCGTAGCCCGACGCCCGCTTGTTGGCCGGCACCACGTTGGCGATCACCGTGTTGCAGGGGCCCAGGACCATGGAGAGCAGGATCATCGCCCCGAACAGCAGGGCGAGCGAGGCCTTGCCGTTCGTGGCCAGGATCGCGAAAAAGCCCAGGGGGACCGCCCCCGCCGTGACCAGGGCCGCCAGCAGGAGGTAGGACCGCTTCGTGAACCGCGTCCCGAAGTCGGCCAGGCCCGAGCCCAGGGCGATCCCCATCAGCCCGGCGATGGCCGTGAGGATGCCGATCGAGGTCGTCGCCTCGGTCATCGACATGCCCCGGACCGTCTGGTAGAAGTTCGCCCCGTGGACCGCGTAGGCCCCGGTCGCGAACGTCACCGCCGCCATCCCGATCGTGTTCAGGACGTAGGTCGGGATCGTGAACAGCTTGAGGTAGTCGGCCATCTTGGGGCGGTCGGCCTTGCCCGCGAGCGGGACGTCCTCGGACGCCCCGCGGCCGGGGTCGTGGATGAGCAGCCCGGCCACCGCGGCCAGCAGCCCCGGCAGGCCGACGACGAGGAACGCCCGCGACCATCCCCAGTGCTCGCCGATCCAGCCGCCGATGCCGTACCCCAGCGCGCCGCCGACCGGCAGGGCCAGGTAATAGACGCCCATGGCCCGGCCGCGCTTCTCGACGGGGAAGAGGTCGGCGATGAGGGTCGGGGCGATGACGCCGTAGCTCGCCTCGCCGACGCCCAGCAGCGACCGCCAGAAGAACATGTGGTAGAAGTCGAGCGAGAAGGCCGAGCCGACGGTGGCGAAGCTCCAGAGCGCCACGCCCGAGGCCAGCAGCATGCGGCGGTCGTAGCGGTCGCCCAGCCAGCCCATCACGGGCGAGACGACGGTGTACACGACCATGAACGCCACGCCCAGGACGCTGTACCAGAAGTCGTCGATCTCGAACGACTTCTTGATGTCCACGCCGACCGCGAAGAACGAGTAGCGGTCGATGTAGTTCAGCAGGTTCATGACGAACAGGACGATCAGGGCGAAGATCGGGCCGCCGATCGTGGGGAGGCTGCGCCGGGGCGGGGACGTGACGCCGGCCGGGTCGGTTGCGGGAGACGACATCTTGGGGACGGGCCTCGTCGGGATGGATCGCTCGGGTCGACCTTGAGTTATACCCGGACGGCCCCCCCGATGACGAGACCGGCGCGGGCGCGGGGTCCGCCGGGACGGCCGTCGGGTTCGATGAAGCGGAGGCGGGCCGCGTGCCGATCCCAGCCCTATCGGGGGCCGCTCGGCCCTCGTCCGTCCTCCGCGGAGCGCCCCGTGAAACCCGCGTATCGTCCCGCCCGCAACCAGGATCCCGTCGGCCCGTTCCTCCACTACCTGATGGCGGAATGCGGCGTCTCGCCGCACACGCTGGCGGCGTACCGTTCGGACCTGATGCGGTTCCTGGGCTGGCGTCGCGAGCACGCCCCGGGGCCGATCGAGGCGCTGGACGTGGGGGCCCTCCGGGGCTACGTCGACCACCTGGCCGGGTCCGGCCTCGCCCCGAGCAGCGTCTCGCGGCACCTGGCGAGCCTGTCGACGTTCTTCCGCTACCTCGTCCTGGAAGGGAAGCTGACGGACAACATCGCCAAGCTGCTGACGGCCCCCGCGCTCTGGGACCGCCTGCCGGTGGTTCTGGGGCCCTCGGCCGTGGAGCGGCTGCTGGCGGCGCCCTCGGCGGAGACCCGCCTGGGCCGCCGCGACCGCGCGGCGCTGGAGACGCTGTACGCCACCGGCTGCCGCGCCTCCGAGGTCGTCGGCCTGCGGCCCTGCGACCTGGACCTGGAGGCCGGCCTGGCGCGCTGCGTCGGCAAGGGGGACAAGGAGCGGCGCGTGCCGATGGGGTCGCGGGCCCGCGAGGCCCTGGCCGCGTATCTCAAGCGCGACCGGCCGTACCTGATCGCCCGGCATCCCGAGACCGAGGCCGTGTTCGTCACCCGCGCGGGCAAGCCGCTGTCGCGGATGGGCTTGTGGCGGATCGTCAAGCAGTGCGCGGCGGCGGCGGGGCTCTCGCCGGAGGTCAGCCCGCACACGCTGCGGCACAGCTTCGCGACCCATCTGCTCGCCGGCGGGGCGGACCTGCGCGCCGTGCAGGAGATGCTGGGGCACGCCTCGATCGCGACGACCCAGGTCTACACGCGGGTCGAGCTGAGCCGGCTCCGGCAGGTCCACGCGAAGTTCCACCCGAGGTCGGCGCCGGGCTGAGGCCCGGTCAGTCCGAGTCCTCGGCGTCGCGGCCGGCCGCGGCGCATTCCCGGAGGCTCCGCAGGCGCGCCGCGTAGATCCTGGGGCCGTCGCCGGGGATTTCCAGGCCGGCGCCGCGCAGGGCCGAGAACCAGGCCGTCATGGCCTTGTCGGCCTCGCGGGCGTCGTTCGCCGCCCCCGCGCGGTCGTCGAGGCGGCAGCGCAGGGGGCCGCGCGTCAGGAAGGCCTCGGTGCGGATCGAGAAATAGAGGGGCTCCAGGAACTCGGGGACCTTGCCGGCGCAGGCTTCCAGGTCGGCCACCGCCTCGTCCCCCAGCGCCAGGGCCCGCGCCAGGTCGTCGGGCCGGCCCGGGGGGTCGTATCGATCGGCGATCCGGGCGGCGACTCGGGCTCGCTGGAGTCGCCAGGTCAGCACCCGGTAGAGGTCGGAGGCGTCGGTCGTCGCGGGGAGGGGGGCCGCCAGCAGCCGGGACAGCTTCGCGTGGGCCCCGTCGAGGTCGTCGCGGGACTCGTCGATGGTCGCGAGGCCGTGGAGGGGGGTGATGAGCTTCGGGTCGAGTTCGAGGGCGGCCTTCAAGGCGTGCTCGGCCAGCTCCCGCGCCTGCGCGATCGCGTCCCGGCGGGGGGGGGAGGGCTCGCCCTCCTCGGCCTCGATCCGCTCGGCCTCCGCCATCATCTCGCTGGCCTGGTCCATCCAGAGGTCGCCGGCCACGACGAGGAGGTTCGGGAGGTTGGGGTGGGAGGCGGCCAGCTCGCGGAGGTCGGCCCCGCCCCGCGGGGATTTCACGGCGGCGAGGTAGCTCGCCCGGCCGGGATCCTGGGACGGGGTGTTGGCCATGGCGTGGGCGAGGCCGGCGTAGAGCTTGGGGACGGGTGACGAGGGGTAGTCCTCGGCGAGCCGCGACAGGAGGCGGAAGGCCGTCTCGGGGTCGTGGGCGTCCAGCGCCCCCGTGGCGGCCTTCAGCTCGGGCCGGTCCCGCACGTCCGGCCGCAGGGCGAGGGCGGCCTGCCGGGCGACCAGCGGCGACAGCATCGCCAGGACGCTCAGGTAGGCCGCGTTGGCCACCAGCACGCGGCGGTTCCGCGCGGCCCAGTCGCGCAGGCGTTCGGCGCGGGACGGGTTGACGACGTGGGCCGGCGGCCGGCGCTGGAGCAGCCGCTCCAGGTCCTCGGCCAGGTCGGCGGCGTTGCGGTATCGCTCCGCCGGGTCGTGGCGCAGGCACTTCCGGACGACGGCCTCCAGAGCGTGGGGCGCGCCGGGGAGGTGGCGGCGGATCTCCACCGGGAGGACCAGCCGGCGGTCGAGCAGCTCGCGGAGGGCCCGAGGGGGCGGGAGCTTCGAGTCCGGCACGTCGAGCGCCTGCCCGGTCAGCAGCTCGCGGAGGACCAGGCCGAGGGAGTAGATGTCGGCGGCGGCCCCGACGTCGGCCCAGCGGTCGGGGTTGAGGAACGCCTCGATCTGCTCCGGCGCCATGTAGGGGAGCGTCCCCCCCTGGATGGCCGACTGGGCCTCGCGCGGGGCGTGGGGCGACTGGGCCAGGTTGAAGTCCAGGAGCTGGGGCCCGTGCTGGATCGTCAGCAGGACGTTGCCCGGCTTCACGTCGCGGTGGTAGGTCCGCCGCTCGTGAGCGTAGGCCAGGGCGCGGGCGATGATCATGCCGATCCAGGCGACGCCCTGCGCGAACGTGCCCCGGGTCGGGAATCCGCGCCAGCCGTCGCCGACCGGCCCGGCGCGGAGGGCCGCGGCGGACTCGGCCTCGAGGGCCGCCTCGCCCGGGCCGATCCCGTCCGCCAGCGCCTGCCAGATCGCCGTCGCCGACGAGGGGGTCGCCCCCCCGCGCCGGACGCGCCGGATCACCTCGTCGAGCGGCAGACCCGGTCGATAGGGCATGGAGAGGCCCCGCAGCTTCCGGTCGGGTTGGAAGACGACCGAGTTGACCGGGACGATGTGGGGGTGGTCGAGGGCCCCCTGAGTCTCGGCCTCCTGACCCCGGTCGATCGAGACCTTCAGGACCACCCGCTTGCCCCCCAGCGAGCGGTCGCTGGCCAGGAAGACCCGCGAGTATCCCCCCTTGCCGATCTGGGAGAGGAGCGAGAACTCCTCGAAGCTCCCCCCGACCTCGGGGAATTCGGGCCTGGGCGGGGCCAGGCTCGCCGCCCGGCTCAGGAGCTTGTGATAGCCGAGCTGGGAGGCCAGCGAATCCTTCCAGTCGGGGTAGCGGTCGCAGAACGAGTCGACGTCGATCGGCTCGCCGCGCTCCTCGCGGAGGCAGAACTCCTCGTAGACGAGGCTGAGGACGCGGCTGTCGGCCTCGCGCAGCTCGGGGAAGTCGCCGAGGTAGTCGTGCACGGCGGGCGATTCCCCGAGGCCGAATCGGCGGCGCAGGTCGGCCTTGATGAGGGCGCCGAGGCAGGTCAGGCGCTCCAGGCGGCCCATCTCCGCGTCCCACCCGCGCCGCGTCCAGTAGGGGAGGAGGGCGAACTCGCGCCGGCCCTCGGCGAGGCGTTCGAATTGCTCGACCTCGCGGTCGACGCGCGCCAGGCCGTCGACGCTCAGCTCCCCCGGATGATCCCCCATGTCGTCACCCCCGGCCGTGGAGCGAGTCGTGGAGGGTCTTCAGGAAGCGCTGGACCTTGCGGATGTTCCAGCCGGTCTGGTCGGCGATGTCGTTGTTGTCGTGGCCTTCGCGGCGCAGGGAGATGATCCGCCTCTCGGTCTCGCTCCCCCGGTCCATCAGCCAATCCGCGGCCTCGTTGGCCTGCGCGAGCTGGCTCGCCGTCGGCTCGTCCGACGCCAATTGCACCGGGGCCGACTCCGACGCCGCCTCCAGCCGGCGCTCGCGCGTGACGTCGCGCTTGAGGGTCCGGCGGCGGCGATGCTCGTCGATCACCTTCTGCTCGGCCACCTGCGCCAGGAACGCCACCAGGTGCTCCGACGACGGGAAATCGAGCCGGCTCAGGTTCGCCGCCAGGCTCTTCATGACGTCGCTCGCGAAGTCGGTCGAATCGTAGACCGACCGCATCGAGCGGTCGAGCTTCCGGCGCACGACGCGACGCACCTTGGGATAGAACTCTCGAAAGAGGCGTTCCCAGGCTTCCTGGTCGCCTTCTTGAGCCCCTTTCAGCGTCCTGGTCAATTCGTCGTCGATCCCGCAATTCGACAACGTCGGCATGACCGGCCCCCGACTTCTCGACTAGGGAAGCACCGCGACGGTTGTAGACGGCGAAGAGTTATGTTTGAATTCTCACCCTTCGGCGAGTCGTCCCTCACGCCGATCTCCCTTGTATTTTACATGCCTCCTCGCGCAGGGGAAGTCGTCCGTCGCGGATTCGGAACATCCGGGCGGCCCCGGGCCCCGCCGCGGGGTGGTTTCGGTCCGAAATGGATGGAAATACCGGATCGAAGGCCCGGCGAGTCGATCGGTTGCGGTGATAGGAATACGGAAGGCTTCGGCCCATTGTTGATTCAAGTCAACATCGCGACGCGGGACGCGGCGCGTCGCGGGCCGATCGGGGCGGAGATCGCCATCATTAGCGGGCGGGGCGGGGGGAGGTCAGGCCAGCTGGTCGCCCTCGCTGCCGACCGTCACGGGGCTGTCGGCGGGGCCCACGATGGGCTCGTCGTAGATGACCTGGGTGTTGATGTGGTAGGGGTCGGTCGGGCTGACGTAGGTCGCGGGGGGATTCGACGGGATCTTGACCGGCGTGAGCGGATTGCTGGGGAACAGGAGGTTGCTGGGGAGGTCTCGCGAGGGCATGTTCTCGACGATGGGGCGGAAGGCGAGGCGCATGCGCATGGGGAGGCTCCTCCGGTCGGGGACCGAGTCAATAAATGGATGTCGGTATGTTTGAGGGGGGGTGCGGGCGCGAGGGGGCTTGAAGGCGTCAGGGGGCCGGCCCGGGCATGGCGGGCGGCCTCCGGAGTCATTCATCGAACCCCGACGACCCGTTTCTTCGGCGTTTTCCCAACCCTATGCCGGCCCTGGCGGGACGGCCAGTTGGAATCGCGTCGGATGCGGGCTAGTTCAACGAGCAGGCGGCTGGGATCGGGAAGCGGACGGGGGCCGTGCGGCCTTCGGTCTCGCTGGGGTATTCGTCCAGGGGCAGGAAATTGAGGCAGGCTTTCCGATACAGGGGGCAGCTGCGGTGCTGATCGAGCGCCTCGCGGCTCCAACGGTCGGCGAGGTCGGCCCTCAGGGCCCTTCGGGCCACGATGTAGCGGCCCAGGGGCGACAGGCCCGGGTTGCGGGAGGCCAGGACGTCGCTCGTCGGCCGGCCGCGGCGGATCGACCGCTCGGCCAGGCGGATCTCGCGGAGCAATTCCGACCGGAGTTGGCGGATGATCGCCCGGATCCGCCGCCGATACCGCTCGACGGCCAGCGGGGAGGCCAGGTCGGCCCACGGATCGGACGAGTCGGGGTCGATCCCCTGGGCGGCGACATACAATTCAGGGTCGACGGGGAATTCGGGGTCGTCGATCCCACATTGCCACAGGGCCTTGGCGGCCGACGTCCACACGCGGGGGGTGGAGCATGCGGCGTTCCAACGGGCACCGCGACGTGCATACGCCTGCTCGATCCGGCCGGCCAGGTGGTCGATCTCGATCTGGGTGACGAATGGCACGGGACGCAACCCTCATTCCGACGATCCGATTGACGAGCCGTGGGGCGGCGAGGCCGATCGCGGGACCTCTCGACTTCGCCGACGTCCTTACTCACCGAGATCCTCCTCGCCCCGCGTCACGAAAAATCGACATTCCGGGGAATCTCCCGGACGGACGCCGACGACGGGACGGCCGGCGCAGAGGGGAAACCCATGCTAAATCATTGATTTTTATGGCTTTACGATTGAATCCGGGCCGCGGCGGTCGCCGGGGGCGGGGCCGATGAGCGACTTCGAATTCCAATCCGACTGGGGCGAGGTCAAGCACGACCTGGCCGTCCGCCTGCGCGAGATCCGGGTGGAGCTGTATGGCGAGCACGGCGGCCCGATGCTGGCGGAGGAGTTGGAGATCCCCTACCGCGCCTGGGTCCGATATGAGGCCGGCGCGAGCATGCCGGCCCAGGTCATGCTCCGGTTCCTGGAGCGGACCGGGACCAGCCCCCACTGGCTGCTCACCGGCGACGGCCCGAAGTTCCCGCCGAAGGACGAGGCGCGCTGATCGGCGAACGGCCCTCGACGAGCCGATGGGGCCGGCCGGGCTCGAGGCCGCTCCAGGTGTCCACGCCGCCCCAGGGCCAGCGCACCTCCAGGGAATCGATCGCGGCGGCCCCCCCCGTGGCGAACGCCAGCCGCGGCGGCGACGAGGAGAGGTAGCCGTCGCCCGCGGAGAGGTGCCGCACGGTCGCCCGGCCGCCGACGACGGCTCGGACCCGGGCCCCGATCGCGGGGAGGCCGCGGCGATCGACGAGGTCGACCGCGACGGCCGGGCCCGATCGGGAGCGGTTGTGCAGGAGCGAGAGCGGGGCGTCGAGCGAGGCCGCCGCGGCGTCGGGCCGGCCGTCGAGGTCCAGGTCGGCCACGGCGAGGCCCCGCCCCAGGGCGGCGCGGGCGAACCAGGGGCCGGCGTCGGCGGAGGCGTCGGCCAGCCCGCCGGGGCGGCCGCGCAGGAGCCGCGGCGTCATGGCGAAGGGGACGCCGAGCCGGGCCCGGTCGAGGACGTGGCCGTTCGTCTGGAGCAGGTCGGCCCGGCCGTCGGCGTCGAAGTCGGCGGCGACCAGGCCGAAGCCCAGGACGTCGCGGGTGGCGTCGGCCAGGCCGAGGCGGGTCGTGTCGTCCTGGAACGCCCCGCGCGCGTCGAGGGCGCGGAAGGCGATGGTGGAGCGGCCGAGGAAGTTGGCGACGGCCAGGTCGGGGAGGCCGTCGCCGTCGAGGTCGGCCGTGGTCGCGCCCATGCCCGCGAGCGCCCGCCCGCGGCCGTCGCGGGCCGCGCCGGCCGCCTCGGCGACGTCCTCGAAGCGGAGGCCGCCGCGGTTCGCCAGCAGCCAGCAGCGGCCGCCGTCGTTGGCGACGAAGACGTCGGGCCGGGCGTCGCCGTCGAAGTCGGCGATCAGCACGCCCAGGCCGCGTTCCTGGCGCGCGGGCAGGCCGGCCGCGGCGGCGACGTCCGTGAAGGTCCCGCCGTCGTTGCGGTAGAGGTGGTCGGGCTCGGCCTCGAAGTCCTCGGGGCCGCAGTAGTCGCGGCGGCCGTCGGGGGCGGCGCAGTAGGGGGCCGAGTCGGGGTCGTAGGCGAGGTAGCCGGCGACGTAGAGGTCCAGGTCGCCGTCGCCGTCGAGGTCGGCCCAGGCGGCGCCGGTCGTCCAGCGGGCCGACGTGAGGCCGGCGGCGGCGGTGACGTCCTCGAAGCGGAGCCCGCCGAGGTTGCGGTAGAGGCGCTGGTCGCGCCAGCCGGTGACGAGCAGGTCGACGCGGCCGTCGCCGTCGTAGTCGCCGGCCGCGGCACCCATGGCGTAGCTCGGGCCGGGGGCGGAGGCGGCGGGCGTGACGTCTTCGAAGCGGAGCCCGCCGAGGTTGCGGTAGAGGCGGCAGGGCGGGTCGCCGCCGGGGGAGTCGGCCGCGACCGGGCCCCCCTGGCAGGCGTAGAGGTCCGGGAGCCCGTCGCCGTCGGCGTCGAACAGGGCGAGGCCGCCCCCCATGATCTCGGGCAGGTCGTGGCGGCCGCGCGAGCCGGAGTGGAATCGGAAGGGGACGCCGGCCCGCTCCGCGACGTCCTCGAAGCGGATCTCCTGGGCGCGGGCGGGGCCGGCCAGGGCCAGGATCAGCGAGGCGGCGAGGCTCGCCGGCCGGCGGATCACGGCTCGGGGGGCGGGCCGGCCTTCCAGAGGATGACCTGCCCGGAATGGCTGCACGAGGCGAGCGTGGAATCGTCGGGCGAGAAGGCCACGGCGTTGATCCGGCCGCGGTGGCCGTCCAGCGTGAGGACGACCTGGCGGGTCATGACGTCGCAGAGCCGGACGCGGCCGTCGTCGCAGCCGGTGGCCAGCGTGTCGCCCCGGCCCGAGAACGCCAGGGCCCGGATCGAGGCCGGGTGCTCGCGGATGGGGGGGCCCAGGCCGAGGTCGCGCGTGTTCAGGATCGAGACCAGCCGCCGGTCGCCCCCGGCCGCCAGGAGGGAGCCGCCCCCTTCGGCGGGCGGCGAGAAGGCCAGGGCCATCAGCGGGGCGTCGCCGCGCAAGGCGACGCCCATCGGGGACCGCTCCTCGGGATCCCAGACCCGGAACAGGCGGTCGACCGAGGCGGACGCCAGCAGGTCCTCGTCGCTCCTCGCGAAGGCCAGGCCCGTGATGGCGGCCGAATGGGCGCCGGGGATGGAGGCGGGGGCGTCGTAGGCCGGGGCGCGGTTCAGGAGGATGTCGGGGGCGTCGCCCGACGCGGCGATGCGGAGGCCGTCGGCCGAGTAGGCGACGCAGCGCAGGGGGGAGGGGCCCTCGGGGCGCAGGACGTGGACGGGCGTCAGGCCGGCGGGGCGGCCGTCGGGCCCCGGGACGGGCCGCCAGACCTTCCAGGAGCCGTCCAGGCTCACGCTGGCCAGGCAGCCCCCCGCGGGCGCGAACGCCAGGCTCGTCACCGTCTGCGAGTGGGCCTCGACGGCGGCCAGCTCGGCGCCCGTGGCGACGTCCCACAGCTTGATCTGATGGTCGTCGCCGCCGGAGGCCAGGACGGCCCCGTCGGGCGAGAACGCCAGCGCCCACGCCTCTTCCGAATGGCCCGCGAGGTTCACCCGCGGCGAGGGCGCGGGGGTCGCGGCCTGGACGAAGACCGCCTCCTGGTCGAAGTTCAGGAACAGGGCGTCCCCGGCGGGCGAGAACGACAGGCAGCTGGGCGCGAGGAGGCCGCCGAGCGGCCGGGGGCCGGCCGAGGGCCGCGCGAGGTCCCAGGCGAGGACCGGGCTGTTCTCGTATCCCGCGACCAGCAGGCGGCCGTCGGGCGAGGCGGCCAGCCGGCTCGGGGCCGCATCGGGGGCGCGGAGCGTCCGGGCCGGCGCGCCCGGGCTCAGCTCGTGGAGGGTCAGGGTGCGGCCCCCTTCGAGGGCGAGGAGGCTGCGCCCTTCGGGGCCGAACGCCAGGTAGGTCGGCGGGCCGGATTCGCACGCCAGGACGGCCGAGGGCGCCTCGGCGTCGAGGTCCCAGACGACGACCCGGCCGTCGTCCCAGCCGGTCGCCAGCGCGCGGCCGTCGGCGGAGAAGGCCAGGCAGGTCGGCCGGGCCGGGTCGGGGGGCGTGAGGACGGACTCCCGGCCGCCGGGCCCGCGGACCACGACCGAGCCGTCGCCGACGCCGATCGCCGCGGCGGCGCCGTCGGGCGAGAAGGCGGCGCAGGGGGCGTCGGACAGCTCGTCGTCCTCCTCTTCGAACCACTCGCCGCCGGAGGACTGGAAGGAGAGGGCCCGCCAGCGCGGCGAGCCCGCGTCGCGGCAGCGGACGACCAGGAGCGAGCCGTCGCGGGCGAAGCCGACCTCGGCGACGTCCCGGATCGCCTCGGGGAAGTGGGCGGGCTCGCCCCGGCCCTCCGCGTCCCAGATCCGCACGACGGCGGATTCCTCGTCGACGTGGACGGAGGCGTAGGCGATCGGGCCGCCGGCCGGGCCGCTCGCGACGGCGACCCCGCACACGGGCCGGCTGCGGCGGTCGAGCAACGGGGCGAAATCGCCGGTGGCGACGTCCCACCGGACGACCTTCCCGTCGACGTCGCCGGAGATCAGCGCCCGGCCGTCCCGGCTCGCGGCGATGTGCCCCACCGGCGCGCGGTGCGCGGCCTCGGCGCTCAGCAGGCGGGACGCGCGGTGGATGAGCCGGTCGACGTACCGCCGCTCGAAGCCGACCTCGCGCGGCGACGACCGTCGCAGGATCTCGAACGCCTCGATCGCGACCTCCACCTCGCCCCGCGCCGCGTGGTCGTGGATCCGGCCGAGCTGGAAGTCGTAGCTGCCGCGCCGGGCCAGCTCGCTCTCCGACCCGGCCACGTCCTTGGACGTCCGGGTGATGTACTGCTGGGACCGCAGCCGGGCGTTGAGCTGCTCCGTCTCCTCGATGCGGCGGTGCAGGTGGACGCTGTAGTAGACGGCCACCGCCAGCAGCATCGCCAGCAGGAGCAGGCTGAGGACGAGGAGCGCGGCGGCCAGCGGCTCGCGGACGGCCCACTGGGCGGCCCGCCGCAGCCGCGGCGTGCGGCGGGCGAGGATGGGCTCGCGGTCCTGGAAGCGGCGGAGGTCGTCGGCCAGGGCGCGGGCGTCGGCGTAGCGGGCGGCCGGGTTGCGCTCCAGGCACTTCAGGCAGATGGTCTCCAGGTCCTCGGGGAGCCCGTGGCGGAGCTTGGACGGGGCGACGACCTCCCCCTCGGCCACCTGGCAGAGCGTCTCCATGGGGGTGAGGCCGCGGAACGGCGGCGTGCCGGCGAGCATCTCGTAGAGGACGGCGCCCAGGGCGTAGACGTCGGTCCTGGCGTCGACCTCCTGGCCGCCGTCGGAGAGCTGCTCCGGGGCCATGTACGAGGGGGTGCCCAGGATCTTCCCCGACTGCGAGCCGGCCCCCTCGGCCAGGATGAACTTGGCGAGCCCGAAGTCGCCGATCTTGGGGGCCCCGGCCTGGGTCATCAGGATGTTGGTCGGGTTGAGGTCGCGGTGGACGATCCCGGCGCGGTGGGCGACGTGGATGGCCCGCGCCAGGGTCTCGATCAGCCGGGCGGACCATCGGATCGGCTGGGGCGTGGACCGCATCATCCGGGCGAGGGGGCCGCCGTCGACGAACTCCATGACGAGGAACGGGAGGCCCTCGTGGTAGTCGGCGTCGAGGATCTGGACGATGTTCGGGTGGGCGAGCTTGGCGGCGGCCTCGGCCTCGGTGCGCAGGCGGGCGCGCTCGCGGGCGTTGGCGTGGTCGCCGGCCAGGATCATCTTGATCGCGACGATCCGGCCCGGGTTGATCTGGCGGGCCTTGTAGACGACCCCCATGCCGCCCCGGCCGACCTCCTCCAGGACGTGATAGCGGCCGATGCGCCCGCGGGCGCCCGGCGAGGCCGGCTCCCGCGCCGAGGTCGACTCCGACAGGGTCTTCATCTCGGTCGACAGCAGGCTCTCGATCGCCTCGCGTCGCCGCTCGTCCGGGAGGATCGACCGGATCCGCACCGCCCACTCCGCGGCCGTCGAGTCGTCGCCCCGCGCGCGGCGCGCGGTCATCTCGGCGAGGATCAGCTCCAGCAGGGCGTCGTCGTCCTGGGCCAGCTCGGGCTCGTCGGCGAGCAGGCCCTCGACCCGCGCGGCCGGGTCGGCCCGCATCTGTTCCTTCAGCCGCTCGCAGGCCGCGCGGCGCCTGCGGACCGACTCGTTCTGCGGAGCGGTGGTGGACATGGGGGCGGTGCGATCCCGGGGGCGGGGGGGGCGGCTCGCGCGCGGACCGATCGGGCCAGTCTAGCAGCCCCCCGCCGGCCCCGACAAGCGCCCCCGCGGCGGGGCGGACCGCGGCTCAGTGGGCCGGGGCTGGATCGGCCTCGCCCCGGCCTTCGCCCTCCTCGCCCGGCTCGTCGCCGTCGCCTTCGTCGTCGCGGCGGGGCGGGCCGGGGTCGAACCAGGCGTAGGTGGCCGGGATGAGCAGGAGCTTGAGCGCCGTGCTGGTGATGAGGCCGCCGATGACGACCGTCGCCAGCGGGCGCTGGACGTCGGCGCCGGAGCCGGTGGAGAAGGCCATCGGGATGAAGCCCAGGCTGGCGACCAGGGCGGTCATGAGGACCGGCCGCAGCCGGCTCATCGACGCCCCGGACACGGCCTCGCGCATCGGGACGCCGGCCTCGACGCGCTGGCGGATCGCCGAGACGATGACCAGGCCGTCGAGCACGGCGACGCCCGACAGGGCGATGAAGCCGACGCCGGCCGAGATGCTCAGGTTCATGTCGCGGAGCCAGAGCGCCAGGATGCCCCCCATCGCCCCCAGCGGGACCGACAGGAAGATCAGCGTCCCCAGCTTGACCGACTGGAACGTCCCGTAGAGGAGCAGGAAGATCAGGACCAGGGCCACGGGCACGACGATCGTCAGCCGCTGGGTGGCCGACTGGAGGTTCTGGAACGTCCCGCCCCACTCCAGGAAGTAGCCGCGGGGGAGCTCCACCTTGCTCGCCACGGCCTTCTGGGCGTCGGCGACGAAGGTCGCCAGGTCGCGGTCGCGGACGTTGGCCTGGACCATGGCCCGGCGCTGGCGGTTCTTCCGCCAGATCTCGAAGGCGCCGTCCTCCTGGTGGAACTCGGCCAGCTCGGAGAGGGGGATCATGCGGCCGACCGGGTCGGCGATCTTCAGGCGCTTGATCGACTCGACGTCGTCGCGGGCCGACGGTTCGAACCGCACCTGCAGGGAGAACGTGCGCTGGTTCTCGATCACCTGGCCGATCACCTTGCCCCCCAGCGCCGAGACGACGTCGAGGATGGCCGAGGCGTTGATGCCGTAGCGGGCGATGCTCTCGCGGTTGACCTGGACCCGCAGGAACGGCAGGCCGCCGAGCACCTGGGCCCGCACGTCGGCCGCGCCGGGGATCACGCCGATGGCCGCGGCGATCTCGTTGACCTTGTCCTGGAGGACGTCCAGGTCGTCGCCGAAGACGCCGATGCCCAGGTCGGCCCGCACGCCGGCGAGCATCTCGTTGAACCGGATCTCGATCGGCTGCCCGAAGTTGAACGTCGCGCCGGGGATCTCGCGGCGGAAGACCTTCTCCATCTCGCGGATCAGGTCCGCCTTGGTCGGGCCGTGGTCGCCGCCGTGGAACAGGGCGAGGATCGGGTGCAGCGGCTTCAGGGCCAGGTCGACGTAGGTCTCCTTGGGCTTCTTCAGGAAGATGAAGACGTCGGTCTGGTTGACGCCCGCCGGGTCGATGCCGATCTCCGGGCGGCCGGTGCGGCAGACGACCGACTCGATCTGCTCCGGAATGGCGGCCTTGAGCGCCTTCTCGATCCGGTCGGCGTCCTCCATGCTCTCGGTCAGCGAGGCCGACGGCGGGCGGGTGACGACGACCTGCACGTCCCCCTCGTCGAGGCGCGGGATGAACTCGCCGCCCAGGCTCATCGCGATCGGCATCGTCGCCGCGAACGCCAGGACCGAGACGGCCGAGACGATCAGGGGATGGTCCAGCGCGAAGCGGAGGAACGGCCGGTAGATCCACTTGCCGAGGCGGACCGGCGGCGTCTCGACCTCCGACGTCCCCGGCTTGAGGATCAGCGAGGCCAGGACGGGCGTCGCCGTCAGCGAGAGGATCAGCGAGCCGATCAGGGCGAAGACGACGGTCAGGGCCATCGGCTGGAACATCTTCCCTTCCACCCCCTCCAGCGCCAGCAGGGGGAGGTGGACGATGGTGATGATCGCGACGCCGAAGACGACCGGCTTGCGGACCTCGAACGCGGCCTCGCGGACGACGTCGACGGCCTTCCGGCGCTTGTCGGCGTGGGACAGGTGGCTGACGCAGTTCTCCATCATGATGACGGAGCTGTCCACGATCAGGCCGAAGTCGATGGCCCCCAGGCTCATCAGGCTGCCGGCGATGCCGTAGTAGACCATCATGTTGATGGCGAACAGCATGGACAGGGGGATCGCCAGCGCCACCACCAGCCCCGCCTTCAGGTTCCCCAGCATGGCCAGCAGGACGGCCACGACGAGGATGCCCCCTTCCGCCAGGTTGGAGGCGACGGTGGTGATGGTCCGGGTGATGAGGACGGCGCGGTCGTAGAACGGCTCGACGACGATCCCCTCCGGCAGCCGGGGGCGGATCTCTTCGAGCTTCTCCTTGATCCGGTCGACGACGACGCGGGAGTTCTCGCCGGCGAGCATCATGGCCGTGGCGGTGACGGCCTCCCCCTGGCCGTCGCGGGAGACGGCCCCGTTGCGGATCATGGGGGCGAAGCGGACCTCGGCCACGTCGCGGACGTAGACCGGCGTCCCGGCCGGCGTCGTGTCCAGGACGATCTCCTCCAGGTCCTTGAGCGTGCTCACCAGGCCCACGGCCCGGATCACGCGCTGCTCCCCCTGGCGCTCCAGGTAGCCGCCGCCGGAGTTGCTGTTGTTCAGGCGGATCGCCTCGAACACCTTGTTGACGGAGATGTTGCGGGCCAGCAGGCTCTCGGGGTCGAGGCGCACCTCGTAGGTCTTCAGCTCGCCGCCGAAGGCGTTCACCTCGACGACGCCCGGCACGCTCTTGAGCGGCCGGGCGACCTCCCAGTCGAGGATCGTCCGCAGCTCCATGAGCGAACGCGGGCGGGCCGCGTCGGGGGCGTTGCGGACCTCGAACTGGAACACCTCGCCGAGGCCCGTGGTGATCGGGCCCATCTCGGGCTGGCCGAACTCCGGCGGGATCGACGAGCGGACGGTCGCCAGCCGCTCGCCCACCTGCTGCCGCGCCCAGTAGATGTCGGTCCCCTCCTCGAACACCACGGTCACGCTGGAGAGGCCGAACTGCGAGAACGACCGCACCTCCTGGATCCGGGGGATCCCGTTCATCGAGTTCTCGACCGGGATCGTGATGAACTGCTCCATCTCCACCGGGCCCAGGCCCGGGGAGCTGGTCAGGGCCATCACCTGGACGTTCGAGATGTCGGGCGTGGCGTCGATGGGGAGCTTCAGCAGCGAGCGCGCCCCCCAGATCATCAGGCCCACCAGCAGGAGGATGACCAGGGGGCGGTTGCGCAACGCCCAGTCGATGAGGCGGTCGAACATGTTCGCGAGGGGGCCCGGGGGTGAAGGTGGGGGCGCACGAGGGGCGGCCGGCCGGGGGCGCCCCCGGCCGCGACCGCGCCGACCGTGGGGCGGGGGTCAGGACTCGGACGAGGCCAGCCGGATCCACTCCGCCTTGAGCTTGAAGGCGCCGCGGGTGACGACCTCCTCGCCGGGGCGGAGGCCGGAGAAGACGGCCGTGCGCTCCTCGCCGGGGCCGCGGGTCTTCACCTCGCGCATCTCGAACTCCTCGGGCCCGGTGCGGACGAAGGCGATCCAGCGCTCGTCGTCGGAGAGGAGGGCGTCGCTGGGGACCGAGGGGACCTGCTCCTGCGAGCGGACCGACAGGGCGACGTCGATGTACATGCCCGGCTTGAGGAAGCGCTCGGGGTTCTCGGCGCGGGCGAGGAGGGTGACGGTCTGGGTCTTCTCGACCACGAGGTCGCCGGTGTAGAGGAGCCGGGCCTTGAACTGCTTCTCGGGGTAGGCGTCGGACTCGAACGTGATGGAGACGTTCTCGTCGTCCTGGACGTACGGGAGGTTGCTGGGGTTGATGTTGGCCTCGACCCAGACGTGCTCCAGGTTGGCCAGAGTGAAGATGCGGTGGGTGACGTCGACGGCCACGCCGGGGACGACCAGCTCGCGGTCGAGGATGGTGCCGGCGAACGGGGCCTTCAGCTTGTACAGGCTGGCCGGCTCCTCGGGGAGCGGCTTGGGCTCGGCCCCCTTGGCGGGCCCGGTCCCGACGGCCATCGCCTCGGCGACGTCCAGGACCGATTCCTTCGTGCCCGCGTCGCCCGGGGGCTTGGCCGGCGCGGCGTCGGCGGAGATGTGCTGCTGGCGGAGGGTCTTGGGGATGTAGTCGTCATCGTCCGGGTCGACGCCCAGCACCTGGAGCTTCTCGCGGGCGACCAGCACCGAGGTCTCGGCCTGGCGGAGGGCCTGCTGGGCGCGGACGTTGGCCAGGTTGGTCTCGTAGCCCATCTGGTCCATGAGGGTCTGGTACGCGGCCAGGTCGGCGTCGAACCGGGCCTTGGACTCCTCCATCAGCCGCCCCCGGATGATCTCCTGGTCGTACAGGTCGCTCTGGCGGGCGAGGTTGGCCTTGGCCAGCCGGTGGGCCGTGTAGGCCGTCATCAGCCGCTCGCGGTTGGTGCCGACGGGCTTCTCCGCGAACTTGGCGTTGATGTCCTCCGGCGAGTCCTCGGCCTTGAGCCGCTCGATCAGCTCCAGCGTGTTCTTGAGGATGGTCTCCTGCCAACGGGCCTGCGCCAGGGCGACGTCCAGCGACTGGAGGTTCATGAGGAGGTCGAGCCGGGCCTGGCCGACCGCGGCGCTCTCGATGGTCGCCAGCACGTCGCCGGCCTTCACGTCCTGGCCGATGCGCACCGACACGCTCCGCACGATCCCCGGCGCGCGGGGCGTGATGAACGCGAACCGGTTCTCGTCGGGCGCGATCCGGCCCGGGACCCGCACCAGGATCGTCTCCGGCTCCATCTCGACCGGCCGGACCTCGACGCCGATCAGCTTCTGCTGCTCGGCCGAGATCTTCACCATCCGGGGCTTCGACGCCGACGCATCGGCCGCGGCGGGCGAGCCCGACGTCGGCGCGGTCGCGTTCGCCGCGTGCGACGCCTCGGCCGAGGTCTCCGGCGCACGCGCCGCGCCGAGATACTTCCAGGCGCCGAACCCGGCCGTCAGGGCGACGGCCAGGGCGACGGCCGACCAGGCTTTGCGGGACGTCAGTCGGAGCGCGAAGGGTCGTGCCATGATTCCTCGATGCGGTTCGGGCGACGGGGAGGCCCGCGGCCTGGGCCCGCAGATGGGTTCGTCGGCGCGCAGCGCCGCCGGGGAGTTCGCGTGGGGCGGCGTCCGGGGGAGGGCGCGGCCGGGGGGCCCGGCGCGTCGGACGCGTCCGACGCCGCCGGGCGGGCCGGTCGGCCGCCCGATGCGCCGGCGAGCCGCCGCCCGCAGGCGACGGTCGGGCTTCAGTCTCCACAACTATCCGCGCCGAGGGCGGCGATTGTCCACCGTTAATCCGCCGTTTTAGCGGATTTTAAGCCTCGGCTTCGCATGGGTTCGTGAGCCGTTTTTAAGGATTGGCCGGCGCGACGGCGGGATGCCCTGGTCAACGCGGCCGATTCGTCATAGAAAGGGGGGCCTTGACGGGGATTCGGGCGACCGGGCGGCGGGGGGAGGCGAGGATGGCCGAGGATCAGCATCCGGCGGGGGGGGGCTTCCTGGCCCGGCTGGGCCTGGACCGCCCCGAGCTGCGGGCCTGGGCGATGTACGACTGGGCCAACTCGGCCTTCATGTGCACGATCATCACGGCCGTCTTCCCCATCTACTATTCGCAGGTCGCCTGCGCCGGCGTCCCGTCCCACGTCGCCTCGGGCCGGCTGGCCGCCGTGACGACGCTCGGCATGGTGATCGTCGCCCTGATGTCGCCCGTGCTGGGGGCCTACGCCGACCACACGGCCCGGAAGAAGCCGCTGCTGGGGATCTTCCTGACGCTCGGCCTGGCGGCGACGGCGGGGATGTTCTTCATCCACACCGGCGACTGGATCCTGGCCTCGACGCTGTTCGTCCTGGCGAACATCGGGGCCAACGCCAGCTTCGTCTTCTACGACGCGCTGCTCCCCCACATCGCGTCCGACGTCGAGATCGACCGGGTGTCGACATCGGGTTACGCGCTGGGGTATGTCGGCGGCGGGCTGCTGCTGGCGCTGAACCTGGCGTGGATCACCAAGCCGGAGTGGTTCGGCCTGCCGGGGCCGGGCGCGGCGACCGAGGCCGGGCGAACCTTGCGGGTCCGGCTGGCGTTCGCGTCGGTGGCGGTCTGGTGGGGCGTCTTCTCGATCCCGCTGTTCCGCCGCGTGGCCGAGCCGGCCGTCGCCGGCGGCGAGCGCTGGGCCGACATGCACCCGGTCCGGGCGACGTTCGGGCGGCTGCGCGAGACGGCCGTCGAGCTGAGGCGGTGCCGCCAGGGGTTCCTGATGCTCCTGGCGTTCCTGATCTACAACGACGGCATCGGCACCATCATCCGGATGGCCACGGTGTACGGCGAGGAGTTGAAGCTCGACTCCAACGTGATGATCGCGGCGATCCTGGTCGTGCAGTTCGTCGGCATCCCGTGCTCGTTCCTGTTCGGCTCGCTGGCGGGCGTGCTGGGCGTGAAGCGGTCGATCATGCTGGGGTTGATCGTCTACACGCTGATCTGCGTGGTCGGCTATTCGATGAAGACCGAGGCCCACTTCCTGATCCTGGCGGGGCTGGTCGGCGTGGTGCAGGGGGGGACGCAGGCGCTGTCGCGGTCGCTGTTCGCGAGCCTGATCCCGCGGTCGAAGTCGGGCGAGTTCTTCGGCTTCTTCGCGGTGGTCGAGAAGTTCGCCGGCATCTTCGGCCCGGCGATGTTCGCGGCGATCAACTTCGCCACGGGCTCCAGCCGCGGCGCCATCCTGGGCGTGATCGGCTTCTTCCTCGTCGGCGGCCTGCTGCTGGCCCTGGTGGACGTGCCCGAGGGCCAGCGCCAGGCGCGGGAGTGGGACCTCGAACACGGCGGCTGACGGGCCTGCGCCGAACGTCGCCCCCGCTCCCGACGGGATACTCCGTCGAAGATATGGGACTGGGAGCAGGGGTCCCCCCTTCTCCCCTCGTGGGAGAAGGTGCCCCGGAGGGGCGGATGAGGGGGGCGCGACCGCGGGCCGTCGGACTTCAAGGCCTTCGCCGGCCATGGGATGCGACGGCGGTCGCCCCCTCATCCGGCCTGCGGCCACCTTCTCCCACGAGGGGAGAAGGATGATTCGCATCGGCTTGCGAAAATATCAACCCGCAGTGCATCGTGGAAGGCGAGAGCTTCAAGCCGTCGTCGCCGGCCTCGTCCACGCCTTCAGCGTGATGGACCACGACGTGACCATGTAGAAGATCGGGTAGATCAGCGAGATGTAGGCCAGCGTGCGCTCGGTCGAGGAGAACTCGGGGGCGGCGTCCGTCGGCAGGGACCAGACGAGCGCGACGGCGAGCAGGCCCCAAGCGGCCCCGGTGATGGTGGCGAATCGGTTCAGCCGGCCGGGCATCGACGGGTACAGGTGCTTCACCGGGACGAAGGTCAAGAACGCCAGGAATAGCAGGATATAGAGCGCCGGCCAGGGCGGGATCGGCAGGGCGTACAGGTACAGCGCGACGACGTTCCAGAGCGACGGGAAGCCCAGGAAGTAGCCGTCGGGCGTCTTGATGTCGACCTGGCAGAAGCCGTAGGCGCTCGCCAGCAACGGCGCGATGAGCCAGGGTGCCGCGTGCTCGGGGATCAGCCCGGCGCGCCAGACCAGCATCAGGGGGAGGCAGGTATAGGTGAGGAAATCGGTGATGTCGTCCAGCCGGCGGCCGTCGAAGGACGGGACGGCCTCCTTGATCCGCACGGCGCGGGCGAAGGTGCCGTCGACGGCGTCGATGATCGTCGCCAGGATCATCAACAGGAACGACCACCGGACGGCGTCGGGCCCGCCCCGCACGAGCAGGTAGAGGATGACCGCCGCGCACGCCAGCCCGGACGCGGTGAAGGCGTGGACGCACCAGCCGAGGACCTTGCGAATCAGGCTGACGGGGCGGGCGGCTTGCGGAGCCAGGGTCTCGGCCATCTCTTGCGGCTTCCCTTCGATCGATCGATCGGACGGTTACGACGATTCCCCGGGGGCGAGCTGGGCCATCACGGCCGAGGGGTCGGCGAACTCCAGTTCGTCGGCGGCGTGCTCGGGGAGGACGCCGGCGCGGAGGCGGCCCACGGCCAGGTAGTAGGCGGCCCCGACCGCCAGGAGCGCGGCGGTCGCGTAGATCGCGGCGAAGCGACCGACCGGGTCCTCGCCGTAGATCTCGGCCCGGGGCCAGCTCATGTTGACCACCACGAACAGCCCCCAGGCCGTCGCGGCCAGGTTCACCGGCAGGCCCCAGCGGCCCAGCGAGAAGCGGTCGGGGGCCGGCGGCTCGTCGCGACCTTGCAGCCGGGCCAGCAGCATGGGGGCCGTGACCATCAGGTAGGCGAGGTTCGCCCAGACCAGCGCCACGGAGCAGAGGGTCTCGATCAGCCGGGGGGCGTTGACGTTCACGAGCAGCACGGCCGCGGCGAGGGCCCCGGTGACGATCGCCGGCGCGATCGGCGTGCGGGTCTCGCCCGTCACCTTCGCGAGGGCCTCCGCGAACGGCAGGCTGTTGTCGCGGGCCATCGCGAAGATCAGGCGGACGGTCCCCGCGTGGACGGCCAGGGCGCACACCGTCACGGCGAAGACGACCTCGACGAGGAAGACGGTCCCCAGGCTCGGGCCGAGCACGGCCTTGATGACCATCGGCAGGCCGCCGGAGACCTGGCCCATCGCCGGGTCGGACGGGTCGGGCATGGCCAGGATCCCCGCGGCGATCAGCAGCCCCCCCGCCACGCCCGCCGCGGCCAGCGCCCGGAGGATCGCCCGCGGCGCCCGCCGGCGCGGGTCGGACGTCTCCTCGGCCAGCGTGCCGGCGGTGTCGAAGCCGTACATGACGTACGACGCCATCACGGCCGCCGCCAGGAACGACGCGAGGTAGCCGCCGGGTTCGCCCGCGCCCCGACCTTGCGTCTCCAGCAGGACCGAAGGCCCGCGCACGGCCCCGCCGAGCAGCAGGCCGATCAGCAGGACCACGCCGATCAGCTCGGCGAGGACCCCTGCGTTGTTGATGTACGCCATCAGCTTCACGCCGACGGCGTTGACGGCCGTCGTGAACGCGATCAGGGCGCAGCCCAGGAGCACGGCGTTGCGGGCCTGGTCCTCGGGCCGGGAGCCGTCGCCGAACCACTGGAACCAGCCGGATATCTGCGGCAGCGTGTTCTGCAACGCCAGCGCGACGGCCGCCAGCGACAGGACCGAGCACGCCAGGTAGACCCAGCCCGTCAGCCAGCCCCCCAGCGGCGAGCCCACCTGCTTCGACCACTGGTAGACGCCGCCGGAGAGCGGGTAGGCCGAGGCCAGCTCCGCGAAGCCGAGCGCCACCAGGAATTGCCCGAGGAAGACCAGGGGCCACGTCCAGAAGAACGCCGGGCCGCCGGCGGAGTACCCCAGGTAGAACATCTGGGGGACGCCCGTCAGGATCGAGATGTACGAGAACCCGGCCGCGAACGAGGAGAAGCTCCCCAGCGAGCGGTCGAGTTCCTGCTTGTAGCCGAACGCCGCCAGGTCACGGACGTCGTCGTTCGCGCTGCCGGGCATGCGGCGTCAGCCTCACTCACGGAACGGGCCGATGTCATGAATCCTCCTCCCCCCTTCTCCCCTCGCGGGAGAAGGGGGGAGGGCGGCGAGGGGACGACTTCGCCGTCAGCCCCGGATTGAATCGTCAGGCCGGCTTCGTCGCCAGGTAGATGCCCCACTTCATGTCGCCGGCCTTGCAGAAGCCGATCTTCATGTTCCAGCGGTCGACCAGGTAGTTCAGGTCTTCCTCGGAGAAGGCGGTGAGGAACTTCGAGCGCTCGTCCTTCAGCCGCTTCTCCTCGCGCTTGAGGATGTCGACGAAGGTGTCGGTGGCGTCGTCGACGACGACGTCGGTGAAGCCGGCGGCCTCCAGGACCTTGCCGTACTGGGCCGGCTCGATGACGCTGTAGCCGGTCTTCTTGATGTAGTCCTCGAACTCGGGCGAGCCCGGGGTCTTGCCGCGGGCGTAGTCGGTGATGATGAGCTTGCCGCCCGGCTTGAGCAGGCCGTACAGGGTCTTGAAGAGGTGGGCCTTGTCCGGGATGTGCATGAAGGCGTCCCGGCTCCAGGCCAGGTCGAACTTCTCCGGGAAGTCCGTCTTCAGGACGTCGCCCAGGATGAACTGCACCTTGTCGGACATGCCGGCCGCCCTGGCGCGGTCGTGGCCGACGGCGATCATCTCCTCGGCCAGGTCGATGCCGACGACCTGCGCGCCGTACTTCTCGACCAGGTGGAACGCCGCGCCGCCGATGCCACTGCCGACGTCGAGCACGCGGACGCCCGGCTTGAGGAAGCCCTGGAGGCGGGACGTCAGGTTGTCGGTCGTCTCGGCGCCGCCGGTGCTGATGTAGTTGTCGCCGAAGATCATCTCGTAGCGGAGGATCGAGTTCCGGCTGTACTGGCCGTTGTTGTCGAACTTCGGCTTCGAGGCGTCCGCCGCGGCTTGCGTGCCACTCATGATGGGTCCAGGCTCGGATTGCGAGGAGGGAGGCAGGGGGCCTCCGGGCGCCCGGCGGGGGTCTGCGGGGGCTCGGGGGCGTCGTCCAGGTTCGCTATTGTGGGGCAGGGGGGAGAGCCTTGTAAAGGGCTCATCGGCCCCGCGCCGCCTCGGCCACGAACCCGGTCAGGGCCCGGCGATAGCGCGGCGGGTCGACCTCCGCCAGGTCGTGATGATGGGCGCCGGGGAACGTCTCCAGCCGCGCGTGCGACCGGACCCGGTCGAAGATCGCCCGCGCCTCGGCGACGGTGGCCAGCTCGTCGGCCTCGCCGGCCAGGATCAGGACCGGCACGTTTTCGGGCGCCTTCGCGACGGCCTCCACCGGCGCGATCGCGTCGAGCTGCGGCAGCAGCGCCAGCCCGGCGACGCGCAGCCCCAGATACGCGGCCTGCTCGAACGGCGTGGGCAGCGCCGCGCGGGTGCGGTTGCGGACGGCCGTCTTGAGGTCGCTGTACGGGCTCTCCAGGACGTAGCCCGCGACCCGCCCGCCCAACTCCCCGGCCGCGAACGCCGCCGCCGCCGAGCCCAGCGAGACCCCGACGATCACGATGGGCCGACCCGGCCGGCGCGCCTCCAGGAAGTCGACCGCGGCGACCACGTCCCGTCGGGCGGACAGGCCGATGTCGTTGACCGCGCCCGTCGAGTCGCCGTGCGCCCGCATCGAGATCAGCATCGCGGCGCATCCGAGGTCCCGCGCTGTCAGCTCGGCCCGCGACAGGCAGTGAGCCCGGCCGCCGCCGTTGCCGTGCAGGAACAGGACGCTCGGCGCGTCTTCCCGTCCGTCGGCGAACCACGCGCCGATCTCCTGGCCGTCGTCGGTCTTCAGGCGGTGGTCCTCGAACTTCGCCCACGGAACCTTCGGGGCCGGCTCGGGGTAGGGCGGGCGGCGTCGGCCGGTCAGCTTGTAGGCGACGAGGAACGAGATCCCCATCCACGCCGCGAGGAGCATGGCGACGGCGACGGCCCAGCGGCGGGCGCGACGGCGGCGGCGGGCGGGCGCGATCGTCGTCGCGGCGGTCGGGTCCGGTTCGGGGTTGTCCATGAGGGGGGGCGGGTCCTTAATGGGACGGTCCGTGCGGGGACGGCCCGCGGGATGGAGGAGCCTGGAGATGAAGCAGGGCCGAACCCCTTCCGGAATGTACGACCCCCGCCGCGGGGGCGAGCCCCTCCTCGCCGGCCGCGTGTCCTCGGGGGCCGGCGATTTCGAGCCCGGGCGTTCGAACTGCTTCGGAGTGTACTGCATCGAGGCCGGCCGCGGCAGCGTCTCCGTGGACGAGGCGAGGCATCCGTTCGGGCCGCGCTCGCTGGTGTTCTCGGCCCCGTACCAGTACCTCCGGTTCCACGTCGAGGATTCGCTGGCCGGGCTGGCGATCCGGTTCCACGCGAACTTCCTGTGCGTGGAGACGTTCCACGCCGAGGCCGGCTGCGCCGGCGTTCTCTTCGGGGATCCTTGCGGCGTCCCCGTCCTGCCCCTGGGGGCGGCCGAGGCGTTCGAGATCCGCGACCTCGGCGAGCGGATCGGCCGCGAGACGGCCGAGCGGGGCCTGGCCTATCAGGAGGCCGCGCTCGCCTACCTCAAGGTGCTGCTCGTCCTGGCGACCCGCGTGAAGTCGGCGGGCGGCCCGGCCGGCGATCCGGCCGCGGCGGCGGCCGGCCACCCGTTGCTGGGGCGTTTCCGCGAGCTGATCGAGTCCGAGTACCTCAGGCGGCACGCGCCGTCGTGGTATGCGGGGGCGCTCCACGTCTCGCCGAAGACGCTCGGGCGGGTGGTCCGGGAGCACCTGGGCGCGACCCCGACCGCGCTCATACGGGCCCGCGTCCTGACCCATGCGAAGTGGCAGCTCCTGCACACACTCCGCTCGGTCAAGGAGATCGCCGCGGAGGTGGGCTTCGACGACGAGCTGTACTTCAGCCGCCTCTTCAAGAAGGCCGCGGGCGTCTCGCCGACCTTCTTCCGCGAGTTCGAGACCGAGATCCGGGGCGGGAGCAATCTGTCCATCCCTTCGGGTCATCCGTCCATTCCCCGCCCCCCCGCCCCGGCCCAGAATACGGGCGACGGGCCGGAGGGGACGGGCGACCGCGGGGTCGCCGCCCGACGGCGCCGACGCGACCGGACGGAGGGGTGACGATGCGCAGGGTGTTCGAAGCGGCGGCGGGGATGGATCGGGTTGGCGCGATGGTGACGCGGCTCGGCCTCATCGTCGTCTTCCTCTGGATCGGCGGCCTGAAAGCCTGCCGGTACGAGGCCGACGGGATCGTCCCGTTCGTCGCCAACAGCCCGTTCATGAGCTTCTTCTACGCCCACCCCGACGAATACAAGGCCCACAAGAATCCCGAGGGGGCCCCGACCCCCGAGAATCGCGCGTGGCACGAATCGAACCGGACCTACGAGTTCGCCTTCGGCCTGGGGTCGGTGATCGTGCTCTACGGCCTGATGCTATGCCTGCATCCCTGGCTCCCGCAGGTGGCGGCCCTGGGGAGCTTCCTGATCTTCGTGATGTCGTTCGTGACGCTCTCGTTCCTGGTCACGACGCCGGAATGCTGGGTCCCCGACCTCGGCGACGACCGCCACGGCTTCCCCTACCTGAGCGGGGCGGGTCGGCTCGTCCTGAAGGACGCGATCATGATGGGCGCGGCGCTGGTCACGATGGCGGATTCCGCGAAGTCCTATCTGCGGAAGCTGGGGCCGGCCGTCCCGGCGTCCTGAGGGGTCGGGGACGTCGCCTTTCCCGACGAACCCCATCCCGGGCGACATCGGCCCGGCCGCCCGGACCTCCTCATCCCGAAGGCGGTCGGCGTCCGGGCGGTCCGCCCGTCGGAACTCTCCGGCGGGACGATCAGGACCGGATGCAACGCCCGGTCGCCCGGTGCATCGCGTCGATCCGTGGTGATCGGCGAGAACCGTCCAATATCCAAGCCCCTCGCACGAACCCCTTCTCGACGGGGTTCCCGTCGCCGGGCGAGCGGTCGCCCGTCTGGGGGCCGACGGAGGACGATTCCATGGAAATCATCCAGGTGGGTTCCGACTTGGCCATGCCGACGCTCCCCTGGTTCGCCTGGCTCGGCCTGGCGGCCATCGTCGGCGGGATCCTCAGCGGCGTCGTCAAGATGCTGGTCGTCCATCGCGAGCGGATGGCGATGATCCGATGCGGGATGGATCCGGACGCCCCACACCGGAAGCCCGCCTACCAGGACGTCGACTGACGCGGGTCAGCGGCGGCGGGCGTCGCCCCCCTGCGAGGCGTCGGCCATGACGACGGGGCGGCCTTCGGAGGCGTCGGGGCGGCGGTTCTGGGCGACGAGCGTGCGGAACTGGGCCCGCGTCTCGGGCGTGGCCTCGGGCTCGCGCATCGCCACGTCGGTCGCCCAGTTGGGGTAGGAGACGACCAGCCGGGTCATCAGCGAGATGAACTGGCCGGCCTCCTTCACCTGGTCGTCCAGCAGCTTCTCGATCAGCGGCCGGAAGGTCCGGGCCAGGGTCTTCCAGCCCTTGGAGTCCACCTTCACGAACGCCTCGACGTCGTGCTGGATGTACGGCTGCTTGTTGACCTCGCGGTAATACCCGGTGTGCAGCACCAGGACCACGCGGGCCTCGATCTGGGTGCTGCCGCGCGGGCCGCCGACGTAGTTGAGGTTCGCCAGGATGACGTGGACCTTGGGCGAGCGGAGCACGAACTGCCAGGAGGCCGAGGAGCCCGAGCCGTCGTCGCCCGAGTAGCTGTCGGGGCCCAGCCGCTTCATCCTCACCGGGTTCTCGGCCAGGTCCTTCCACAACGCCAGCGTGATCGCCGGCTCGTTGACCAGGGACAGGTAGAGCGAGGGGTCGCACGGGAACGCCTCGGCTTCCCCCTTGCGATGGAACGTGTGGTCGCGGATGACCTCGGCCACCTGGTCGCGGAACTCGGCCGGGATCTTGTCCATCGGCACGACCTGGGCCGGGTCGACCTTCGACCACCCGATCCCCGCGCCCGCCGTCGCGTGCGTCAGGCACGCGCAGAGCGTCAACAGAATCCCGAGGGCCTTCCCGACGGCCGAGCTGGATCGGTCGCGGCTGGGTCCGGTCATGGCGTGCGCTCCATCCTCTTGCCGGCCGAGGCGGGCGCGGTGGTCCCCGGGTCTCCTCCCCCGGCCCGCGCCTGCATCTCCTACACTCTAGGGATCGGCCTGTCGCCCCCGATTCCTGACCTTCATCCCGTCGACCCGGCAATTTCCGCATTCGGGGGAAGTTTGGGATATCTGGGCCGTTGCTGAGATTCGGGCGATCCGGCGCGACGGTTCGCACGCGCGTCGGCCGGGGCGGGGGAAAACTGGAGTCGGGATCGAGATCGACCTTGCCGGGGCGGCGTTTCTCCCTATGATCCACGCCCATCAGGGAGGCCGGCAGCGGGCCCCCGAGAGATCGGTTCCGAACGAGGCAAGGAGGCCGACATGCCACTGGGACGCGGGACGGGACTTGGGATCGCGGGCGGCCTCGCCGTCGCCGCGGCCGGCGCGGGGCTGTTCTGGGCGACGTCGGCGCGGAAGCCCGCGGGCGCGTCCGCGCCGACGGCGACCGCCGTCGCGGCCCCCTACGGCGAGTCCAGCACGACGGCCGAGCTGGCCGGGGGCCTCCGCTCGGGCGACGCCCGGGCGCTGGAAGCGGTCCGCTCCCGCGTCGTCGGCAAGGCCGACGCCCCGAAGGAGGCCGTGAACGACGCGGCCATGGACGACTACCTGGAGATCGTCGGGGCGATGCGGGCGGGCTTCCTCCAGTTCCCGCCGGCCGGCCGGGCCGCCGCGGCGAGCGTCGCCGGCTCGATGCTCGATCGCTTCCGGGTCGACACGGTCTCGATCAAGTTCCTGGACGCCCTCAAGCCGATCCACGACGTCTACGCCGCCGCCCTCTCCGACGTCGACCCCGAGGTCCGCTTCGTCGCCCTGGGCGAGACGGCCAAGTTCTGGACGTGGATCCCGGGCCGCACGCTCTCCGAGATCGACGAGCTGAAGGTCTCGGAGTGGAAGGAAGGGATCCACCCGGCGGTGGTCCGCTGCCTGGCCAACGCCGACGTCCGCACCCGCGCCGCGGCGATCTACTCGCTGGGCTTCCTGCCGATCGAGGCCGCCGCCGCCCCGGCCCTGGCCTACGCCGAGGACCCGGCCGTCGAGGTCCGCCGCCAGGTGATCATCTCCTTCGCCGCCCGCCGCGGGCTGCTGACCGAGGACGCGCTGATCCAGCGCATCCACGACGAGGACCTGGCGATCCGCGAGGCCGCCTTCGCCGCCCTGAAGCTCCGCGGGCTGAACCAGGAGCAGATCAGCCTGGGCGTCATGATGACCAGCCCCCGGGCCGACCAGCGGGCCTCGGTGATCGCCCTGGTCAAGGACCGCACCGACATCGACCCCATCGTCTGGCTCATGCGGCTCACCCACGACAAGGACGACAGCGTCCGCATCCGCGCCGTCGAGGCCCTGGGCGCCCAGAAGACCGACGACGCCTCCGTGAAGCGCCGGATCGTCGAGATGGCCCAGTCCGACGCCTCCGAGCAGGTCCGCCAGGCCGCCAGCAAGCAGATGCCCACGGCCGAGGAGACCACCGCCTCGCTCCCCCCCCTCCCCGGCTCGTCCCTGCTCAACCCCAAGGCCAACTGAGCCTCGCCGGGGCCGATCCCACCATCCGACGGCGCGACCGCCCAGGCGGCCCGCGCCGTCGGTGCTTTTCGAAGTCGCCCGATCCCCGCGCGTCAGTCCGCCTCGCAGACGCGGCGGGCCTCCTCGACGTCGCGGGCGATCTGGTCGAGCAGGTCGTCGAGGCCGGCGAAGGCGCGGGTGGGGCGGAGGCGCCGGAGGAAGTCCATCTCCACGACCCGGCCGTACAGGTCGCCGCGGAAGCCGATCAGGTGGGCCTCGACCTTGTGGAGCTGCTCGCCGAACGTGGGGTTGGGGCCGATGTTGCAGGCGGCCGGCCAGGGGGTCGGCGGCGCGTCGTCGGCGTTCGGGACGAGCACGCGGGCGGCGTAGACGCCCTCGGCGGGGATGAGGACGTCGACCTCGTCCAGGTTGGCGGTCGGGACCCCGATCCCCGCGCCGCGGCCCGCGCCGTGAGAGACGACGCCGCGGATCCGGTGAGGCCGGCCCAGCAGCTCGCGGGCCTCGGCGACGTCGCCTTCGACCAGGGTCTTGCGGATCCGAGAGGAGGAGATCATCCGGCCGTCGTCGGTGGTCAGGGGCTCGGCGACGTGGAGGTCGATCCCCGCCTCGTCGCACCACTTCCCCAGCACGCCGACGTCGCCGCGGCGGTCGCGGCCGAAGAAGAAGTTCGGGCCCTCGACCATCCCCCGGACGCCGAACTGGGCCATCACGACCTGTTCGAAGAACTCGCGGGCCGACAGCCCCAGCAGCCACGGGCCGGTCTTGAAGACCGCGACGTCCGTCACGCCGGCCGCCGCCAACAGCTCGATCTCCCGCTCCAGCCAGACGAGCGGCTCGGGGACCTGATCGGGCCGGAGCAAGGTGGCGGGGTGGGGGTGGAACGTCACGGCCAGCGCCGGGGCCCCGGCGGCCCGGGCGCGGGCGACCAGCTCGGAGATCAGGCGGGCGTGGCCCCGGTGGACGCCGTCGAAGTTGCCGATCGTGACGTACGCCCCTCGCGCGCGGGCGGGGAAGTCACGGACGTTCTCGATCGTGATCACCGACGCTCATCCCCTTGAATCGATCGCCACGACGCCCCATGTTGGAGAAATTATCGCCCGCGCGCCCCGGCGCGGTCAATCCGACCGGCCCCGCGCCGGGGAGGCCGGAGCGCACGATGCGGATCGCGATCCTCGGCGACGGGGCGGCCGAACGGGCCTGGTTCGAAGCCCTCAGCCCGCGCGACGGCCTGAGGGTCGTCCGGGCGGCGGAGGGCGAGGCCGCGGCCGACGTCCTCGTCCTCGGCGGCCCGCCCGCCGCCCGCGCCGACGTCCTGCGCCGCGCGACGGTCGCCGGCCCCCTCGTGATCTGCCTCCACCCGCCGGGGCCGGACGACCTGGCGTACCTCCACGCGTCCGGGCGCGTCGTCCCGGACCTGCCGATGCGGCTCCACCCCGCGGTCGATCGCCTGCGCCGGGCCCTGGCCGACGGCTCGCTGGGCGAATGCCGCTCGATCCTCTACCAGGTCCCCGCGCCGGGGGGGGACCTCCTCGACGCCTTCGCGCGCTCGGTCGACGTGCTCCGCGCGCTGCTGGGCGAATTCGATTCGGTGACGGCCTCGGGCGACCCCGAGGGGCCGGAGCCGGAGTACGACCTGATGGTCCGCCTGCGGTCCCGCTCCGGTCGGCTCGCGGAGCTTCGGATCACGCGCGACGCCGAGCCGACGGCCCGGCTGACGGCCTCGGGGTCGACGTTCCCCATCGACGACCGTCCCGGCTGGTCGCCTCACGCCGCGCTCCTGGACACGCTGGGCACGCCCGCGGCCCCGACGCTGGAAGACGGCGTCCGCGCGATGGAGCTGACCCGGGCCGTCCGTCGCAGCCTGAAATCGAGGCGCACCGTCGACGTCCGCCCCGCCCCGCTGTCCGCCGAGGCCGCGTTCAAGTCGTCGATGGCGACGATCGGCTGCCTGATGCTGCTGGGGGCCGTCGCCCTCTTCGCCGCCGCCTCCGCGGCCCGGGCGCTGGGCTTCGAATCGGCCGCGAAGCTCGTGTACATCATCCCCCCCGCGCTGGCCGCGTTCCTGCTGGCAGCCTGGGTGCGAAGGCCGGGCCCGTCATCCGAAGCCCCCTCTCCCGCCGGGAGAGGGCGGCCGCGCAACGGCGGGTGAGGGTCGCCGGAGCGCGGAGGGCGTGGCGGTCTCGCCGACGCCAGACCGAGGCTATGCGTACAGGTCCGGCGACCCTCACCCGGCCCTCCGGGCCGCCCTCTCCCGGCGGGAGAGGGGACGAATCCGGGCCTCAATCCTCGTCTTCATCCTCCCCCGCGTCCGGGTGGAGCGGGTCGTCGGGGTCGAAGAAGAGGTCGCCGAGGCCGAAGGGGGCGTGCTGGCCGCCGAGGGCGCGGCGCTTGCGGCGGGCGAGGGCGTCGAGGTCGGTCGCCTCGTCGCCGAGGACCTTCGCCAGCGCCTCGCGCCAGGCGGCGTCGCGGCCGAGGGGATGGGCCGGGTCCTGGGCGATCCGCTTCAGGGCGAAGCGGACGATGTTGATGCCGTCGCGAGGCGAGAAATCCAGCTTCAGCGCGTGGGCCCCCTGGAGGAACTCCACGGTCAGGGCCAGCAGCTCGGGCTCGGCGAACGGCAGGTGGTATTGCAGGATGGCCATCTCGTCGTCGCGGTCGGGGAAGCCGAGTTCCAGCGTGGGCTGGAGCCGCGACAGGATGTAGTCGGGGACCTCGTAGGTCGACTCATCCTCGTTCATCGTCACGCAGACGCGGAACTCGGGGTCGGCGGGGATGGTGATCCCGGCGACGATGCTCTCGACGGTGCGGCGGTGGTCGAGCAGCGGGGCGAGGCTCGCCCACGACTTCTCGTTCATCCGGTTCCCCTCGTCCAGCACGCAGACGCCGCCGACGAGCATCGCCGTGACCAGCGGCGAGGCGTGGTACGCGATCCGGCCGCTCTCGGCCAGGACGGGCGTGACCAGCAGGTCTTCCGGGCGGGTGTCCGCCGTGCACTGGGCGATGTACAGCGGCCGGCCCCGCAGCTTCGCCGCGGCCGAGGCCAGCGTCGTCTTGCCGATCCCCGGCGGGCCGATCAGCCGCGGCGACAGCGGCCGGTCGCGCGGGTCGACCGTCAGCCAGCAGGCCGAGAGTTGCTTCAGGACCTCGTCCTGGCCGATCCACGCCTGGTCCGCCGCGGCCGGCTCCGCCAGGTGGAGCGTCACCCCGCCGATCTCCCGCGTCTTCCCGACTCCGGCCATGTGTCGCCACCTCTCGCCCGGCCCCACCGTCGACAACGGAACGTCGACGGCATTCTAACCGGGACGGCCGGCCGTCGCCCGACATGGGGTTTCGCCGGGAGAGGCGACGTCCCCTTGCGCCGGCGGCGGGGGGGGGAGACCGGGGGCGTGGCGCAGCGTCCCCCTGAGTTCGACTTGTGCAGTTTTTGAGCCCGCCTCGGGAGGTGCGATGAGGGGGCGAACAGACCTTCTCATCCGGCGCCGGCCGAGACGGACTCGATGGCCGTTCTACCCGAGACTCCCGGCGGGTTCTGGGACGACTTCGCTCCGATCTTCACCCGGCCCGCCTCCCGACGGTTCCCGATCCCGGTCGGGTCGGCGACCCTCGCCGTCGGCCGTCGCACGATCGCCGACGCGTTTCGGGCGGCCGGCGTGCCGGCCGTCGGGGCGCCTTCCGTCTGCCGACGCGTCTCCTCCGCGGATCGGCCCGCTCGTTCGACGGCTTCCTGCGTTACGGCTCCAGGGCGATCGGGCCTCCGGCCGGATGCTCGGCGCCGTTGACGACGACCCGCTTCACGCCCGGCGCGGGCGGGACGTGCAGGACGAGCTTCGCGGGCTTGCGACGCCAACGCGGGGCGAAGGCGACGTCCAGGGCCTCGCCGTCGGCGGAGAGGCCGAAGGAGAGGTCGACGGGGCCGAACTCGGTCGGCATGTTCTCGAACCGTGTGCGACGCTCCTTCGACGTCCACGCCGTCGGCGCGAGGCGGAGCAGGTGCAGGTTCCCCGGCTCCAGCGCGTCGTCGATCACCGAGAGCCGCATCGCGTGGAACATCAGCGCGCCGGGGGCGGGCAGGTTCGAGATCCCGTGACGATGCTCGAATCCGCTGAAGGTCTGCTGCGACATGCTCGCGGCCAGCAGGGCGTACATCCCCTCCAGGAACCGGGCGCGGTCGCCCGTCCTCCACGACGCGAGGATGTTGAAGCTGTAGCAGGGCTCGCAGCTCGAAATCTCATGGACCAGCACGGGCCGCTGGTGCATGTGGCCGCGGGGATCGTACAGCTTCTGATAGGGGCCCTCGCGGAAGAACGCCAGGGCGTCCTGCATCAGCGGGTCGTCGGCGTCGAGGAGGCCGGACCAGGCGAGGACGAGCGGGCCGGTGTCCAGGTAGAACGGGTGCGTCCGGAGGTCCGGCCCGGAGACGACCGACGGGACCGCCAATCGCGTGCGGCCGGCGTCGTCGGTCCAGGTGGGCGACTTGGCGGCGGCCTCGCGATAAGCCTTCTGGAACGCCTCCTTGTAGGCGACGGCCTCGGCCGCGTATTCGTCGGCCTCGGGGTGGCCGATGCGCCGCAGGAACCGGGCGGCGGTCTCCAGCCCCTTGTAGTTCCAGGCGTCGTTCCAGACGGCCTGCGCGGGGATTCCGGTGTCGGTCGCCACGGCGGGGGGGAGGATCCCCCTCGCTCCCTCGTAGTTCGTTCGCGCCCGCGCGTCCTTCAGGAAGGCGCACGCCTTCAGGATCGGGTCGGTCCAATGCTCGACGAACGCCTCGTCGTCGGTCAGGAGCGCGTGCAGGGCGACGGAGTGCAGGATCGACCCGTGGTCGGTCAGCCAGTCGATCGAGCTGAGCTGCTGGGGGGCGCCGAAGTATCCGGGGTGCTTCTCGTAGGACGAGCCGGGCGGCTTGGTGGATCCCTGGTAGGTGCGGAAGATCTCCAGGTTGTCGGCCGTGAACTCGTGCCAGCCGAGCAGGTCCAGCAGCATGTGCGAGGCCATGCACGTCGGCGTCGGCCAGAGGGTGTCGTAGTTCCACGAGCCGGTGAGCATCGCCCGATCGCCGTTTTCGGGGTTGGTCTCCGAGGTCACGCGGGCGATCTCGACCATCCGGCGCACGGCGCGGTTGACGTGGGGCTCGGGCGTGTCGACGACGGCCGCCGTCGCGGGCCGCCGGGACCAGTAGGCGTCGGCCTGGGCGAGCGCGGCGTCGAAGCCCAGGTCGGCCTCGGCGCGGGCCTCGGCCGGGTCGCCGGGGATCATCGGCAGGACCAGGTCGACGCGGGCGTCCTTGACGGCCGGCATGGAGACCTGGAGGTAGTAGTCCCGGCTGCCGGCGTCGCGCTCGATCAGGAGGGCCGACCCGGAATCGGTCATCGCCGTGAGACGGATCCGGCCGTCGGGCTCGACCAGACGGGCGTGCGACAGCTTGCCGATCGCGTAGGAGTCGCGCGAGAGGGGCCGGGGGTAGGTCGCCCGCTTCGGGTGGACGGTCAGGTTCTCCTGCTTCCACATGCTCCGCTGCATCTGCGCCGGGTCGCCGATGTGGACCATCATCGTCGCGGCCTTGGGGGCCTCGATCGGGTCGACGTCCTCGACGCGGAAGCGGACCCACAGGGAGATCGGCTCCTTGCCCGTCGCGACCGGCCCGCCGCCGGGGACGTGCGCGAAGACCTCCTGTCGCACCACGACGCCGGTGTTGCCGGTGAAGGTCGTCATCGGCCAGCGGGTGTAGAGCAGGGGGGCCGCGTGGCCGTCGTCCCAGCCCTGCATGCCGACGCCGCCGTCGGGCCGGCTGCTCAACTGGTACGGGTGGTCGAACGAGGGGGGCAGCTTGCCGTCGGGCGCGGCCGAGACCGTGAGCTGCACGCCCCGGCCGCCGAATGGGTTCAGATAGGTCTTGATCGGCGTGCCGTTGATGTTCGTCAGCGGGTGCGGGTCCGCCACGACCGTGCCATTGTACAGCAGGTTGAACCGGAACGGATGGTTGGGCAGCCCGACGGCCGTCCAGACGTTCTGCATCGGAGGGAACCAGCCCTTCGCCGCCTCGAAGTCCGGCTCGCCCGCCGTCGCCCGCGGGGCGAGGCAGGCCGTCGCGGCCAGCGCGAGCGTCGCCTTCACCATGCTCCTCATGATCGAATCCTCACGGGTCCACTCGTCTCTGCGGCGGGCCGGCCGCCGCTCCGTCCGGACATGCTAAGGGGGGCGCGCGACGCGACGCCAGAAATTATTTCCAAAATCGGAAATTTTCCGCCGGATGCCGATCATCGCCGCGGCGGCCCGCCGGGCGGGATCGGGGCTTCCGGGAGCGGGTCGCGGCCGGCGGTCGAGACCTCGACGCGGACCGGCGCCGGGCCGAAACGGACCGCGCCGTGGATCGTCCGTCGCGATGGGTCCAGCCGGAACGGGGCCGGCGCTCCGTCGACGCGGACCTCGACGTTCGGTTCGGCGCCGGCGGCGACGATGACCGTCTGCTCCGAGCCGGGCGGGCCTTGAAGCTCCAGCGTCAGGACGCCCGCCGAGGCGTCCCGGCGCTCGGCGATCCGCTTGCCCCCCCAGAGGTGGCGCGGGCCGTCGTCGGGGAGCCGCCGGAGGTGGAACAGCTTGAGGCCGCGCCCGGGGACCCGGCCGCCGGCGAGCCCTCGTCGCAGCAGCTCGTCCCCCGACTCTCGCCGGCACTCGCCCGCGTTCACGTCCAGGACCGCGTAGGTCCCGCCCGGCTGTAGCCCCAGGCGTCCCGGGGAACGGAAGGTCAGCGCGACGTCTTCGGCCTCGGCGTTCATGTTCGCCAGCACGACGAGGTGGTCCCCCCACGTCTCGTTGCGATAGATCGTGGCGCGGCGGCCGGGGGCGTCGGTGGCGAAGAGGTCGGCGGACTCGGCGAAGTAGTGGGGCGTGGATTCGTACATGCCGAATCCGTATTGCGCCCAGTTGTAGGCGCGGAGGATCGGGACCTCATCCTTCGCAACGCCCGCGGCATAGGCGAACTTCTCGGGATAGAGCCGCCAATCGATGTACATGTACTGGCCGCCGCCGCCGAGGAGGTCGTAGTTGTAGGCGACCTCCGTGGCGCTGCGATCGAGGTCCTTGCCGCCCGGCCACAGGCATCCTTGCGCGTCCATGCCCTTGAACGCCCCGTACTGGGCCCAGTAAGCCTCCAGCGACGGGAAAGTATAGCCTTCGCCGTAGAGGTGGGCGTCGAAGTCGCAGATCACGGGCTGGACGGTGGCCCGGGCGCAATGGTCGATGAGGACCGCGTGGGGGCGTCGGGCGCGCAGGGACTGGCGCCGCTTCCAGTTCATCTCGTGGAGTTCGATCAGGCAGTCGTACGCCGCTTCCGGGTGGGCGTGCTCGGCCTGGAGCGTGCAGACGTAGGCGAGGTTGTCGTCGATGTACATGCCGTCGACGTCGTAACGGTCGAGCATCCGGTCATTGCAAGCGATCCGGTAATCCGACAGGCCGTTGGGGGAGGCGAGGCAGGTCGCCATCATGTCGCAGTAGCGGTCCATCGAGTCCGTGTATCGCCCGCCGTAGTTGAAGCCCTGCCAGAGGTAACCGTTCACGGCCCGGTACTTGACCCGAGGGCGGCTGCCTGAGC
>MKTT01000140.1:0-26285 GCA_001898385.1 Planctomycetales bacterium 71-10
GGGCGGCTCCGTCCTCGGTCGTCGATCCGCCTTAAATCCTTACCGGATCAGCCCTCGGACAGTCAACACGGCCTAGAACGATGAAGACCTGATGGTGTGAATGCGAAAAGTTATTAGGTTCTGGTGAAACGCGGCGGTCCGGGTAAGATCGATCCGGCCTCTCAGCAACCTGACGCATCCACATCCTTTGCGAGACGGTCGGGTCCGTCCGCGGCCATCGACGACGTCGACGAGATTTAGGAGCTGACTTCATGCTGCCCGCCAAGCTCGTGGTCGAGTTCATCGGCACGTTCTTCCTCGTCTTCACCGTCGGCATGACGGTGAAGTCGCCCGACGCGGCGGCGCTGGCACCGCTGGCCATCGGTGCCTCGCTGATGATCATGGTGTACGCGGGCGGCCACTTCTCGGGCGGCCATTACAACCCGGCGGTGACGCTGGGCGTGACCCTCCGCGGCAAGCTCCCCTTCGCCGAGGCGATCCCCTACTGGGTGGCCCAGTTCATCGGCGCCGTGGCGGCGGCGGCGGCGGTCCAGTTCATCAAAGGGTCGGCGACGGGGGGCGTCCCGGCGGGACCGGCCGCGGCCGAATACACCGTGCCTGCCAAGCTCCTGGTCGAGTTCCTGTTCACCTTCGCCCTGGTCTACGTCGTGCTGAACACGGCGACCGCGAAGGGGACGGCGGGCAACTCGTTCTATGGGCTGGCGATCGGCTTCACGGTCGCCGTGGGCGCGTTCGCGGTCGGCCCGGTGTCGGGCGGGGCGTTCAACCCGGCCGTGGCCGTCGGGGCCGTGGTGATGGGCCTCGGCAAGGTCGCGGACGTCTGGATCCCGCTGGCGGCCGACTTCCTCGGCGGCGGCGTCGCGGCCCTGGTCTTCCAGTCCCTCGACATGGGCGGCGACCGCTCGACGCCGGCCTGACCTTCGATCGCCGGGCCTGCGGGGGGCCTCAGCCCGCCCCCCCGGGGGCGGCGTCCCGCCAGTAGCGCCGGGTCTCGGCCGTGATCCGGGCCCGGCCGTCTTTCATCAGGTCGAGGAGCCCGTCGTAGAGGGACCTCGACAGGTCCTCCAGGCCGAGCAGCCGGAGGCTCGTCAACACGCGGGTGATCCGCAGCCAGTTGTGGTCGGGCGCGAGGAAGACCTCGCGCTTGGCCTCGAAGTCGGCCGCGGGGACGACCCGATCGCCCTCCCGCGCGAGCCCGAGGAACGCGAGGAATCGGTCGAACGACCGCTCCAGGTTGGCCCGCAGCCCCGGCTCGTCGCGGAAGGCGCGGATGTCCTCGTCCGACAGCGTCGGCGCGCGGAAGTTGAACCGACTGGGCTCCTCCAGGGGGAACATCCACTGGATGAAGTCGTGATGGAACTCCATCTCGTCGTCGCTGAACGCCCAGACGTCGGCGAGCTTGCGGCCCTCGGAATCCTCGCCCGTCCCCCGATAGAATTCCACGAGTTGCGACACGGCCGCGCCCTCCCGCCCGGGGATCCGGGCCGGCCCCCGAACGGGCCGGCCCCACCGGACCATTGGAACCGCGGGCGCACCGGCCGACCAGAGGGAACGGATGGCGAGCGACGATCGCGAGAGGGACGACCTCGACCGTCAGATGATGGCGATCGCCCTGGAGCTGGCCCGCGAGGCCGCCGCGATGGGCGAGGTCCCCGTCGGCGCGGTCGTCGCGCGGGGCGACCGCGTGATCTCCCGGGCGTTCAACCTTCGCGAGACCTCCCGCGACCCGACCGCCCACGCCGAACTCCTGGCCCTGAGCCTGGCGGGCCGCGCCCTGGGCCGCTGGCGGCTGGACGACTGCACGCTGTACGTCACCCTGGAACCCTGCGTCATGTGCGCCGGGGCGATCGTGCACGCGCGGCTCGCCCGCCTGGTCTACGGCGCGACCGATCCCAAGGCCGGGGCCTGCCGGAGCCTCTACCGCCTGACCGACGACCGGCGGCTCAACCACCGCGTAACCGCGACATCCGGCGTCCTCGGCCCGGAGTGCGGCGAAATCCTGAGTCTGTTCTTCCAAGACCGGCGCGATTCCTCTACACTAACCTGACCAGCCACGAACACCGGAGGGGTGCCTGAGTGGTTGAAAGGGCCGGTCTCGAAAACCGGTGAACCGCTCCGCGGTTCCGTGGGTTCGAATCCCACCTCCTCCGCTGATATCGCCGAACACATCCGGCCCTCCGACGACAACCCCCGGTCTTAAAGGGGGTTGCGTCGCTTACGGACGACTCTTCGTCCCGAAGTCCACTCTCCACCCCTGCGGACGATCATGGACCTGCGTCGGCCGGTCGTGTCCCGACTGAACGAGTCGCCGGCGCCGCCTCCGATCTCACACGTTCAGTACACCGACCCCCGGGCCGCGACCCATGGGATTCAAGGGCTTAGAGCGCCCGCACCAGCCGGACGGCGTGGGCCTGGAGGTCGCGATCGAGTTCTTCCAGGTCGCCGAGGTGCTCGCGGGCGTCGTCGAGGCGATGTTCCGCGTCCTTGCGGGCCTTGACGGCCGCGAGGTAGCCGCGGAAGCCGGGGAGCCGGCCCTTGTCGTTCAGGAGGAGGTGGACGAGGGCCCACGACTCGGCGTAGGCGAGCATGACCTTGCCGTACAGGCCGGCGCGGAGGGTGGAATCGTCGGCCAGGAGCTGGCGGACGGGGATCCAGGGGAGGCTCCGACGCAGCTTGGCCAGGTCGTCGGCGCGCTGGACGTTCATGCGGCCGAGGTCGCTGGGGCCCATCACCTTGCGCGGCTCGCCGTAGGTCCCCAGGCCCTCGACGATGCAGGTGGGGGTGTCGGCCTCGCGGTCGAGCAGGCCGGTGTTGAACGTGAGCTGGTGCGTCCCCTCGTGGGCGACGGTCTGCACGTTCCGGTTCGCGGCGCGGCTCACCTGGGGGACGTTGCGCCAGTCGAAGACGCTCAGCAGGTTCGTGGCGCGGTCGTACATCCCGACCGCCTGCGCCCCGCCCTGCATCAGCGACGGCATCTTGTGGTACTTGCCGAACGAGCGGTCGTCGGCGAAGGCCGTCACCAGCAGCGGCTTCTCGGGCTCCTTCACGTCGAAGCCGCGGTCGCGGAAGTGCCGCATGTAGGCGATGAGGAGTTCTTCGCAGTCGGTCAGGCTCGAACGCAGGAACGACTCCGCGCCGTCGCCGAGGGCGAGGTAGTGGTTCGACCGCAGCCGTCGGATCTGCTCGAAGCCCGCCTCGCTCAGGGTCTTCTCGACCTCCGGCCCGTCGGCGTCGTGGATGGGGACCGGCCCCGGATCGGCCCTGGGGGGCTCCTGGGCGCGGGAGGCGCGGCGGGACGAGCCCCCGATCACCGCCGCCGTCGCCGCGCCGAACCAGCGCCGGCGGTCGATCGATCCGTTGCCCATCGTCCCTCGCCTCCCGATCGATGTCCGAACTATGGCAGCAGGATCCCTCCCTTCTCCCCTCGTGGGAGAAGGGGGGCGAGTGTTAGCCGCTCGGAATGCCATGACCCGTCCCAAACAGGATCGTCGTCCACCTCGATTCTAGAACCTTCGCGGAGAGAAATCGACCGACGACGCCGATTCGAGTAGCATCGGCGGAGCTTGACGGCTGCGCCGACGTCGCCCGCCCGAGGGAGTCGATCATGTCCCGAGCCTTGCCCTTCGTCCTGACCGCCTGCCTCGGCCTGATCGCCGCGGACGGGCCGCCGAAGCCGATCGAGCTGTTCGACGGGAAGTCGCTCGACGGCTGGAAGAAGACGCCGTTCTACGGGGCCGACGCCGTGGACGTGCGCGCGGCCGACGGCGCGATCGTGCTCCCGGAGGGGAACTCGATGACCGGCGTCACCTGCACGCGCGCGGACCTGCCGAAGGTCGACTACGAGCTGACCTATGAGGCCATGCGGACCGCCGGCGAGGACTTCTTCGCCGCCGCCACCTTCCCCGCCGGCGACGGCTTCCTGACGCTCGTCAACGGCGGCTGGGGGGGCAACATCACCGGCCTCTCCTGCATCGACGGCGCGGACGCCTCGGAGAACCAGACGACCACCGGCTACAAGTACAAGGACCAGACCTGGTATCGCTTCCAGGTCCGCGTCACGGCCGACGCCGTCCGCTGCCGCATCGACGACAAGGAGGTCGTGAAGGTGGACGTCCGCGACCGCAAGCTCTCCACGCGCATCCAGGTCCGGGCGAGCGAGCCCCTGGGCTTCGCCACCTGGCACACCGCCGGCCTGGTCCGCAAGGTCTCGCTACGCCCCCTGACCGCCGCGGAAGTCGCGGAGAATCGCGTGGAGGAGCCCTGATCCGCGTCCCGCCCGCGTAGAATCCCCGCGACCCCAGACCCCTTCCCCCCCTTCCGGGCCCAGCGATGAACGAGGCCGATCACGGCTCGGTGACGCACTGGATCGGCGACCTCAAGGTCGGCGACCTGGCCGCGGCGCAGCCGCTCTGGGAGCGCTACTTCGGCAAGCTCGTCGTCCTGGCCCGCGCCAAGCTCCGGGGGCTCCGCAAGGCCGGGGCCGACGAGGACGAGGAGGACGCGGCGCTCTCCGCGTTCAACAGCTTCTGCGCCGGCGCGGCGCGGGGGAAGTTCCCCAAGCTGGACGACCGCGAGGACCTGTGGAAGCTCCTGGTCGTCATCACCGCCCGCAAGGCGTTCGCCCAGGTCGGCCGCGAGCGTCGCCTCAAGCGCGGCGGGGGCCGGAAGGCGGCCGAGACCGACCGCGAGGGCGGGGGCCTCGAATTGATCGCCGGCCACGAGCCGACGCCGGAGTTCGCCGCGATGGTCGCCGAGGAGTTCCGACGCCTGCTCGACGCCCTCCCGGACGACGGCCTCCGCGACGTCGCCCTCCGCCGCATGGAGGGCTACACCTGCGACGAGATCGCCGACCACCTCGGCTGCGCGCGGCGGACCGTCGCCCGCCGGCTCGACCTGATCCGCAAGACCTGGTCGCACGGCGACGAGGGCGGCCCATGCTGAACCCGACCGGGAAGCAGCCCGCCGGGACGCTCGCCGTCGCGCGGAAGGTCCACGAGGCTTGCGAGCGGTTCGAGGCCGAATGGAAGGCCCGGCCCCGCCCTCGCGTCGAGGACTACCTCGGCCCCCCCGACGACCCCGACCGCCCGGCGCTCGTGGAGGAGCTGGCCGGCCTGGAGATCGAGCTGCGACGAGCGGTCGGCGAGTCCCCGTCCCACCGCGAATACCTCCGCCGGTTCCCGTTCCACGCCGACGTCCTCGCCCGCCTGTTCGACGATCCGGACGAGCCGGCCCCCGAGATGACCCACGCGGATCCCGGGCCGGCCGACGGGCCCCGGCCCGCCTCGCCGTCGTCCTCGGCCCCGCCGACGGGCGGCGAGCGGTTCGGCAAGTACGAGCTGATCTCCGAGCTGGCCCGCGGCGGCATGGGGATCGTCTACAAGGCCCGCGACACCGCCCTCAACCGCCCCGTCGCCATCAAGATGATCCTCGCCGGCGCGCTGGCCACCGAGGCCGAGCGCGAGCGGTTCCGCCGCGAGGCCGCGCTCGCCGCCAAGCTCGACCACCCCAACGTCGTCCCCATCTACGAGGTGGGCGAGCAGGACGGATTCCTCTACTTCACCATGAGGCTCGTCGAGGGGGGGACGCTCGCCGGCCGGTTGGACGCCTACCGCGAGGACCCTCCCGCCGCCGCCGGGCTGATCGAGACCCTCGCCCGCGCCGTGCAGTACGCCAACGATCAGGGCTTCATCCACTGCGACCTGAAGCCGACCAACGTCCTCATCGACCGCGACGACACGCCCCGCATCACCGACTTCGGCCTGGCCCGGCAGGCGTCCCAGGCCAGCGACCTCACCACGTCCGGTGCCATCCTGGGGACGCCCAGCTACATGGCCCCGGAGCAGGCGTCGGGCGACCGCCAGGCGATCGGCCCGGCGACCGACGTCCACGGCCTGGGGGCGATCCTCTACGAACTCCTCTCGGGCCGGCCGCCGTTCCGCATGAGCACCATGATGGAGACGGTGATGCAGGCCATCTACTGCGACCCGCTCCCCCCGCGCGAGCTGCGCCCGGACGTCCCGCGCGAGCTTGAGCACATCTGCCTGAAGTGTTTGGAGAAGTCGCCGGCCGACCGCTACCCGACGGCCGCCGCCCTGGCCGACGAGCTGGCCCGGTTCCTCCAGGGGGACCCGATCGACGCCTCCGGCCCGCTCCAGAAGCTCCGCCGCTGGGCCCGCCGCGAGCCCGCCGTCGCCGCCCGGCTCGCCGGCCTGGGCCTCATCAGCCTGCTGACCGAGGTCAACTACTGGTTCATCTCGCCCGAGCCCGACGCCTCGGCCCACTTCTGGGTCCAGACCGTGCTGGGCCTCTGGGCCGCGCTGACGCTCCTGTTCCAGCAGCTCCAGCGCCGGGGGTGGGAGTCCGACTCGATCCGAGGCGCCTGGATCGTCGGCGACATGGCCTGCCTGACGATGCTCCTCTGGATCATGGACGACCTCGACACCCCGCTGCTCATCGGCTACCCGCTGATGGTGGCCGCGTCGGGCCTGTGGTTCCGCGAGGGGGTCGTCTGGTTCACGACCGGCCTGGCGATCGCCGGCTACGTCGCGCTCTACGCGCTGGCCGGCCTGGAATGGGGCCGCGGCGGGCCGGGATGGTCCCAGCCCGACGCGCTCCCGTATGCCAACATCTTCATCGCCTGCCTGGCCCTGACCGGCTACGTCATCGCGCGGGTGGTCAAGCGGATCAAGGCGATCGGCCAGTATTACGAAATCCGCCGCCGGGGATGAGGGATGAGGGATGAGGGATGAGGCGTCATTTCACCGGCCGATCCCGGTCGTCGACGCCCAGCACGACGAGTCCCGTGGAAGATTCCGCGGGGATTTCCCACAAACCTGAAATCCCTGCGCCTCGATCGCGGATCATCCCCAGAGACCGGAGATTCTTTGACAACTCACCAGGATCGAGGACGGGAAGTCAGGGATTCGGGCGGCGCGGCCAGGCGGCGCGCGATATCGTGTCGGGCCGCCGACCCGGGCCAGGTCGTCCGTCATGACGACATCCCCTCTCCCGCCGGGAGAGGGCGGCCGCGAAGCGGCGGGTGAGGGTCGCCGCAGCGCGGAGGACGTGTCGGCGCGCGAAGACGTGGGACCTGGGCTATCTCGGCCGACCCGACGACCCTCACCCGGCCCTTCGGGCCACCCTCTCCCGGCGGGAGAGGGGACGTCGGATGCGGCTTCGCTGCTCCCATGTGCAACCTGAGTGCCGAACAGTATTGCCCTCCGGGCCGCCCTCTCCGCGGGAGAGGGGACGTCGCCACGGCGGGCCGGCTCAAGGCCCTGCCCGCCCGGGCACAGGACCGCGGGACGTCCCCAAAACCCCCAACGCACTTCGACGTTCAAACCCAATCCGCCGCACCGAAATCCGACCGCAAATCCCGCGACAACAACGACATGCAAAACCAACCGCTCGATCGCCCCCGCGACGAACGGACCCGAACGGAGCCGACTTGCCGATCACCCCGGGTCCGCCCCGGGACGGACGCGGTAGAGGCGGAACCAGGGGTCGGCCTCGCGGACGCCGTAAAGGGGGTCGAAGACCTCGGGGTGGGCGTCGGCCCAGCCGCGTTCGACGGGGAAGTTCTCGGCGTCGGCGACGTTGTGGGCACCCTCGCCGGGGTTGACGCGGGTGACGACGAGGAGCTGGATCCCCGCGGCGCGGAGGTTCGCCAGCCAGGCGGCGTAGTCGGGCCGCTCGCGGTCCCAGCCGGGTCGGGAGTTGGGCCACGCGCCCCGGCCCTCGGCGACGGCGCGGCGGTGGAAGTCGTGCATCAGCCAGCCGGGCGGGCCCTCGACGTTCACATACCGCACGTCGTTCCGCAGCCCCGAGCCCATCAAATAGTAAGGGATGTTCGTCCCCGCATACGCGACCCGCGAGCCGGCCGGGCCCGAGCGGGCGTCCAGCTCCGCCCAGCCCCGGTAGAAGTCCGGGAACATCGGGAAGGAGAGCAACCGCGGGTCGCCCGCGAACGGGGCCGTCTTCCACACCCCCAGCCCCGCGAGCATCAGCGCCGCGGCCGTCGCCATCGCCCACGTCGGCACGCCGCGCCGGCCGTCGCTCCAGCGGGACCACGCCCAGGCGACCAGCGACGCGGCCCCCCCCGCGAGGACCAGTTGCCCCAGCCCGGCGACGCCGGCCAGGGCCGCGCCCAGGCCGATGATCGACGGGATGGAGTTCGGGACCCGGGGGTCGAGGTCCCACGGCACGTCGGCGTCGGTCGGGCCGAACGGCCATGTCTGGGGGGTCGCGACGTGCAGCGCCAGGGCGACCGTCGCGAGGATCGTCAGCCAACGGCCGCGGTCGAGCAGCCGGGCCAGCGGGACGACCGCCAGCCCGATCCCCTGGAGCATGAACCGCTGCTGGGTGCGGTATGGGATGAACAGCCAGTAGAGGGCGACGTTCAGCACGGCCCCGGCCGCGAACGCCCAGGCCCAGCCGTCGCCCGGCCGTCGCGCCCGGCCGATCGCCCAAAACCCCAGCACGGCCGCCGCCCAGAGCGGGGCCGTCCGGGCGTCGAGCACGCCCGCCAGGATGTCCCCGAGCGCCCGCCACTCGCCGACGGGCAGATAATAGATGCTCTCCTTCATGGCGTCGGGCCCGTACCACCCGGAAAGGAGCGTCGCCCCGCCGACCTTCACCGTCAGCGGATAGAGCGGATTCCCGGTCAGGATCGCGTTCCGGGCGTACCAGAACGCGGAGGTCGCCGCGACCCCCACCAGCACGATGGCCCCCCCCGCGAGCGTCGGCCGGAGCCGGCCCGAGTTCCGATGCGCCGCGACGCAGCCGGCCAGCACCAGCGGCGGGACGAATAGGTTCCCCACCGACTTCGTCCCCAGCGCCTCGCCCGCCGCCAGCCCCCCCAGCCAGAGCGCCGGCCAGCCGTCGCGGCCGAGGCCGTGCCGCAGGAAGAAGTAGGCGGCGGCGAGATAGCCCGCCGTGAAGATCGTGTCGACGTTGGGCTCGAAGCTGAACAGAACGAGCGGCCCGCCGGTCGCGAACAGCGAGGTCGCGACGAGCGACGCCGTCCGCCCGACCCCCAGCTCGCGGGCGCAGCCGTAGGCGGCCAGGCTCGCCAGCAGCAGAAACGGCGCCTGCCCGACCTTCGCCAGCCGGTCGCCCCCCCAGGTCGTCATGAGCCAGGCGAACCAGGCGTCGCCGTTCGCCGGGAAGTACGTCGCGGCGCTCTCGCCGAACGGCGAGGCCACCATCCCCAGGTCCCCCGCCTGCCACCACCGGGCCGCGAAATACAGGTGGTAGATCGGGCCGTCGCTCACCACCTTCACCGGCAGCAGGAGCGACGGGATCGCCAGCACGATCGCCGTCCACAACGCCAGCGCGACGGCAACCTTCCCCTCCCATCCCGTCGGCTCGATCGGGCCAGGGGGGTCGATGGCCTCCCCCCGACGCCTCATCGCCCCGCCGAGCCCCGCCAGCCCCGCGACGCCCGACCACCCCAGCAGCCAGCCGACCCGCATCAGCCCGACCGACCCGAGGACCTGCATCCCGACGGTGATCCACGCCCACCCCAGCACGGCCGCCGCCAGCGTGCGCGGCAATCCGCGAGGCTGCATCAGGGCGGACCGGGCGCACGACAGGCCGCCGAAGGCGACGAGGGCGAGGCAGACGAAAGTAGGCCAGGCGTTCATGATCCGCGTCGGTCGCCTCGATCCGGGTCGTGGGGGTGGACCGAGGGGTACCTTCGGACTTTGGCATCCTGACGGCCTTCCCCCCTCGCGGGGGAAGGTGGCCCGCAGGGCCGGATGAGGGGGACGACGCGCCAGACGGCCTTCGGGATTCGCGACGGCCCGGCCGGGCGGGGCTTCGGCTCCCGACGGGCCTCGTGCTTCGCGTCCCCCTCATCTGACGCCTTCGGCGTCTGTCTTCCCCCGCAAGGGGGGAAGACCGTCATCCCCGATCTCCAAGATCCCATGGCACCCCCTGGTGTCGAGACCTCACTTTACACGGTTTCGACCCGGCTGCTATGATCCCGCGCTGGAGAAGGATGGCCCTGGCGCGGGAGGGAGTGGCGCAGATGCTGGGACAGACGCTGTCGGCCGGGGACTACCTGGCGCGGGTCCGCGACGAGATCGGCAGGCTCGACGCCCGCGCGGTCGAGAACGTGAGCGACGTGATCGAGCGGGCCTACGACGCCGGCCGGTTCGTCTTCATCATCGGCAACGGCGGCTCGGGCGCCAACGCCTCGCACCTGTGCGAGGACCTCGCCAAATGCACCCTGGTCGACTTCGAAGACCAGAAGCGGCTGAAGGTGCTGAGCCTCACCGACAACACCGCCGGCATCATGGCCTGGGCCAACGACGAGGGATACGAGCGGATCTTCCTCGAACAGCTCAAGAACCTGGCCTCGCCCGGCGACGTCCTCATCGCCATCTCGGGCTCGGGCAACAGCCCCAACATCCTCCGCGCCGTGGAGTGGGCCAACGCCAACGGCCTGGAGACCGTGGGCTTCACCGGCTTCTCCGGCGGCAAGCTCCAGGCGATGGGCGCCCACAACCTGCACGTCGGCATCGACGACATGGGGATCGTGGAATCGCTCCATCAGGTCGTCTTCCACTGGCTGATCGACGACCTCCACCGCCGGTTCGCCGCCAAGTACCGGCCCGCCGCCCGCAACGGCGCGAAGGCCCACGCCTGACCCGAACTCCACCATGCAACACCACCCCTGGCTCCTCGGCGTCGAGATCGGCGGGACCAAGCTCCAGCTCGGCCTGAGCCGGACGCCCGGCTCGATCGACGCCCTGCTGCGACGGACCATCGAGCCCGCCCGCGGGGCGCAAGGGATCCTCGCCCAGATCCGCGACGGCTTCGCGACCATGCTCGCCGAGCACGGCCTGTCCCGCGGCGACGTCCGCGCCGTCGGCGTGGGATTCGGCGGGCCGGTCGACGCCGAGGCGGGCCGGACCGAAACCTCGTTCCAGGTCGAAGGCTGGACCGACTTCGCCCTCGCCGGCTGGGTCCGCGAGACGCTGGGCGTCCCGCTGGCCTCCGTCCACAACGACGCCGACGTCGCCGGCCTGGCCGAGTCGCGGCTGGGGGCGGGGCGAGGGCGGTCGCCGCTGCTGTACCTGACGATCGGCAGCGGCATCGGCGGGGCGCTCATCCTCGACGGCCGGATCTACCGCGGCGCCGGCCGCGGCGCCGCCGAGATTGGCCACCTGCGCGTCCCCCGCTCCGACCTGGACGCCCCCGGCGACGGGTCCCCGGAGCTGGAGAAGGTGGCGTCCGGCTGGGGCGTCGGGGCCGTCGCCCGAGGATTGGCCGAGGCACTCGATTCCCGCGGCCGGCGCTGGAGCCTCCAGGACGAGGTGGGCGGCGACTTCGCGAGGATCACGGCCGTCGACGTCGCGAACGCGGCCCGCCGCGGCGACCCGGACGCCCTGCGGGTGCTGGGGCGGGCGCACGACGCCCTGGCCTACGCGCTCTGCCAGGCGATCGCCCTGATCGCCCCGTCGAGGATCATCCTCGGCGGCGGCGTATCGCTGATGGGGGAGGAGTTGTGGTTCGCCCCGGTCCGCGAGCGGGTCGACGCCGACGTCTTCCCGCCGTTCCGGGGGTCGTTCGACATCGTCCCCGCGGCGCTCGGCGAGGAAGTCGTCATCCACGGGGCGCTGGAGCTGGCCCGCGACGCCCTGGCCGGGCCGCGATGACCGTCGATCAGCGCCGGCAGGCGGCGGCGCGGCGGTCGAGGAGCTGCTTGACGTACGAGTGATCGGCCGGCTTGACGACGTGGTGGTCGAAGCCCGCCCGTTGGGAGCGGTCCTGGTGCTCGGCGTCGCCGTGGCCCGTCATGGCGACGAGCAGGGCCTTGTCGAGCAGCGGCAGCCGGCGCATCTGCTCGGCGACGCGATAGCCGGTCATGTCCGGCAGGCTGATGTCCAGGAACACCGCGTCGGGCTCGAACTCGCGGGCGAAGGCGAGCCCCTCGGCCCCGTCGTGGGCGGTCCGCACGTCGTGGCCGTCGATCTGGCAGAGCATGGCGAAGGACGCCGCCGAGTCGACGTTGTCGTCGACGATCAGGACCTTGAGGCCGGTCGCCAAGGATTTGCCGTCGGGCGCGTGGTCCACGTCAGATCTCCGATGGGCATCGATGTCGACGGATCGTCGGGAGGCGGGGAGCCGGAGGTGGAGCCCGCCCCCCGAGGGGCTTCGGCTCCGTGCATCCTATCCGAAACCGGTCGGAGTGGCAAACGCGAACGCCGCGGCGGGCGGGCCCGGCGAGGGGCCGCCCGCCGCGGGGGGGATCCGATCAAGGGGCGTTCGAGCCCGCGCCGTCGTCCATCGGCGAGGGGAGCGGGGCGGGGAGGACGTCGCCCGGGGGCGACGGCGGCGGGATGGCGATCCGGTCCGCGGGCGGCTTGTCCTCCACGACCGGATTCGCCTCCCCGGGCGGCTTCGACTCCGCGTCCACGGCCGGCCCCGTCGGCGGGGGCGGCACGCGGTCGGCCGGGCCGGGGGCGAGGGGATCGGTGAAGGGCTCCGCCGCCTGGCTCTGGGGCGGCTCCGGCGCGGCCGGGTTCAACGGCTCCCCGATCGGCGTCGGCGCCACGTCCAGCGCGGGCGTCTTGTGCGTCCGGAACCGCTCCCAGAACGATCGCATCGGCCGGGGGACGACGATCGGGAAGATATAGTTCCCGCCGCCGAGGGCCTGGTAGGTGTCGACGATGGCGGCCAGCTCCTGCTGCTTGGTCTCCACCAGGATCGTCCTCGCGTCCCGCAGGTCGCGCTGGGCGAACAGGACGTCCACGTAGTCGGCCCTCGCGAACTGGAAGAGCCTCGTGGCGACGCTGACCGATTCCTCCAGCGCGGCCAGCTGCTCCCTCTTGATCTCGATGCTCCGACGGTAGTTGTCCACCTTGGCCAGCCGGTTCACCACCTCGACGAAGGCGTTGAGGACGACGCGCTGGTACTCGTAGACGGCCTGCAACTGGCGGGCGTTGGCGCTCAGGTAATCGGCCTTGATCGCCTTCCGGTTGATGAACGGCACGAGCAGGTTGCCGGCGGCCCCCGCGATCAGGCCCTCCGGCGTGAGGAACATGTACTTGGGGTCGAAGCCCTGATAGCCGACCGTCGAGTTGATGAAGCCCTGGGGATAGAACTGCTTCCGGGCGACCTTCACGTCGAGGCCGGCCGCCGCCAGCTCGCGCTCGGCCTGGCGGATGTCCGGCCGGTTCCGGAGCAGCTCCGCGGGCACGCCGACGCCCAGCTCGTGCAGCTTCAGGTCGATGAAGTCGCCGGTCATGCGGTCGACGTGCTGCGGGTTGCGGCCCAGCAGGAAGTTGATGCGGTTCTCGGCCTCGACGATCTCCTGGCGGACGATCTGCTTCTCGCTCTGATTCCTGCGGACCTCGGCCAGGAATCGCTGGACGGGCAGCTCCGTGCCGCGGGCGCCCTCCTTCGTATTCTTGGCCATCTCCAGGCTCTGCTCCATGATCTCGATCGTCTCGTCGAGGATCCGGATGCGCTGGTCGAACGCCATGAGTTGATAGTAGTTGTCGGCGATGTCCGCGATGAGCTGGGTGACGAAGGCGTTCCGGGCCTCGGCGGCGGCGTAGTAGCGCATGACCGCCGCATCCCGCGCGTTGTGGAGCTGCCACCAGATGTCCGGCGTCCACAGGAACAAGGGGGCCAGGAGGAAGTTGGGGATCGGGTCGGGGAGGAACCTGCCGGGGGCGAACGGGTCGTTGAGGATCGTGACGCCGGGGATCGTGTACAGGCTGGTCTTCTCGATCCCGATCCCGCCGGCCGGGCTGATGGACGGCAGGTACGCCCCCTTGCGCGAGATGATCTCGTTGCTGGCGATCTGGACGTTCTCGGAGAGGATCCTCAGCTCCTGGTTCCCTCCGATCGCCCCTCGGACCAGGGCGACGAGCGTCGCGTCGTCGAAGAACTCCTCGACCCGGAGCCGCGAGGAGTTGTCCGAGCTGTCCGCAGCCTCGAAGGCCGGCGGCAGGTCGGACTTGGGATCTTCCTTGCGGAGGTCGTAGGTGGGGAGGGCGCCCGGCCCCGGCTTGGGCCCGCGGAGGGCGGGGATCCCGCAAGACGGCAGGACCAGTAGGAAGCCGCAAGCGATCGCGAGCGCCGCGGCCCGCTTTCTCGGCCTCTTGCCTAACGGGTTGACCAACTGGTTCATCCGCTTCGTCCTTGAAAGATCCGAGGCGAGGGCGCCTGCCGGGCTTCGTGACCGAAGCCGGCCGACCCCCCGCGACCTCGAGCGTCCCCGTCGTCCTGACGGGGCGGAGTCTCATCCGACCGACGTGGCGACCGCCCTGCGACGGCCAGGACCGCGAAGGGGCCGCCGCGAGGACTCGCCTGGTTTGCGCGGGGAGGGCGGGCCGAGACAGGATCGGGGCCCGACTCCCCTGGGCGAGAATCGCCCATTAAGAAGTCTGAAAATACCGAGGCAACCGTCGTCTAATCGATTTCCACACGCCCGTCAAGGCGGATCCGGGCCGATCGTCCGGCGCGCCGGACGATCGGCCCGGCCGCGCGGCTCAGCCGTGAGGGAGGCTCTCGCTGAGCGGCTGGTCGGTCTCGTCCTGGAGGAGCTTCTTCCCCTCGGCCAGGTTGGCGAACAGGTAGTAGAGGCCCGGGATGACCAGGACGCCGATCGTGGTCCCCAGGAGCATGCCGCCGACGGCCGTGCTCCCGATCGTCCGGTTGCCGATCGCCCCGGGGCCGGAGGCGCGGACCAGGGGGATCAGGCCGGCGATGAAGGCGAACGACGTCATGAGGATCGGCCGGAATCGGAGCTTGCCGGCCTCGATCGCCGCCTCGGCGATGCTCAGGCCCTCCCCGTGCCGCTGGACCGCGAACTCGACGATCAGGATCGCGTTCTTGCCCAGCAGGCCGACCAGCATGACCAGGCCGATCTGCGCGTAGACGTCGTTGGAGAGCCCCATGGCCCGGAGGTAGAAGAACGAGCCGAAGATCCCGATCGGCAGCGACAGGATCACCGCCAGCGGCAGGATGAAGCTCTCATACTGGCCGACCAGCACGAGGTACACGAAGACCACGACGATCAGGAAGATGAAGATCGCCAGGTTCCCCTTCTGCGCCTCGTCGTAGGAGAGGGCCTCCCATCCCAGGCCGAAGCCGGGCGGCAGGGTCTTCTCGGCGACCTCCTTGATCGCGTCGATCGCCTGGCCGCTGCTGTAGCCGGGGGCGGGGGAGCCCTGGATGGCGGCCGAGGTGTACAGGTTGTAGCGGTTGATCTCGTTGAGGCCCTGGCCCTTCTTGAGCGTCATGAACGAGGAGTAGGGGACCATGTCCCCCTTGTCGTTCTTGACGAACATGTTGTCGAAGTCCGTCGGATAGCGGCGGAACTCCGGGAGGGCCTGGACGAACACCTTGTAGAACTGGCCGAAGCGGACGAACCCCTGCTCCCACGTGCTGCCGATCACGATCGACAGGTTGTCCATCGCCTTGCCGATCGACACCCCCTTCTGCATCGCCACGTCGTTGTCGATGACGATCTCGTACTGCGGGTAGCTGCTCGCGAAGAAGGTGAACAGCCCCTTCACCTCCTTGCGCTTCGACAGGGCGTCCATGAACTTGTCGGTGACCTCGCCCAGCCGCTTGTAGTTCATGGAGTTCGTCTTGTCCAGCACCCGCGTCGAGAAGCCGCCCGCGGCCCCGAAGCCGGGCACGGCGGGGGGTTCGAAGAACTCCAGCTTGACGTCGGACATCCGGCGGCATTCGTGCTCCAGCCTCTCGATGATCTCCTTCGAGGTCATCTTGCGCTCGGACCAGCTCTTCAGGTTGATGAGGCAGGTCCCCGCGTTCGACCCGCGGCCCTCGGTCAGCACCTCGTAGCCGGCCAGCGAGGAGACCGAGCCGACGCCGGGGATCTCCTTGGCGATCTTCTGCAGCTCGTGCGACTTGCTGTTGGTGTACTCGATCGTCGAGCCCGGCGGGGTCTGGAGCACCGCGTAGATCATCCCCTGGTCCTCCAGCGGGATGAAGCCGGCCGGCAGCTGCGTGTTCACCACGAAGATGCCGAAGGCGAAGGCCGACGTCACGCCCACGGTCAGGAACCTGCGGCTGACCACCGGCCGGAGGAACGCGGCGTAGCCGCCGGTCACCTTCTCGACGCCGCGGTCGAAGATCCGCAGGAAGATCGCCAGCGGGGAGAGGCTCTTGTGGCCCGTGTGGGGCTTGAGGATCATCGCGCAGAGGACCGGCGTGAGCGTCAGGGCGACGACGCCCGAGAGGACGATGGACGTGGCCATCGTGATCCCGAACTGGCGGTAGAACGTCCCCACCGGCCCGGTCATGAACGTCACCGGCACGAACACCGCCGTCATCACGAGCGTGATGGCGATGATGGCGCCGCTGATCTCGCCCATGACCTCCTGCGTCGCCCGGTACGGCGACAGGTGCTTCTCGTGCATCTTGGCGTGGACCGCCTCGACCACCACGATGGCGTCGTCGACCACGACGCCGATCGCCAGCACCAGCGCGAACAGCGTGATCAGGTTGATCGACAGGCCGAACACCTGCAGGAAGAAGAACGCCCCGATCAGCGACACCGGCACCGCCAGCGTCGGGATCAGCGTCGAGCGGAAGTCGCCCAGGAACAGGAAGACCACCAGCGAGACCAGCACGAACGCCTCGAACAGCGTGTGCAGCACCTGCTCGATGGAGGCCTCCAGGAAGCTGGAGACGTCGTAGCTGACCTCGAAGGTCACCCCGGAGGGGAACGACGCCTCCTTCATCTCCTTCAGCTTCTCCTTCACCTCCTCGATGACCACCGCCGCGTTCGTCCCCGGCAGCTGCTTGAGCACGATGGCCGCCGACGGGCGGCCGTCGATGTCCGAGTAGATGTCGTAGTACGCGGCGCTCAGGTCGACCTTCGCGACGTCCTTCAGCCGCAGGATCTCGCCGTCGGGGTTCGCCCTCAGGACGATGTTCTCGTACTGCTCCGGCCGGTTGTATCGGCCCACCCACGTGAGGACGTATTCCTTCGTCTGCGACTTGACCCCGGTCGCCTGGCCGAGCCGCCCGGGCGACCCGATCATGCTCTGCTCGCCCAGGATCTTCACCACGTCCTCGGCCGACACGTTGTACGCCCGCATCCGGTCCAGGTTCAGCCACACCCGCATCGCGTACTGGCGGTTCCCCAGGATCGTCGCGCTGCCGACGCCCCGGACGCGCTTGATCTCCGGCACCAGGTCCGCGAACGCGTAGTTGTACAGGAAGTTCTGGTCGTGCCCCTCGTTGGTGCTGTAGATGTTCACATACATCAACATGCTGGACATGTTCTGCATGACGATGATCCCCTCCCGCTCCACCAGGGGGGGGAGACGGTTCTTCACCGTCTGGATGCGGTTCTGCACGTTCAGCACCGCCACGTTCGGATCCGTCCCCGGCTCGAAGACGATCGTGATCGCCGCCTCGCCGGCGCTGGTGGCCGCGGAGGCCATGTAGCGCATGTCCGCCACGCCGTTGATCGCCTGCTCCAGGATGATCAGCACGGAGTCGACCAGCACGTTGGCGCTGGCGCCCGGGTACGAGATCGCCACGACCACGCTGGGGGGCGCCACGGACGGGAACTGGGAGATGGGGAGCGTCTTGATGGACAGCCCGCCCAGGAACAGGATGATGATCGATATGACGATCGCCAGCGCCGGTCGATGGAGGATCTTCGCGAACATGGGTCTCGGGGGCTCGGGTGGGGGTTCCTCGCCGGGTGTCCGGCGCGTTCGGCCGCGAGGCTCGGGGCCTGCGGTCACTCCGCCTTGTTCTTCAGGTTGGCCATCACCAGCTCGGGCGGGGTGAATTCATACTCCACCTTCTCGCCGTCGCGGACCTGCCGGGCCCCCTCGAGGACGATCTTGTCGCCGGCCCCGACCCCCTCGTCGACGACGAAGACGTCCTCCAGCTCGTCCTTGATCTTGATCTCGCGCTGGTGGGCCTTGCCGTCCTCGCCGACGACGATGAGGTATCGCTTGGCGAGGACCTCGAACGTGGCCCGCTGGGGGATGACGATCGCGTCCTTCGCGACCTTGCTGAGCAGGATCTTGCCGGTCTGGCCGTGGCGGAGCAGCAGGTCCGGGTTCGGGAAGTCGGCGCGGAAGGCGATGTTGCCGGTCTCGTTGTTGAACTTCGCCTCGATCGCCCCGATCTTGCCGACCTGGTGGAACTTCATCCCCCCCGCGAGCATCAGCTCGACCTTGGGGTCTTCCTCGTGCCGGCTCTTCCCCTCCATGTACTTGAGATACTGGGCCTCCGGCACGTTGAAATAGACCCACATCACGCTGTTGTCGGACAGGGTCGTCAGGACGTCCCCCTCCTTGATGAGGCTGCCGAGCTGCTCGCGCTGGCGGTCGACGATGCCGTCGAACGGCGCCCGGACGTCGGTGAAGTTCAGCTCGGCCTTCGCGAGGTCGGCCTTCGCCACGGCCTTCGCCAGCTTCGCCTGGAGCAGGAGCACCTCGTTCTCGGAGACGACCTTGGAGTTGGACAACATCTTGGTGTTGTTGTACTCCAGCCGCGCCAGGTCGGCCTCCGCCTTCTCCGCGGCCATCCTCGCCTCGTAGAGGACCGGCAGGACCTTGAACATCAGGTCCCCCTTCTTCACCGACTGCCCCTCCTTGATCAGGATCTCCTGCAGGTATCCCCCGTCCAGGGCGCAGACCTCGATGTGGCGCTGCGAGTGGATCTGGCAGACGTAGCTCTCGGTGAGGGTGACCTCCCGCGCCTGGGGGGTCGTCACGACGATCTTGTGGGCCTCGTGGTGGGCCTCCCCCTCCTCCTCGGCCTTGTGGGAATACGACTCGTACTTGGCGACGAGGTAGGCCTTCAACCGCGCGGCGGTCCCGCCGAGGTCGTCGGTGTAGGTGTGCATCTCTCGCGAATAGCGCGGCGGCAGCAGCTCGACCCCCGCCTTCGATGCCCCCACGACGGCGGCGCCCGCCAGGGCGACGAGCAGCGTCAGCGTCGAGATGGGTCGACGGACGGCGAACCGAAAGGGGCTCAGTATGGAGCGGAGGATGCGATTCATGGCCTATCCTACTCCTGGACGGTGGGGGTCGATCGATCTCGACAAATCCGGTGACGGACCACCGACTCTATGGGGATGCCAAAGGGGCGATTAAGAAGAATACGGTCCACTCGCGAAGACGTTCAGATCCGGGAGAGGGGGATCCCAACGCGCGGCCTTTGAACGAGAGCCTTCGACGCGCCTCGGCGCGTCGACCCGCCTGCGATCCGAATGCCGGGGGACGCGAAGGCGTCGCCCCTGGGACGGCCGATCGAGGGGACCGCCGGAGACGGATAGGTCCGTCAGGCCGTTCGAACTCGATCGATCACCGGCAAGGCGCAAGGCCGTAGCCGGAGGTCGGGCTCAACAACGGAGGTGCCGGGAAGCGCTCGCGACGGAGAGGTGGGCCGATTCGCGACCGGCCCCGGGGCGTGGAGAGGAGAGGACTGCGACGGACGGGGGCGTCGACAGGGAAGCCAGGGTCGATTCGTCCTCGACTTCGACTTCGGCGTCCAGCTCACCCTTGCGGAGGAACGGGTCGGAGAGCCCGACCTGGAATGCGTATCGAGACGAATCGAAAGCGGCCCGCGCGACCCGGGATGCAACGCCATGGCGAGGACGCTTGACCACGCCTCCGTGGCCGATCCCGAGGGCTTGCCGGCACGGCGAGACGACCACGGCCGTCGCGATCAAGAATACCAGGCTCGCCAGCATGAAAATGCCGAGATGGTCGTAACGCCTGGTCTTCAATATTCTGACTCCGGGCCAGATGAACTGGATTTCAGATTATAGTCCGGCCCGCATCCTGCGTCAACTTCATGCGACCACAGGATCCGCCTTGGGAACGTGGCGGTTCCCCCGATGATGCACGGACTTCGCCATCGGATGGCGAATCAGGGCCGATCCGTCGAAGACGCCGGCGAACGACAGAGAGGGGACCACGCCAAAACCAAATAGGATATAGGGTTACGCCCGGGGACGTTGAACAGCTTCCATGATCGTCTGCAGGGATGGAGAGCGGACTTCGGGAGGAGACGTCGCCCCTAAACCGCCAGGTCGAGCGTCGCGGCCCGCTCCCGCAGGGCGCGATGGCGGAGCCGGCCAAGAGCCGCGGGAGGAAATCGCGGCGGATCGACGCCGACGCCCGGTCGACGCTCATGCCATCACGGACGACGCGGTCGAAGACCAGCTCCCGGGCGTCGTCGCCGTGGCGGGACCTGGGGATCACCCCCGAGGGGCCGAGCGGAAGGTCTTGTCACAGCCGCACCCGACGGCGTACTCGCCGTACACGACCCGCCGGACGGCGACCCGCCCGTAGGCGACCTCGCGCACCGGACGCGTCGGGGTCCGCTTCCGCCGCACGGCGGCCCCGCGCCGCGGGCACGGGGCCCTCATGGGGCCTTGCGACGGGTCACCATCGGGGCGGGCGTCTCGGCGTCCATGACTCGCGTCTCCGGTCCGAGAGTCGTTTCCAACCTCCTTCACCGGGACGCGAGTCATAACTTCAAGCCTCTGAACATATCCCGCCCCCCCCTCGTCGGTGGCGATTGGCGAGGGGTATCGAAAAAATCGCACGGATCCCCGCGCCGGGCCCCACGGATATAGGGAGAGCGCGCGGGGAACGCCCCCGCGCGGCGAGGCGGAGGGCTCCGGAGGGCCGGGCGATGAGGCTGACGTTGAGGACCCTGCTGGCGTGGCTGGACGACAAGCTGCCGCCGGTGCAGGTGCGTGAGATCGGCAAGCAGGTGGCCGTCAGCCCGCTGGCGCAGGAGCTGGTGCAGCGGATCCATCGCGTGACCCGCCAGCGACGGCTGACCGTGCCGCCGCGGACAGGCAACGAGGCCACGGATCCGAACCTCGTGGCCAGCTACCTGGACAACGACCTGAACGCCGAGCAGGTGGCGGAATACGAGAAGAAGTGCCTGGTCTCGGACGTCAACCTCGCGGAGGCCGCCAGCGTCCACCAGATCCTCAGCCTGCTGGGCCAGAAGGTGCAGGTGCCGCACGAGGCGAAGCTCCGGATGTACGGCCTGGTGAAGGGGCGCGAGGCCCGCAGGCCGCTCGTCGCCGAGATCCCGGAGCCATCGCCCGCACCCGCGCCGACCTCCCAGCCGGCGGCCTCCTGGATGGTCCAGCCCCCGGCGCGTCGGGACTGGCTCGAACGGTTCGGCCCGGCGGCGGCGTGCCTGGGCGTCCTGGCCCTGCTCTGCTGGTCGGCCTACGAGAGCCTGAAGTCGGACGGCGCCCGTGACGCGGACGTCGTCGCCGCCGTGCCCCCCAAGGCCGGCGGGGCCGAGGACGGCTCGACCCCCGCCGTCGACCCCGTCGCGAAGAAGGCCCCCGAGCCCGCGCCGGTCGCGCCCTCCGCGCCGGAAGTCGCGGCGGCCGACGCCGCGCCGGCCGAACCGGAGCCCGAGCCCGAGCCCGAGCCGGCGAAGGCCGAGGCGGAGAAGAAGGCCGCGCCGGAGCGGGTCCCCGTCCCGGCCGGCTCGTCGGCCGTCGTCGCCCGGCTGGAGGGGATGCTCCTCCGCTACGACGACGAGGCCCGCGAATGGGTCCGCGCCCACGAGAAGGACGGCGTCCGCGCGGGCGACCGCCTGATGACCCCGCCCACCTCCACGGCCCGCCTGGACGGCCCCGACGGCGCGCTCGACCTGCTGGACGAGACCGAGGTCCGCGTGCTGGACGACGCCCCGGACGACGGGCCGAACGTGGAACTGGTCCGCGGCCGGCTCCTGGCCGAGCCCTCGTCCGCGCCCCTCCCCCTGCACGTCACCTTCCAGGGGATGACCGTCGACATGACGCGGCCGGCCGACCTGGCCGTCGGCCTGGAGTCGACCCGCCGGTGGACCTACGGCGTCGCCGAGCCCGCCGAGCCCGCGCTGACCATCCACGTCGGCCCTGGGGGCGAGCTGGCGATGAAGACCGTCAAGTCGGCCGAGAAGGTCAAGGGACCGGCCACGGTCCGGCTCGACGCCGCCGGCGCCGTGACGCCGGTGAAGGGGTACGCCCCCGGCTGGCTCACCGGCCCCGAGTCGTCCGCCGAGTCGACCGCCCGCCGCGAGAAGTTCCTGAAGGAGTTCGCCGAGGACCGGCCGGTCCTGGCCGACGTGGTCTCGGCGACCGAGAGCGCCGACCCCGACGTCAAGGCCGACGCCGTCGCCACCCTCCGCGCCCTGGGCGACCTCTCGCTCCTGACGCCGATCCTCGAACGCCCCGAGGATCCCGCCGCCCGCCGCGCCGCCATCGCCGCGATCCGCGAGGAGCTGGCGTCGGGCGAGGCGGCCTCGCGACGGGCCTGGGACCAGCTCGAGCTGGACCTGGGGTCGGCCGACCGGGCCCGGCTGGGTAAGCTGCTGCTGGGCTACACGGCCGAGGACGCCACGCCGGCGGCGATCGAGGACCTGGTCGAATCGCTCTCCTCGCGCGAGCCCTCCCCCGGCCTGCGCGAGCTGGCCATCGACAACCTCCGGCGGCTGACGGGCCGCGACGCGCCCGCCTACGACCCCGACGAGCCCGAACAAGGCTACGCCGCCTGGCGTAAGCTCCAGGAGGACGGCGCGTTGAAGCCGGCCGCGAAGAAGTAGCGAGCCCGGGCCCGGCGGGGGGACCTTGCGTTTCCTGGAACGGGGGCGGTCTGCGTGGTATATTCCAGTCGCGGCGGCCCGCGAGGCGGGCCCCCCTCCCCCGTCTCGTCCGGGCCCGGGGCCACTTCGCCCGCCCCGCGGCGGGCGTTTCATCGAGTATCGCAGCGTTGATCGAACGAACGTCCGGCAACTGGGGCGCGCTGGCGGGGCTTTGGCTCGCGGCCGGCGCTTGGGCGACGCTCGTCGCGCCGGCCCTCGGCCAGCAGCCGGCGGCCGGGGCGGTCGCGGACGCGCCGGGGCCGACGCCGCCCGCCGTTGCGGCGCCGAAGCCGGCCCGCCGCTGGCCTCGTGAGGTCGTCATCCTCCAGGGGGCGGCCGACGCGGCCGAGTTCTGGAAAAAGCTGGACGCCCCCGACTGGATCGTCGTCCGTCCCGCCCCCGGCCGGACCGCGGAAGGGCCCCCGGCCGTCGCCGAGGCCGTCGCCAACGTCGAGTCGGTCCACGTCGCGGGCGCCGTCGAGGGCGAGGGGGCGCGGATCGTCCTGGACCTGGATTGCGAGGTCTTCGCCGACGGCCCGACATGGGTCCCCCTGCGGCTCGACGTCCCGGTGATCCCCTCGGCCCGCGAGGGGGACCGCGAGCTGGTGCTGCGGCGCGTGGCCGACGGGATGTGGGAGGCGCTGCTGGAGGGGGCCCGGAGGCACCGCCTCCGCATCGAGGCCGCGGCGCCGGTGCGGGTCGGCCCCCAGCGCCGGACGCTGGAGCTGGCCATCCCGGAGGCTCCCGCGACCTCGTTCGACCTGATGCTGCCGCGGCGGGCGTTCGACGTCGACCTGGGGGCGGGAGAGTCCGCGCCCCGACCGGAGCCGGTGGAGGGGAAGGGGCTGAGGGTCGCGGCCCACGTCCGGCCGCGCCCGCGCCTGGTCGTGGGCTGGAGCGAGCAGGACGCCGCCGGCCCGCGCGCCGCGCCGCTCCTCTCGGCGCAGGTGGAGATGGCCGTGGACGTCGACGCCGAGGGGGTCTCGGTCCGGTCGTCCTGGGCCGTGGCGTGCTCGCGAGGCGTGGCCCGCAGCCTCCAGATCCGCCTCGGGGACGACGAGAAGGTGACGGGGGTCCAGCTCGACGACCACTTCCAGGCGTCGGGCATCGAGCGGTCGGGCGAGGCGAACCTGCTGACGATCCCGCTGCCGGAGCCGCTCCGCGCCGGCGAGTCGAGGCGGCTGGCCCTGGAGACCCGGAGGCCCGCCCCCGCGGCGGGCTCGCTGGCGCTGGAATTCCCCGGCTACCCGCTGACCGACGCCGGCGAGCAGTCGGGCTTCCTGGGCGTGACGCAGGGGCCCAACCTGTTCGTGAGCGTGCTGAAGTCGCGGGGCCTGCGCCGGATCGACCCCCGCGACCTCCCCACCGCCCTGAAGTCGCGGGTGGGGACGACCGTCGCGATGCAGTTCGGCGAGCAGCCGTTCGCGCTGTCGCTGGGCGTGGAGCCGTCGCCGCCGCTGTTCCGGGCCGAGTCGACGGCGCTGCTGTCCATCGAGCCGGACGGGGTGCGGAACGAGACGACGCTGGACGTGGAGCGGTCGCGCGGCAGCCTGTACGAGATCGAGGTCGCGGTCCCGCCCGAGCTGAAGGTGGCCTCGGTCGGCCCGCCGGAGTTGGTGGAGGCCGCCGCGGCGTCCGCGTCGCAGGCGGGGGGCGAGGCGGGGCCGCGGATCCTACGGATCCGGCTGACGCCCCAGGCCCGCGACCGGTCCTCGTTCAGCCTGAAGCTCTCCGGCCGCCAGGCCGCCGCCGGGACGGGGGACGTCCGGCTGGGCCTGTTCGCCCCCCGGGGCGCGGCCACGTCGACCACGACGATCGCCGTATCGGCCGGGCCCGACGTCTCGCTGGAGCCGACGGACGACTCGATGGCGCAGGAGCCGCCCGACGCCGCGGGGCCGAAGCCCTCGGCCGGGGTCGCGCCGTCGCTGCGGCTCCGGACGTCGCGCAACCCGACCGCGCTGGACCTGCGGCTGGGACGCCGGGCGATGGAAGTCCGGCGCGAGACGAGCCTGGCGGCGCGGGTCTCGCGGCGGGTCGTCGAGGTCCGGCAGGAGACGAAGCTCCGCGCCAGCCACGGCGCGCCGGCCTCGCTGACCGTCCTGGCGCCGGCGGGCGTCGCCCCGGGCTGGGAGGTCTCCGACGGCCAGCGGCCGGTGCGCATGGAGGAGCTGGACGAGCCGTCCCCCGGCGTGAGGCGCTCGCGGCTGACGTTCGAGCGGCCGGCCGCGGAACTCGCGCTGACGTTCCATTACCGCCTGCCGACGCCCCTTGCCTCGGAGGGGCCGACGCCTCTGCGGATCCCCTGGATCGCGTTCGAGTCCGGGACCCCCGGCCCCTGCTCGATCTCCGTCGCGTCCGACCCGGACGTCGAGGTGACGGTGGACGACCCCGCCTGGGCCCGCGCCGAGGATCCGGGGGGCCTCCGGGGGGCCCGCGCGTACCGGCTGGATCGCGACGACGCGGCCGAGGCGCTCGCGGCCTCGGCCCGGCTGGTGGAGCCCGTGGAGATGCCGTCGGTGGTGGCCTCGCGTGCGTTCGTCCGGTCGACGCTCGACGCCGACGGCGGGCTGCGGGTCCGGGCGTGGTACGCGGTGGAGTCGCACCCGGGTTCGCTGGCGGTCGCGCTCCCCCCCGGGGCGAGCTGGCTGCGGCTGCGGGTGGACGGCCGCGCGGTCGACCGGGCGGATGCGGCCGGCGAGGGGACGGCGAGCCGGATCGACCTGCCGGCCGAGTCGGCCGATCGCCCCGTGCTGCTCGACCTGGAATACCGCGCCCCGGCCGCCTCCGCGCGTCGGCCGTGGTCGGCCCCGACGCTGCTGGACGGCGCGGAGGTCCTCCAGACGTACTGGCTGGTGCAGGTGCCGTGGACGCAGGTCTCGCCCATGCCGCCGCGGGGGTGGACCGACGAGGGCCGTTGGGCCTGGGACGGCTTCGCGGCGGCGCGGCGGCCGGTCGCCTCGGCGTCGCGGCTGGCGGCCTGGGCGGCCGGCCCGACGGCCCCCCCCGCGGCGCTGGAGGACCCCCCGGAGGGGGACGACGCCTCGCGCGGCCTGCTGTTCAGCCGGTCGGGGCCACCGACCCCGATGGACCCCTGGCTGGTCTCGCGTGCCGGGGCCGTCCTGGCGTGCTCCGGGCTGGCGCTGCTGGCGTCGCTGGCGCTGGCGTTCCTCCCCGCGTGGACGCCCTGGATCCTGGGGGCGGCGGCCGTCGCGGGGATGCCGGCGGCGATGTTCCTGCCGGCGGGGGCCTGGGCGTTCGGCCTGCAATCGGCCGCGTTCGGCGTCGGCCTGGGCCTGCTGGCCCCGGCGGCCCGGCGGTGGGCGTCTCGCGAGGCCGCGGCCCCCGCCCCGGCGGCGGGTTCGCGCGGGCCGGGCGGGTCGAGCCTCGTCATACCCGAGTCCTCGCAGCGCTCGACGTCCGGGGTCGGCTCGGACGACTCGACGGCGATCCGGGTGCGGACGACGAGCACGATGGACTATCTGGCGGCCCCGCCGCCGCCGGGGCCGGACCCGGACGCCTCGCTGACCTCGCGCCGGCCGCCCGGCCTGTCGATGGAGTGACGCCATGGCCGCCGACCGCCGACGCCTGGCCGTCCCGCTCCTGCTGCTCTTCTCGGCCGCGGCCCTCGGCCCGGCGCCGATCGAGGAGCCGGAGGGGGTGCT
>MKTT01000140.1:26380-28462 GCA_001898385.1 Planctomycetales bacterium 71-10
GCACGAGGAAGTCCGATGGATCGAAAGTGCCGATAAAGTATTGAGAGCCCCAGGCGTTCTGGGCGACGGTGCGGGGGAACGGATCGTTCGGCGGGGCCCAGGTTGGGGCTCCGAGAAGCAGGGGCAGGACGCGCGCCATGATCGTGCCCGTCACCGGGACGGCGTTCCAGCCGGATGTCCGGAAGCCGTAGGTTTCGGGGAGCGGTTTGGGCTCGTCGAGGATGGTGAGGAACAGGTATCGAGGCATGTTGGCTGGTGCGACGCCCATGAAGGCGGTGAGCACGCGGTCGCTCGAATAGGCGCCGTTCACTACCTTTTCCGAGGTGCCTGTCTTGCCACCGATGAAGTAGCCGGGCACTTCGGCCTTCTTGGCTGATCCCAGTTCGGCGTTCAGCCGCATCAGGAAACGAAGCGCTTCGCCGGTTTGCGGGGTGACGACATCACGGCGGATGACGCGCGGGTCGAGCGCTGCGCCCTTCACAAGGGTCGGGCGGATGAGGTCTCCGCCGTTCACCAGGGCCGCTATGCCCATGGCGGCCTGTAGCGGGGTGACGGCGATGCCGTGGCCGAAGGCGGCCGTTGCGGTGGTGATCTCCCCCCAACGGGCTGGCAGGATAGGCTGTGCGTTCTCCGGCAGTTCGGTGGTCAGACGCTCGAACTGGCCGAGGGACTTGAGGAACGCTTGGTGGCGCTGCGTGCCGACCGCAAGCGCCATCCGGCCCATGGCGATGTTGGAGGAATGGATAAAGGATTCGGGCACGTTCAGCGGGCGGTTCTGCCCGCGGTAATCGCGGATCGCCATTCGGCCGAAACGGAGCGGCTGGCTGGCGTCGAGCACCGAAGCGAGGTTGAAGACGCCCGAGTCGAGCGCCATGGCCGTTGTCATGGCCTTGAAGGTCGAGCCCATCTCATAGGTGCCGACATTGATACGGTTGATGCGGTCGGATTTCAGGGCGTCGGCCGGCGCATTCGGATCAAAATCCGGCAAGGAGGCCAGCGCGATCACCTCTCCGTTTGTCACGTCCATGATCAGTCCCGCCGCAGCGATGGCGGAAAACTTTTCCACGGCCTTCTTCAGTTCCTCGGTGAGCATGAACTGCACACGCAGGTCGATGCTCAGCGCTACCGGCTCGAGCGCGCTGCTATCCGGGCTGAGACCGACGTCTCGGAGCTCCTGGAGACCCTGGCCGTCGATCCACTTCTCCATGCCAGCGATGCCGACATTGTCGGTATTGACAGATCCGAGGACGTGGGCGGCAAGATTGCCGTTAGGGTAGAGCCGCAGGGTCTCTTCGCGATAGGCGACTGCTGGGAGACCGAGGTTCCAGACGCGGTCGCGCTGCGCCACTGAAACCTGTCGCTTGATCCAGACGAAGCCGCGGTCGCTGTCGAGCCGCTTGTAGAGATCGGAGGCGTTGAGGTCTGGAAAAACCGAGGTCAGGCCTTCCACCGTTTCGTCCACGTCAAGCAGCCGGCGAGGCTCCGCGAAGATCGAGGCGGCAGGGATGTCCATGGCCAGGACAACGCCGTTGCGGTCGACGATGTTGGGTCGCGCATAGGACGGTGGCATCAGCGACATCACGCTTGGCGGTGGGGCTTGCAGGCCGAGATAAGTCAGCCTCGCGAAGATCGCGGCATAGACCAAGCCCAGGATGCAGAACACGATGAGGAAGCGTCCCTTGTATTTGCGGCCGATCCTGCGGCGGCGCTTGCGGAACGGCTTCAACGGGATCTTGGAGGGGTAGAGGCGCATCGTCATGCCAAAATCTCCGCACCCAACCACGTTGGGTTTGCAGTCGGGAGAAGGGGGCGCGTTTGATCACTCATCGCCGGGCGATCCTGTAGACGGAGGCCGGGGGGAAGTTCCGCACCACCGTGCCAACCCTCTCGGCTTTAAGACGGAGACGGTCGAGAACGGCAGCCGGGACCGGGCACCTCCACCCGTAGGTGAATTGGTAGAGGCTTGCAGCCGGATCGAGCAGCGCGAAGGTTCCCCGTACAATGCGGAAGACTTTCCTCGGGGGCGTGGAGAGCAGCGGTAAGCCGCTGATAGCTGCGCCGTGGAGGGGAAGCTCAGACCGT
>MKTT01000140.1:28626-42415 GCA_001898385.1 Planctomycetales bacterium 71-10
CTATAAACACTATAAAGCCACCACGTGCAGCAAATTGAGCCAGTACGTGCGCAAAGTATTGTTGCAAAAGCCAGTTGTTATTTTATATAAAGATGAGTCCACCCGTGAAATTTTGTCAGCCTTAAATCAGCTTTCCAGGGAGCTTTCTGCGGTTGGAAATAACTTCAATCAAACCGTGCACAAGCTGCATACGCTCGACCATATTCCGGAGATAAAAATATGGGCGGAGCTAACCGAATCCGGCCGGCAAAACCTGCTCAAAAAGATAGAAGATATCCGCGTATCCCTTAATCAAATCCGTCAGCAATGCGCCCTCAAATAACATTCCCGACAGACCTGAGAAGGGCGCTCAATTATCATGAAAAGAAAGTGCAGAAAGGAACAGCCGAACTGCTCCATGCGCACAGCTTTTTTAAGCTGCCACAGGACATGAATTTTCATGATAAAATGGAGCGGTTTGAGGAATTGATGAAGCTTAACGAAAGCGAAACAAAGCTCATTCATATATCGCTCAATTTTCACCCCTCAGAGAAGGAAAGACTGGATAAAGCATTCTTTGTTCACCTGGCAGATGAATATATGAGCAAAATCGGTTTTGGTGATCAGCCTTACCTGGTTTATCAGCATGAGGATGCCGGTCATCCGCATGTGCATGTGCTCTCCACGTTGATAAAAGACGATGGCAAGCGTATCTCTACTCATTTCATTGGTAAAAACGTTTCCGAACCGGTGCGTAAGGAGATGGAAAAAACTTATGGATTCATTCCTGCAGACAAGAAAGAGCAAAGACGGGAAGACGAAAAGCAATTAGTAGTTACGCCTCAGAAAATACAGGCTGGTAAATCTGCCACCATGCGCAGTATTACCAACGTATTGGATCATGTAATTGACCGTTACAAATACACATCGCTTCACGAGCTGAATGCTATTCTCAGATTGTACAATGTAAAGGCAGATCGCGGCGCGGAAGATGGCAGGATATATAAGCACCGGGGTTTGAACTATGTAGTGATTGATAAGGAAGGCAAAGCCCTTACCAAACCTGTTAAAGCCAGCGCTTTTTACAGCAAACCTACTTTAGATAAAATTGAAGAAAAGTTTAAAGACAACCAGAAAAAACGAATACCTGATAAGAAGCATTTAAAGGCAGCCATAGAGTGGGCTATGCAGTCCGGTCCGCGCTCACTCAGCGAACTGGCAAAGCTCTTGAAAAAAGAACAGGTAGACCTGGTGATCCGGCGTAATGAGCAGGGGCGTGTGTATGGTATGACATACATCGATCATCAGAAAAAAACAGTGTTCAATGGTAACGACTTAGACAAAATGTATTCCGCGAAACGCATGTTGGAACGTTTGGGTATGGAGCCGCAGCAACAACCTGGAAAAGATCAGCAAAAAGAAGCTGGTAAAAAGCAACAGCAACCACAAACGGAACAAAGCAAGCAGGCTCAACCTCCACAAAAAGAAAGCGCACAAACAGACAAACAACAAACAGGAAAAGAGCCGGACAAAACAAGGATACAGGAGAAGGAAGCAATACCCGAAGAAGTAAGCAAGGGTGCGTCCAAAATCATTGAACAGGTCGTGGAACCCGACAGCGGGGAAAGCTGGGCGATCAACAAAGACTTGCTTACTGAAGAACAGCGCAAAAAGAAGAAAGGTTTTAACAAGCAATGGGAAATGTAATTGTGAAAATGAAAACAGTGTGGTATGGCAGTGAGAACAAGTGAAAATGAGATCGGGTTAAAGAAGATCATGGATATGACCCGGCTGATCAGTGTAGCAATATTATTGTTGCACTTCTACGATAGTTGTTATGTATTCTTTTGGGAACAGGGATGGACGCACAGCATCAGTAACAAGATCCTTGACAATATCCATCGAACCGGTCTGTTCGACAACTTTCATAAAGCGAAATTCCTGTCACTGGTTTTCCTGGCTTTGTCGCTGATCGGTGTAAAAGCAAAGAAGGGAGAAGAATTTAATTACAGAATGGCTTTAGCGTATTTGCTAACTGGAATTACGCTCTATTTTATCAGTGGCTTATTGCTGCTGCTACCGGCGGCCAATACTATAATTGCAGTATCATATATAGTAGTAACAAGCCTTGGTTTTATTTTCATTTTAACGGGTGGAACACTACTTGCCCGGATCATTAAAGAAAAGCTCAGTGGCGACGTATTTAATACCCTTAATGAAACCTTCCCACAAGAGGAAAGGAAGCTGGAAAACAAATATTCGGTGAATATTCCTACGCGTTACAGGTTAAAGGATCAGGAGCGTTCCGGCTGGATCAACATCATCAACGGTTTCAGAGGTGGCGTTCTCCTGATGGGTCTTAGCGGTAGTGGCAAGACGCTGATCGCAAAAGAAATTCTGAAACAGCAGATCGCTAAAGGCTATGCGCAGTTCATCCATGATTTCAAATACCCGGATTTAACCCGCGTTGCCTACAACCATTACCTGCGCAATAAACATCGCTACAAGATAGCGCCATCTTTTCATATCCTGAACTTTGAGGATGTGCAGGAAAGGTGCAATCCATTGCTGCCAAAATCTATTCGTTCAATAACAGACGCCGCCTCTGCATCAAGAGCGATCCTGTTAGGTTTAAATCAACAGTGGATAGACCAACAAGGTGATTTTTGGGTAGAGAGCAGTATTAATTTCATCACAGCCCTGATCTGGTTCCTACGAGTTTACCAGGACGGCAGGTATTGTACCTTGCCGCACGTCATTGAACTTGCACAAGCGCCCTTGGATAAGCTCTTTACAATACTACTGGCTGAACCTACACTGGAAGTGCTAGTAACGCCTTTTGTCCGGGCTTACCAGGAAGACGCCGGTAAGCAGCTCATTGGGCAGATTTCAGGCGCAGCGATTAGCCTGGGAACGCTTGCCAGTGAAAACCTTTATTACGTCCTATCCGGGGATGATTTTACAATGGATATTAATGATCCTAAAGCACCCAAGATTGTTTGCATTGCCAATAACCCGCAGGTTGCGAACATATATAGTGCGGTGATCTCTTTATATCTCAATACCCTGCAAAAGCTCCTGAAGGAACAGGAAGAACAGCCTTGCAATATTATGCTGGAGGAGTTTGCAAATATTTCCTGGCATAACGCCGATAAATTTTTATCGGTCTGCAGAAGCTACCTGGTGAATGTTACTTTAATCATTCAGGATGCCAGCCAGCTTATTTTGCATTACGGGGAACGGCAGGCGAATGTCATCCTATCCATGGTCGGCAATATCATCTCCGGCCAGGTTACTGGAGAAAGTGCAAAGAACCTGTCTGAACGTTTTGGAAAGATCATGCAGGATCGTCAAAGCCTCACTATCAACAGCAGCGATACATCACTCAATAAATCCAGGCAATTGGATTATGCAATTCCGCAATCCACCATAGCTTCTTTATCAGCAGGCGAAGTTGTTGGAGTAATGGCAGACAATCCAAATCAGCGCATCCCACAGAAAATGATTCATGCACAGATTCGGCACAATTTAAACGCATTGGAAAAAGAGGAAGCAAAGTACAAACCATTGCCGGAAAAGTTGGTGAATGAAAGAGTAATCCGGGAAACATTTTTACAAGTTAAAAGGGAAGCAAAGGCGATTGTGGAAGATGAGGTGGATAGGATTGTGCATACCCCAGGAATGTCGGGTGTAATTGCGAAGAAATAAGTTTACGCGGCTAGCTGTTGTAGTATTTTTGCGAGAGTTTTAAGGAATATAAATAAAAGAAAAAATATGAGTTTAGAGGTGAAATCTAATGAATTAAAGACCTTGATTGCCACCTATAACTCAGACTAGCCACTGAGCGATCTCCCCTCGTTATATGAGCAGGTAAAGAAAGAGTCCATAATATGCTTGGCAAACTATCCTCCTTAAGGTGACAGCTTTATAACCTCGCCGGACCTAATGTAAGCTGAGGGTAATATCGGTGGTATCGAGATTTTAAGATGCTGACTGGATTCGAATCGGTTAACTTCCTTCTTTTAGCATTTCTACGAAGATGCAAATTTTCGTTAATTGCCATTTCAGAGTATAATTAGCGAAATTTACGGAACTATACGTTGAAATATGGTTGCATTTAAAAGTGAATTTTCTAGTATTTCATTCTTAGGAGTTTTATGTGGAGATGCAATACTGATTCGTTTCTTCGGAAATGATAAAAAATACCACAACTTCTTGATAGATGGTGGTTTTGTTAAGACATATAAGCCTACACTGAAGCCTGCCTTGGTTAAAATCAAAGAATCAGGTGAAAAAGTTGACTTGGTAATTGGAACTCACTACGACGGGGATCATATAGGAGGGATATTAGCATTCATTAACGACAATAGCTTTTCCCCAGACGATTTCGTTGACAAATGGATGATCAATTTTGATTTACCATTGGTAGACTCCGCTGGGACAGTTTCTGTTCAACAATTAATGACGCTTAAAAATAAACTATCTGGTTCTCCAAGGCGTTTTAATGAACCCATATTATTCAGCCTTAGCCCATACGAGTTTTATGGTTTGTCTCTTACGGTTCTTTCTCCGGATGCGGAAAGATACCAAGCTGCCCAAATTGAAATAGAAAGGAGAAGCTCCTTAGTCGCCAGCGCTGGTAACGACTACCAAATAACCATCGAAGAATTTTCTACTATAGTTATGAATGAATCTCTTGAAGACGCTTCGCCAGCTAACGGAAGTAGTATCGCTTTTCTACTCAAAGCAGAGGATTATAGTTGTCTATTGTTAGCTGATGCTTTCCCATCAGTAATATGCAAATCTATCAGATCCTTAGAATGGGATGAAAACAGACCGTTGGAAGTTGACTCCATAAAGTTGTCTCATCACGGAAGTAGAGGAAACATCAGCAACGAGTTGTTAGCAATAACCAAAACATTAAATTATGTCATATCCGGAAATGCTGTGAATACCCACAACTTGCCAAACAAAGAGACGATTGCCCGCATTTTAATTAATGGAACTAGAAGGAAGGGTGAATGTTTCAATTTTTATTTTACTCACCGTAATAACACCTTAGAAAATATGTTTTCAGTAGATGGCGAAAGTGTATTTGAGCGTTATAATTTTAAAATTCATTTTCCAGAAAGCGATTAAATCCAATAACTAAGCGATTAAAAAATGTACGAAAACGCATCTATCCCTAAAGCACTTTTCAATCTTGCAGTTCGAATAACAACTAAGGACAACCTTCAAGGGTCTGCAATTTTATTTGTCCCTCAAAATGTTTCCGATAAAATTTATGTAATTACCGCTAAGCATTGCTTAAAGGGTAAAAACAACGAATTCGATCCTAACCCGATTGAGGTCACTATACATCTTTGTGGGGGTAAAATACCTTACAATATACCTATACATGACCAAATTTTCTACCACCCATCTGAGGATATTGCGTTGATTTCAGTATCAAAAACTGACATTGAAAGCATACAAGGAACTGTTCCAGGAATAGATATCATTACAGATAACGGCGGCGAATTACAGTCATTATTTTATGGTTATCCTAAAGGTTTTGCCGGTGAGGGGCCTATAAGGGTAAATTCACAATTACTGCCTCCAATAATGGATGGGGTTATTAGAGCGGAATCAACCCTGGAATCTGAACAAAACCTTACAGAGTTTACTGTTGAAGGGTTTTCAGGAAGCGGCTTATGCGTATCATGTTTAGGTAACGTTTATCTGCTAGGTATAATCACAAATTTTGAAGAATGGAAGCGTTTTAAAGCTGTAAGTATTAAGAAATTGAACGAGATTCTTACATCCGCCAAGTTACCACAGGAAAAATCTGTTCTTATAGAAACTGATCCTGCCTTAGTAGAAGGGTGTAAGACTTTAGGAAACAATAGCGATGATATACTTAGAAGTATCGATTCCGAAATTAGCGGAATAGTTATAGAACGAAACGAGTTGATAAATAATGTAACTTCACAATTAAACCAGAATGACCTTATCTTTATAACAGGGATTGCCGGTGCTGGTAAATCTACATTTTCCAAAATGTTGATTTCACACTTATCTTCGACAGAAAACTACAAGGTTATTACATTTAATGGTGCTCAGATTTGCAAAACTGGCACTACTGAGCTGCTAACTTCATTAAACATTAATCAGCCTATAGACAAATTACTTGAAAGCAAAGAATTGTTAGGCGCTAAGGTCCTATATATTGACAGTGGGGAAAAGGCTTTTGAAAATAATCAACTGGAGGTCCTAAAAGACTTACTCAGGCTTCCTCAAAAACATGCCGACCTGAAAATAATTATTTCGATCAGGACTTATGCGCTCATCCAAACAACCTTTAGCATTATCAATGAGCTGAAAATTATAAGTACAAGAGTTCAGATCAAGTTGCTAACCGATAAGGAGCTTACACCGATAATAGAAAAGTTTCCTAGGATCGAAAATTTGCTAGCAAACGAGAAAATAGAATCCTTTGTACGAACTCCATTCTATTTAAAACAAATAATTGCAATCCTTGAAGATCTTACCGTTGATGATATTAATGAAAGTGAACTAAAAAAGAAGCTTTGGGAAAAATTAATACGTAAAGATAATGCACAACGTGAGAATTTATTTCAATCAATTGCCATTAATAGAGCGAAACGTTTATCTCCTTATGTTTTACTTCCGGAACAAATAGATACTAGTTGTTTACGAGACCTTCTTTCTGAAAATCTGATTGTGAGTAATACCGATTCTTTAGGAATCGTGCGGTATGCCCCCTCGCATGATATTTTGGAAGATTGGGCACTTGTTAGATATGTCGCCAGTTTATACTCAGAGGTAGATGAAAACCTTCAAGAATGCTTTATCAAGGCCGGAGATTCTTATGCAGTTAGGAGAGGATTTAGATTTTGGCTACAAGAATTGTACAGAGTAAACCCAGACCAGGCACAGAAAATATCAACGGAAATACTAAGTCATGGAGAGATTGAAGAAAATTGGAAAAATGAGGCAATTACTGCGCTGCTTAATTCAAATATCTGCTCTGATTTTTTAAGAGCAAACCAGCAATTACTTCTTGACAAGGACTCCAAACTCTTAATTCGCCTCATACATTTGCTAAGAACCACATGTAAAATAACCGGAGATAAGGTTCCTCAATCAACTTACCATGATGATCGGATTTATCTCACAAGTGCTAGCCTTACGCCTGCTGGGCCTGGCTGGTTAGCAGTTATCAAGTTTATCAATCAACACTTTGAGATACTAAAGGATAATCAATTCTTAGTTGCATCATTATTGTTAGACTGGAAAAACGGCGAGATAAATGACCAAAATCCAGAAAATAAAGAGGTGTTGGGATTAGCATTAAAACTACTAATGCTATTTAAACCGAAGTATAAACATAAGAACGACAGCTTGAATGACAGTCTAGCCCAAGGGTTAATCAAGGTGGTATTTAGGCTTACCTCCGCAAACCCTAAGGAAGTCGATAATTTCATTAGATCGTCCTTTGACTTTATCAAAAATGCTCGAAGCAACAGACCTGAAAGCCCTAATCTGGACTTCTACTATTTGAAAGATTTTCATGAAGAAGTTATTAACAATACTCTTTCTCAGGAAGCAAGCGTACAGTTATGTGATATTTTGCCAGACCTAGTTATTGAGATTGCCCGTTTCGAATGGATAGCTCCACCGCCCATAAATAGCCCTTCAGATATAATTCCTCGCAGAAAATCCATTATTGAATTCCCTGATAGCGATTATTCTTATGACGATACTGAAAAATATTTTGGTTTCCGTGGCAGTACCAAAAGAGATTATAGTCCTGAAAGTGCCTTGCAGACCCCAGTTAGAAATTTACTAAAATCTCATCCTGTCAAAGGAGTTGAATTCGTTATTAGTTTAGTCAACGAAACGATTGATAATTATGCCGCGCATCCAAAAGTGAAGAAACCGGGCTTTTTGAGTTCAATTCAGATTGTTCTCAATGATGGAACGGTTACTAGCCAATTTGGGAACCAAACAATTTGGTCGATGTATCGCGGTCACATAGGTACGCCTGATTTATTGAAAAGCGTCTTGATGGCGTTAGAAGATTATTTACTGGATCTAGCGATAGAAAAAAGTGAATCAAGTAAGAGCCTTTTGCGGAAGATCAATGATATGCTTTATAGGAACAGTAGATCAATAGCAACAACTGCTATAATAGCAAGTGTTTCAACAGCCTATCCTTTTATAATAATGAATCAAATGTTCCCCTTGTTTAGGTTCAAAGAGGCTTTCTTATGGGATATTCAAAGATTCTTGGGTGAACGACATATTTATTTACCGTACGATTTTGACGCACGTAACTATAAATTTCAACAGGAACGGTTAGCTTCTAAAAATTTGCCACACAGGCAAACTCATTTAGAACGTGTAGTTCTAAACATGTCCTTTTATGAACGGTTTTATGATGATATCATTAAGTTGTTAGATTCCTACAAGGAAGAGTTAAATTCTAACCCGCCCAAAGGTCCGGAATATTATGCTTGGGAAAATATACTATTTAGAATGGACTGCAGAAACTATATTCTGAAAGAATATAAAGATGAAAATTCTGCTGGATTCATCATCGAACCTGTTATACCCAAAGATTCCAAAATTGCAAAAGACATAAAAATGGTTCCATTGAATCAAAATGGCGGGATATATATTTGGAATTGGTGCAACGAAATAATTGAAAAAAATAACTTACAAGATAACTCCACTACATCTTGGAGGCAATATTATGCTCAATGTAAAGCGATCGAGGAAGGTGATATGTATAATGCTCCAGGTGCTTTATCATTAATCGGAATTAAATATCACTGGAATGCTTTAAGCGAAGAAGAAAGAGATTGGTGTGTAAGCACAATTATTAAGATAAGCAAGTATGTTGTCGTTGAGGAAGAAGGAAAATATAATTACTTACCCAAAATGATGTCTAATAATTTTAGTGCGTTCGATAAAGAGCCAGTGATTGACGCATTAGGAATGTTACCTTCCCTAGATTTGTCAACTGAAATTATTAATGAAGCGAATGAGCTGTCAACCACATTGGTTTTTCATTTGCCTATTTCTGACGGATTGAACAAACCGCTTTTTGAAAACTTGGCGAACAACATGTGGGTTCATAATCCTGACGTGGCAAGACAAAATTTCCGCTTTCTTGTATCATTGGGATGCAAGCAACTAGACGGGGAAGAAAACGAAAGGGTGCCTGTAACGAAGATACTAGCAAATGAGTTTCTAAAAGGAGACAGTTATGAATTTAAAAAACGTGATTCTAATCGGATGTACCTAGATAAATCATTTCTTTTCCTAAGCGAATGCAGCGACATCGATGAAGAGGGACAAGAATTTATAACACAATATTTAGACTTCTTGATCAAAGATACCTTTGCCAAAAAGGGGTCAAGAGACAGAGCGGAAAGGTATTACTATGGCACTTTACATTTTCAAGAAAAATTTGGAGCTGTTGTTCTTTCACGCTTAGAAAAAATCGCTGCGGGTAAACTATTTTATAAATTAATTGGCTATCTTCTTATTGAAGGAGAAGCGGATTTTGCACATTTTACTGATGATTCCTATGAGCTTCTAACTAGATCTATAAAAAGAGTGATTCGTGAAGAAGATATAAATAGCCATGTCGAAAGATTTAACTTTCTATGGGCTATTTTAGAACATCAAACTTATAGATCCCGAAGGGTTTCGTTAGTTAGATATTTACTTCTTGATATTGAATGGAAAGATGCGGCAGTCACCTGGGACGCGATTAAAGCAGATCCAACTTTTTACAAGCGGGTTATTAGTAATTTGGGAGAATATAATCCCTTAAGTGCAATAAAGCTGTTAGCAGGTATAAGTTTTTACCACTTGTTCCCCGAAAGTATAAACTTAGTTTTGAATCTAATTGAAAAAAGTCAGGAGCATACGTGGCTTTTAGACTATCATGCTGAAAAGTATATCCAGAGAACATTTTTCCAGCATGGAAAAGCCATTATCCTCGATAAAAAACTACGTGAAGAATTCGTGAAAATTTTAGATTTTATGATTCAAATTGGCTCGTCTATTGCTTTTGTAATCAAAGAAAGTATATCGTCAAAGCCAAAGTTATAGTTTTAATTCATGCTATTATTAATTTTTAGATTATAGAATTATTTTTATTTCCCTAAAGACATTATGGGAGTGCAGTAAATTATGCCATCTTGAATAAATCTAGTGGTTAATGAAGAAGCACGCAATGAGATCAAATTATAAGCTTTTTCGTTCGAGCACATAGAACATCGATCTTTATAACCTTCCGATGAATTACATTCTGTTCAAGGTCGCAAATTGCGACCTTGAAGATTCAATCACTATTGCGTTAATTTGAACAAGAGGATAATCTATTTATCATCTCTTAAACCCAATTCTATCTCTATCCTCCCATTTTCTTTCCGCTGCCTTTTCATCCAACAAATTTTCCAGAGCATCGTAAATTTGAGAAAGCTGTGCATCGTGTCCGCCAATCCGGTCTTTCAGTTCCCTTATTTGCTCCATCCAATCCGTGTGAATAATATTAAATCGCCTCATTTCGATGAAGGCACGGATGATAGCAATATTCATCTGAACAGCTTTGTCACTGTTTAATATGCCACTTAACATCGCCACTCCGTGTTCGGTAAACGCGTAGGGCAAGTATTTAAGATTGTGGCCTCTACCCGTGTTCAAGGTCACAAATTGTGACCTTGAAGGAACACTTTTTTCTATGGCTTCAATTTGAAACTTTAAGCTTTCCCATTCCTCTTTAGTTAATTGGAACATAAAGTCAGGCGGAAACCTTCTCAAATTTCTTTTTACCGCCTGATTAAAGACTTTGGTTTCCACTTCGTAGAGAGTGGCAAGATCACGATCCAACATAACCCTTTCTCCCCTGATTTCATAAATACGATTTTGAATACTTTGAATGATTTGCATGGTTATAGTTTTAAATGATGATTAAATATCGAATCGGGCAAAATCAACGGACTTGGTCCCTTCTATTATTTCGCGAAGACCCACCTTATAATAATTTTCAGTTGTTGTTTCCTTTTCATGCCCCATCATTTTGGAGAGTACGGGGCGTTCCGCCCCAAAACGAATCCACATTTGTGCATTGGTGTGACGACCGGTTTTGTTAGAAAGCGGTCGTACTATTTTTGCTCGTTGAGCCAGCAGTTTTAGATTTCTGTTATACGCCTGAATTTCTATAAACAGACTTTTTCTGAACAGGAATTCATTTTCAGGATTTTTATCAGAATACTTTTCCAGTATCGTTGTGGCATATGGAAATTTATACAACGGTATAATAGTTGGTTTACCGTTCTTATCTCTTTCACCGATGATATAATAGCCGTACTCAATATCCCTAAACAATTGGGTTTTCTTTAATATCTGCAGGTCGTTGTAGTAAAAGCCGGTATAGACCTGGAATAAACACAAGTCCCGGTCCCGCTCAAGACTTCTTTCTGTTTTATCAAATTCCAGCCGGCGGAGGGCTTGAACTTCCTCTATTTCCAGATGCTGTCCTTCTTTCTTTCTGGGTACGGTTATAGCGATTTCGTCAAAGTATTGTTCTACATCCTGCACATTGAGCAGATGTTCTTTCTTCGCAGCGTAGGTCAACACGACTTTGAACTTATCGAAGTAGGACTTAATAGTAGATGCTTCCAGTTTGCCTTTTCGCCCTTTTTGTTCACTCAGATAATTGCGGATTCTTGCAATCATCGTTTCATCTATATCGCCGAAGCGAATTTTAGATTCAAAATTATTAAGATGCATTAGGAAGGCTTCGTATTTCTCCCAGGTAACGGGGTCAAGGTTCACTTTCTCCGGTGGGTAGTCAATGTAATTGCGGAAATAGTCATTTAAAATGGTCTTATCGCCTTTTCTTAAAATTTCGCGCTCAATAGTGTAAAAGGTAATGGGCTTTCCCTGGTTATAAAATCGCTTGATCAACTCCGATATTTTGGCTTTGAGTTCCGAGATTCGGTTATTGATCTCAAAGGAGAAAGGATGGGTATTTTTAACCCAGCACCCATCTTTCCCCGTCCACTGTTCCAGCCTTACTTTCTGGGGTGTTTTTACAGGGTAATACCGGCTGGGCTGCGGATGGAGGTAGATACGCAGATGAATGGAATACATTCCTGTAACATTTACGGCATTGCGCCAGTTAATGACGGGTGTTACGACCGGTATGTTCATACGCCTTCTCGATTAAAAATGTGCCGAAAAACCGTAAAAGAAACCGTAAAAGAATTGGTGGGAATTACAGTGAATTAAAAACCTGAAGAAAATTTAAAACCCACGTCAAACTTGCGTCTGGCGTGGGTTTTACTCGTTTTAACGATTTTTGAGTCGTTTTAAAAACTCTGTTTAGCTCCCCCTTCAGGACTTGAACCTGAGACCCTCTGATTAACAGCTCTTAAAAAGCTCTTAATCTGTCTGAATTAGATGGAACTGAATTTAACTTAACTGTTTAACTATCAATAATTTACAAAATACACGCTAACTTCGATATGCACTTTTCAAACGGCATTTGACTGCCTTTTGTTTGCAAATTGTTTGCAAATTTTCGATAGGAAAGATTTAGTGAAGCAAAAACAATTTGTTATGTCTGTATCGTTAGCTATGATTTTGGACACCCGCCGTATCAAAAAGAAAACGGCAAAATACCCTTTAAAATTAAGAGTAACTTGTGAACGGCTCTCACAACATTATACCACTGTCTATGAGATCACCATCGAGGATCATAAGAAGCTATCAGCATCCCGGCTTAGTGCTGGTTTGCAGGAAATCAAAGAAAAAATACTTGAGATCGAAAGGGCTGGTGCACGAGTTGTCGAAGACATCGATCCATTTAATTTCCCTGAATTTGAAAAAAATTTTATACTGGATAATACATTTTTTCGCCAGAGAAAATCTGTTCGGGAAACCACCGCTCTAGTAAACCATCCTTTTAATAAGGTATTGTATGATAATCGCTTCCCCATATTTCGTCTGCCAAAGCCTGAACCGGATACCATCCTGGCAACTTTTCTGTTTTATATTAGCAAATTACTAAGTGAGCACAGGATCCGTAGTGCCGCCGCTTATCAAACGGCGTATAACACCATATCTAAATTCCGGGGAAATGTACGATTTAAAGATATTGATGTTGCCTTCTTAAAACAGTTTGAGGCGTGGATGTTGAGGCAGGATTACTCAAAAACAACTGTCGGAATCTATACGAGAGGTCTGCGTGCTATTTTCAATGAAGCGATCTTTCAGGGAATTATTAAAAGAGAAAAATGTTATCCGTTTGGCCGTAGGTTATATCAACCTCCGTCATCCCGGAATATCAAAAAGGCGCTTACGCTGAAAGATGTGAGTAAAATCTATCATTATTCACCAGAATGTGAACGGGAGCGAAAAGCGAAGGATTTCTGGCTATTCTCATACCTGGCCAACGGTATTAACCCAACAGATATCGCATATCTAAAGTATAAGAACATTGACGGAGAGTACCTTACTTTTGAACGGACCAAAACCGAAAATTCAACCCGGCTTGATCCGCGGCCTATTACTGTATTCATCACCGAAGATCTGCAAAAGATCATCCAACATTGGGGCAATAATGACCGAAGCCCCAATAATTATATTTTCCCCGTTTTGGAGCACAATATCACTCCCTTGAGACAGGTTGAACTTATAGAATTATTTGTACAGTCCATTAATGACTGGATGGCTAAAATCAGGAAGAAGCTGGGCATTGAAAAGAAAGTAACCACTTATGTAGCCC
>MKTT01000141.1 GCA_001898385.1 Planctomycetales bacterium 71-10
GCGGTCGGGGCCGAGTCGTCGGGCCGCGCGCCGCCGCGGCTCGGCCCGCGCCCGGGGGGGCGGGTCAACCGCCCTGAACGCCTTGCCCGGGCGGCACTTAACGGCCGTCGGCGGGGGCCGCTGGGCGTTGCGGCGGGGGCGGAGTTTCGGTTACAATCGAGGGGATTGGAACGGGCCTTGCGAAGACGTGCGCGCGTGGGCGCGTCGGGCGGGCGATGACGAGGGAACGGGGACGCCGTGAGTACCGCCGAACTGCCGACCAACGAACCGCTCGCACCGCTCCCGCTGGACATCGAGGAGGAGCTGAAGGAGAGCTACCTCAACTACGCGATGTCCGTCATCATCAGCCGGGCGCTGCCGGACGTGCGCGACGGCCTCAAGCCGTCGCAGCGGCGGATCCTCGTCGCCATGCGCGACCTCGGCCTGGGGCCGAACTCGGCCACCAGCAAGTGCGCGGGCATCGTCGGCGAGACGATGAAGCGGTACCACCCCCACGGCGACAACTCGATCTATCCCACCCTGGCCCGCATGGCCCAGTGGTGGAACATGCGGCACCTGCTGATCACCGGGCAGGGGAACTTCGGCAGCATCCACGGCCTGCCGCCGGCCGCCATGCGGTACACCGAGGCCAAGCTGGGCCCGGTCGCCGCCGAGATGCTGGAGGACATCAACTACGACACGGTCGACTTCCAGCCCAACTACGACGAGAAATACCAGGAGCCGCGGGTCCTGCCGGGCAAGTTCCCGAACCTGCTGGTCAACGGCTCGGGCGGCATCGCGGTCGGCATGGCGACGTCGATCCCGCCGCACAACCTCGGCGAGGTCTGCGACGCCCTGGTCGCCTACATCGACGACCCGGCGATCGACCTCGACGACCTGATGGACATCATCCCCGCGCCCGACTTCCCCACCGGCGGCGTGATCTGCGGCCGGATGGGCGTGAAGGAGGCGTATCGCAGCGGCCGAGGCCGGGTGATCCTCCGGGGCACTTCGACGATCGAGGAGCTGAAGGACGGCCGCTCGCAGGTCGTCTTCACGGACATCCCCTACCAGCTCACCAAGGAGCCGCTCCTCAAGAAGCTGGCCGAGCTGGTCAACAGCGGCCGGATCACGGGCGTCTCGGACGTCGTCGACGAGAGCGACCGCAAGCAGCCGGTGCGGATCGTCGTGAAGCTGAAGAAGGGGGAGGACGCCAACGTCATCCGGAATCAGCTCTACGAGTTCTCGCCGCTCCAGGACACGTTCAGCGTCATCATGCTGGCCCTGGTCGACGGCCGGCCCCGGACGCTGCCGCTGAAGGAGTTCCTGCGGCTGTTCGTCGAGCATCGGGTCAACGTGATCCGCCGCCGCACCCGCTTCCTCCTCCGCCAGGCCCGCCAGCGCGCCCACATCGTCGAGGGCCTGCTGATCGCGCTGCACTACATCGACGAGATCATCCGGATCATCCGGTCGTCGCGCGACGACCAGGAGGCGCGCGCCCGGCTGATGGGCCTGGAGGTCTCCGCGCAGATCCTCCAGCGGGCGCTCAACGACCCCGACGCCAAGGCGACGGCCAGCCTGACCCGCATGCAGGCCGACGCCATCCTCTCGATGCAGCTCCGCCGCCTGACCGGCCTGGAGGCCGACAAGCTGGCGCAGGAGTACGTCGGCCTGAAGGCGGACATCGACCGCTACGAGGCGATCCTCGCCGACGAGCAGATCATCCTGGGCATGATCCGGGACGACCTGCGGGAGATGAAGGCGAAGTACGCCAACCCCCGCCGCAGCGTGATCTCCGACGAGGAGCTGGGCGACTACGACAAGGAGTCGCTGATCCGCGAGGAGTACATGGTCGTCACGATCACGCACGACGGCTACATCAAGCGCCAGCCCCCCAGCACCTACCGCGCCCAGGGCCGCGGCGGCCGGGGCATCAGCGCCGGCAACACCCGCGACGGCGACTTCCTCGAACACATGTTCGTGCCGCTCACGCACGATTATCTGCTGTTCTTCACCGACAAGGGGAAGGTCTACTGGCTGAAGGTGTACGACATCCCCATGGCCACCCGCACCTCGGGCGGCCGGGCGATCGTCAACCTGCTCCAGCTCTCCGACGGCGAGAAGATCACCGGCATCGTCCCCGTGCGCGAGTTCCGCGAGGATGAGAGCCTGATGATGGTGACCCGCCGCGGCACCGTGAAGAAGACCGACCTCACCGCCTTCAAGCGCCCGCTGGGCCGCGGCATCATCGCCCTGGGCCTGGACGAGGGGGACCAGCTCATCGGCGTCGCCCGCACGAAGGCCGGCGACCAGGTGGTCCTCAGCACCCGCGAAGGGATGGCCGTCCGCTTCGACGAGTCCGACGTCCGCAGCATGGGCCGCCCGGCGCACGGCGTGCGCGGGATCAACCTGGAGGAGGGCGACGAGGTCGTCGGCATGGTCGTGGCCAACGGCCAGGAAGATCCCGCGAGCCTGCTGACCGTCTGCGAGAACGGCTACGGCAAGCGCACGCTCCTGTCCGAGTACCGCTCGCAGAACCGCGGCGGCAAGGGCCTGATCGACATCAAGACCAGCGACCGCAACGGCCGCGTGGTGGCGGTCGCCAAGGTGACCGACGCCGACGAGGTGATGATCACGACCACCGGCGGCATCCTGATCCGCACCCGCATCGGCGACACCCGCCCCATCGGCCGCAACACCCAGGGCGTCCGCCTGATCCGCCTCGACGAGGGGGACGCCGTCAGCAGCCTGGCCAAGCTCCCCGAGGAGGAACTCACCGCCAACGGCGACCCCCTCCCGGACGACGCCGCGTCCCTCGCCGACGGCGCCCCCGCCGGCCACATCCTCGACGACGGCGTCGCCGAGGCCGAGGCCAGCGACCACATCGACGAAGACGAGCCGGAAGCGGAGCCCGAAGCCTGACCCAGCCCATCCCGAACGGGAGCCCCCGCCATGCCGCGAACGAAGGCCGCGAAGTCGGACAGGTCCGAGGCGACGCCCGAGGCCGGCTGGCGGGCGGTGCGATGGGAGGACCTGGAGGGGTGGGCCGGGAAGAAGGCCGTCGAGCGAGGGAAGACGTACCAGGAGGAGGGCCGGGTCGAGAACCTGGCCGTCACGAAGGACGGCGATCTGCTGGCGACCGTCTCCGGGACCGACGACTATTCCACCCACGTCTGGCTCGAAGGCAAGGGCGACCGGCGGCGGCCGGAGTCGATGTGCACGTGCCCCGTCGGCTACGCCTGCAAGCACGCCGTGGCGACGGTCGTCGAGTACCTGAAGGCGATCGCGGCCAAGCGCGAAGTCCCGCAGGCCGACGAGGACGACCCCCGCTGGTACGACCTCGACGAGCCCGCCGATGAGGGTTACGAGGACGAGCCCCGGCCGAAGCGGTCGCGGCTCGCGACGAAGGAGTGGGACGGGCGGATCCGCGCGCACTTGCAGGCCATGCCCCAGGGCGAGCTGGTCGAGACGATCTGGGCGATCGCGAAGGCCGCGCCCGAGGTCTACGAGGGCCTCCGCGAGCGGGTCGCCCTCCAGGATCTGGACCCAGCCGGCCTGGTCGCCGAGGCCCGTCGCGAGATCAAGGCGGCGACGTCCGTCGACCCCTGGCGGAGCCACTGGGACGGCGAGGGCGAGCTGCCCGACTACCGCCCCGCCGAGCGCGTCCTCCGTCGCCTGCTCGAAATCGGCCGGGCCGACGACGTCGTGGCGCTGGGCCGCGACCTCATCAAGAAGGGCTTCCGCCAGGTCGAGCGATCCGACGACGAGGGGGAGACCGTCGCCCGCCTCCGTCGCGCCCTGGCGGTCGTCTTCGAGGCCGTCTTGAAGTCCTCGCTCCCCGGCCCCGACCGGCTGATGTTCACGATCGACGCCTGCCTGGACGAGCCGCTGGACGTCGTGGACGACGCGGCCGATGCGATCTTCGACGCCGCGTCGCCGACCGACTGGGCCGCCGCGGCCGACGTCCTGTCCGCCCGGCTCAAGGCCCTCCCCGCGCCGGGGCGCGACGATTACGAGGCCCGCGACCGCCGCGAGGTTCTCGCCGACTGGTTCGCCGAGGCGCTGGAGAAGGCGGGCCGCGAGGGCGAGCTGCCGGCGCTGTTCGAGTCCGAGGCCCGCGCCACCGGCGAGCGCGAGCCGCTCATCGCCTACCTGATCGACGAGGGCCGGCTCGACGACGCCGAGCGCGAGGCCCGCGAGGCCCTGGCCGACAAGGTCGGCGTCGAGCCCGGCACGGCGTCGCGGCTGGCGAAGACGCTCGCCGACCTGGCGGCCCGTCGCAGGCGCTGGGACGTCGTCGCCGCCCACGCCGCGCGCGAGTTCTTCAACGGCCCTACCGTCGAGACCTTCAAGGCCCTGCTCAAGGCCGCGAAGAAGGCGGGCGTCGAGCCGGCCGCCCGCGCCGGGGCCCTGCATTTCCTCCGCACCGGCCACATGCCCTATGAATGGGTCGAGTCGAAATCCCGCCCGAAGCCGAAGGCCGGCAAGAAGCCCGAAGCCAAGCCCGCCGAGCCCTCCCACCTGAAGGTCGACCCGGCCTGGCCGCTGCCGGTCCCCGACGAGGTGGTCGCGCTGCTGAGGTACGCGGCCGGCTACGCCGCCTTCCGGCCGCACGTCGGCGTCCTGATCGACATCGCCCTCGACGAGGGGGCGATCGAGCAGGCCCTCGATTATTACGACGCCTTGAAGATCGACGCGGGGATGAAGCCGCCCATCTTCCACGAGGACGCCGACCGCTACGCCGACCGGCTCGCCGAGGCCGCGACCGCCGCGCATCCCGACCGCGCCTTGAAGATCTACAAGGCCCAGCTCGACCGGTCGCTCCCCATCGCCGACCCCTCGGCCTACGAGCGATCCGCCCGGCTCCTCGCCCGGATGCGCCCGATCCACGAGGCCCTCGGCCGGCCCGCCGAGTGGGCCGACCTCGTCGCCTCCGCGCGCGAGAAGTACCGCAACCGGCCGAGGTTCCTCGAACAGCTCGACCGGACCCTCGGCCGTGCGGCCGGGAAGGGCGGCGCGCGGACTTCCTGAGGGCCTCGACGGGAGGAGCGATGCGCGAGCCCCTGAAGGAACTCCCTTCTCCCCTCGCGGTGCTTTGTCGAAAACATCGGAAAGCGAGCATAAATCCGAGAGTCCTCACTCAACTCCACCAGGATCGATCGAGGGCGGTGGCCCGGCCGGGCGTTCGGAAGGCGGGGGACGGGGATGGTCGTCGCTCGACCCGGGATTGTCGCAGAGATGGTGTGAAAGCGGTTTGGGCGGGTTGACAGTTGGAGGTGGAAGGGGAGGCCGCGCCGTGGTGGACTGGATCACGACCAAGATCACCAGCCGCACGGAGGGCCTCCCCGATGGACACGCTATCGATCCGCTCGCTGGTCTGCAACGCCGCCGCCGTCTTCAGCGAGTCGTACGGGGCCGCGACCCGGCGGGCCGAGGAGGCCGGGTGCAGCCGCCAGACCGTCTACGAGCACGCCCGGCGGGTCGAGCGGCGGTTGCAGCCGCCGGCGCCTGAGCCCGAGTCGGCCGCGACCGCAGCCCCCGCGGTCGCGGCGACGTTCGATGAGGCGACGCGGCGGCGGTTCGCCGCGACCGCGTGCGCCATGGGGATCAGCCTCCGTCAGGTCGAGGATCTGTTGCGGGTGGTTCTGGGGGACGACGGCCCCGACCACTCGACCATCGGCCGCTGGGTCAAGGAGGAGTCGGCCAGGGCCGCCGCCGTGCTGGAGGCCCTCGACGCAGGCTGCGTCGAGCGGATTTCGACCCTGGCCCTCGACGAGATCTTTTTTGGGGGCGGCCGACCCTGGTGGGGATCGAGCCCTTGAGCATGACGGCCGCCTTCTGCGTCAATGCCGCCGACCACTCGGCGGCGACCTGGGAGAAGCGGTTGGAACCGTTCGACCGTCTGGAGTTCGCCGTCTCCGACGCCGCCAAGGGGATCGCCGCGGCGGTGTCGCGGACGGCCGCCGCCCACGCCGCGACGGCGCCGCCGTTGACGCACGGCCTGGACCTGTTCCACACCACGATGGAGGCCCATCGCGTCCTGGCCCGGCTCTGGCGGAAGGCCGAGACGCCGTGGGACCGGGCCGACGAACTCGAGGCCCAGGCCGTCGACCTTCGCCGCCGCGGGATCGATTCGCGGGGCCGGAATCCCGCCGTCGCCGCCGCCCGACGACGCGCGACGGCCGCCTTCGAGGACGTCGAGCGGCAGGAGGCGGCCTGGCGACGCATCCGCGCGGCCTTCGACCTGTTCGGCCCCGACGGTCGGCTCAACGACCGCGCGTGGGCCGAGGCGGAGATCGCGGCGGCCCTGCCGGAACTGAGCGGGCCGGAGTGGAGAAAGGTCCGCGACTTCCTCGCCGACCGCCGCGGCCTGAACTTCCTGGACCGAATGCACCGCCGGCTGGAGGCCGCCGAACCCGACCCCCGACGCCGCGACGCCATGGCCTGGCGATGGTGGGGACGCCACGGCCGACCGGACGCCCCCGCCGACCCAAGGATCGCCCCGATCCGGGCCGTCGCCTGGCGACGCCCGCTCGAGGGGGATGAGCGAGCCTCGTACGACCGCGTCGCCGCCGTGCTCCGCGACACCTCCCGAGCCAGCAGCGCCGTCGAGTG
>MKTT01000142.1 GCA_001898385.1 Planctomycetales bacterium 71-10
AGGCGAGCGTTTCCGGGCTTGCGAGTTCGAGGAGCCCCGGCTTGATCTGCGATATTTCCCCCAGGAGCGCACGCACCTCGGCCAGCGACAGGAGCCGATCGATCGGCCCGGCGCGACGCCCCGAGGCCTCGTCTGCCGAGATCGTCCCCGCGAGTTCCGCCGCGGTGATCCCGGCGATGCGGCCTTCCTCCAGCGCCACGAGCACGCCGCCGATTCCTGCGCCGTCCCCCACGGCGAAGACGCCGGGGACGGTCGTCTGCATCAGCGCATCGCGGACGGGGACCCAGCCGCCGAGCTCGGGGGCATGGTGATGCCGGCAGCCGGCGAGCGTCGTGAGTTCGGTGTTCGGCACGAAGCCGAACCCGGTGACGACCAGGTCCACCTCGACCCGCCGGGGGCGATCCTTCCGCGGCTGCCACGCCTCGGCATCCACCGGGCCGTAGGTCGCCGCCTCGACCGCGTCCGCGCCCTCGGCCTCGAAGATGGTGTGGTTGAAGAGCAGGGGGATGCCGGCCCGGCCGAGGGCCTCAAGCGAACTCCGTACGTCTCCGATGGTGTCCCACTCGTTCGTCGCGGCCGTGACGCCCCCGGAGACCCAGCGATGATCACCGGCCTCGAGCACGGAGACGACCTCCACGCCCAGGTCGTGGAGCCGATGGGCAACGCCGACGATGAGCGGCCCCGTACCCGCGACCAGCGCCCGCCGACCGGGCCGGACGCGCATGGTCTTCATGAGCACCTGGACCCCGCCGGCGGTCATCACCCCGGGGAGCGTCCAGCCGGGAAAGGGCACCGGGCGATCGTAGGCACCGCCGGCGATGATCAGCCGCTCGGCCCGGAATACGCCGGAGACATCGTCCCGGGCCCAGAGCACCTCGCGATCCGGCCAGACGCCGAGGACGGACGTCCCGGAGAGGATCTCCACGCGCTCCGCAATCTCGGAGAACTCGGCCCGCAGCCGCTCGCCGCGGGCGAAGTCTCGCCCCAGCCGCTCCGCATCCTCGACACGAAACGCCTCGGGCGGTCTCCGGTAGACCTGGCCGCCGAGTCGCGGCGCCTCGTCGATGAGCGTGAGGTTGAGTCCGGCGCGGGCCGCCTCGATGGCCGCCGCCATCCCGGCCGGGCCGCCGCCGATGATGATTAGGGACCGAGAGGTTCTCATGGTTCCAACCTCCATGTCCCGTCGCCCCGCTGGGAATCGACTCGCATCCCGGCACGGACCGGAGTCTGGCACGCCCGCACGTTCGGCCGCCCGTCGATCGTCATCACGCAGTCGAAGCAGGTGCCGATGCCGCAGTACATCCCGCGGGGCTCGCCCCGACGTGCGGTCGTCCGCAGCGTCCGCCGCCCGTTCGCGAGGAGGGCCGCGGCGACGCTCTCGCCCTCGAAGGCCCGGACCGAAAGACCGTCGACGACGATCTCGATCTCCGGCCCCCGTGCCACCGCCCCATCGACCCTGAGGCCATCCTCCGGCTGTTCCATGGCTTTAGGCCTCCACCGCGGTGAATCCGGCCTTCTCGACGGCCTCCTTGACGCCCTGCTCCTGTACCTTCGCGGGCTCGTACCGCACGGTGACGTTCTTCTGTGCCACCTTCGGCTTCACTTCCCGCACACCCGGTATCGCCGTGAGGACGCCACTGATTTTGCTCGCGCAGCCCTCGCAGACCATGTTCGGGATGTGGAGCTCCAGCTCGGCAAGCGGCCCGGAGTCTTCCACCTCCTCCCGCCCGAGGTCGATGCCCCGGATGCGGAGCGTGTTGAGGAGGATCGCGAAGATGCTCACGACCATGAAGGTGATGGCGAGCAGCGGCGTGATGTACCCGAAGGCCGCAAGCGTCATCCCCACCAGGTTGAAGAGCACGGCGACGATCACGTTCCCGGTGAGGGTCCTGTAGCTCGCCTTCCCCAGCGTGAGCGCGCTGACCACGTCGTCGAGCCGGTCGCCGATGAGGATCACGCCCGCCGACTCGATGGCCACGTCCGTGCCCGCGCCGATGGCGATGCCGACGTCCGCCTGGGCGAGCGCCGGGGCGTCGTTGATTCCGTCGCCGACCATCGCGACGTTTCGGCCCGACTTCTGGAGGGCCTCGATCGCTGCGACCTTGTCCGCGGGCAGGAGTTCGGCCCGGACCTCGTCGATGCCGAGAGCGCCGCCGATCGCCTCGGCCACCCGCCGGGCATCGCCGGTGAGCATCACCGTCCGGACGCCCCGCTCCTTGAGCCGGGCGATGACCCGCTCGGCGCCGCGACGCGGCGTATCCTGGAGGGCGATGGCGCCGACCACATCTCCGCCGCGAGCGATGACGACGACCGTCTTCCCTTGGGCACCCAGGCGCTCGATCGCCGCCCGGACCTCTTCGGTGAAGGAGATGCCTCGCTCCTCGAGGAAAGAAGGCTTCCCGGCGAGGATCTCCGCCCCGTCGAGGGTCGCGGAGACGCCCTTCCCGGGGGTGGCGCGGAAGCCCAGGACGGGATGCTTCATGGCTCCTTCACGCTCGGCGTAGAAGCCGATGGCCTGGCCTAGGGGATGCTCCGATTGGGACTCGACCGCCCCGGCGAGTGCCAGCACTTCGGCACGCTCGAGGCCGAAGGTCTCGACATCCGTCACCGTCGGCCGACCGTAGGTGAGCGTCCCCGTCTTGTCGAAGACGACCGTGTTCACGGTGGAGAGCCCGTGGAAGACCTCGCTCGCCTTCACCAGGAGCCCGATCGAGATGCCCTTGCCGCCGGCGATCGCCGCGAGCATGGGAGTCGTGATCCCCAGGGCACAGGGGTAGCCCATGATGATCGTCGTGAGCAGCACCACCGTCGCCTGGAGGGGGTCGCCCGTGGCGATCATCCAGCCCGCAAAGGCGAGGAAAGCTGCTACGAAGACGACCGGGCCGTAGAAGTTCATCAGCCAGTCGGCCATGAGTTCAATCGAGGGCTTCCGCTCGGCGATCTGGCTCATGAGCCGGACGATCTGGTTCAGGAAGCTGTCCTCTCCGACCTTGGTCACCTTGATCTGGAGCGCACCGTCAAGGTTGAGCGTCCCGCCGATGACCTTGGAATGGGCCTCCTTGGTCACCGGGACCGATTCGCCGGTGAAGCTCGACTCGTCGACGCTCGCCGTCCCCTCAATCACTTCGCCGTCGAGCGGGATGCGCTCGCCGGGGCGGACCAGCACGACTTCGCCCACCGCTACATCCTTCGTCAGCACCTCCACCGGCTCCCCCCCTCGGAGCACCCGTGCCCGGGGCGGCTGGAGCGACATGAGCTTGCGGACCGCCTCCGAAGCCTTCCGCCGGGTGTCGAGCTTGAAGTAGCCGAAGAACAGATGCAGCGACATGAGCCAGGCGGCGACCGGCAGGAAGTTCGGCCAGCGGGGATCGTAGAGCGAGAGGGCCCCGACGATGTACGAGCCCCAGGCGCCCGCGGACAGCAGCACGTTCGCGTTGATGACCCGCTGGCCGACGGCCATCAGGGTCTTTCGCAGGATCGGGAAGCCGACCCAGAAGAGGACGAACGACGCCACCGCCAGGCTGAAGAGCGCCCGCGGATAGGCGGGGAGCCCGAAGAGGTTCAGCGGATCGACGATGAGATCGAGGAGGGAGAGGGCCATGCCGATCATGCCGCGCTGCTTGATGAGCCCGAAGAGCGCCTCGTCGGTCTCGTACTGCTGGACCTCGGTCGAGGAGACACTGTAGCCGAGCTTCTCGACGGCCTCGGCCAGGTCGCGGCGGCTGGTCTGCGTCGTGTCCGCCTCGATCAGCACGATCCCGTGCACCAGGTTCACCAGCACGCTCTTGACGCCCGGGTAGCGCTTCAAGGCCTTCTCCACGCTCATCGTGCAGAACGAGCACATGAGCCCGGAGACTTTCATTTGTACGGTTTCAGTAGCCATCTCCACTCCAATTTCAAAGCAGGGCGACGAACGCCCTGGCGTAATAAGCGCTCACGAAGAGCAGGGCGCATCCGCTCACCGCCTGGATCGCCCGCCGCCAGGCGGCGATACGGGTCAGGCGGACGAGGGCCCCGGCGAACAGGCCGACGAGCAGGAACGGCAGCCCGCGGCCGAGGCCGAAGGCGAACGCGAGGACGGCCCCGTACCCGGGCCGGGCCTGCGTCGCCGCCACCGTGACGAGCAGCAGCAGCGGGGCGGCGGAGGTCCCGAGGCTGAAGATGAAGCCGTAGCCGAACGACCCGGCGAGCCCCGGCCTGCGCAGGGCCGCCAGCTGGTCCACCTGCAGCCGCGGCCCGCGGAAGGCCAGGATGGCGGCGACGAAGGAGACCACGGCCATCGTCAATGCCCAGTAGCGGCCGAACGACTCGGTGAGGACCGCGCCGAGCCGACCGGCCACGGCCCCCAAGAGCGTCAGATTCACGACGATGCCCGCGAAGAATGCCAGGGCGATGAGGAAGCCCGAGCGGCGGGACTGGCTCTCCGAGGCACCCACTACGCCAGCCATGCCGAACCCGACCGGGAGCGTACAGGGACACACCGCACTGGCCAGGATGCCGGCGACGAGGGCGACCCCGAAGGCCAGCAGCGACCCCTCGGGTAGGCTCGTGCCGGAGCTGCGGAGAAAATCTTCGAGCGTCACTTCCGGACCTCCGTGCTCGGGGTCCCGACCTCGAAGCGCTCGGCGCGGAGGGCGTCCGCCAGCCGACCTGAGGTCACCATCCCCTCGTCATATCTGACCTGCACGCGCCCCTCCTCGAGGCTCACGCGGACCTCCTCCACCCCGGGAAGGCCGCCCAGGATCTCCTCGATCGCCTCCACGCAGGACTCGCACGCCATATCCCTGACGGGAATCGTGGCGGCCGTCACCAAGTGTGCGGCGGCCTGGGTTTCAACGGGAGTGACGTCGTTCGATTCTTCCGGTCGCATCTGAAGTTCTCCAGGAATCTTGGCTTTACTTCGGCCCCTCCGTGCTCGGGCTCCCGGCCTGGAAGCCCTGCGCGCTGATCTCCTCGGCCAGGCGCTCGGGGGTCACCTTTCCCTCCACGTACTTGACCCGTGCCTCCTTCCCCTTGAGGTTCACCCGCGCCTCTTCAACGCCGGGCATTTCACGCAGGAGCCCCGTCACGGTCTCCGCGCACGACTCGCACGCCATCCCCAGCACGGGGATCGTCGTCGTCTTCACGCGGGAGTCGGACGTGGCGGCTCCGGCGGGGGCGGCCTTGGGCTCCTCCTTCTTGGGGAGGGTTGCCTTGTAACCCAGTTCGTTGATCTCCGAGACGATGCGTTCCGGGGCCACCTTCCCCGGCGCATAGCGAACGAGGACCTCGCGTCGTTCGAGGCTCACCTCGGCCGAGGCCACCCCGTCGACGGCCTTGAGCGTCTTCTTGATCCGCGCGGCACACGAGCCGCAGGACATG
>MKTT01000143.1:0-472 GCA_001898385.1 Planctomycetales bacterium 71-10
GGAGGACGAGTTGGCTCGGCAGTTGGTCGTTCATGATCGGATCGTTCGTGATCTGGCCCAGGATCACGGGCGAATTGGCGGAGTTGTGAAACGGCCCCGTGAACGGAAGCGCCTGCGCCAGCTTCTGAAGCATGTGCATGCCGCCCGGGCCTTGGATCATGTCGCCGACGGCCTCGCTAGTCACTAGCCCTCCCCCGTTTTTCACATAGTCGACCAGGGCTTGCTGACCGGAATCGGGCATGTCGACTCCGTTATAGTACGCGCCGTTTGGGAGGAGGAACACGGCGTTGTAGGCCGCGAGACCGTCCCCGGTGAACGACGTGTAGGCCGGTCCGGTCGTCACCGTGTCGCCCTGGGCTTCGAGCACCGAAGCCATCATCGACGTGTTGGACGCGTCGCCGCCGCCGATCAGCAGGATCTTTGAGCCGAACGCGTTCGATGCGGTCAATAAGAGGATTGCGAGCGCGAGAGA
>MKTT01000143.1:531-4825 GCA_001898385.1 Planctomycetales bacterium 71-10
GATGTATGGCATATCCTCAGCCATGCACGTAGTATTAGCGACTCTCAATGTTTCGGTCAAGTAAGTGTTCCGGGGCGTTCAACGACGGCCACGGGGGCGAGAGAGGTGCCGCCGCATCAGCAGAAGGCGGTGTGCGTCACGCGAGGGCGGACGCGGGGGATCGCCGTGTAGCGGCCGGTCGGATCGACCAGGAAGTGGATTCGATGGGCGCCTCGTCGACCGTCGCCGTCGGCGGCCTCGGCGTCGAAGACGTGCTCTCCCTTCGCGAGCCGGTCGCCCGACAGCGGCGCCGTCCACTGGCTGGCGCCCGATGGGGCGAGGCGGAACCACGGGCCTTCGTCGAGGCGGCCGACGACCTCGGTCACCGGCGAGGCCGACCACGTCCGCACCCGGAACTCGTCCAGGCCCGCGACGACGTGGCGAGGCCCGGTGGCCAGCAGCGCGTCGCGCGGATGCGTGACGAGCGCCAGGGGCCCGACGTCTTCCGCAGACCGATGGAGGAAGGCCAGGTCCTCGCCGTCGACGTGTCCGACGGTGTATCCGGGCGGACCTCCTTCGGGGTCGCCGATCGACCGCGTCGCGACCAGGACGTTCCGGCCGTCGTTGGCGACCTGCCCGTAATGCGTGTGTCCGCAGACGATCGCCGTGATCCGCCGGGACTGGACGATGTTCCGCCAGTCGTCGACGCCCGGCCCGTCGAAGTCCTCCCAGATCTGATAGGGGTAGTTGTGCTGGAAGACCACCACCCGCTCGCCGGCGGCGATCGCGGCGTCGACCTCGCCCCGAAACCAGGCGAGCTGTGACTGGGACATCCCCAGCGGCCGGGCCTGCTGGGTGTCGAGTCGAATGAACCGGAAGCCCCGGACCGCGCTCGATCCATACGTCTCGCCCACATGCCTGCGGAACCCCCGCGCCTCGGGATCGTTCTCGACGTCGTGGTCCCCCACGAGCGCGAAGTGGGGCGTCTCGAGACGGGCCCGGAGTTCGTCGAAGAGGTGGAACTGCTCCTCGGTCGCGTTCTGGACGTTGTCGCCGATGAACAGCGTGAAATCGGGGCGGATCAGATCGTTGATCTCTCCGACCGCCCACAGCGCGACGCGATGGTTCTCCAGCCCGGCCTCGGTCAGATGGAGGTCGCCGGGCACGACGAACGTGACGGAAGAGTCTTGCGTGATCATGGCCTGCTCGCGATGGCGCGTCCGATGTCAACGTGATGAGGAGTCGAGTGGCCGGGGGCGGACTGGACCCCGTCGGTCGACGACGCACTCAAGGCATCGGGCGTGCCATGAAGTCGAGGGGGCCAAATTCCGGGGTTTTTCGCCTCTCCGACCGGATTTCGGGCGGAATCCCCCCGCCGTCGTCGGGGCCTTTTCGCCCGAACCCGACGAGAGGCCGGTGTCCCGAGTCAGGGACTCACTCGATAAGGGTCGATTGATGGGTGGCACGGGTTCGTACTCGACCCCGTGTGGGGGAGGCCGTCGCTCGCGTCCACGGGGTCGAGTACGAACCCGTGCCACCCCGCTTCAATGAAATGCACTTCTGACTCACCACACTAGTCGGCGATGCTCCCCGCCAGCCGATGCGCGGTGGCCTCGGGGGCTTCGTCCGGGTGCATGGGGAAGGGGCGGACTTCGACGAGGTTGCGGAACCAGGTCGCCTGGTGCTTGGCGAACTGGCGGGTGCGGGTCTGGATCAGGTCGATCGTGGCGTCGAGATCGCGCTCGCCGGCGAGGTGGGCGACGACCTGGCGGTAGCCGACCCCCTGCTCCGCCACGGCGCTCATCGGCCGAGGCGCGGTCTTGAGCCGCCGCACCTCGTCGACCAATCCGGCCTCGAACATCCGGACGACCCGGCGATTGATCCGGTCGTACAGCACCGGCCGAGGGAGTTCGATCGCGAAGACGCGGGTCGACTCCGGTGCGGGCTGGGCGTGTTCGCGTTGTAGCTCGCTGAACGGGCGGCCGGTGGTCTCGATGACCTCCAGCGCCCGGACGACCCGCCGCCGATCGTTGGGATGGAGCCGGGCGGCGGTCGCCGGGTCGAGGTCCGCCAATCGCGCATGCATCGCCGGGTCGCCGAGGGTTTCGGCCTCGGCCTCCAGGCGGTCGCGGACCTCGGGGACGGTGCCGGGGCCGTCGAACAGCCCTCGCAAGAGGGCCTTGAGGTAAAGCGCGGTGCCGCCGACGAAGAGGGCTTTCTTGCCGCGCGACTCGATGTCGACCACGGCGTCGATCGCCCAATCGCGGTACTCGGCGACGCTCGCCGACTCCCAGGGGTCGAGGACGTCGATCAGGTGGTGCGGCACCCCGCCGCGTTCGGCCGCGGTCGGCTTGGCGGTCCCGACGTCCATGCCGCGATAGAGGGTCATCGAGTCGAGCGCCACGATCTCGGCGTCGAGGATTCGGGCCAGGTGGACGCCGACGGCCGACTTGCCCGACGCCGTCGGGCCGGTCAGGTAGATCGCGCGATGGAGGGGGTTCTCGGGCACGGAGGTCTCGGGGACGGTTTGCATGTTTTCGTTGTTGCGCTGTTTGCGTTCTTAATCGCGCGAGCAGGGGGCGGAATTCCCTTCTCCCCCGGAGAAGGCGCTCGGAGGGCGGATGAGGGTCGTGGGAATCGTCACGGATTTCGGTTCCCGCGAGGTCGACCACGAAATCCCGCCACCCTCATCCGGCCGTACCGGCCATCTTCTCCCGGGGGGAGAAGGATGCTTGGCGACGCCGATTGAAGGGTATCTGAAGCGCGCGCCGCGAGGCAGGCGGGTTCGAGGGCGACGAGATGCTCGCCGGTCCCTTGCCATCGTACCACGGATGTGCTCGACTGAAGCTGGCGAGGAGCTAGGCCTCGATCCATCCCGTGCAGATCCCACGCGTGTTCAACGGCCGGGGCAACCCTCCCGGCGCGTGGGGCCAGGCCAGGCGCCTCGGTCCTGTGAGGACTGCTGAACGATGTCATCCACCCTCTCCGTGGCGGAAACGGCCCCGGCGCGCGCGCCGGCGGCCAAGATCGGGCCCGTCATCAACGACCTGGCGATACGTGTGGGGACCGTCAACGGATCGGGGAGCCAATCGGCCAACCTCGTCTTGTTGCGGTCCCTGTATGCAATGGGCATTCCGTGCAGCGGCAAGAACATCTTCCCCTCGAACATCGAGGGCCTGCCGACCTGGTTCCACATCCGGGCCAACGCCAAGGGCTACGGCGCGCACCGGGCCGACCCCGACATCCTGGTGTGCATGAACGAGGTCACGGCGCAGGACGACGTGGCCGAGCTGAAGCCCGGCGCGATCTGCCTGTACCGCGAGGACTTCTCGGTGGACCTGCCGAGCCTCCGCGACGACGTGACGTTCCTCGCCGCGCCGTTCTACAAACTGGTCGAGCAGGCGTACCCGCCGGACAAGACCGACAAGGGGTATCGCGACAAGCTCCGCAAGGTCGTGAACATGGTGTACGTCGGCATGCTCGCCTCGATCTGCAACATCGAGCTGGGGGCCGTCGAGCAGGGCGTGCGCCGGGAGTTCCCGGGGCGGAAGGCGAAGGCCGCCGAGATCAACATCGCGGCGGTCCACGCCGGTTATGAGTGGGCCCAGGCGAACTTGCCGACCAACCTGCCGTACCAGGTCCGGCGGATGGAGTCGACCCAGGACAAGATCCTGATCGAGGGGAACAAGGCCGCCGCGCTCGGCGTCCTGTTCGGCGGGGCGAGCGTGGTGACCTGGTACCCGATCACGCCGTCGAGCAGCCTGGCCGAGTACGCCGAGGCGTTCCTGAAGAAGCACCGGGTCGATGAGGAAGGGCGCAGGAGCTTCGCCGTGATCCAGGCCGAGGACGAGCTGGCGGCCATCGGCATGGCCATCGGCGCGGGCTGGGCGGGGGCGCGGGCCTTGACGGCGACGTCCGGGCCGGGGATCTCGCTGATGACCGAGTTCGTCGGCATGGGGTATTTCGCCGAGATCCCCGTCGTGATCATCGACGTCCAGCGGATGGGGCCCTCCACAGGCCTGCCGACCCGCACCAGCCAGGGGGACGTCCTCAAGATGCACCTGCTGGGCCACGGCGACTGCCGGCACATCGTCCTCCTCCCCGGGTCGGTCGAGGAGTGCTACGAGCTGGTCGTCGAGGCGCTCGACCTGGCCCAGAAGTTCCAGACGCCGGTGTTCGTGGCGACCGACCTCGACCTGGGCATGAACCTCTGGCTCTCCGAGCCGTTCCGCTACCCCGACAAGCCGCTCGAGCGCGGCAAGATCCTGAACCAGGCCGACCTCGAACGCCTGGGCGAGTTCTCGCGCTACAAGGA
>MKTT01000144.1:0-989 GCA_001898385.1 Planctomycetales bacterium 71-10
CGCGGTGTCGGAGATAGGCAGGCCCATCGCCAGGATCGGGAACAGGATCGAGATCGCCGACGGCCCCTTGAGCGAGCCCTGCACCCCGATGATCCCGATGAGCAGCCCGATCAGGAGCGCCCCGGAGTCTCCCAGGAAGATGCAGGCGGGGTGCCAGTTGTAGAGCAGGAAGCCGGCGAGGCTGCCGGCCAGCGAGACCGCCAGGATCGCGACCTCGACGTTCTCGTTGTGGATCGCCACCAGGGTCAGCGTCCCGCTGACCAGGAGGCCCACGCCCGAGGCCAGGCCGTCCATGCCGTCGATCAGGTTCCAGACGTTCATGCAGCCGAGGAACCAGAACATCGTGACCGCCAGGCTCTCCGGCGCCAGGTCGATCGGGTAGCCGAGCACGGCGAACTGGAACGACGGGCTGCCGAGGTCCAGCGCGAAGCCCAGGGCGTCGATCCGCTGGATCCGGATGCCCCCCGCGTACAACGCCATGACGGCCGCCGCCTGGCCCAGCAGCTTGACGCGCGGGCCCAGCGACCGGGTGTCGTCGAAGAACCCGACCACCAGCACGATCAGGGCGGCGGCCAGGATCGACCATTCATGCGTCAGGTCGGGGAGGTTCAGATTGATCTGGCTCCACCAGCCCGAGAGGTGGGGCAGCAGGACCCCCGCGGCGATCCCCATCGCCAGGCCGAGGCCGCCGAGCCGGGGGATCGCCCCCTTGTGGATCCGGCGGAACTGGTCGGGCTTGTCGATCGCGCCGACCCACCCCGCGAAGTGCGTGACGAGCGGCGTGGTCAGCACGCACCCCATCATCGCGAACGCGAAGATCATCAAATAGCCGTTGGAGATCACCATGAACCGGGCTCCTCCGCGCGTCGTGGTTGGACCGAGCCGAACGTCGCCGCTCGAGCGGTCCGTGGCTGTGGCGGGAAGTCGAAATCCGGGCGATCCCCCCGCCAGGAGGCGAGGACGAAAGCCGGGCGGCGCGTCGATTCGAG
>MKTT01000144.1:1063-39664 GCA_001898385.1 Planctomycetales bacterium 71-10
CGCGGAAGGCTCGGGTCAGGTCGTCCATCTGCTCGACGGGGACCTCGCGGCGGATCAACTCGGCCGGGCTCCCCCGGCCCGCGCGCAGGGTGACGTACGCGGGCTCGTCGGGCTCGTCGGGGAAGTGCTCGATCTTCAGGTTGGCGACCGGCGTCTGCGCCGCGGTGCCCGGAGGGACGCGGGGGATCGACGCGACCGTCGCCCAGCCGCCGGCGAGGATCGCCGCCGCGGCGTCGCCCGCCGCCGGGGCGGGGAGCATGTAGTCGGTCGAGGCGGACCAGCGCCGCAGGCGCTCGGAATAGACCCGCGACGCCGCCGATCGCCCGATCCCGGTCGCGATCCCCGAGACCAGCAGCGTCTCGGCGCCGAAGAGGATCCCGTTGAACAGCAGGTCGATCGTGCCGGGGGGGCGGTTGGCGTTCCCCGCCGCCTGGCCGAGCTTCTCCGGCCGGCTCGTCTTGCAGCGGAACACGACGTAACCGGGGAGGCCGGGCAGGCCGCCCACCTGCTCGACGATCGCGACCATCACCGGTCCTTGCGACACCACGTTCGCCAGATAGCTCAACTCCCAGAATCCGGCGTAGTAGACGAAGGCCAGCGCGACGCCGACGAACCCGCCGACCCCCGGGTTGCGGCAGCGGCCCAGCCGGACGGCCGCCCAGACCATCCCGAAGACCGGCAGGCCGAGCACCATCGGCGTGATCAGGTACAGATAGAGCCACGACTCGGCGACCGCCAGCAGGAACGCCATCACGGCCGAGACGGCCACCCCCGCCGCCAGCATCGGCGCGAATCGGAGCAGGTCCACCCGACCGCTCGGCCTGTAGCGATACGCCGGCTCCTCGAAGGGGTCGATTCGCTCGTCGATCATGGCGGGCCCTCCGGACGTTTCTTGCGGGGCTACGCGGGGTCGTTCAGCCGCCCGTACAGGTCGACGTGGCGCGCGAACAGGTCGTCGTACGCCGAGGCGTTCGAAGGGTCGGGCTCGACGACCCGCTCGATGGCCACCATGGCCTCCGCCGCCGCGTCGAAGTCCGGGTAGGCCCCGGCGGCGACCGCGGCGCACATGGCGGAGCCCAGGGCGCACGACTCGCCCTCGCGCGTCAGGTGGACGGGCTTCTGGAGGACGTCGGCGTGGATCTTCAGCCAGAGCGGCGACTTGGCGCCGCCGCCGCCGATGAAGACGCGCTCCACCTTCAGGCCGTGTTGCGAGCAATCGTCGAGGATGTGGCGGGTCCCCATCGCGGTGGCCTCGTAGAGCGCCCGGAAGACGTGGCCGGGGCCGTGGGCCAGCGACAGGCCGACGATCGCGCCGCGGGCCTGCGGGTTCTTGTACGGCGAGCGGTTCCCCTGCCAGTCCTCGCGGACGACCAGGCCTTCGGAGCCCGGAGGGACGGCCGCGGCCTTCTCGTCCAGGACGGTGTAGACGTTGACGCCCCGCGCGTCGGCCTCGGCCTGCTCGCGGCCGGCGAAGTGGCGGCGATACCAGTCGAGGATCGAGCCCGTGGCCGTCTGGCCGGCCTCGATGGTGTAGAGCCCTTCGACGGTGGCGTCGGGGTAGCAGCCGCCGGCCCCCGAGCCGAAGACCCCCTCGCGGGTCTGGGCCAGGTGGCAGGTGCTGGAGCCGACGATCAGGGCGACGTCCCCATCGCCCGTCGCGCCCAGGCCGAGCATGCCGAGGTAGGCGTCGATGCCCCCCTGCGCGACCGGCGTGCCCGCCTTCAGCCCGAGGTCCGCGGCGGCCGTCGCGGAGAGGGTCGCCTCCCCCTTGCCGAGCGGGACGATCTCTGAGGGCCACTTGGACGGCAGGTCGTGCAGGCCGACGGCCGCGATCATGGCGAGCGGCCAGCCGCCGTCGGGGCGGGCGTAGTTCCACTTCACGGCCAGGTGGTTCAGCGACAGCGTCCACGCGCCGGTCAGCCGGTGCATCATCCAGTCGGTGCACTCGACGACCCGCGCCGCCCGGTCGAAGACCTCGGGCTCGTTCCGCTTCAGCCAGAGGGCCTTGGGGAGCATCCATTCGGGCGAGACCCGGCCGGAGACGTAGCGCAGCACGGGGTCGCCGGTGGCGCTGATCTCGTCGGCCTCGCGGAACGCCCGCTGGTCCATCCAGAGGAGGGCGGGGCGCAGGGGCTCGCCGTCGGCGTCGCACGCGACGACGGTGCAGGCGGTGCAGTCCAGCCCGATCGCGACGACCCGGTCCGGGCTCACGCCGCCCGCCGCCAGGGCCTTGCGCGTGGCCGACTTCGCGGCGGCCCACCAGTCGGCCGGGCGCTGCTCGGCCCAGGCCGGCCGGGGGTAGGTCGTCTCGATCGGCTCGACGCCGTAGGCCACCGTCTTGCCGTCCAGGTCCACCAGCGCGGCGCGGAGGCTCTGGGTGCCGACGTCGAGGCCCAGGACGATCGGTGCGTTGCTCATGGGAGAGGTCTCGGGAGGGGCTGGGTTCAGAACTGGCGGCGGCTGTCGAGCAGGAACGTGACCGGGCCGTCGTTGACCAGCGAGACGGCCATCTCGGCGCGGAATCGGCCCGTGGCGACGGGGCGGCCGAGGTCGTCGATGCGGCGGACGAACTCCTCGTAGAGCGACTCGGCCAGCTCCGGCGGCGCGGCGTCGGCGAAGCCGGGGCGGCGCCCCGCGCGGCAGTCGGCCATGAGGGTGAACTGGCTGACGACCAGGATCGCGCCGCCCACGTCGGCGACGCTCCGGTTCATCTTGCCGGCCTCGTCCTCGAAGGCCCGGAGGTTGACGACCTTCTCGGCGAGCCGGGCCGCGTCGTCGGGCGCGTCCTCGCGGCCGACGCCCAGCAGGACCAGCCACCCCCGACCGATCGCGCCGACGACCTCGCCCTCGACCTCGACCGAGGCCCGCGAAACCCGCTGGATCACCGCTCGCATCCGTCGCCCGCTCCTCGCTCGCCGTGGGTCGGAACGCCGCCCATGGTAGCTCGCGCCGCCCGGCGGCGGTAGGGGGCGGTCCGGGCGTCAATCGAGCCGCACCGCCGGCGTCCCGGGGGCGCGGAGGTCCACGGAGTCGACGTGGCGCAGCCCGTCGCAAGCCCGGACGAACACCGGGTCGACGTGGCCGATCTCCGCGGCCTCGCGGCGGGACCGCGCCGTGGTCGATTCGCTCTTGAGCAAGACGAGCCGGCCCGCGCCGAGGTGGACGGCGACCCGCGCGGCGATCGAGTCGGAGGTCGTCGACCAGGAGAGGGGCAGGGGATCTGAGCCTCGTTCGTCGACCTCCTCAAGGAAGCGACGCGGGGCGAGGATCGGGCGGAGGCCGCGGGCCCAGGCGTGGGGCAGGTCGGCGATCGTCTCGACCACGCGCGAGCCGTCGACCAGCGCGGCCAGCGCGTGCGCCGTGACGTCCATCGCCCGCAGGGCCAGGCGATGGCCGGCCTCCTCGCCCAGCGCGTAAGTCGCGTAGAGTCCGCGGACGGCGTCGGCGACGGGCCCGCCGCCGGCGATCAGGACCGGCCGGGCGTCGCGAAGCTCGTCCGAGCGCAGGAAATCCGCCAGCCGTCCCCTCAGCCCGTCCCATCGCAGCAGGCTCCCGCCGACCTTGACGACGACGGGGCGCTCGTCACTCTCCCGCACGCTCGGCTTCCCACTTCGCGGCCAGTTCGAGCAACGCCCGCGCGCAGGCGGCGTCGGAGGCGGCCGGGCCCCACAGCTCGGCCAGCGAGCGCACCGTCCCCGACGGCCCCACCAGCGCCTCGGCGATCCGCCGGGCCAGGAACTCCCCCGAGCCCGAGACGACGGCGGTCGTCGGCGTCCCGATCGTCGCCGCGCAGGCGCGTCGCGCCGAGGCGAGCAGCCGGTCGAACAACGCCCGGTCGGCCGCGCGGGCCAGGTCGAGGACGTCGTCGGCCGAGCACGATTCGCGGTCGGCGCAGGCCATGCGGGCCATGCGGTCGACGGCCCGATCGCGGGTGGCCGCCCGGCCGTCGGCCGTGGAGGAATCGCCGGGATCGCCCGGCAGGTCGCCCAGGACGAGGTAGACGTCCCGGGTCGTCGCGAATAGCTCGGCGGCGAGTCCCGTCGGGCTCCCCTGGAATGGCAACTCGGCGGCGAGGGCGCAGACGGGCGTGCGCGAGACGCCGGCGTAGATCAACTCGCCGTTGCGGAGGCGTTCGGTGTCGGTCCGGCCCCTCGCCGCCACGCCACTCGCAGCCATCGGGATCACGTCCGTCGTCGTCGAACCCACGTCGATCAGCACGGCCGGCCCGTCGCCGACGAGCCCGGCGGCGACGGTCGCCAGGCCCAGCCAGTTCGAGGCGGCTGCGACGAGCGGATCGCGGAGGGTCGCCTTGTGGTCGTGGAACGCGCCGTCGGTCCCCCAGAAGAGGAGATCGGGGACGTCGAACGCCTCGATGACGGCGTCCACGACGCGCCGGACGCCGTCGCGCTTCGTCTCGAAGCAATCGCACAGCTCCGCGGTCATGGTGACGGCGATGCTCTCGAAGGGGGGCAGCCCGGCGGCGAGCCCCTTGAGCGCCGCGGCCAGGCCGATCGGGTCGCGCCAGACCGCGAACGGGGACGCCTTCACCGCGCCCCCCGAATGCGCCGCCTTGAGGTTCGCCCCGCCGATGTCGACCGCCAGCCATCGCGGCGGGAGCCCGGCCTCCTTCCGGCCGACGGGCACGAGTTCGGCGTCCTTCAACCGGAACGTCGAGCCGTCGGAGGCGAAGAGGATCGGGCCGGCGATTTCGACATCGTCGGCGATCTCATCGACCATGTCGCACCACTCGTCTTCATCCTCGAACTCGTTCAGCGCCCAGCACTCGGCCAGGAGGCCGGGCCGGGTCAGGCCGAGGATCCCGACGATCGACGTAGTGGGCCGCGGGTTGACGTCGAGGATGGCGATCCGGCGACGGCCCGGGTCGTGGATGAAGTCGACGCCGACCAGCCCTTCCAGGCCCGGCACGGCCGTCAGGGCCTTCGCCAGCGGATCGACGTCGAGCCCGACCAGGTCGTCGGCGGGGAGCCTGCCCCCGCCGTAGGAGAACCGGCCGTCGACGATTTCCACGCGCTGTTCGCCGACCGCCAGCAGCCGGGGCCGGCAGAATGGCCGGACCAGGAACGTCGCGCTCAGCGGCCTCCCGGGGACGAACTCCTGGAGCAGCAGGCGGCCGCCTCGACCCGGGAGCTTGAGGAATCCTTCCGACCGATCGATCCGGAAGGTGTCGAGCGACCCGGCGCCGTCGACCGGCTTCACCACGGCCGGGTAATTCCAGTCGTCCGGCGGCCGGTCGTCCGCTTCGAGGAGGAGCGTACGGGGCGTCGGCAGCTTCCGGCTTCGCAGTCGATTCGCCATCGCAGCCTTGTCGCCGGCCAGGGCGACCGCCTGGGCCGAGGCGTTCAGCAGCCGCGTCGGGCCTCGTCCCAGCCGGCGGATCAGCCCTTCCAGGACGCCGTTGGTCTCGGGGGCGATCAGCAGGGTACAATCGGCCTCCCTCGTCAGGGCCTCCAGCCGCTCGATCGAGTCGACGCGGGCGGTCCGCCACGGGCCCGGTTCGTCGGGGAGGCGGGGATCCAGGGCGACGATCACGCGCGGGGCCGGCCGGCCCGCGGCGAACTCGGCGGCGAGGGCCCGGCGCATGGCGGCGCCCTCGACGGCCCAGGATTCGGGCATCGGCTCGCCGGCCAGGCCGCCGCCGGTGACGTGTTCGAAGATGAGGATGGACTGGGGCGGCGGCGTGAACATGCGAGACTTCCAGGTCGTTCCGGTCCTCGACGTCATGGGCGGCCGGGCCGTGCATGCCGTCGGGGGCGATCGGGCCCGCTATCGGCCCGTGCGGAGCATCATAGCCGCCGGCGACGACCCGCGCGAACTGGCGAGGGGCTTCCGCGACGCCCTCGGTGTGAGATCCCTCTACCTCGCCGACCTGGACGCCATCGCCGGCCGCCCGGCGGACGTTCCGCTATACCGCGAACTCGCCGGGCTGGGAGGGCTCTGGGTCGACGCGGGCGTGCGCGAAGCCGAGGACGTTTCGTCGTTGCTGGAGGTCCCCGGGCTCGTCGTCGTCGCGGGGTCGGAGACGGCATCGGGCCCCGACGCGATCGCCGCGATGCTGGAGCGCGCCGGCCCCGATCGATTGATCGTCAGCCTGGACCTCCGCGACGGCCGGCCGATCGCGCCGGGCTTCGACGCTCGGGGCGAGGCCGACGCCGCGGCCATCGCCGGGCGGCTCGTCCGGCTCGGCGTGCGTCGGATCCTCTTGCTGGACCTGGCCCGGGTCGGCCGGGGGGAGGGGGTCGGCACGGATCGCTTGTTGGCCGGGATGCTGCAAGCCCACCCCGATATCCAGGTCGCCGTCGGCGGCGGCGTCGCGGGCGAGGCCGACGCGGCCGACCTGCGACGACGCGGCGCGTCGGCCGTGCTGGTCGGCTCGGCGCTCCACGACGGCCGCATCGATCGCCAGGCGCTCGCCAGGCTACGGGATTAGCTGGACCTCGGCCGACTGGCCGAAGCATTCCTCGACCTCGACGCGGATCGCCTGCGGGTCGGCCCAGCCGCGGGTCTTCATGTCGGCGAGGAGGCGGACGCCGAGGTAGTGGGCCAGCAGCTCGGCCGTGGTGTTGGCGAGGGGGAGGACGACGCACTCGTCGCTGGGGAAGCTCCAGAACCGATCCTCGTAGCGGGCGACGGTGTTCGGGCCCTCGACGGCCACGCGGATCCGCGGGCTCTCGCCGGGGAGGAGCATGCGGTGGTCCAGCTCGTTCACGAGGTTCCGGGTCATGTCGCGGAGGGCGATGAAGTCGACGACGTAGTCGTTCGCGTCGAGCGGGCCGTCGACTTCCACCGCGACGCGGTAGTTGTGGCCGTGGATCCGCTCGCAATGGTCGCCGTCGAATGTGATGAAGTGGCCCGAGGAGAAGACGAGTTCGTCCTTGGTCACGCGGACCTTGTAGGCGGCGGAGGGCATGGGGGATCCTCGACTGGAGGCTTCAATCCGGGTCGCCGGCCCACGCAGCGGGCCCGACGGGGCGGGGGAGGGCGATTGTCCCTTCGCGGAGCGCGGCGAACAAGACCGCGGCCGTGAGGTCGGCCGTCGTCCCGGGGTTGCGACGATGGCCGTCGGCCCGGAGCCAGGCGTCGAGCGAGGCGAGGGCGTCCGGCGTCAGGCCGGCGTCGAGCGCGCGGCGGGCCCGGCGGGAAGCCTCGTCCGCCGCGTCGCGGCCCAGCTTGCGGGCGATGAGGGAGTCGGGATGGGCCGCCAGCATCTCCACGGCGGTCGCCACGATCGCCCCTTCCAGCGGCCGGCCGGCGTCGAGATGGCGTCGCAAGGCCGGGAGCCCTTCGCCCAGGACCAGCCGATAGCCGTCGACGTACTGGCGGGCGACGAGGTCGCGGTCGGCGGCGAGGGCCATGGCCTCGCGGAGCGTGACGGTCGGATCGTCGGCCACGTCCTGATCCTCGGCCCGGCCCAGGCCGCCGGGGTTCGCGAGCCGGATGGCGCGGTAGACGCGACGGGCGTCGTCGACGGTCAGCGTTTCGAGGACGAGCGGGAGTCCCCCGGCCAGGTCGACGCCCGCCGGCACGGCGCACATCGGGGCGAGGAGGAGGACGATCCCGAGGTTCGCATTCGTGGCGACGACCCGACGGGTGGCCTCGACCGCCCGCTGCACGGCGAGGCCCACGCCGTCGACGCCGGCACGGTCGAGCGGGTCGGCGACGGCCGCGGCGGCGAGGAGGAAATCGAGGTGGTCCAGGTCGTCGAAGTCGGCGAAGCGATGGACGTTCCCCGGCTTCCGCGCCGTGGCCTCCAGGATGCAGGCGACCTGCGCCCGCTTGCCCGGCGAGAGGCCGCTCATCGCGACGCCTCGCGGAGCGAGCCGAGGATGGCGGCGGCCACGTCGACGCCCGTCGCGCCGGCCAGCGCCTTCCAGCCCGGGACGGCATTGACCTCGATGAGCAGGCGGCGGCCCGTGTCCAGGTCCTCGATCAGGTCGACGCCCGCGAAGACGGCCCCGACGGCCTCGGCCGCCGCGACGGCCAGGCGTTCGGCGTCGGCGTCGGGCGTCCAGGATTCGGCCCGGCCGCCGATCGCGACGTTGGTCCGCCACTCGCCTTCCATCGCCGTGCGCCGCATCGCCGCCAGGACGCGGCCTTGCAGCACGAACAGCCGCAGGTCGTGGCCCGGATGCCGGATGGGCTTCTGAAGGTAGATGACCGACCCCAGCCGTTCGAGCGAGTGGAAGCATCGCCAGGCCAACTCGCGGTCGCCGACTCGCATCAGGCCGCGGCCCTCGGAGCCGAACAGCGGCTTGACGATGGCGTCGCCCCCCATCGCGTCGAACGCCGCCAGCGCCGAGGCCGCCGTCTGCCCCGTCCAGGTCTCGGGGAGGGGGAGCCCGCGGCGTTCCAGCAGCGCGAGCGTCAGGTACTTGTCCACCGCCGCCTCCACGGCCTTCGGCGGGTTCCAGACCGGCACGCCGACGGCCGTCAGCCGCTGGAGCGCGTCCATCCGAAACACCACCTGCTCCAGGCTCCCCGGCGGCATCATCCGCACCAGCACGCCGTCCATCGCGTCGAGTTCGACGCCCCCGGACGCGACCCCCCCTCGGCCGGGGCCGACCGTCGCCTCGACCTCCGCGAACGGCAAGGCGTGCAGGAGAACCCCGAGCCGCCCCGCCGCGCGCAGGAGGTCCTCGACGTGCCATCCGGTCCCGGACACCAGGGCTGCGAAGGTGGGCATGGGCGACGTCAGGAAGCTGAACGCCGGACCGCCCGTCGACGCGGGAGCTTGCCCTGCTTCCGCATTCGAAGGAGTTCGGACGTCAGGCGGTCGCCGTCGACCCGACGGCCGGATCTTTCGGCGAAGGCGTCCGTGAGCGATTCGACCTCGGCCGGGTCGGCGATGAGTCGATCGACCGTCGCGGGCGCCTGGGCATAGACTTCGGCGAGGACCTCGCGGTCGCGGTCGCTGAATTCCCGCACCTTCTTCTGGATGGCCAGCACGACGTCCGAGATCCGTTCCTTGGGGTAGAGCGCGACCTTCTTCATCACCGCGCCGCCGTGGTCCGCGAGCGGGTCGGTGACGATCCCGTAGACCGGCTTGTTCGTCCCCCACGCCCCGCCCAACTCGACGGTCATCATGGGCGTCAATCCCTCGGCGGACAGCACCAGTATCAGGGCTCGGCTTTCATACAGGGCGTCCCAGATCGCGTCGCCGACGTCGGAGCCGGCCGTCAGTTCGGCCGGGGTGAAGACCTCGAGGCCGCCTGCGCGACAGTGGGACGCGATCCGATCGGCGAGCGGCGCGTCTTCCAGGGCGTGAGAGATGAAGACGTCGAAGACCTTTTTGGATTTACCCATGACGCCCTCGCACCCGTTGGGCCAGCTCTTCGAGGTAATCCCCTACGTCGTTCAACGAGAACGCCTTCTTGCTCTTGAGCATGTCCGGGATCTTCTCGACCGTCACGTGGCAAAGGATCGCGACGATCCGGAAGTTCTTGCGGCCTCCCCAGGCCGCGCCCACCTCGATCAAGACCCAGGGCCGGTCGTAAGACTCCGGCGTCAGGAGGACGACCAGCTCTTTCGACCGTTTGATCTCGGCCCGGAGCCGCTCCGGGATGTCGTCGCCGCCGTTGATGTCGCGATCGTCCCGGAACGTCGTCGCCCCGGCCTGCTCGATCTTCTCGCAGAGCATCGTGGCGAGCCATTTGTCCGCCGTCGCATGGCTGACGAAGACCTGATGCGCCTTCCCAGGGCCCGAATCGCGGGCATCGGCCGACGTTGAGGACCGTCGCTTTCCCATCATACCCCGCGCGACAATAGCCGAGGATATTGGACATCCTCGTTCCGATCAAGGATTGTTGCATGCAAGACGGTGCCTCGCAACGGGCGATCCCGCTCACTCCCAGAACGACCGCGCGACGATCTCCGGCCGGGGGGTGCCGAAGGCGTGGGAGCGGCCGGTTTCGAGGTTGTGGAAGGTCACCTCGGCCGGGCTGAAGAGGTGGGGGTCGACGGCGTAAAAGTCGTGGTTGTAGCGGGCGAAGATCGCGGCGAAGGGCTCGCCGAAGTCGGCGGAGGCGGACGAGGGAACCTTGGGGCCGATCTCGGCCAGGGAGTCGTCGTCGCCGGTGACGTGCAGGACGACCCGCGCGCCGTAGAGGATCGCGTCGTTCGTGCGACCGATCGCCGCCATGTCGTCCTTGGCGACCGGCGGCAGCGGGGCCGAGCCGTGGGCCGAGACGATCCGCGACAGGTCGAACTTCAGCTCCGCCAGCTTGTGAAGCGCCGTCTCGATCGACCGGGCCACGATCTGCACGCCGCCGGCCAGGCTGGCCGTGGGGGCGGCGAGGAGCGTGACGTTGAACGGCTCCACGCCGCACTCCTTCGCCACCTTCGCGAAGACCTCGGCGGGCGGGACCTTCTTGGTCTCCAGGACGCCGACGATCGTCTCCGACTCCTCCCGGTGGCCGATCGCGTCGAAGACCTCCTCCTTGCCCCGCGCCGCGCGCATGGGGCCGGATCCCATCGCGAAGAACTTCCCCTCGGAGAGCGCCCAGCCGGCGTACTGGCTGGCGAGGCACGCCTGCACCGGATGGTCGGTCCAGACCTGGACGAGCGGCGTCGCGCGGCCGTCGACCTCGCCCATGGGCAGCGAGACGTCGGCGAGGCCGCCCAGGCAGACCCGCGCGAGGTCCAGCCCCGCGAGCAGGCCGCCGCGGGCCTTGACGCCGCAGTCGACGAACAGGCCGCCGCCGTCGACCTCGCTCGCGGCGATCCGGCGCTCCTCCGCGGCGGCGGTCATCGCCTCGACGATCTTCGCGGCGCGGGCGTTGAGGAGGAGGGGCATGGCGGACCTCAGGTGGGCGAGACGACTCTCAGGGCGGGTCGCGGCGAGGGCGCCAGGATCTCGCCCTGGCCTCCCCCCGCCAGGTCGCCATTGTAGCGGTCGAATCGCGCCGAGGACACCTCCGAGGGGAGGACGAAGCCGTGCGAGGCCAGGAGGTCCTGATAGAGTTTCAGGTAGGGGAAGATGAAGCCCCCCGCGGGGGCGAAGGTCGGTGGCAGCAGGGCCGACGGGTCCCCGTCCAGGCCCGGCAGGACCAGCGTCCCGCGCTTCATGCCCACGCCCGGCGAGGCCCCGACCGCCCCGCAGGCGAAGATCGTCCCCGCGATCATCGCCCGGCCCAGCAGCGGGCCGACCGACCCGCGCACCGCGATCAGCCCGCGGCGCATCATCAGGCCGACGTCGGCCCCGGCGTCTCCGCCGACCAGGACGACCCCCTCTCGCATCCCGCGGCGGCTCCCCGGGAACGCCGCGGCCAGGCCGTCGCCCGCGGAGCCCCGGATCCGGAGCAGGCCGCCGGACATCTCGGCCCCGGCCCAGTCGCGGCACGAGCCGTCGAGGTCGGCGACGCCGCCCGACATCTCGGCCGCGAACCGATGCCCGACGTCGCCGCGGACGATGAGCGTCCCGGACGACATCCCCCGGCCGATCGCCGACACGTCCGCCAGGTCCCCCTCGACGACCAGCCGGCCGTCGGCCGCGTCGCCCTCCACGTCGAACAGCTCGCCCAGCTCGGCCGTGCCGTCGCCGATGCGCAGGGGGATGCGGGCGGCGTCGGAGGACGGCCGCCCGCGGAAGGTCTCGGGCCGGATCGGCGAGCCGTCGACCGGCATCCCGGTCGACGCCCGCCGTCGGAGGGTCAGGCTCATGGGTCAGGACTCGTGGTCGTGCCGCCTCGCCGACGGGTGGACGGCGTCGTTGTTCGCGTCCCTCCGCGGCCGGATGCGGGCCTCGTGGGTCACCAGGTCGGCCGAGATCATCGCGTCCCGCATCTGCGTCGACAGCTCGTTCAGGTTGCCGGGCGTGTGCGGGATCAGGATCGTGTTGCTGCGGGAGGTCGCCCCGATCTCCTTCAGCGTGTCGAAGTACTGGGTCATCAGCACCAGGTTCATGACGTCCTGGGCGCTGGTGCCGGGGACGGACTTCTGGAACTCGTCGACCGACTCGCGGAGGCCCTCGACGATCGCCCGCCGCTGGTCGGCGATGCCCTTGCCTTGCAGGGCCTTGCTCTGGGCCTCGGCCTCGGCCGCCTTGACCTTGAGGATGCGGTCGGCCTCGCCCTTCTCGGTGGCGGCGATCCGCAGGCGCTGGGCGGCGTTGATCTCGTTCATCGCCTCCTTCACCTTGCGGTCGGGCTCGATGTCGGTGACGAGCGCCTTCACGATGCCGTAGCCGAAGTCGTACATGACGTGCGACAGCTCGTTCTTCACGGCGTCGGCGATCTCGTCCTTCTTCTCGAACACGTCGTCGAGCTTCTGCGACGGCACCCGGGCCCGGACGACGTCGAAGATGAACGCCGACATCTGCATGTGAGGGTCCGAGAGCTTGTAGTAGGCGTCGTACACCTTGTCCGGCAGGACGACGTACTGGACCGAGACGACGACGTGGACGAAGACGTTGTCCTCGGTCTTGGTCTCGACCCGGACGTCGAGCTGCTGCACCCGGAGGTTGATCCGGCCGGCGACGGTCTCGACGACCGGCAGCTTGAAGTTCAGCCCCGGCTGGCCGACCCTGGCGAACCGGCCGAACCGTTGCACGATGGCGGCCGTCTGCTGCTGCACCGTGAAGCACGGGCCGAAGATCATCACCAGGATGAACCCGAAGAACAGCAGGACGCCGACGCCGATCAGATACTCCATGGGCCACCTTCTTTCGTCGCGGACGCGGTTCGGTCTCTCGCGGCGCGGGTCGACCTCGTCGTCCCTCCCGCCGTGGATACCGTAATCCAGGGCAGGCGTATATTCGACGGGCCGGCGGCTTTCTTGCGTCGATCCCGACGGTTTCGTCACGCTTTCAGCACGTCGTGCAGCCGGACGTGGTGCGGCCCCAGCTTGCCGCCGTAGTTGCCCGAGGTGATCGCCACGAGCCCCCGTTCCCCCCTGGCGGCGGCGCGGACGCCCTCCGCCGTGGCCCGCTCGACGGCCTCCAGGGTGAGGCCGTCGATGACGATCTCGTAGGCGCAACGGACGTCGGCCGGGAGGTCGGTCGGGACCGTCCCGCGGAGGCTCGGGGCGTAGGCGGTGTTGGTGCTGGCCCGCAGCTTCTTGTACTTACTCCCCACCTTCGACCCCGATCGCGCGATGCCGCCGGGGAACGGGAGGATGACCCCCTCGATCGTCCGCATGACGGTGGCGGCCTCCTCGGCGGCCTCCAGGACGCCCGACGGGTCGGTCCCCATCAGGATGATGTTCCCCCCCGCGACCCCCTTGGTCGTGCCGAAGGTTTCCTCGCAGACGAACTCGCCGTCCATCACCGGGATTCGCCAGAATCGGCGGCCCGCGAGCCGCTTGGAAATCTGCCACCCGTCGCCGAAGTACCGCAGCCGGCCGCCGACGACGATGTCCTTCTCGCCGACCGGGAGGCCGTTGTAGCAGGCGGTCGTCGGGCAGGTCATGACGCACTGGCCGACGCGGTTGACGATCGCCTTCTCCAGCGCCTCGCGGCTGAAGGCGAAGGCCAGCACGCTGACGCCGGGGCGGCCGTCGGGCGTCTCCCTGTCGGACATCCGGCGCTCGACGGCGACCTCGGCGTCGCAGCCGATGACGCTGGTGGCGTAGCCGGAGATCGTCCGCCCGGCGATCTCGGCCCATCGGGTCGAATCGGCCGTGATGATCGCGCGGGCGGCGGTCATCGGGAACGCCTCGGCGAATGTGTCCACGATCGCCACGCCGTCGAGGATCATGGCCGGGCCCCCGTCCGGACGCCGAGCGGCTCGGAGAGGTCTTCGAGCCCCAGGCCGAAGTTCGTCGGGTGGAACGACGCCGCCTCCCCCAGCCGGGCCGACAGCGCGGCGCGGGCGGCGGGGTCGACGTCCACCTCCGCGAACAGCGTCCGGCCGATCGGCGCGGCCCGCAGCTCGCCGTCGTCCACGACGACCTCCCCCCCTTTCACGACCCATCGCGGCAGGGCGAACATCCGGCGGCGGTCGTCGTCCGGGGCGTAGATGGTGACGTCACCGTCGGCGCCGGGGCCCAGGTGGCCCTTGTGGGCGAGGCCCAGGATCCGCGCCGGGCCGGCCCGGGTGACGATGGCGATCTCGCTCAGCGTGTACTCCCGCGCCAGGTCCTTCAGGCCGGTGCGCTCGCGGGCCTTCTCGGGGAGGCGGGCCAGGGTCTCGTCGCGGAGGTTACGGTCCATCAGCAGAGCGATCACGTCGGGGTAGGTGCGGAACGAGGCCCCGTTGGGATGGTCGGTGGAGAGGGCCACGCGCCAGGGGTCGTCGACGCGGAGGAACCATTCCAGGCCCACGGCCCACTGGATCGCGTGGACGAAGTTGCGGTCCTGGTACTCGATCGGCGAGACCCCGCAGCCGTCCTCCTGCTCGACGTCGTGGTTGTACCACTTGCGGCCGGTGAGGTTGGCCAGGTAGTGCCCGGTGGGGCCGTCGGCCGTCATGCTCGTGGTGTCGCCGAACATCACCTGGCCGACGTCCACGCTGATCCCGGCGTGCGCGTTCACGAACTCGGCCAGCGGGCCGACCTGCGAGGAGAAGTCCGCCGGGGCGTCGGGCGAGCCGCCGTAGCTGTGGAACTGGATGTGGGCCATGTGGACGCGGCGGCCTTGAAGCGCCTTCATCCCCTCCAGCGTCGCCTCCCAGTTCCCGGCGATCCCCAGGTTCAGCCCGTGGAAGTGGAGGGGGTGAGGCAGGCCGAGGGCGTCGACGGCCTCCGCCAGCGCGACGACGATCTCGCGCGGGCTGACGTCGAACCCGTCGACGCGGTCGTCCCAGCCGGCGATGCGCGCGCCGCCCTGCTTCCACTGCTCGACGCCGCCGGGGTTCACCGCCTTGACGCCGAAGCCCCGGGCCGAGTCCAGCAGCCAGGCCACCGTCCGCTCGACGGCCGCGCGGTCTTTCGACTTCACGGCCTCCATCACGAGGTGGTTGTTCCCCATCAGGACGAGCATGGCCTTGTCGACGAGCGGCACGTCGCCGAATTCGGCGTGGGCCGCCCGAGCGCCCAGGGGCGGGATGGCGGCGTCGACGGCCGTGGTGTAGCCCAGCCCGCCGTACAGGTAGCCCGTCGAGAACGAGCTGGGGACGCTGCCGATCGTCCCCGAGCGGAAGTCCCGCCAGCGCCTCATCGCTCGGGCGTCGCCGCGGCGTTCCTCGGGCCGCATGATCCGCGCGGCGTTGACCTTGGAGCCGGCGATGTGCGAATGGACGTCGACCCCGCCGGGCATGACGACGTAGCCGCGGGCGTCGATGGTGCGGTCGGCGCGGGCGTCGGGGTCGGCCGGCGCGGGGACGACGCGGCCATCGCGGATCCAGACGTCCCCCTCGGAGTCCACGTCGTTCGCGGGGTCGACGATCCGGCCGCCCCGGATGAGCAGGGTGCTCATGAAGTCGCCCCCCCGAGCGCCTCGTTCAGCCTCGCCAGCCACTCGGCCGCGCCCGGCGTGCGCGACGGCCGCAGCGCCCGCACCGGCAGCGAGACGCCGTCGACGCGCGTGAACGTCCCGGAGTCGTCGATCCCCGGGGCCCCGGCCGGCAGGGCGGCCGTCGCGCGGGCGGACGCCTCGTCGTCCGCATCGCCCAGGAAGATCCAGGGCTTGCCGACCGGGATCGCGGGGGCCGGCCCGCCGACCACCAGCGCGGCGTCGAACAATCCCCGGGCCAGGCGATCGGACGCGGACGATTCGCCGGGCCACGACTCCGGGAACCCCGCGCCCAGGTCCGCGCCCGGCGTGAACCCCGTCTGCCACGCCAGCACGCCTTCGACCCCGTGGGCGTTGCCCGCCTCGCCCAGCCCGATCGACACGAACCGCGTCTTCCGGGCCAGGTCGCGCACCAGCGCCGTGACCGCTTGCCGTCGCGCCTCGGCCAGTTCGATCGATCCCCGTCCGGCCGACGCCCCCATGAACCACGCGCCGTAGCGGGCCCCTTGCAGCGTCTCGGCCAGGTCTTGCAGCGCGGCGAGGCCGTGCCCGGTCGCCGCCTCGACGCGATGCGGGTCGAGCGGGACCTCCCGCACGAGCGCCCGGAGCGTCAGCAGCAGGTCCAATTCGCGTTCGGGATCGACCGCGAGGAAGGCGTCGGCGAGCCTCGACGTCGCGGTCTCGCCCGCGTCCAGCACGATCGCCCGACGTCCGTCGCGGCCGACGCGGGAGTACCGTTCGAAGTGCCGGGGATGGGTCGTCGCCGGGTCGCAGCCCCAGAAGACGACCACGTCGGCGCGGGCCTTGACCTCGCCGAGCGTCGCCCCGATCGAGCCCGACCGCTGCATCGCGACGACCCGCGGCCACGCCGACGCCGCGTCGCCGACCTCGATCGCCGCGCCGATGCGGTCGGCCAGCGCGATGGCCTGCCGGGCCGCCTCGTTCGTCGCCCGGCCCAGGCCGACGACGAGCGGGGCCTTCGCGTCGGCCAGGATCCGGGCGGCGGCGCGGACGGCCTCCTCGGCGGTCGTTTCGACGCCGTCCAGCCGGCAGGGGGGCGGCGGCCCGGGGGTCGTCTCGATCCCGATCAGGTAGGGCCGCTCGCGCCCGCAAGCCCCGACGGCCTCGACCACGCGCCCGCCCTCGGCCCGGATCTCCAGGTCGTCGCACAGGCAGCCGCAGAACGTGCAGGTGTAGGGGAGGGCTTCGGTGGGCATGGTCCCTCGGGCGCGAAGTCACCCGTCGTCCGGCGGGACGCCGGGGTCTCCAGACGATACCAGGCGAAGGGGCGCGAACCAAGGCCCGACCAACCGCCGGGTACGCTTCCGCGCCCCGTCCGCGCCCGGTTATCATGGCGGGGCCGAACACCCCCGGGAGGATGGACGATGCCCCACGACTGGCCCTTCGCCGACCCCGAGAACGTGGCGACGTACACCCTCGACCGGATCCTCCGGGGGGACGCCCCGATCCTCCGCGTCCGCCACGATTGCGACGACGGTGCCTGGCAGTTCCTGGACGACGGCGACGCGGACGTCGCGTCGGCGAAGATCGCGTCCCTCGGCGCGATGGTCGACCTCGACCCGAGCCTCCGCGAGCTGGCCGACCTCCCCGAAGGCTGGGCGGCCGAGCGCGACGAGCCGGACGAGCCGTGGCGACGGTCTCCGATCCTGGAGGTCGACGAGGGCGAGGACGAGGACTTCGTCGCCGGGATCGAGGAGCACGGCTGGCGCGTCGTCCTGATCCCCGAGGACGAGGAAGGCCCGGGCTTCGCCTACAGCGTCGGCCTGTTCCGCACCTTCGGGCACCCCGAGATCATCCTCTTCGGCCTCGACCTGGAGCTGATGCACGGCCTGATCAACAACATGGGCGAGGACGTCCGCGGCGGCGCGAAGTTCGCGCCGGGCGGGCGCGTCGACGACGTGCTGGAGGGCTACCCCGTCGAGTTCCGCGAGGTCGCCCGGCGGCATCATCGCGACTACCTCGGCTATGCCGAGTGGTTCTACGGCGGGGCGGACTTCCCCGCGATCCAGTGCGTCTGGCCCGACATGGAGGGACGCTTCCCGGACGAGCCCGACGCCCCGGACGCGCTGCGGGAGGCCCAGCCGCTGCTGGACGACTGACGATCGGCCCGCCTCATCGCGATGCGACGCGATCCCCCCGGCCGCGGAACGGGTCGAACTGGCCGCGGTCGCGCTTGAGGGCTTCGAAGGCCTCGAGCCGGGGGCGAAGCTCGGCGAGGATCTCGTCGAGCGACCAGACCTGGTAGTCGTGCCCGTCGAAGCCGACGTCCAGGGCCGGCCAGGCGTCGCGGTCGCGGATCGGGTGGGCGTCGGGCGTCCGCTGGTAGAGCGCGTGGACGTGGCCGTAGAGGTGGACGTTGGGCTCGGCGACGCTCGCGTGGTGCTGGCCGTTCCACGTCACCATCGGGTAGTGGTTCAGGGTCAGCTTGACGCCCCGGTCGCGGACCTCGACCTGATGATGGGCCGAGGCGAAGAGGTCGCGGATCTTGGGGTCGTCGTGGTTGCCCCAGACCAGGTGGACGGTCCGGCAGCGGATCATGTCGCGGAACGCGCGGGCGTTGGCGAGGTAGTCGCTCCGGCCGAAGGCCCAGTCGCCCAGGCACCAGAGGACGTCCCCCTCGCGCACGCGGGCGTTGATGTTGTCGGCGAGCGTCCGGTTCATGCGGTCGACGGATTCGTCGCTCACGCGGAACGCCGACGCGTCGCGGCCGGACTCCTCCAGCGCCAGGAACGCCTCGCGGTCGGCCTCGGTCATGAGGGCGAGCCGCCGGGCGTACTTCATGATGTTGCCGTGGAAGGCGTGGGGGTCCGAGCAGTAGTAGTTCGTCACGAATCTCGATTCCTTCCGGCCCGATTGCCGGTCCTGGGTTCTTCCCTTGGATGTTCGCGACGGACAGGATAGCCCCTGCGTCGGTTCGGACGCAAGCCGGCCCGGCCGCATCGGCCGGATGTTGATCGGGGATGGCCGTCGACCTACGATGGCGGCCGAATCACGCCCGCTCTCCCGGGGAGGATCGCATGACGAAGCTGCTCGCGCCGACGGTCGCCGGAATCCTGATCCTGTTCGCCGCCGCCCGGTCCTCGCCGGCCTCCGAACCCCCGGCCGCCCCCCCGGACCGCCCCACGTTCTGGATCATCCCCCACACCCACTGGGAGGGGGCCGTCTTCAAGACCCGCGAGGAGTACCTGGAGGTCGGGTTCCCGAACATCCTCAAGGCGTTGAGGGCCCTGGGCGAGCATCCCGACTATCGGTTCGTGCTGGACCAGGTCGCCTACGTCCGGCCGTTCCTGGAGCGGCATCCGGACCGGGCCGAGGAGCTCAAGAAGTACGTCGCCGAGGGCCGGCTCCAGATCGCCGGGGCGCTCGACGTCATGCCCGACGTCAACATGCCCGGCGGCGAGTCGTTCGTCCGGCAGGTCCAGTACGGCAAGGCGTACTACCGCGAGATCCTGGGCGTCGACGTGACGACGGGATGGCTCATCGACACCTTCGGCCACCACGCGCAGATGCCGCAGCTCATGCGGCTCGCCGGGTTCGGGTCGTACTGGACCCAGCGCGGGGTCGCCTACCGCGAGCACCCGGCGGAGTTCCAGTGGGAGGGGATCGACGGCACGCGGATCCCCACGTTCTACATGCCGGGGAGCTACGCCCTGATGTTCGGCTCGCCGGCCGACCCGGCGAAGTTCCGCGACTTCATCGTCGGCCGGTTCAACTCGCTCGACCGCAACGCGCCGAGGGCCCACCGCGCGGGGCCCTCGGGGGCGGACGTCGTCCCGCCGGAGCCGCACCAGGTCGCGATGGTGGAAGCCTTCAACAAGTCGCCCGACGCACCCTTCACGGCCCGCATCGGCACGCCCGCCGATTTCGAAGCGGCCATCCTCAAGACGGGCGAGCTCCCCGTCTTCAAGGGCGAGCTGAACCCGATCTTCCAGGGGACGTACAGCAGCCGGATCGAGCTGAAGTCGTGGATGCGGACGATGGAGGCCAAGCTCCTCACGGCCGAGAAGCTGGCGGCCATCGGCGCGACCCTGGGCGTCGCGGCGCACCCGTCGGCCATCTGGCGGGCCTGGGAGCCGACCCTGTTCAACGAGACCCACGACCTGGCCTCGGGCGTCATGACCGACCACGTCCACGACGACGTGATCTCGAACTACCAGCAGTCCGAGCGCCTGGCCGCCGAGCAGGTGACGCGGGGCTTCGACGCTCTCGCCGCCCGGGTCGACACCCGCGGCGAGGGGACGCCGATCGTCGTCTTCAACCCGCTGGCCTGGGCCCGGTCGGACGTGACGGAGGTCGAGCTGGGCTTCACGGCCGGCGGCGCGGGCGGCGTCGAGATCGTCGACGATCGCGGCCAGGTCCGGCCTTCCCAGGTCGTCTCCGCGACCCCGTTCCCCGAGGGGGGCCTGTGCGCCGCGAAGGTCGCCTTCGTGGCCGCCGACGTCCCCTCGATGGGCTATCGGACCTACCACGCGCGGGCCGTCGCGGGGACGCCGCCGGCCGCGGCCCCGGAGCCGGGTAAGCTGGAGAATCGGTTCTACCAGGTCGCGATCGATCCCGGCACGGGCGCGATCAAGAGCCTGCGGGTGAAGGACGGCGATTGGGAGGTCTTCAAGGCCCCGGCCAACGTCGTCGCCCGCCACGAGGACAAGGGGGACGTCTGGGAGCTGTACCGCGGCCTCGACGGCGGCAGCAACGTCGCCATGAAGGACAAGCAGCCCGTCCCCGCCCGGGGCGCCGCGAAGTTCAGCGACGAGCAGGCGGCCGAGCCCGGCGCGGTCGTCGCCGGCCCGGTCTTCACCGAGTATCGCGTCGCCCACCCGTTCGACACCGGCGACTACGCGGCGACCGTCCGCATCTACGCCGACCTCCCGCGCATCGACTGCGCCACGACGCTCGTCAACCGCGAGAAGTACACCCGCTATCAGGTGCTGCTCCCGACGACGGTCGCGGCCGGCAAGCGGACCGACGAGATCCCCTTCGGGGCGATCGAGCGGCCCGAGGGGATCGAGTTCCCGGCGCAGAACTGGGTCGACCTGGGCGACGGCTCGCGGGGGCTGGCCGTGCTCAACGCCGGGCTGCCGGGGCACACGGTCGCGGACGGCACGGTGATGGTCTCGGTCCTCCGCTCGCACAACCTGGGCGCCTACGGCTTCGGCGGCGGGTACGAGCCGGGGATGAGCTCCGAGGAAGCCTTCCTGATCGGCCAGCCGCGGACGGCTCGTTACGCCCTGCTGCCCCACAAGGGGGATTGGCGCGACGCGGGCGTCGCGCGGGCCGGGCTGGAGTTCAACCACCCGCTCGTCGCGCGGATCGTCGCCCCCCACGCCGGCGACCTGCCGCCCGGCCGGGCGCTCGTGGAGGTCTCCGCCCCCAACGTCGTCGCCTCGTCCCTCAAGCCGGCCCGCGACGGCCGGATCGCCCTGCGGCTCTACGAATCGGCCGGCCGGCCGGCTTCGACGACCGTCAAGCTCTCCGCCGACGTCGCGGAGGCGAAAGAGGCCGACTTGCTGGAGACGCCCGGGAAGGCCCTCGACGTCGCCGACGGGGCCTTCCGCGTCGAGCTGACCCCGTTCCAGATCAAGACGATCGTGCTGCGGGCCGGCCCGAGCCGTTGACCCCCCGGGCCGTCAGGCGTGCGAATGCTCCAGGCAGACGAACAGGTTGGCGGCGGCGACGGTCAGCCCGCAGAGGGCGCCGTAGAACGCGCGGAAGGCCCAGGCGTCGGGGGCGTCGGCCGGCTGGACGAGCGTGAGCCCGAAGAAGACCGCGGCCAGGGCCAGCGCGACGGCCGCCGGACCGCGGTAATCCGACCGCGACCGGGCGCCGTCGACGCTCGCCAGCATGGAGCCCAGGGGGAGGATCAGGGCGATGAGCAGGGCGTAAAGGAGGAACATTCCCATCGGCCGGGCTCCTGAACGGGGGACGTGACCTCATCCAACCCGCCCATGCCCGTCGCCCGTCGCGCCGTGCCACCGAATCCGCGATTGGCCGCGGGCTCCCCTGTCGTGTATCCTCGCGGCCGTCGGTCGTGACGATTGCGACGGTGGGAGGGCCCGGTCGGTGGCCATCGCGAAGACGAACGCCGTGCGGCTCCTGGACCGCCTGGGCGTCACCTACGAACTCCGCGACTACGAGGTGGACCCCGACGACCTCGTCGCCGAGTCGGTCGCCCGCAAGGTCGGGCTCCCGCCGGAGCAGGTGTTCAAGACCCTCGTGGCGCGCGGCGACAAGCACGGCGTCTGCCTCGCGGTCGTCCCGGCCGACTGTGAGCTGGACCTGAAGGCGCTGGCGAAGGCCACCGGCGACAAGAAGGTCGACACCGTGCCGCTGAAGGAAGTGGAGCCGCTGACCGGCTACATCCGGGGCGGCGTCACGGCGATGGCCTGCAAGAAGGCGTACCCCGTGTTCCTGGAGGAGACGGCGGAACTCTTCGACGTCATCTCCGTCTCGGCCGGCGTCCGCGGCGTCCAGGTGTTGCTGTCGCCGGTCGACTACATCCGGGCCGTCGAGGCGAAGGTGGCGGCGATCTCTAAGGCCAGGTCCTAAGTGGCGACCGAGGAGACTCATCTTGAGGCCACGATGGATCACAGCCTACCTCGCCTTTCTCTTCATGCTGGCCGTCGACGCCCTCGCGCTCGCGTGTCTAGGAGGTGAACCGATGCGGCCTGCCTGGCCGCCCATTGCGGTCCTGGGCTTTTTCACCCTGCCGGTGCTGTCGCCACTCGTAGCCCTTGTGTACACCCTGGTGGGCCAGGATCGTCCGCCTTCGACGAGAGTCCAGGCAAGGTTGCTTGGATTTTCCCTCGGAGCGATGCCGCCGCTGTTCGTCTTTATCGCCGCCGATCTGGCACGGAGGACGTGCGATTACGATAGCGTCGCGCCGCTGATCGGGCTCTTGTGGATCGTCCACGGCCCAGCATTGCCGATCATGGTCCTTTTCCCCGTCCACGACCCCCACTCGGCAAAGATCCTCACGATCCTGATCCTTGTCGTTTCATGCTCGGTCTGGGGCGGCCTGGGCTACCTCGTCGGTCGTTGGAGCGAAGGTCCGGACGAACCGTGAGCTGAAGCTAGACCGAACCCCCGCGGGCGGATCGTCGTCTGGTAGGTCTTGTCGCGGGCTCGTCCCCCCTCTCTCTCCCACCGAGGTCTCATGGATCACCAACGCCAGAACGAGCTGATCGTCGAGCAATTCTCCGCCCAGGCCGCCCCCTTCGCCGAGTACGCGCCCCATTCCGACGCCGAATCCATGCGGCTCGTCCGCGAGGCCGCGGGGGTCGGCGCGGACGACGAGGTGCTCGACGTCGCCTGCGGCCCCGGGCTGGTCGCCTGCGACTTCGCCCGCCACGCCCGGCGCGTGACGGGGGTCGACCTGACGCCCGCGATGATCGACCAGGCGAGGGCGAGGCAGGCGTCGGAAGGGCTGACGAACCTCGACTGGCGGGTGTGCGACGTCCGCAAGCTCCCGTTCGGCGACGGCTCGTTCTCGGTCGTCTTCTCGCGCTACGCCTTCCATCACATCCCCGATCCCGCCGCCGTGCTGGGCGAGATGGCCCGCGTCTGCCGCCCCGGCGGGCGCGTGGCGGTGGTCGACGTCCATTCCCGGGACCCGGAGCAGGGGGCCGCCTACGACCGCGTGGAGAAGCTCCGCGACCCCTCGCACGCCCGCGCGATCGGCCTCGACGAGTTCGCCGCCCTGTTCGCCGCCGCCGGCCTGGAGGCGGAAACGCCCATCTTCTATGGGCTCGACGTGCGACTTGACGACCTCCTGGCCACATCCCATCCCGACTCCGGCGCGGCCGACGAAGTGCGCCGGACCTTCCACGAAGACCTGGGCGTCGACCGACTCGGCGTGAACGCCCGGGAGGTCGACGGCGCGATCTGGTTCACCTTCCCGATCGTCGTCCTCGTCGGCCGCAAGCCGACCGGCTGATCGCCGATCCTGGCCGCGATCCATCGGGGCGCGTCCCGACGATCATCGGCGGGACGCGGGTCCGTTCGCGCCAGGGGAGCTTCGCCTCGATGAATGCAAGTCGTTGTAATTATGGGCTTTGCATTCGCTGGCGGCTGGCTTCGTTCGTCGTTTTCGAATCGTGGTTTTGACACTCCTTGCGAAACATTAGCGGGATCGATCGGAGACAGTGGCCCGGCCGGCCCGGCCGGGCGTCGAGGGCCGAGGCATGGAGAGGATCGTCTCCCGATGGGTCGCAGGCACCCGGCCGGGCCGGCCGGGCCACTGTCTCTTCCAATGACTTGCATCGATCCCTGGTGGTGTTCAGCCGTCGCCGCGTCGACTCGGCTCGGTGCGCCCGCCGTCGTTCATCCATCGTCCGGGTTGTCAAAGATCCGAACCCCTCCATCTTGCTACGGTCCTCCGGCCCGGCGTCCGGATTTCATGATTCCGACGGACGCTTCCCAAAGACTCGATACGCGACGGGCGGCCGCGGGCCGATTCGCCGCGGATCGGCGTGGCGGACCCGTCGCCCGCCCTGTACGATTTTTGTTGAGCAATCGGGCGGACGGGCGGAATACCCTCGGGGCAGGCGCATGATGCGGGGACGATCTCTCCGGGCGGCCTTGGGATGGTCGGCATGGCTGGGCCTGGCGACGGTCGCCGTCGCGGACGGTCCCGTCGACCCGGCGGCCGTGGAGTTCTTCGAGAAGCGCGTCCGGCCGATCCTGGTCGAGCGCTGCGTCGGATGCCACGGCCCGGAGAAGGCCAAGGGCGATTTGCGCCTGGACTCCCGCGCCGGGGCGATCGCCGGCGGCGCGACCGGCCCGGCCGTCGAGCCGGGCGACGCCGACGCCAGCCCCCTCGTCGAGGCGATCCGATACGAGGGGGACGTCCGCATGCCCCCCAAGTCGAAGCTCGCGCAGGAGGAGATCGACGTCCTGACGCAGTGGGTCGCCAAAGGAGCGCCCTGGGGGCCCGAGCCCGAGAAGGCCGCCGCGGCACCGGTCAAGGGCGCGCTCGACGGCTCGCCCGAGTTCGCCCGCCGCGCGGCCTTCTGGAGCTTCCAGCCGATCCGGGCGGTCGAGCCCCCGGCCGTCGACGGCGACTGGTCGCGCGGGGCGATCGACCGCTTCCTGCTCTCGGCGCTCCGGGCGAAGGGGCTGGAGCCCGCCCCGGAGGCCGAGCGACGCACGTTGATCCGCCGCCTCGCCTTCGACCTGACCGGCCTGCCGCCGACGCCCGCCGAGGTCGCCGCGTTCCTCGCCGACGACGCCCCCGACGCCTATGAGCGCCTGGTCGACCGCCTGCTCGCCAGCCCCGCCTACGGCGAGCGCTGGGCGCGGCACTGGCTGGACCTCGTCCGCTTCGCCGAGACGTCCGGCCACGAGTTCGATTACGACATCCTCAACGCCTGGCGCTACCGCGACTACGTCGTCCGGGCCCTCAACGACGACCTCCCCTACGATCAATTCATCGTCGAGCACCTGGCCGGCGACCTGCTGCCGGAGCCGCGCCGGAACCCGCTCGACGGTTCGAACGAGTCGATCCAGGGGACGGGCTTCTTCTGGCTGGGCGAGGGGGTCCACTCGCCGCTGGACGTCCGCGACGAGGGCGTGCGCCGGGTCGACAACCAGATCGACGTGATGTCGAAGACGTTCCTCGGCCTCACCGTGAGTTGCGCCCGCTGCCACGACCACAAGTTCGACCCGATCAGCACGCGCGACTACTACGCCCTCGCCGGCTTCCTGCGCAGCACGCGGATCCAGCAGGCGTTCGTCGACTCCGACGTCCGCATCGCCCCGATCGTCGCCGACCTGGAGGCGCGGAAGGCGGCGCTGGCGTCCCTGCTGGCCGAGGCCGCGCCCAGGCTCCCGGAGCCTCGGCGTTCGGAGGTGGAGGCTCTCCTGCGAAGGCCGGAGCCCGCCGCCTGGGCCGCGCCGGCGGGGCGGCCGGCCCCCGAGGACCTCTCCACCTGGCGCTCGACCGGCGACGCCTTCGCGGCTCGGCCGGAGACGCCCTTCCGGATCGAGCCCTCCCGCCTCGTCGCCGCGCCGGCCGGCTCGCTGGGCAGCGGGCTCGTGTCGGACCGGCTCCAGGGCGTCGTGCGGTCGCCGACGTTCACGATCGCGGGGCGTCGGCTGCACGTCCTGGCCGGCGGGACCGGGGGGCGGCTCAACCTCGTGATCGACGGGTTCGAGAAGATCCGGGGGCCGATCTACGACGGCCTGACCGTCCCGGTGAACCACCCGCAGGCGCCGCACTGGATCACGCTCGACGTCACGACCTGGGTCGGCCACCGCGCGTTCCTGGAGGTCTGCGACGGCGCCTCGGCCGACTTCGGCGGCGCGACGGCGGAGCCGGTCGACGGCCGCGGCCGGGTCGACGTCCTGGCCGTCCGCGCGAGCGACGACCCGGCCCCGCCCGCGATCGAGGTCCCGGCCGAGGTCGCGGTCGACGCGGCGGCCCTCGTCCGCGACCTGGAGGCCGTCGACTCGCCCCTGGCCGAGCGGGTCGCGACCGCCCTGGCCGAGTATCGCGAGGTCGAGTCGCGCATCCCCGCCCCGGCGCTGGCCCCAGCGGCGATCGACGGCGACGGCGAGGACGAGTTCGTCATGCTGCGCGGCAGCCCGAGAACCCTGGGCGAAGCCGCGCCGCGGAAGCTGCTCGCGGTCCTGGGCGGCGGCGGGCCCTCCCCGGGGGCGGTCGGCAGCGGCCGGCTGGAACTGGCCCGCGCGATGGTCGATCCCGAGGCCGATCCGCTCATCGCCCGCGTGATCGTCAACCGGCTCTGGCAGCACCACTTCGGCGTCGGCCTGGTGCGCTCGGCCGACGACTTCGGCGCGATGGGGCAGGCCCCGTCGCATCCGGAGCTGCTCGACTGGCTGGCGTCGGAGTTCGTCCGCCGCGGCTGGTCGCTGAAGGCCATGCACCGGCTGATGGTCGAATCGTCGGCCTACCGCATGGCCGCCCGCGCGACGCCCGAGGCCGACCGCGCCGACCCGACCAACGCGCTGTTGCACCGGGCCAACGTTCGCCGGCTGGAGGCCGAGGCCGTGCGCGACGCCCTCCTCGCCGTCTCCGGCCGGCTCGACCGCCGGGCCGGCGGGCCGAGCGTCCCATCCTACCTCTCGCCGTTCATGGACGGCCGCGGGCGGCCGAAGGAGAGCGGCCCGCTCGACGGCGACGGCCGCCGCAGCCTGTACCTCCAGGTCCGGCGCAACTTCCTGAACCCGCTGTTCCTGGTCTTCGACGCCCCCGTCCCGGCCTCGACGATGGGCCGTCGCCACGCCTCCAACGTCCCCGCCCAGGCGCTCGCCCTGCTGAACGACCCGCTGGTGATTCAGCTCGCGGAAACCTGGGCCGCGCGGAGCCTGGCCGACGACGCGACCGACGCCGCGCAGGTCGGGCGTCTGTACCAGGAGGCGTTCGCCCGCCCGCCGACGGCCGAGGAGGTCGGCCGTTGCGTCGCCTACCTGGAGGCCCGCCGCTCCGCCGGCCCGGCCGATGAGAAGGCCGCCTGGGCCGACCTGGCGCACGCGCTGTTCAACGTCAAGGAATTCGTCTACGTCGATTGACCGGATCGACCGGGGCCCTCGCCATGCACTGCGGACGCTTCTCCACGCCGATCGACCGCCGCCGGATGCTCGCCCGCTGCGCCAACGGCTTCGGGGCGGTGGCCCTGTCGGCCTTGCTGCGCGAGCGGGCCTTCGCCGCCGAGCCGTCGGCCTCCGGGCTGCATCACGCGGCGAAGGCGAAGAGCGTCATCTTCCTGTACATGGACGGCGGCCCGTCGCAGATGGACACCTTCGACCCCAAGCCGAGGCTCGACCGCGAGCACGGGCAGCCGATCAAGGTGAAGACGGCGCCCACGCAGTTCAACAACGTCGGCGCGGTGCTCAAGTGCCCCTGGAAGTTCCGCCGCTACGGCGAGTGCGGGGCCCCGGTCAGCGACCTGTTCCCGAACGTCGCGCGGCACGTCGACGAGATGGCCATCGTCCGGTCGATGACGTCGGAGTTCTCCGAGCACACGGCGGCGAACTACTTCCTGCACACCGGCAGCGGCCTCCAGGGCCGGCCCAGCCACGGGGCCTGGACGACCTACGGGCTGGGGAGCGAGTCGAAGGACCTGCCCGGCTTCGTCGTCCTCAACGGCGGCCTGATCCCGCCCGGCGGGATGGACTGCTTCAGCAACGGCTTCCTCCCCGCGGCCTACCAGGGCTCGGTCTTCCGGCCGGCGGCCGAGGCCGTCGCCAACATCCGGCCCGCGGAGTCCGCGCCCGGCGGCCAGCTCCGCAAGCTCGACCTGGTCCGCGACCTCGACCGCGGCGTCGCCGACCGCATGGGCCGGCCCGACGCCCTGGAAGCGGCGATCGCCAATTATGAGCTGGCGTACCGGATGCAGTCGGCCGTGCCGGGCCTGATGGACCTGGACGGGGAGTCGGCCGCGACCAAGAAGCTGTACGGGCTGGACGAGGACTTCGAGCCGACGCGGATCTTCGGCCGCGAATGCCTGATCGCCCGCCGCCTCGTGGAGCGCGGGGTGCGGTTCGTGGAGGTGCTCTGCCCGTCGGTCGGCCACGACCGCTGGGACCAGCACTCCGACCTGAAGAACGGCCACGAGCGCAACGCCCGGGCCGTCGACCGTCCGATCGCCGGGCTCCTCTCCGACTTGAAGGGCCGGGGCCTGCTGGACTCCACCCTGGTCTTCTGGGGCGGCGAGTTCGGCCGGACGCCGATGGCCCAGGGGAGCGACGGCCGCGACCACAACCCGTTCGGCTTCACGGTCTGGCTGGCCGGCGGCGGCATCAAGGGGGGCGTGACCCACGGCGAGACCGACGACTACGGCTATCACGCCGTCGTCGACAAGGTCGCGATGTACGACCTCCACGCCACGATGCTCCACCTCCTCGGCCTGGACCACAAGCGACTCACCTTCCGCTTCGGCGGCCGTGACATGCGCCTGACCGACGTCCACGGCGAGTTGATCGCGCCGATCGTGGCGTGAGGGTCAGCCCACCTTCGCGCGCCGGACTTCGTTCTTGTGGAGCCAGCCGAGCAAGTCTTCCTGCTCCTCGGACAGCTCGACCTCGGTGGTGTTCTCGGTGTCGAGGGGGGAGACGAGGTCGATGACGCCGTCGTCCAGCCACTTCGCGACCTCGTCGCGGTCGAACCAGTATTCGCCCTCGCCCAGCGCGGGGCGGTCGGGGGCGTCGGTGGCGGCCTGGAAGTAGACGAGCTGGGACCGGAGCCGCTCCGACATCGGGAACGGTTCCAGCTCGGGGCGGTCCAGGGGGATCAGCTTGGGTCGGGCCATCGTCGATGCGTCCGGGCGGTGGGGGGATCGGGGTTCGTCGTCGACGATTCTCCGCGGACGTCCCCCGGAGATCAAGCGTCGCCGGCCTTGCCCGCTCGCGTTGCGGCCGATCCGCGACTAGAATAGCGGACGGGCTCAAGCTGGACGACGAAAGCGGGAGATCGCGCCATGCTGCTGGCATTCAGCGACGAGGGGACCGGGCCGGTCGTCGTCCTCCTCCACGGATTCCCGCTGAATCGTTCCATGTGGGACGCCCAGGTCCGGGCGCTGGCCCCCGCGCATCGGGTGATCGTCCCGGACCTGCGCGGCCACGGCGAATCCCCGGCCCCCGACGCCGTGTACGCGATGGACCTGATGGCCGAGGACGTCGTCGAGATGCTCGACGGCCTGGGGATCGCCGAGCCGGTCGTGGTCGGCGGGCTGTCGATGGGCGGCTACGTCGCCCTCGCCCTGGCGCTGAACCACCCGGACCGGATCCGCGGCCTGGTCCTGGCGGACACCCGCGCCGCGGCCGACTCGCCCGAGGCCGCCGCGAAGCGCGAGGAGACGGCCCAGGCCGTGTTGAAGACGGGCGACCTGGGGCCGCTGATCGAGGGGATGGTCCCGCGCCTCTTCTCGCGGTCGACGTTCCGCGACCGGCCGGGCCTGGTCCCGCCGATCAAGGCGGCGATGGAGCAGACCACGCCGGCCGGCGTCGCGGGGGCCCTCCGGGGGATGGCCTGCCGGCCGGACCGCCGCGATCGGCTCGGGGAGATCGCGTGCCCCGTCCTCGTGGCCGTCGGCGAGGACGACGCGATCTCGCCCCCGGACGAGGCCAGGGCGATCGCCGAGTCGCTGCCCGCCGGACGGCTCGCGGTGATCCCGCGCGCCGGCCACCTCGCCCCCTATGAGAACCCCGACGCCTTCAATCCCGCCCTCCTCGACTTCCTGAGAGACGTCCCCCCCCATGCCTGACACGAGACAGGAGAGCCTCGTCGCCACGGCGGCCGGCCTGCGCGAGCTGGTCGAGCACATCCGCGAGGAGCGCCGGTTCGGCTTCGACACCGAGTTCGTCTCCGAGGACACCTTCGAGCCGGTCCTCTGCCTGATCCAGGTCGCCACCTCGAAGCGCCTGGCCGTGGTCGACCCCCTGGCCGTCGGCGACATCGACGGGTTCTGGGACGTCGTCCTCGACCCGGCGATCGACGTCGTGATGCACGCCTCCGGCGAGGACATGCGGATCTGCCACCTGCGCACCGGCAGGCTGCCGGACCGCGTCTTCGACGTCCAGATCGCGGCCGGGCTGGTGGGGTACAGCTACCCGCTCTCGCACACGAACCTCGTCCACCAGCTCCTCCGCGCCACCGTCTCCGGGAGCGAGACCCGGACCGATTGGCGGCGCCGGCCGCTGACCTCGGCCCAGGTCAAGTACGCGCTCGACGACGTCCGCTTCCTGCTGGCGATGGAGGACAGGCTGACGGCCGAGCTGGACCGCCTGGGGCGCGGCTGGTGGGCGGACGCCGAGTTCAAGGACTACCTCAAGACCGTCGAGGAGCGCGCCGACCAGGACCGCTGGCGACGCCTCCCCGGCCTGCACCAGCTCAACCGCCGCTCGCTGGAGGCCGCCCGCCGGCTCGCCGAGTGGCGCGAGGGCGAGGCCCGCCGGCAGAACCGGCCGATGCGGCAGGTGATGCGCGACGACCTCGTGACGGCGATCGCCAAGCGGATGCCCGGGAGCCGCCGCGACCTGGAGGCCCTGCGCGACTTCAACCGCCCCGGCCTGCTGAACCGCTCCGACGAGATCATCGCCGCGGTCGCCGCCGCCCGCGCCGTCCCCGAGGACCAGCTCCCCGAGCCCGCCGGCCGGCCCGACGACGCGCCGGGGGCGTCGACGGTCGCCAACCTGCTGGCCGCGGCCCTGGCCCAATGCTGCCTTGAGAACAAGGTGGCCGGCTCGCTCGTCGCCAGCAACGCCGACCTCCGCAGCCTGATCCGATGGCGGCTCGAAGGCTGCCCCGAGGGCCATCTCCCGGCGCTGGCCGAGGGCTGGCGGGCCGAGATGTGCGGCAACCTCCTGCTGGACGTGCTCGACGGCCGCACGGCCCTGCGGGTGGTCGACCCGGAGAGCGAGTTCCCGGTGGCGCTGGAGCCCGTCCGGGGCGGAGAAGGGGCCTGAGACATGCACGTCCTGAGCTGCTTCACCAACTGCTACGGTCCGGCCGGCGTCCGGACGGCCGTCGAGACGATCCGCGAGGCCGGCATCCACCACCTGGAGCTGGCCCTCCGCGGCCACGACTTCGGCGGCCTGGTCATCCCCGAATCGGCCGTCGTCACCGAGAAGGCCGACGACGCCACGGCCCAGGCGTTCGTCGACCTCCTGAACCGCCATGAGGTGAAGGTCAGCGGCTGCAACGTCGGCGGGGCCGACATCCGGGCCGAGGAGGGCGTCGCCCTCACCGAGCGCCGGATCCGCTTCGCCGCCCGTTGGTTCAACGTCCCCATCTGCGTCACCGGGGCCGGCCAGCCCGCCGACGCCGACCAGCGCGCGGCCGTCGTGAAGGCCCTGCGCCGCCTGGGGGACGTCGCCGCGTCCGTCGGCGTGACGCTGGCGCTGGAGACCCACAAGGGACCGACCCAGGACGCCGCCGCGATGCTCGCCCTGATGGACGAGGTCCGCCACCCCCACGTCCTGCTCAACTTCGACACCGGCAACATCGCCTACTACAACGCGGGCGTCGACCCCTGCGACGAGTTGGAGAAGGTCAAGGACCTGGTCCGCAACGTGCACGTCAAGGACAACCGGGGCGGGTTCGAGGACTGGTACTTCCCGGCCGTTGGCGACGGCGGCGCGGTCGACTTCGAGCGGGTCCGGACGATCCTCGACGGCGTCGGCTACCGCGGCGCCTACACCATCGAGATCGAGGGGATCGGCGGCGAGCCCGAGCCCGGCCTGGAGGAACGCCGCCGCCGGATCGCCCGGAGCGTGGACTACCTGAAGCGGCACGGGTATTGAGTCGACCCTCTCCCCGCATCCTCCCGGGATTTCCTCAAGTCCCGGGCCGACGGGGCCGATGAAGGCCGATACGGCTTTCGAGGCTCATCCGGGATGCAAGAATCGGCCGCCGGCGGCGAATACCCCACGGGCGGTTTCGCCGTTTCCGGTTCGGGAGGAGGGGGAGATGGGGTTGGACCTGGCCCTGGGGGTGGTGGTCCTGATCGCCGCGGTCCGCGGCTGGATGCGGGGCTTCGTCAGCCAGGCGATCCGGATCGCCGGGTTCGTGGCGTGCTTCTACCTCGCCGGCCCGGTCCGCGACCAGGCCCGGCCGTACGTCCTCGCGCGGCTGCCCAAGGTCGACCCGGCGCTGATGGACCGGATCCTGTGGTGGTCGTCGGCCGCGGCGTCGTACATCGTGATCGTCGGGGCGGCCACGCTCCTCATCAAGCTGGCCCGGCGGCCGGACGCCTCGGGCAAGAGCGAAGCCCGCCGCGACGACCAGTTCGCCGGGTTCCTGCTGGGGGCGGGGAAGGGGGGGCTCGCCGCGGTCTTCCTGCTGGCGGCCTTCCAGAAGTACGCCGGCGAGCTGCAAGGGCGGGTCGACTTCGTCGAGAAGATGACCGCCGGGTCGAAGACGCTCGAATGGAACCAGAAGTACGATCCGGCCCCGAAGATCTGGGAGTCGACGCCGGTACGGCGGTTCGTCGACCACATCCGACGCCACGGCCTGGGCAAGCCGGCCGATGCGCCGGCGGCGGAAACGCCCGAGGGCCAGGTGGCCGAGGCCCGCGACCCCGAATCCCCGCGGCCCGTCCCGCGGCTCGAAATCCCCGACGCCCCCGCCGCGTCCGAATTCGACCCCGAGGTCCTGGCCGACCTCGAACGGTTCAAGGCCGAGCGCGACGCCCGCCGCGGCCGTCGGGCCGAGCCCGACTGGCGTTGACCCCCTCCGGGCCCGGGCTAAGATCCGGGCTTGGAGCACGCCGGGAGGCGGGCCGATCGCGGATCGGGGAAGGTCATGGACGACGCAACGGATCGCGCGCGCGGGACGCCCCCCTGGCGTCTCGTCTTCCTGGCCCTGGGCCTGTACCTGACGATCAAGGGCTATCACAGCCTCGACGGCGACCAGGCCCATCGGCTGCCGATCCTCCTGCATCGGCTCGACCCGGCGCTCTACGCCGACGACCCGTTCGTCCGGTGCTTCGACGAGTTCAACCCGCATCGCGGGTCGCTGCAACTGCTGGGGACGCTGACGCGGGCCGTCGGCCTGCCCGCGACGCTCGCGGGGCTGTTCGCGATCACGTTCGCCCTGAGCGTGCGCGGGGTGCATCGGCTGGCCTCGGCGTTCTGGGGCGATCGGTCCGGGGCGATCGGGTGGACGGCGGTCGTCCTGTTCCTGGCGGCGAAGGCCGGGAACGTGGGGACGAACCACCTGTTCGAGTCGATGCTGCTCGATCGGCTCATGGCCCTGGCGCTGGCGTGGGTCGCCGCGGCCGAGGTCGTCGAGGACCCGGATCGCGGGTGGCGGCGCTCGGCCCTGCTGCTCGGGGTCGCGGCCTGGATCCACCCGTCACTGGGGCTGCAATTGGCCCTGGTCTTCTCCGGGGCCTGGCTGGCGTGGGCGGCCTTCGGCGGGGCGTCGCGGAGGCTCGCGGCCGTCGCGATCGCGGCGACGGGGCTGGCGATCGTCCCGGGGCTGCTGGTGAACCTCGCCCCGTTCGGGAACCTGCGCGAGGGGCTGCCGCCCGAGACGTTCCGGCTCCTGACCGTCGAGCTTCAGAGCCCGCAGCACATGCTGCCTCACCTCTGGAGGCAGCCCCAGTGGCTGGCGGCCGGGGCGTACCTGCTGCTCGCGGCCGTGGCGCTGGCGGGGCCGCGATCGGAGTCGACGGCGTCGCCGCGGCGTCGGCTGCTGCTGATGCTCGGCGTGGTGCTGATCTGGCTGGCCGCGTCGTGGGGGGCGGTCGAGGTCGTCGGGCACGTCGGGGCCACGGTCTTCCAGCCGTTCCGGATCGCGACGTTCGGCCGCGGGCTCTGCCTGGCGATCGCGAGCGGGCACGTCGTCGGGCTGTGGCGTCGCGGCGGGGTGACCGATCGCGCGCGGGCCGTGCTGATCCCCGTCGCCTGCACCGGCGACTGGACGTTCGCGGCCGTCGCGGCGATCGAGGTCGTGATGACCGCGATGGAGTCGGCGCGGGTCCGGATCGGCGTGCGGGACGCCGCCTTCGTCGGGATGCTGGCGTGGGCCGCGGTCTTCCTCTCCCGGCACGACACGGAGCGCGGGCATCGGGCGTTGCTCGGGGCGGCCGGCGCGGGCGTGGCGGTCGGCTTGCTCATGCGCCGTCGTCCCTCCCTTATTATAAGGAAGGGGCGACTGTACCGGGCGGCGATGGTCCTCGCGTGGGCGGGGCCGACGGCCGGGCTCGTCGCCGGTTGGTTCCCGACGTCCCATCCGAAGGCCGGGGCCGTGGTTGCGCGGTGGCGGTTCGCGGCGACGCCGGTGGAGGATGACGAGCGGCTGGGGGCGTGGTGTCGCGAGCACACGCCGGCCGCGGCGCGGTTCATCGGGCCGCCGGGGCCGAAGGGGTTCCGGCTCTGGTCGCGACGGAGCTGGGCGTTCAACCGGGCGGGGAGCCCGTACCACGCCCGGGGGCTGGGCGACTGGTACGAGCGGTTCCGCGACCACGTCGCGTTCGACGGCCCGCCGGAGGAACTGGTCCGCGCGTACCTGGAAGGCCGGCACCGGCTGGAAGGGCGGTACGACGCCATGACCGACGCCCAGCTCGCGGCGCTCGCGGCGAGGCAGGGGGCGGAGTTCGTGGTGGCGGGGGCCGATCGGGAGGACGAGGCCGGGGGCCCGCTCGAACGGCTGCACGCCGAGGGCGAGTTCGCGGTCTACCGCGTGCGTCCGGAGCGGGTGGCCCAGGTCCAGCGGTAGCGGAGGCGGTGGGTGAACGCGCCCGGGGTCAGGCTCGCGAGGGCCTGGACCTGCACGGAGCGCGGGCCCTTGCTGGCGGTCGCCAGGCCGGCCCCGTCGACGGCGGCCAGCGCCAGGGTGGCGTCGCCCAGCGACCAGGCGACGGCGCGGGGGCCGGCGTCTTCCAGGTCGCCGGGGCCGAGCCGGACCTCGTAGGTCGCGGCGAGGCGAGAGACGACGTCGCGGCAGCGGTCGGCCACGTCGAGGTCGACGACCGTCGCCCCGTCGTCGTCGACCTGCACGGTCAACACGGCCGAGAAGTGATGCTTGTGCAGCAGCCCGGTGAGGAGCAGCCGAACGCGGCGGTCGTCGTCGTCGAACGAATGGTGCTGGACTTCCTGGTAGACCGGGCTGACGACCTGGGACGGGTCGGCCGATTCGGGAGGATCCTCGATCGTGGCCAGCCAGGGGGGGCCGTCGGCCGGGCCGACCTCGTGGATCCATCGGTCGGCCGTGCGCCGGAGGGCGACCCGGACGGCCTGCGTCCGGATCGTCACCAGCTCATCGCCCTCCGACAGCTCCCACGCGGCACCCGGCATCGTCGACCGACCCTCGTCGTTTACTTGGACAGCTCGGCGCCCTTGGCCAGCTTCATGCGCAGGTATGATTCGATGAAGCCGTCGAGCCCGCCGTCGAGCACCGCGCGGGGGTTGCCGACCTCGAAGCCCGTGCGCGCGTCCTTGACGAGCTGGTAGGGCTGGAGGACGTATGAGCGGATCTGGCTCCCGAAGGAGACCTCGCCCTTCTCGTCGTACTTCTTGGCGTACTCGGCCTCGCGCTTCTCCTCCTCCATGCGGATGAGCTTGGCCTTGAGGGAGGCCAGCGCGATGGCGTCGTTCTTGTGCTGCGAGCGCTCGCCGCGGGACTCGGCGGCGACGCCGGTCGGGAGGTGCGTGTAGCGCACGGCCGACTCGGTCTTGTTCTGGTGCTGGCCGCCGGGGCCGCCGGCGCGGAACACGTCGCGCTTCAGCTCGTCGTCCTTCAGGACGATGTCGATGGTGTCGTCGACCTCGGGGATGACGTCGACGGACGCGAACGAGGTCTGGCGCCGGGCCGCGGCGTCATACGGGCTGATCCGGACGAGGCGGTGGACGCCGGTCTCGCCGCGGAGGTTGCCGTAGGCGTAGGGGCCGGTGATCTGGATGGTGGCCTCGGCGATGCCCGCCGCGCCGCCGTCTTCGCGGTTGGTGATGGCGACCTTGAAGCCGCGGCCCTCGGCCCACATCATGTACATGCGCATGAGCATCTCGGCCCAGTCGCAGGCCTCGGTGCCGCCGGCGCCGGCGTGGACGGTGACGAAGGCGTTGCAGTGGTCGTTGGGGCCGCTGAGCATCGACTGGAGTTCGAACGCGGCGAAGTCCTTGTCGGCCTTCTCGGTCGACGTCCGGACGTCGTCGTCGAACTCGTCGGTCTCAAGCTCCTCGGCCATCTCGATCGCGGCGGCCAGGTCGTCGGCCTGCTTGATCAGCTCTTCGAACGGCTTGAGGACGCCGTTGAGCGTCTTCAGCTCGGCGATGGTCGCCTTGGCCTTCTCCTGGTCGTTCCAGAACGACGGCCCTTCCATCTCGGACTGGAGGGCGTCGCGGCGGGACTGCTTTTCGCCCAAGTCAAAGAGAGTCTCGGAGATGGATGATCCGGTCGATCACGTTCCTGGCCGATCGCTTCAGCTCGGCATCCACGGCGAAACACTCCTGGGAGAAGGGCGGGCGACGGCCTGGCCGTCCCGCGGGTCGGATCGCTAGACTCGGGCCCATTAGAACCGAACGACCGGGCCGCAACCAGACCAGTCGGCCCCGTCGCGGGGCCCGGAGGGGATCGACGACGTGGAGCTTCGACAGCACGTCCGGCCCGGCTGCGGCCGGCTGGCCCCCTCGCCGACGGGGGGCCTGCACGTCGGCCACGCGCGCACGTTCCTGGTCGCCTGGCTCGCCTCGCGCCGGGAGGACGGGCCGGTCGCCCTGCGCATCGAGGACCTCGACGCCACCCGCGCCCGCCCGGAGGCGACGGCCGCGGCCCTCGTCGACCTCCGCTGGTTGGGGCTGGACTGGGACGAGGGGCCGGACGTCGGCGGCCCGCGCGGGCCTTACGTCCAGTCCGAGCGGCGGGCGGTCTACGACGAGGCCCTCGCGCGGCTGAAGGCGGCGGAGCGGGTCTATCCCTGCACCTGCACCCGCGCCGACATCGAGCGCGCGGCCTCCGCCCCGCACGCCGAGGACGAGGGGCCGACCTACCCCGGCACCTGCGCGCATCGCTCGGCCGCCGACGCCCCGGCCCTGGGCGACCGGCCGTTCGCCTGGCGCTTTCGCGTCCCCCCCGGGGAGGTGGGATGGGACGACCTGATCCTGGGCCCGCGCTCGATCGACCCGGCGCGGCTCGGCGGCGACTTCCTCGTCGGCCGCAACGGGCAGGGGCCGTCGTACCAGCTCGCGGTGGTGGCGGACGACGCCCTGATGGGGGTGGACCGGGTGATCCGCGGCGACGACCTGGTCCCCAGCACGCCGCGCCAACTCCTGCTGTACCGCGCCCTCGGCTGGGAGCCGCCGCGGTTCGGCCACGTCCCGCTGGTCGTCGGCCCCGACGGTCGTCGCCTGGCCAAGCGCGACGGCTCCATCAAGCTGGCGACGCTCCGCGAGCGCGGCCTCGACCCCCGCCGGCTGGTCGGCGTCCTGGCCCGATCGTGCGGCCTCTCGGACGAGGCGGCCCCCTCCGCGCCCGGAGACTGGGTCGATGCCTTCGACCTCGCCAGGCTGCCGCGCGAGCCCTGGACGGCCTCGGCCGACGACTGGCTCGGTTCGGGTCCGTTCGTCGAGCCGGCCGTCTCGGGCGGAAATTCGTAAGTCGTTGATGCGACTGCGGTTTGACGTGGTTTTGGCGGTTCGAAATTTGGCTTCGATCGTCGAAGCCGATGGGGTTTTCCGAGCGACCGGGGCCATCGCGACGGCGGCGGAGACGGTCCCCTGCGCGGGGACCTGGGCCGTCGCGCGCACGAGGCCGTGCGGGCTCGTCGACGTCCCGCCGACCCGTCGCTCGACTCGTCCTCCCGGCCGTGATCGCATCATCTCCCCCCATCGACTTGGTCGCGGTGCATGGCCCCCCGATAGGCCGATGTCCCCGGAATGCGGCTTGCGAGGAGATTGTGACGGAACCGGAACGAGTTCGTATGGACACGGACTTGGTCCGCGAACGGTGGCGACCCGAGGGCGGCGAGCCTAGAATGGGGGTCTGCGGCGGGCCGGCGCGCCCGCGCGTCCTTGTCCATTGCAGGATCGACCGTCCCATGCCCACGCCAGACCAGTTGTACGACCAGGCCATCGACCTCCGCGACGCGGGCGACAAGCCGGCGGCCATCGCGAAGCTGGAGGAGGCCCTGGCGGCCGACCCGAATTTCACGATCGGCCACGGGATGCTCGCGCGGCTCTACGTCGACCTCGGCGAGGCCGAGAAGGCCATCGCGCACGCCCAGAAGGTCGTGGAGCTGGAGCCGGACGACGCCTTCAGCTACACCGCCCTCTCGGTCATCTACGTCCGCTGCGGCCGGATCCCCGAGGCCGAGCACGCCAAGGCGATGGCCTGGAACAAGCAGCACGGCTTCGAGGAGTGACCGGCGGGCCCTCGGTCGCCGACCGACGTTCATCCCCTCTCCCGCCGGGAGAGGGCGGCCGCGCAGCGGCGGGTGAGGGTCGTCGGAGTGCGGAGGGTATGTCGGAGGCGCGATCACCGGGCTGAGGCCAGGGATGACCGAAAGGTGGTCCGGGCGGCCCGCCCGGACGTCGAGAGCTTTCGGAATGGGGACGTCCGGGCGGGCCGCCCGGACCACCCTTCAGTCTTCTTTTCTGATCGTCACGGATTTTGGGGGGGGCGACAAGAATCGTCTTCCCCCCTCGCGGGGGAAGACAGACCGCGAAGCGGTCAGATGAGGGGGACGCGAAGCGCGGAGGCCGTGGGGATCCGATGGCCC